>CALCJD010000146.1 GCA_937960895.1 uncultured Spartobacteria bacterium | reverse complement strand
GCGGGACAGTCACGTTGGGCGGAACCAAGACCGTCAATCTGTTCGGCTTGGGGGCGGGATTGCTTGAAACCGGCGTGGCCTACACGCTGTTCGACGCGAGCGGCGCGGCTTCGCGCACCGCGGGATGGGATGAGAATTGGACGCTCGCAGCCAACACGACCGGCCTCGAGGTCGCGTTTTTTGGCTTCGATGGCTATGAGCTGAAGGTGGTCTTCGGCGCGATCCCGGAACCGACGACCGCCTCGATTGTGGCATTGGGACTTGTGATCCTGGGGGCCAGGCGCAACCGGCGCAAGGCCGCCGCAGTAAGCGCCTGACAGGACTTGCGGCGCAGTTGATGATGCCGCCCGTTTTCCAGCCTTCCCTCTGAGTCCGATTTCCCGGTGGGGCACATTTGCGCATGATGCCCCCCGAGATTTGACAGCCGATTTTGGGAATCAGGCTGCTTGCTGGCATGGGAGTTGGCGATAATCGTATGTGGAGACTTGAGCCTGCCTTCAATGCCACAAACTCCGGTCCAGTGTGCGATACTGGATGGCTTCGAGGACGTGGACCGGTTCGATGCGTTCGGAGTCGGCGAGGTCGGCGATGGTGCGTGAGACCCTGAGGATGCGGTCGTAGGCGCGGGCGCTGAGGTGGAGTTCCTCCAAGGCGTGGCGGAGGAGTTCCTGTCCCTGGGCGTCGAGCTGGCAGTGCGTCTTCAGCATGCTGTGGCTCATTTCCGCGTTGGTGCGGCATTTGCCGTTTCCGGCGAAGCGCTCCTGTTGGATCCGGCGGGCGGCGATGACGCGTTCGCGGATGGCGGCGGAGGGTTCGGCTTTTTCGGTGCTGCTGAGTTCCTTGTATTCGACGGCAGGAGCTTCGACGTGGATGTCGATGCGGTCGAGGAGGGGACCGGAGATTTTGTTGCGATAGTTTTCCACCTCGCGGGGTGAGCAGCGGCATTCGCGCTTTGAGTTGCCGAAATACCCGCATTTGCAGGGGTTCATGGCTGCGACCAACATCACATTGGCGGGGAAGGCGACGGTGCCGGCGGCGCGGCTGACGACCACACGACGATCTTCCAGAGGCTGGCGGAGAACCTCAAGGGTGGAACGTTTGAATTCCGGCAGTTCGTCCAGAAAGAGAACGCCATTGTGGGCGGCGCTGAGTTCGCCCGGACTCGGATTGGCGGAACCGCCGATGAGGCCGACGTCGGAAATGGTGTGATGCGGGGCACGAAATGGACGCGTGGTGCAGAACTGGTGTCCGTTGCCGAGCAGGCCGGCGACGCTGTGAATCTTGGTCGTTTCGATGGCCTCCTCCAGTGTGAGGGGCGGCATGATGCCGGCAATGCGTTTGGCGAGCATGGATTTTCCGCTGCCTGGGGGGCCTATCAGAAGCAGGGCATGATTGCCGGCGACGGCCACCTCGATGGCGCGTTTGACGGCGTGTTGGCCCCGCACGTCGGCGAAGTCCGGTTCGTCGGAATCCGTCCGGTCGAAGAGGATGGTGAAATCCTCACGGATCGGCGTGAGTTCGCGTTGTTGCGTGAGGAATTCAAAGGCTTCGCGCAGGGTGCTCACGCCGTAGACTTCGATGCCTTCCACCACGGCGGCTTCGCGGGCATTGGCGGCGGGCAGGAGAATGGCCCGTTTTTTGCGTCGCCGGGCTTCGAGCGCCATGGCCAGGGCGCCCTTGATGGGCCGCACTTCGCCGTTCAGGGCAAGCTCACCGGCCATGAGGCAACGCGCCAGTCGCGGGATCTCCGCTTCCTGCGCGACGGTGATCATTCCGATGGCAATGGGCAGATCGAAACTGGGGCCTTCCTTTTTCAGATCGGCCGGAGCGAGGTTGACCGTGGTGCGCGAGCGGGGCCAGCGGAGGCCGCTGTTGGCAATCGCGGTCGTCACGCGATCCCGGCTTTCCTTCACCGAGGTGTCCGGCAATCCCACCACCACCATCACCGGCTCGCCGCTGCCGGCGTTCACCTCCACCTCGACTTCGACGGCGTCGACCCCCTGAATGGCTGCGGAAAAGACTCGCGTCAGCATGACGGCAGGCTACGCAAAGGCCCCACGGCTGTCGATGATCGGCATGGGAGAAATTGGAGTTACGTATGGCTACGTAATGGTCTTTCGGTAAAAACTAAGGTTTCGGGTTTTCTCCAATAGGTTCTTTTTCCTAAGAGGCTGTCTTGAGCGAATTTGGAACGTATTTAGAAGGGTTGTCGCCGTTTCGCTGCACCGCGTGACCCGAAGGGAGGCGACAGAATGATCGCAGCCTTTCAGGCCGCATTCCTTATTCCTTCCCGGACCCCGTCCTGCGAGCCGGGCTCTGGAATTGGCGCCTTTCGCGCTCTGCCGAGGCGCCCTGTGGCACGGCGATGGTTTGCCGCGGGACTGAATACGAACAGGGGTCTCCGGCTCGTTGAAATGCCTCTAAATCTGCTCGTGCAAACCAAAGACCTTTTCGAGGGTGTTGCAGATTTCGCCGATCGAGGCGCGTGCGCGGACGGTTTCGATGAGGAGCGGCATGAGATTTTCGGTGGTACGGGCGGCCTGTTCGAGGCGGTCCAGCGACTCCTTCACGCGGTTGGCGTCGCGTTCTGAACGGATGCGCCGGAGTTTTTCGGCCTGCACGGACGAAAGGTTGGAGGGAACCTTGAAGATCTCCGGAGCGGGTTCGTTTTCGAGGCGGTATTTGTTGACGCCGACGATGATGCGTTCGTTTTTCTCGAGGCTCTGTCCGAAGGCGTAGGCGGATTTTTCAATCTGGCGTTGCACCCAGCCGGATTCGATGGCGCTGACCATTCCGCCCATGCGGTCGATTTCGGCGATGAGGGCGGCGGCTTCGGTCTCCAGACGGTCGGTGAGGTTTTCGACAAAATAACTTCCTCCGAGCGGATCCACGGTCGCGGTGACGCCGGACTCCTCCGCGATGATCTGCTGGGTTCGGATGGCGATCTGGGCGGCGTGTTCGGTGGGGAGGGAGAGGGCTTCGTCCTTGGCGTTGGTGTGGAGGCTCTGCGTTCCCCCGAGCACGGCGGCGAGGGCCTGGATGGTGACGCGCACGATGTTGTTGTCGGGCTGCTGGGCGGTGAGGGTGACCCCGCCCGTCTGGGTATGGAACCGCAGCATGAGGCTCTTCGGATCCCGGGCGTTGAACCGCTCCTTCATGATCCTGGCATAGAGCCGGCGCGCGGCGCGGAACTTGGCGGCCTCCTCGAAGAAGTCGGTGTGCGCAGCGAAGAAAAACGACAGACGTGGCGCAAAGTCGTCGATGGCGAGTCCGGCGGACAGGGCGGTTTCGATGTAGCAAATGGCATCGGCCAGGGTGAAGGCAATTTCCTGGATGGCGGTGGAGCCGGCTTCGCGGATGTGATAGCCGCTGATGGAAATGGGATTCCATTTCGGCATCTCGCGTGCGCAAAAGCCAAAGGTGTCGCAGACGAGGCGCAGGCTGGGGCGGGGAGGAAACCGATAGGTGCCGCGGGCGATGTATTCCTTCAGGATGTCGTTTTGAATGGTGCCGCTGAGTTTTTTCCTGGAGATGCCGCGTTCCTCCGCCACGACGATGTACATCGCCAGCAGGATGGCGGCGGTGGAGTTGATTGTCATGCTGGTCGAGACCTGATCGAGCGGAATGCCGTCGAACAACGCATGCATGTCCTCGACCGTGTCGATGGCCACACCGACCTTGCCGACTTCGCCGTCGGCGAGCGAATGGTCGCTGTCGTAGCCGATCTGCGTGGGCAAATCAAAGGCGACCGAGAGTCCCGTGCCGCCGCGTTCCAGGAGATACCGGTAACGTTTGTTGGACTCCTCGGCGGTGGAAAATCCGGAGTATTGGCGGATGGTCCACGGACGGCCGCGGTACATCGTCGGGTAAATGCCGCGGGTATAGGGATACTCGCCGGGGCGACCCAATTCCGGCGGGAGCGGACCGGACGGGGGTTCGTAAACGCAATCGACGGGAAGTCCGGAGACGGTGAAAAACCGGCGGGGAGCGGAAGAAGTGTCAGACATGGGAGGGTTTCCGGGGGGAGGGTTGGATGGAATCCGCCGTCGCCGCGGCGGCGAGAAGGTCCTGTACCAATCCGGTCCAGGAACCCGAAGGATCTTCAATCCTGCGGACGAGTTCCTCCCGGATGCGGGGATGGTTTTCGAGGCTGTGTTCGAGACGCCGCGTGGCGAGTTGCAGCAATAGCTGGCGGGCCTTTTCCCGCCGGGTTTCGGCGGACCGGCGATGCGAGTTGGCGCTCCCGAGGGATTCGAACCGGGAAGCCAGTTCCGTCACTCCGCGGTTTTCCGTGGCGGAGACGAGCAGGACTTCGCGGTGCCGGGTTGTGTCGGCGAGTTCCAGCATGGCGAGCACGCCGTCGCGCAGGGCCTCGGCGCCGTCCTTGTCGGCCTTGTTGACCACAATGAGGCCGCCGATCTCCATCAGGCCCGCCTTGAGCAGTTGCAGGGAATCGCCGTTGCCGGGCGCGAGAACGACGGCCACCTCGTCGGCGGTGCGGACAATGTCCACCTCGCTTTGACCGACGCCGACGGTTTCAATGAGAACAATGTCGAAGCCCATCCAGGCCATCACGGACAGCACACCGCCCACCCCGAGGGCGAGTCCGCCGAGGTGTCCGCGGCTGGCCATGGAGCGCACAAAAATGGCGGGGTCCTCCGCGTGACGCATCATGCGGACGCGGTCGGCGAGGATGGCGCCTCCGGTGAAAGGACTGGAGGGATCGATGGCGATGACTCCGATGCGGGCGTCGGGATGAAGGGAGCGGAACGCGGCAAGCAGCGCGTCAACCAAAGTGCTCTTCCCGCAGCCGGGGGCTCCGGTGATGCCCAGCACCAGGCGGGGGCCGGAGGGAAATCCGGTTTTGCGGAGAAACTCGGCCTGCTTTTCCGGATCGTTTTCCAGCAGGGTCATGAGCCGCGCGCCGGCCCGCATGCCGATGTGGCCGCCGTCTCGCGCCTGCGCGATGAGATCGTCAGGCAGGACGTTCATGAACGTGCTTTTCGAGATGGACGGTCAGCGACTCCACCAGCGTGCGGGCGGAGGTGCCAGGACCGTAAACCTCGCACACGCCCAGCGCCTTCAATTCGGGAATGTCCGATTCCGGAATCACGCCGCCGACGAAGAGGGGAAGGTGATCGGCGCCGTGTTCGGCGAGAAGGCCGGTCAGGCGGGCGACGAGGGTCATGTGTGCGCCGGAAAGCAGCGAAATCCCGATGGCGTCCACGTCCTCCTGCAGGGCGGCGCGCACGATTTGTTCGGGCGTGCGGCGGATGCCGGTGTAGATGACTTCAAAACCGGCATCGCGCAGGACGTTGGCCACATATTTGGCTCCGCGGTCGTGGCCGTCGAGGCCGGGCTTGGCGATGAGGATGCGAAACCGCCCTCCATCGGGGCGCCGGGGCGAGGCGGGGGTGTCGGATGACATGTCGGTCTCGGTCAGGAGAGGAACAGTTTCGCGAGGTCGGGTTTCACGACTTTGCCCATGGCGTTGCGCGGAAGTTCGGGGAGGATGAGGAGACGCGAGGGCACCTTGTACACCGCGAGCCGTTCCTTGGACCAGGCGCGCAGCGAGTCGAGGTCGAGCGAGGCGCCCGGCTTGACCACCACGGCGGCGGCGACGCGCTCGCCCCATTCGGGATCGGCAACCCCCACCACGGCGCATTGGTCAATGGCTCCGTGATGACGGAGTTCGTCTTCAATCTCGAGGGCGGAAACCTTGTAGCCGCCGGTCTTGATGATGTCGACCGACTCGCGGCCAAGGATGCGGTAGGCGCCGTTTTCGCGCACGGCGACATCACCCGTTTTGAACCATCCGTCCACAAAGGCCTTTTCGGTGTCCTGCGGACGCCGCCAGTATTCGCGGAAGACCGTGGGTCCGCTCACCTGGATCTGTCCGGGAGTGCCGTCCGGGACGGGCCGGTTCGACTCGTCGACGAGCCGGACATTGACATGGGGGAGGGGAGTGCCGACAAAGCCCGGACGGCGTTCGCCGTGGAGCGGATTGGACAGGGCCATGCCGAGCTCGGTCATGCCATAGCGCTCCAGCAGGGTGTGCCCGCTGATTTCCTTCCAGCGTTCGAGGGTGGGAACGGGCAGCGCGGCGGAACCGCAGACCATGAGACGCAGGCGCCGGCAGGCCTCGGTCATGGCCCGTTGTTTCTCCGGTGGGGCGGCTTCCCAGACCTTGACCAATCGGGCGTAAACCGTCGGCACGGCCATGAAGAGGGTGAGCCGTCCGGACAGCAGGACCGACCAGGTCTCGTCGGCGTCGAAGCGCGGGGCCATCTCGCAGGTGGCGCCGGCCCACAGCGCGCAGGAAAGCACGTTGAGGACGCCGTGGAGGTGATGGAGCGGCAGGACAAGGAGCGTGCGGTCGTCGGAGGTCCATTCCCAGGCCTCGATGAGGCTGCGGATCTGCCAGGAAAGGATTTCGTGCGTGGTGACAACGCCCTTGGGTTTGCTGGTGGTGCCGCTGGTGTAGATGATCATGGCGGCGCGATCCGCCTCCACCTGCGGAAGCGGCGCGACGGGGTGGCCGGCCATGTCTTCGCAGCGAAGGAAAACGCGGCCGAGTTTTTTTGCCACCGGCTCGAGTTTTTCGGCGAACTCGCCGTGGGCCACGACGATTTCCGCGTCGGAGTCTTCGATCACATAGGACCATTCCGCCGGCGGGTGCAGGGTGCAGAGGGGAACGGCCACGCCGCCGGCCCGCCAGATGCCCCATTGGACACTCGGATAGTCGAAGGAGGAGGGGACGAGAAACGCTACGCGGCGCCCCTCAAGGTCGGGACGTCCGGCGAGGAGCGCGGAGGCGACGCGGTGGGAGCGATCGAGCAGTTCGCCGTAAGTGTGGTCACCAGCGGTGTCCACAATGGCAATACGCGCCGGGTCGATTTGTGCGGCCCGGAGCAGCATCGGAATGGTATGGGGTTCGTTCATGTGTACAGCAATCAGGGGCCTGTCTTTACCATTTCGGTGAATGGAAACACATAGGCCTGAAGGAACACGAATACGCCCATAAGGCACGCCAGGGCAAGCGTATGCGGGAAAATGCGGCGAAAGATTTCCCCTTCGGCGCCGCTTTGATTGGTGGCGGTGGCGGTCACCACGAGGCTCTGTGCGGCAATGGCCTTGCCCATCACTCCGCCGGTGGTTCCCGCCGAACACATCAGATAGGGATCGATGCCGATCTGCTGCGCGGTGATTTTTTGCAGATTGCCGAACAACACGTTGGTGGAGGTGTCGGAACCGGTCACCGTCACTCCCACCCATCCCAGCAGTGTGCCGAAGAAGGGATACAGGGCGCCGGTGAGGGCCAGGGCCAGACCGAGCATGGCGTCGCTGCCGGAGTATTTCACCACATGGCCGATGGCCAGCATCATGGAAATGATCACCAACGAATGGCGCAGGTGGTGAAAAGTGGCGACATACACCTTGAGCATTTCCCGGATGCTGAAGCGCATGACAAAGCCGGAGAGAATCGCGGCCAGCAGGATGCCGGTGCCGCTGGCGGAGAGGATGTTGAGTTTGAAGACCGCGGACTCCGGCTTCGCGCCGGCGGCGACAATCGGCGGCACGCGCTGGACGAGTTCATGCAGGAAGGGAACCGGAACCTTGATGACCAGCAGGCTGTCGCAGAATTTGATGAACGCCGGCGTGCCCCAGACAAAAACCACCACGGTGAGAATAATCCACGGGGTCCAGGCCGCCAGCATGCCCGGACGGAAAATCGAACCCAGTTCGCGCTTTGGCGCCGGGACTTCCCGCCGCGCGTGATCCCAGCAGGTGCGCGGCGTCCAGAACTGGCAAAACACCGCCACGCCGATCAGACAGATCGCGCCGGAAACAATGTCCACGAGCCACGGACCGTGAAAGTTTGCCATGAGAAACTGCGGGATGGCGAGTCCGAGTCCGGCCACCAGCGCCGCCGGCCAGACATGACGCAGGGCCCTCGGTCCGCCAAAAAACGCCACCAGCCAAAACGGCATCACGATGGAAAAAAAGGGAGCTGACGGCCCACAATGGCCGACAAATGCAGGCCGTTGAGGCCGGTCACCTGTTCCAGCGTGGTGACCGGAATGCCCAAAGATCCGAAGGCTACCGAGGCGGTGATGCCGAGCAGGGAAAGACACGCCGCGTCGATGGCGCGGAAACCCATTTGCAGGAGCAGCGCCGAGGTGATGGCCATGGGCGCGCCGAATCCCGCCATGCCTTCCAGGAAGGACCCGAAGGCAAAGGCGATGAGAATGATCTGAATGCGCGAGTCCGGCGCGATGGACGTCAGACTTTGACGGAGCACGTCCATGTGGCCGCGTTTGACCGCCAGTTGATAGAGGAAGACGACGTTGAGCAGAATCCAGCCGATGGGGAACAGTCCGTAGGCCACCCCGTAGAGGGCGCTGGCCAGCGCGGAGGAGGCCGGCATGCCGTTGATTCCCATGGCCACGACGAGCGCCGCCACGAGGGAGATCGCCGCGGACAGGGGGATGCGCAGACGGAATAAACCGATGCACGCAAAGAGCAGAATGATCGGCAGCGCGGCCACCAGGGTGGAAAGCACCTGGTTTTGCAGGGGATTGTAGTTCTGAACCCAGACGGCGGTCATGGTGACTGAAGGGGATGTTCCGGGAGGGGCACGGAGAAAGGAGGAAACATGGTTGTGTCCGGAGTTTCGCCGGCATTCGCACCGGAGGAGGACGCGCCTTTTCATCACAGCCTCCCGACCCGGAGCAACAAAAAATTATCGATTTTGCAAAAATTGTGCAAAAATTTTAAATTGTTAAAACTGTGCAAGGCGCGTTGGCGAATTCATGTTTCGGCGCTGCTCGGGATGTTTTTGCGCATCGCCTGGTGAAGCTTTTTGGCCCGGATTCCAGCATGGTTCGGCCGTAGCTCACCGGTTTGATTATGGGGTGGCGCCTTCTGGCATTTTCGGAATTCGGAATGAATTCCGGGATGGCCGGACGCCGGGGCTTTTCCTTGGTCGGCGGCCGGGAGCAGGCGTGAGGGGAATCAGGAGTTTTCGGACAGCACCAGGCCCGGCGGCAGGGATTCTCCGATGAGGCTCGTCTGGTCGGCGGTTTCGACCGGACGGTAGGAGCGCAGGCAGGCCACGCGGGCGGGGGAGAGGCCGGATTTTTCCAATTTGGACGCGATGCGTTCGGCCACGGACTTGGGAACGTCGAGGTGGCGGTTGTCGGTGCGGCGGGCGGCGCGGAGAAACAGGGTGCGCAATTCGGCGTGATGGGATGCGCTCCAGTCGAGGTGGCCGAAGGTGTCAAAGGCCTTTTCGACGAGCTCGGACGGCAGCACGCTGTCCGGTCCGGCGCGCAGGGGCGTGCGGTTCAGGAGCAGGCCGAGGGCGTGGTAATAGGGGGCGGCGTGCTGGCCGGCATCGGTCAGTTCCTCCGCCATTTTGAGAAAATGTTCCGCGAGGGACGTCCGGGTGGAAACCGGCAGACGCTCGAGCGACCCGGCGAGCCGGACGAGTTCCGCGGAGGCGGGTTTGGGGCCGAGAAGTTTCGGCAGTTCGGGAGCGAGCAGGGCTTCCTGCCGTTCCCGGTCGAGTCCGCCCGCCACGCGCCGCCAGAGGATGTGGAGTTGCAGCTGAATGCGTTTGCCGGGCCGGACGGGCCCGGGCGAAAGAAGGTTCCACAATTCGTCGATGCGCAGGGCGTCGCGGGGCGCTCCGAAACCCGGGCGCAGAAGGAAACCCGCCAGGATGAGCCAGGTTTCCTCGTGGTCGACGGAATGACGGCGGAACTCCGCGACGTCGCGCAAGGTGGGCCACAGCGACCGGACGAGCGCGCCGTTCCATTCCGCCTTGGGTTGGCCGAGGAGTTTTTCCAGATGCTTGAGGAGATTGGTGGCGCTGAGTTTGTCGCGGGGATTGAGGGGGGCCGAAAACCATTTCGTGATGCGCTCCCGGACGGCGGTCCGTTTTTCGCCGTCCACTCCGATGTCGGGTGTTCCTTCGTCCTGGGGCGCGGGTTCGGCGGTGGCGCGGAGGTTGAAATCGAGCGGCCAGGAACCCGGGTGGCGCGGATCGGTGCTTTCGCAGGCCACCTGAAGGAGGCCGAGTTCGTTGGTCCGGGCGGTGAGGGTCACCGGCAGGGTTTCCAGGCGGGCGCCGGGAACGGTGATGGTGGTTTCGAGGGCGGGCAGGTGGTGAAAGTCCGGATCCGCGCTGACGAGCGCTCCGGGAGCGTCGTGCCGATCGCGGGTGGAGGAACGGGCCTGGAAACGCACCGGAGAGTTGATGCGCAGGGCGAGGTCGAGTCCGGTGATGCGGAAGGTTTCGCCCGGGGCGGCGCCGCGGGGAAGGATGCAGACCAGCGATGTCCGGTCTTTCGTTTGGGACGAATGCACCTCCAGATAAACCGCCCGGGCGGCGCCCGACGTGATGCGGGTGGCACCGCGAAGGAGGATGCCGCCGTAACGGGCCGCGCCGCGGGCCACCGCGAGATCGGGTTCGGCATTTTCCAGAATGACCGGTGCGGCGCCGTCCTGCCAGGCGGCCACCTGATCGCGCAGACGGTCGCGGAGAAGGGGGGAGCGCAGCGAGCCGCCGTTGAAAAGGATGGCGTCGACGCGCGGACGATCACGCAGAAAGTCCGCGAGGTGACGGGTCACCGCACTGTCGGCGGCATACGGCAGGCCCCATTCCTGGAGTCCGGCCTGCATGCGGGCGGGGCGATCGTCCGCGGCACAGCTCGGGAAAAAGCCGTCGAAGACGAGGCGTTCGATGGCGCTGCGGGGAATCCGCGCGGTGAGGGTGTCCTCGAAGAGGCTTGAACCGCGGGCGGGGATGCTGACCGGAAAAACGTCTGGCGTGTCCGAGTCGGAGAGACAGCGTTCCTTGAGATCGCGGCATTGCGCGACCAGGAAGTTCCATTGTTTGCCGGAGAGCCGGTGGCCCGCGCCGGCGAACTGGGGTTCGGCGAGATGGGCGATGGCGAGGTCGATGTTGTCCCCGCCGAGCAGGATGTGGTCGCTGACCGCGACGCGTTCGATCCGGGGGAGTCCGGCCTCCGTTTCGGAAGCCACGGAAAACAGACTGAAATCCGTGGTGCCGCCGCCGATGTCGATCACCAGCACGTGTCGCGCCGGCCCGCCGGAGCCGGGGACGTTTTCCAAAGAGGCGTGATTTTCGAGCCAGTGGTAAAAGGCCGCCTGGGGTTCCTCGAGCAGGCGGGTTGAGGATGGAAACCCCGCCATTTGGGCGGCCTCGAGGGTGAGGCGCTGCGCGACGGCGTCGAAGGAGGCCGGCACGGTGACGGTGACATCCTGGAGGTCAAAGCGGGCGTCGGGATCGCCGGCCGCAAACTGTGCGTCCCATGCCGCGCGCAGATGGCCCAGCAGGGCGGCGGAGGCGGCGAGGGGGGAAAGTTTTTCCGAGGGCGGAATCTCATCGCTGCCCCAGGGGAGGAAGGCCTGGGAACGGTCCACGGCATGATGGCCCAGCCAGGATTTGGCGGAATGAATGACCCGGCCGGGCGTTTCGGCGGCCTGGCGGCGGGCGTGGAGTCCGGGAATCCAGGCGCCGTCCGCGGATTCGTGGGCCGGCGGACGATAGAGGAACGACGGCAGGGTCGGAGACGAGGTGGTGCGGTCCGCGGCCTCCCATTGCGGCAGCGAAACGACGCGGGAACCGCCGCCGTCCGCGGGCTCGTAAGCCATGGCACAATTCGTGGTGCCGAGATCAATGCCGATGCAGAACCGGGCCATGCGCTACTCCATGCGCACCCGGAACTCGACCTTCCAGCGCCGGTCGGACCCGGTGTGTTTCATCCAGAGTTCGAGGTTTCCCAGTTCGGTGACCACGGGATTGATCTGCACGGGTACCGCCTGGTTTTCCGGGAAACCCTCCATGGCGGGAAGCGTCACCTCCACCCGTCCGCACTCCTCGAGCTCGCGGGTGGCATCCGGCAGGACCTGGCCGGGACGGTCGCCGCTGCGGATTTCCGAGGTGAAAAAGCGGAACTCCGCCGGACGTCCGGTTTGGAGTCCGAAGGTCTGGCCTTCGATGAGCAGTTCGGTGCCTTCCTCCATGCCCTGTGGTACGACGCAGAGCGCCTTCACCGGGGGCTTGAATCCGGGAATGGCCGGCATGGCCGAGGCGAGTCCGAGGTAATACGAACGCGCCGTGCCCGCCCGGATGCGGATGCCCGAGCCGGTGGCGCGGTTCCGTCCATAAAGCGCCGCCCCGCGGGCCACCGCGAGATCCGGCTGGAATCCGGCGAGTTCCCGCACGGGACGTCCGCCGTTCCACGAGATGAGCAGATCCAGAACCCGCCTGCGGAGGGGTTCGGCATTAAAAACGCCCCCGTTGAAAAGTACGGCCGTGGGCAGCAGGGCTTCGCCGGAGAGGGCGGCCGGATCGCGGATGAGCGCGCTCAGGGCGGGACTGGCCTTCACATTGGCCAGGCTGCGCGTGAGGAAGCGCGCGAGGTGGCGGCTGATGGCGGGATCGGAGGCGTAGGGCAGTCCGAATTCCTGGAGTCCCACCGCCACCTGTTCCACGGGGCCTTCGCCGAGGGCGGTCATCGGGAAAAATCCCTCCAGCACGAGCTGCTCCAGCGTCGTGCGGTCGAGTTGGGTGGAAAGGGTTTTGGCGAAAAGACTCGATCCGCGCGAGGGGACGGTTATCGGGGCGTGCGGGAGGCCGGGATCGGCAAAAAGCGCCACCTTGACATGGCCGGCGGCATGGATGAGCGAGCGGAATTGCCATTCGTCGAGGTTTTTCCCGGCCGCTTCCAACTGCGCCCGAAGGACGTGCCCGAGCGCGAGATCCATGTTGTCCCCGCCCAGCAGGAGGTGCTCGCCCACGCTGATGCGTTCGACCTCCAGGTTGCCGTCCTTTTCGGAAACGGCGATCAGACTGAAATCCGCGGTGCCGCCGCCCACGTCGCAGACCAAAACGAGATCCCCGGCGGAAACCTGACGCCGCCAGTCGGCGCCCGCCTGGGCCGTCCAGGCGTAGAAGGCCGCCTGAGGTTCCTCCAGGAGGACGACCTGCCCAAATCCGGCCTCCGCCGCGGCCTCCGCGGTGAGATTGCGGGCGATTTCGTCAAAGGAGGCCGGCACGGTGATCACCACCTCGGCTTCGGCGAGATTCCGTTCCCGGCCCGCCGCACGTTCGGCGTAAAGAAAGCCCTCCCGGAGATGCTCGAGATAATGACGCGAACATTCAAACGGCGAGCGCTTCGGCTCGTCGATGGGAGAGTTCCAGGGCAGGACCGGCTTTTTCGGATCGATGTGCGGATTGGAAAGCCAGGATTTGGCCGAGGTCACCAGCCGGTCCGGCACGAGCGCGCCGTGTTCGCGGGCGAAATGTCCGATGATGTCCCGATGGGCCACCGGCCAGGGCGGCTGCATGGTCTGGCCCCTGAATTCCTCGGAATGCGGAAGGTAAACCGCCGAGGCCATGGTGGGGCGGGCGGCAATCTGTCCGGGCGCCACCACCTGCGGAATTTCCACGATGGCAGCCTGGTTGTCTGCGAACGATTCGACCGCCACCGCGCTGTTGCTGGTGCCGAGGTCGATGCCGATGCTGAACGTCTTGGCCATGAGGTCAAAAAGGTCGGTGCGGAACAGGATTCAACGGGCTCCCGCCGTCATGCGGAGCCCGGAGGCGGGGGAGGCGTTCCGTCGGAGGCCGCCCCATTTTATTTGAGCTCCACCTCCGCCGGAGTGATGGCGGCCAGCCGTCCGGAAGGGACCACCCGGGGGAGTTTGACCGAGGTGGTTTTCCAGCCCTTGTGCACCAGTGTGCCCGTAAAGGGAGGTTCGCCGGAAATCCGACCCACCAGACGATAATCCGCCGCTTCCTCGCCGACGGGAACCGTCACCGTCCCTCCCTCCTCGGCCGGACAAACCGGGGTGATCTCAAAATACTCCCGCAGCACCTCCCGGCAGCCCTGATGCACCACCCGGGCGGCCGCTCCGACCTGGTCGTCCCCGTAGGACGTAATATCGTCCATCAGGAAGTCCAGCAGGCGTCCTTTTTCCTGAAACAGACCCAGGAAGGCGAGAATTTCGGCCTCCGCCGTGGCGGCCGCCGGCGCGGCCGGAGGAGGCGGGGCAACCGAGGGAGCCGGCGCGGCCGGGGGAGGCGGGGTGGAAGGAGCCGGCAAGGAGGGGGTTTCCTTTGCGGAAATCGCGACCAGCATGGCCGTAATGACGGCCAGGGCGATGATCAGGGCGCTGAGGGCGGGAGCCGAACCCTGAAGCGCCGGAACGAAAAGAAGTCCGGCCAGGATGGCAATCAAAATCGAGGTCAAAAAGGGTATCGTTTTCATGTGCTAGCAACACGGCGCCAACGCACGCCGGCAAAGCCATAGGACATAAGCGGGAAGGAGGCGGCAAGAGGGAAAATCAATCTGAATGCCCGTTCAGGGAGCCCGGAGGGAAGGGGACAGCTCAGAATAAGGAGGGGACGCGCAAAAAACGCAGAGATGCATATATGCATTTAATGCTCGATCGCATGTATGTGTAAACGGGTAAAAATCTCATCGGCGAAGGCGGTCCGGACCAGAACCCGAATGGGGGAAGGGGCCGAGAGGGAACCACGGGAGAGGAGAGGAAAGGCTTTCCTGAGCGTGCAAAATCGAGGAAGATCCCCTTGTGCACCTCTCTGACATTGCCCGCTATCTCGACAGCTATCTGTCCATCAATGAAATTGAAGATTACAAACAGGCAATCAATGGATTACAGATAGAAAACACGAAAAATATAGAAAAAATATCCGTGGCGGTTGACGCCTGTGAATCCGTTATTCGCCAAGCCATCGAAGCGGGTTCGCAGCTTTTGATCGTTCACCACGGATTGTTTTGGAACGGTTCCGCGCCGCTGACGGGCCCGCTCTATCGCAAGGTCCGGATGGCCATCGAGGCGGGTCTGGCACTTTACAGTTCCCATCTGCCCCTGGATGTTCATCCGGTTGTCGGCAATAACGCGTTGTTCGCAGACATGCTTACACTTCCCAAGGAGCGGGCACCGTTTTTGGGGATGGGATGTCGGGTGGAGACGGAAGTTCCCCGTCAGGAACTCCTTGCCCGGATTGAGAACGCCGTGGGCGGACGGGTACATTTGGCACCGGGCGGACCGGAGATTTGTCGAAAGATCGGGATTGTCACCGGGGCGGCGGGGAGCGAGGTCTTCAAGGCGGCCGCGGCCGGGGTGGACACCTTGGTGACCGGAGAGGGTCCGCACTGGAGTTATACGGCCGCAGAGGAATTGGGCGTGAATCTGATCTACGCCGGTCATTACGCCACGGAAACTTTCGGGGTGAAGGCCCTAGGGCGCCATCTTGAGGAAAAGTTCGGCCTTCCCTGGCAGTTCCACGATCATCCCACGGGACTATGACCGGAGTTGCGGCCGGGGCTGCGTCCGTCCGGCGGTGATGCTCCCCGGGGTTCCGGAAAATGTCCCCCCGGGGCCGGGGAGCCAAGGGGCGACGGATTGCCCGGCCGGGAGGATTTGGGTTCGCCGGCTACGGCTCCTCGTCCTCGACGCCCTCGGAAAGTTCCTTGAGGTCTTCCACGGTGAGGGGGCTGGTGATCCGGTATTCCTCCCCCAGCCACCTTCCGAGATCCACCATTTTGCAGCGTTCGGAGCAAAAGGGGCCGTAGGGCGTGTCGAACCAGGCGCCTTTTTGACGGCAGGTGGGACAGGGAATTTCGCGAGCCATGATTTTCCTCATTTTCGCCCCCGATTGGTGAGCGTCAAGTCGTGTCGCCGTCCGGGAAGGCGGAGTCCGGGGCCGGTGATCCTTTAAGAGTCCCAAGGAGGGCCTCCCGTCCTCCCTTTTAACCGTCGGCCGGGACCGTGCTTCCTGGGACTGCATCGTACTTTGACGCGAACCACGATTTCCCGTATCGTTCTTCCCATGCAACTCTCCATGCGCACGGATTATGCGCTTCGCGCGCTCTTTACTCTGGTCGAGCATCACGGGGGGCATCCCATTCCCATCATCGAACTTGCCCGGCGCAATGACATTCCCAAGCGGTTCCTCGAGCACATCATGCTGGATCTCAAGGAGCGGGGCTGGGTGGACAGCGTGGCCGGCAAGCGGGGGGGATACCGGCTGGCCAAAAGTCCGGAGCGCATCACCATGGGAGAGGTGGTTCGTCATTTTGACGGTTACCTTGCGCCGATTGCCTGTGTTTCGGTGACCGATTACCGGCGCTGCACCCAGGAGCCCGTGTGCCGGTTTCGCCGCGTCATGCTGGAGGCCCGCAACATGGTGGCCCGGCTCATGGATTCGGCCACACTCGCCGATGTCATGCGCGGTGCGCCGGTTTCCTCCTCCGAAGTTCAGGGCGTGGACGGCGACGGAATTTAAAAAACGATTAAATTTATCGTCTTTTGGGTTGACGGCTTCGAATGACGACCCTATAAGTCGTTTTAATGAAAATCACTCCGATTCTCGCCATTGCCGTTGCCACCCTTGGCACCGCTTTCGCCAAGGACATTTCCATTCTCAACGTTTCCTACGATCCGACCCGGGAGTTGTATGCCGAGTTCAACGAGGCCTTCTCGAAGTACTGGAAGGAAAAGACGGGTGATACCGTGAAAATCGACCAGTCCCACGCGGGGTCTGGCAAGCAGGCTCGGGCGATCATTGACGGTCTGGAGGCCGATGTCGCCACCCTGGCGCTGGCGGCGGACATCGATGTCCTGCACAGCAAGGCCGATCTGATTCCGGCCGACTGGCAGAAGGCGCTGCCGAACAACAGCACGCCCTACACCTCGACCATCGTGTTCCTGGTCCGCAAGGGCAACCCGAAGGGGATCAAGGACTGGGACGATCTGATCAAACCCGGCGTGGAAGTGATCACTCCGAATCCGAAGACCTCGGGCGGGGCGCAGTGGAACTTCCTGGCGGCCTGGGCGTATGCGCTCAAGAAATATAACAATGACGAGGCGAAAGCCCGGGAGTTCGTGACCGAACTGTACAAACACGTTCCGGTTCTGGACTCCGGCGCCCGCGGGGCCACGATCACCTTCACCCAGCGCGGACTGGGAGATGTCTTTCTCGCCTGGGAAAACGAAGCCTTCCTCTCGCTGAAGGAAAATCCGGGTCAGTTTGAAATTGTCACCCCGTCCCTGAGCATCCTGGCGGAGCCGCCGGTGACGGTGGTCACGAAAAACGCCGAGAAGCACGGCACCACGGAAGTCGCCACCGAATACCTGAAATACCTCTACAGCGACGTGGGTCAGGAAATCGCCGGCAAGAACTTCTACCGTCCGAGCAATCCCGAGATCGCCAAGAAATTCGCCGATAAGTTTGCCCCGGTTGAACTCGTCACCATCGACGAAGTGTTCGGGGGATGGGGCAAGGTCAGCAAGCCCTTCTTCGGCGACGGCGGCATCTTCGACCAGATCTACCAGAAGAAGTAAGCACATGGCCTACTACGACAACATCATCGGGACCATCGGTCGCACGCCGCTGATCAAACTCAACCGGCTCACGGAGGGACTTCCGGCGACCATCGCCCTCAAGGGGGAGTTCAGCAACCCGCTGGGCAGCGTAAAGGACCGCATCGGTCTGGCCATGATCTCGGCCGCGGAAAAGGAGGGCATCCTCACGCCCAAGACCACCATCATTGAGCCCACCAGCGGCAACACGGGCATCGCGCTCGCCTTTGTCGCGGCGGCCAAGGGCTACAAGCTTATTCTGACCATGCCGGAAAGCATGAGCCTGGAACGCCGCACGCTGCTGGCCCTGCTCGGGGCGCAGCTCGTGCTGACGCCGGCCGCCGAGGGCATGAAGGGGGCCATCGCCCGCGCCGAGGCGCTCCATCGGGAAATCGCGGATTCCTGGATTCCGCAGCAGTTCAACAATCCGGCCAATCCGGAAATCCACCGCCGCACCACGGCGGAGGAGATCTGGGCGGACACCGACGGACGGGTCGACATCCTCGTCGCCGCCGTCGGCACGGGGGGGACCATCACCGGCGTTTCCGAGGTGATCAAACCCCGCAAACCCGGATTCCAATCCATCGCGGTGGAACCCGCGGACTCCCCGGTGATCACCCAGACCCGCAACGGGCTGCCCATCAAACCGGCTCCCCACAAGATCCAGGGAACCGGCGCGGGCTTCGTGCCGAACAACCTGCACCTTGATGTGCTGGACGATGTGGTCACCGTTTCCAACGAGGACGCCATCAACACCGCCCGCCGCCTCGCGATCGAGGAGGGGATCCTGGCCGGCATTTCCACCGGAGCCAACGTCTGGGCCGCCCTCCAGGTGGCGAAGCGTCCGGAGAACGCCGGCAAACTCATCGTGACGATCGGTTGCAGCACCGGCGAACGGTACCTGAGCACCGCACTCGCCGAGGAGGCCCGCCGGGCCGTCACTTCCTGAATTCATGAAACGACTTCTTTTTCTGCTGTTGGCCGCTTCGCCGGCCTTTGCCGGTCCTTCGGACATCCTGAACGCGTCCTATGACGTCACCCGGGAGTTCTACCAGGACTTCAATGCGGCATTCGAAAAAGCCTGGAAGGCGAAAACCGGCAATGATGTGACGGTGAAGCTCTCCAACGGCGGGTCCAGCAAACAGGCCCGCGCCGTGATCGAAGGGCTGGAAGCCGATGTGGTGACGATGAACCAGGAAACGGACATCGACGCCATCGTCCAGGCCGGGCTCATCGCGCCCGACTGGAAAAAGCGCCTGCCGGACAATGCGGCTCCGTACACCTCGACCATCGTCTTCCTGGTCCGCAAGGGCAATCCCAAGGGGATCAAGGACTGGAACGACCTGGCGAAACCGGGCGTGGGGGTCATCGTGCCGAATCCCAAGACCTCCGGCAACGGGCGCTACAGCTACCTGGCCGCCTGGGCCTTTGCCAAGGCCCAGCCCGGCGGCTCGGATGCCACGGCGGAGGAACTGGTCGGGGCGATCTTCAGGAATGCCCCGGTGCTGGAGACGGGCGGACGCGGCGCCACCATGGCCTTTGTGCAAAAGGAAATCGGTGATGTGCTGCTGACCTTCGAAAGCGAAGTGCTGCAGATCCTCAAGACCGAAAAGGGGGACTTTGAGGTGGTTTATCCTTCGCTTAGCATTCTGGCCGAGGCGCCGGTCGCGGTGGTCGACAAGGTCGTGGACAAACGCGATTCCCGCGAACTGGCCACGGGCTTTCTGGAATACCTCTGGTCCGACGAAGGACAGGAGCTCGCCGCGAAATATTATTTCCGGCCCCGTTCCGAGAAGGTGCTGGCGGCCAACGCCTCCACCTTTCCCCCGCTGAAACTGGTCACCGTTGACGAAGTCTTCGGCGGGTGGGCCGAGGCCCAGAAAACCCACTTTGCGGATGGCGGGCGCTTCGACGCCATCTATCAGCCCGGCGTCAAATGATTGTGTCGACCCATCGCCGTTCTCCCATTCGGGAACGCCGTTCCCTCAGCCCGGTGCTGCGTCCGCTGGATGAGCTGGCGCATGGGTCGGAACATCTTTTTGCCGCCCATCTCGCCTACATCGACAGTCAGGGCGCGTCGCGCGCCCTTCCCAAATACCTCTTTGCCGGTCCGGGTGACGCCCAGAGTTATCTTAGGGTGGGCATCTTTGCCGGGGTGCACGGGGACGAGGAAAGCGGCGTCCTGGCCGCGGCGGAACTTCTCCGGCGCCTGGCGGCCAATCCCGAACTCGCCCGCGGATACGAGCTTTTCATCTATCCGGTGGTGAATCCGGATGGCTACGTGGAAAACACCCGCTGGTCGCGTAGCGGCCGGGATCTCAACCGGGAATTCTGGAAGGAGTCGGAGGAACCCGAGGTGCGGCTGATCGAGGGACAGCTGCGCCGGCTGACTTTCAACGGGCTCATTGCGCTGCACAGTGACGACACCAGCGACGGACTCTACGGGTTCGTCAAGGGACACGAACTGACGCGCCACGTGCTGGAGCCGGCCCTCGAGGAGGCCGGGCGTTTTCTGCCGCGCAATTTCGACAAGAGCATCGACAACTTCGAAGCCAACAATGGCATTATTGAAAAAGGCTATGAGGGGATCCTGACGGCTCCGCCCGAGCAGACGCCCAAGCCGTTTGAGGTGGTCTTCGAAACTCCGCAGCTCGCCGAGCTTGAATCCCAAATCGAAGCCCATATTGTGGCGGTCCTGACAATTCTGGATCGCTTCAAGACTCTGATTTCCGAAGGGCAAAACATCTGATGGCAGTGAGAAAACACATTCTCCCCGGGTTTCGATTCACCCTGGGTTACACGCTCTTTTATCTAAGCATCATCGTGCTGATTCCCTTCAGCGCGCTTTTCCTGAAAACGTTCACCGGCGGATGGGAACACTTTTTCAAGGCGGTCACCGATCCGCGGGTGGTTTCGTCCTATTATGTCAGCTTCGGGATCGCCTTCATCGCCGCGGTGGTGAACGGATTCTTCGGCGTCCTCGCCGCCTGGGTGCTGGCGCGTTACAACTTTCCCGGCCGCAGGATTCTCGATGCCATTGTCGACCTGCCCTTTGCCCTGCCCACGGCCGTCGCCGGCATCGCCCTGACCACCATCTACGCTCCCAACGGCTGGATCGGTGAGTGGTTCACCTATCAGGGCTGGATCGGACAGCATTTCCATCCGGACTCCCCCCTTGGCGGCCTGCTGGCCGGCCAGGAGTGGTTCAAAAACAATTTCCTCGGCCCGAAGGGAATCAAGATTGCCTACACCCAGATCGGTGTTTTCATTGCGCTCACCTTCATCGGCCTGCCCTTTGTGGTGCGCACCGTCCAGCCGGTCATTCAGGATCTCGCCGTGGATGTCGAGGAGGCCGCCGCCACGCTCGGCGCCAATCGCTGGCAGACGTTCTGGCGCGTGATCTTCCCCGCCATCCTGCCGTCCGTCCTGACCGGTGTCATGCTCGCCTACGGCCGCGCCGTGGGTGAGTTCGGATCCGTGGTCTTCATCTCCGGCAACCTGCCTTTCAAAACCGAAATCACCCCGCTGCTGATCATCATGAAACTCGATCAATACGACTACGCCGGAGGCGCCGCCCTGGGCTTTGTCATGCTGCTGGGTTCCTTTGTCATTCTCCTCATCAGCAACGGCCTCCAGGCCTGGGACCAGAAACGACGCGGACTGGCCTGAGAACCGACCGCCCTTGCCCGAACGATAACCTCATGACCCTTTTGCGACCCCACTAAACCATGGCCGGAGCAATCACCACCTTTCCCACCAAAGTCGCCACACCACGGCGCGCCACGGCGGAATCCCCGCTGGTCAAGGCCATCCTGCTCACCGTGGTGCTGGTTTTTTTCACCCTGTTCCTGGTGCTGCCGCTGGTCGTCATTTTCCGCGAGGCCTTTTCGCGCGGCCTGCCGTTTTTCCTGAAGACCTTCGAGGACCGGGCGACTCTCCACTCGATTCAACTCACGCTGATCACCGCCGCCATCGCCGTCCCGCTCAACACGCTCTTCGGCGTGCTGGCCGCCTGGGCCGTCACGCGGTTCAACTTCCGCGGCCGCTCCCTGCTGATCTCCCTCATCGACCTGCCGCTGTGGGTTTCCCCCGTCATCGGCGGTTTGATCTACGTGCTGGTGTTCGGGCGTCAGGGCTGGCTGGGCCCCTGGCTTTCGGAGCACAACATCAAAATCATTTTCGCCCTGCCGGGCATCGTCATGGCCACGACCTTCGTGACCTTCCCCTTTGTCGCCCGCGGACTCATCCCTCTCATGCAGGCGCAGGGGCACAAGGAGGAGGAGGCCGCCATGACCCTGGGGGCCAATGGCTGGCAGATTTTCTGGAAGGTCACCGTGCCCAAGATCAAATGGGGTCTTCTTTATGGCATCATTCTTTGTAACGCGCGGGCCATGGGGGAATTCGGCGCCGTGTCGGTGGTCTCCGGTCACATCCGCAACCAGACCAACACCATCCCCCTGCACATTGAAATTCTCTACAACGAATATCCCAACACCGGAGCCTTCGTGCTCGCCTCCCTGCTTTCCGTTCTCGCGCTTGTGACTTTGCTGATCAAGACCTATGCTGAGTGGCAGGCCGAGAGACAGTTGAAAGCCGCCGCATCCGATCCATCATGAGCATCACCATCAAAAACATCTCGAAGAAATTCGGCACTTTCGCCGCGCTGAAGAACGCCGACTTTGTCGTCGAAGGCGGTGAACTGGTGGCGTTGCTTGGGCCCAGCGGATCCGGAAAGACGACCCTGCTGCGCATCATCGCCGGACTTGAGTTCGCCGACGAGGGGAAGATCTTTTTCGGCGATCGCGACGTCACCCAGCAAAGTGCCTATCAGCGAAAAGCCGGTTTTGTCTTCCAGCATTACGCCCTCTTCCAGCACCTGAATGTCTTTGAAAACGTCGCCTTCGGCCTCCGCGTGCGGAAGAAGAACCGCCCCTCCGAAGCGCAGATTCGCCAGCGGGTCGAGGAACTGCTCGGCGCCGTGCAGCTCCGCGATTTCGCCCGCCGCATGCCCTCGCAGCTCTCCGGCGGTCAGCGCCAGCGCGTGGCCTTCGCCCGGGCCCTCGCCATCGAACCCGAGGTGCTCCTGCTCGACGAACCCTTTGGCGCCCTCGACGCCAAGGTGCGCAAGGAACTGCGCCAATGGCTGCGTCAGTTCCACGACACCACCCATCTGACCAGCCTCTTTGTCACCCACGACCAGGACGAGGCCTTCGAGGTCGCCGACCGCGTCGTCATCATCGACAAGGGCCAGGTCCAGCAGATCGGCACGCCCGCCGAAGTGCGCGAGTCCCCCGCCAACGAATTTGTCGAGGAATTCCTCGACGTGCGTCCCGTTCACGCCTGAGCCGGGCGGGGAGGGGGGGTGCGATCTTCCAAAAAAATCCACCTATTTTGTTGACTTTAATAACGACCAAACCTATCGTGATTTTAAATTGATCCACCGGACTCCCGGCGATCCTGCGGTGTGTGCCGCAGTCACCCGTTTTTTCCTGTCATGAGCCAGACGCTATACGAAGTTCTCACCGCCAACCGGGAGTATGCCCGTGGTTTTTCCCATGAAGCGCAGCTGCCCATCACTCCGGCGCGCAAGTTTGCGATTCTCACCTGCATGGACGCGCGTCTCGATCCGGCGAAGTTCGCCGGTTTGAAGGAGGGGGACGCGCACGTGATCCGGAACGCCGGCGGACGGGCCAGCGACGACGCGATTCGTTCGCTGGTGGTTTCCCACAAACTTTTGGGTACCCGCGAATGGTTTGTCATTCACCACACGGATTGCGGAATGTCGACCATCACCGGTCCGCTCATGGCCCGCCTGCTCAGCCACAGTCTGGAGACGGCGCTGCTGACGGAGCAGGGATGGAAGGACGTCGGTTTGACGCCGGGTTCGGATGCGGGGGAGAGGATCGATTGGATGACGTTCAAGGACACCACGCTGAGTGTGGTGACCGATGTCTGGCGCATTCGAAATCATCCGCTCGTTCCGCCCTCGGTGTCGATCTACGGATATGTTTACGACGTGCGCACGGGCAGGTTGAAGCCGGTGCGTCAGGCGATCTCGCCGGGTTCCCCGCAGGGACGCAGGACGGAGACCCCGGACGGACAAATCCAAAAACACGCGGCTTGAGATGGACGACATTCTCATCGAGACCGACGTGCTGGTGATCGGCGGGGGCACCGCCGGCACCGTGGCCGCCATCAAGGCCCGCGAGGCCTGGCCGGACGGTCGGGTGCTTTTGCTGGAAAAGGCCAACGTCAAACGCAGCGGAGCCATCGCCCTGGGCATGGACGGCGTGAACAACGCCGTGATTCCCGGCCACGCCACCCCGGAGGAATACGTGAAGGAAATCACGATGGCCAACGACGGGATCGTGAATCAGGCGGCGGTGCTGGCTTATGCGCGGGAGAGCTTCGGCATGATCCGGGAGCTTGAATCCTGGGGGGTCAAATTTCAAAAGACCGCCTCGGGCGACTACGACGTCAAGAAGGTCCATCACAAGGGCAGTTATGTGCTGCCGATGCCCGAGGGTTATGACATCAAGAAGATCCTGACGCGGGTCATTCGCCAGCGCGGTGTCCGGGTGGAAAACCGGGTGATGGCCACGCGCATCCTGCTCGACGGGGGCCGGGCGGCGGGGGCCCTGGGATTCAACGTGCGCACCGGAGCCTTTGTGGTCATCCGGGCCCGGGCCGTCATTCTCGCCTGCGGCGCCTGCGGCCGGCTCGGATTGCCGGCGTCCGGGTATCTCATGGGGACTTATGAAAATCCCGCCAATGCCGGAGACGGATACGCGATGGCATATCACGCCGGTGCGGAGCTGACCAATATCGAATGCTTTCAGGTCAATCCGCTGCTGAAGGATTACAACGGTCCGGCGTGCGCCTATGTGAGCGGGCCGTACGGCGGCTATACCGTCAATGCCCGCGGTCACCGTTTCATGCTCTCCGACTACTGGAGCGGTCAGATGATGTGGGAATTCTACCGCGAGCTGAACAGCGCCAACGGTCCGGTGTTTCTGAAGATGGACCATCTCGCGCCCGAGACCATCGGCGAGATCGAGCAGATCCTGCACACGACCGAGCGGCCCAGCCGGGGGCGTTTCCATGCGGGGCGGGGGAAGAGTTACCAAACCGACCTGGTGGAGATGTCCGTGTCCGAGATCGGCCTTTGCAGCGGGCACAGCGCCTCCGGGGTTTGGGTGAACGAACGCGGGGAGACCACCGTGCCGGGGCTTTATGCGGCAGGGGACATGGCCTCCGTGCCGCATGGCTACATGCTGGGGGCCTTCACGTATGGAAAGATTTGCGGGCGGAATGCCGTTGCTTATGCGCAGTCGGTAGGTGCTGCCGCGATCGACGACGGACAGGTCAAGGCGGAGCGTCTTCGGGTGCTCGGACCGTTGTCGCGCGCGGACGGCATCCCGCCCCACCAATTTGAATACAAGCTGCGGCGGCAGGTGAATGACTACCTGCAGCCGCCGAAATCGGGGCACCGGCTGGAGCGCGGACTGGAATATTTCCTGCGTGCCCGCGAGGAGCTCGCCCAGGTGGGGGCCGCCGATCCGCATGAACTCATGCGGGCCGCCGAGGTGGACTTCATTCGCGACTGCGCCGAGATGGCCGCGCGCGCCTCGCTCTTCCGCACGGAGAGCCGTTGGGGACTTTACCACCACCGCCTGGATTATCCCGAAATGGACGACCAAAACTGGTTCGTCCATGTGAACCTGAAAAAGAACGCCGCCGGCGAAATGGAGGTCTTCAAGCGTCCGGTCGAACCCTATGTCGTGCCGCTTGATGCCGAGGAACTCCGAACCTATCACCGCCTGCGCATCGCGCCCCTTGCCGCATGAAACCGATCCTTGCCGGACGCCTGAAATTTGCCTCGGAAACCGAAGCCGCCATGACGGCCCGCGCCGTGCCCAACCGGCGTGCCACGCGGGTCTTTGACGTGCCGGTCGTGGTGGACGAGGAACGCTGCATCACGGGATGTCACATCTGCGTGGAATCCTGTCCGGTCGATTGCCTCGCCATCGACCCCGCCAGCGGCAAGTCGCACATGAAATACGACGACTGCTGGTACTGCCTCGCCTGCGAGGTGGACTGCCCGACCAACGCCATAACCGTAAAAATCCCCTTCCTGATCCGATGAGCCTTTTCCTTGATGCCATTCCCGAAAGCACGCAGCAGATTTTTGTCACCCTGGCAGAAAGCCTGGAGGATGGCGAACAACTGCCCACGGAAACCCTGATCGCCTATCTGCGTCATCCCGAGGACGCCATTCGCAGGCTCACCGTCGAGCTGCTGGAATACAACAACGATCCCTCGGCGATCCCCGCGCTGCTCGAGGCGGCGGCCGATGCCAATGTCGAAATCAGCATCGCCGCGGGCGAGGTGCTGCGGTCCTTCCGTCATCCGGACGCGGTCGCGGGCCTGATCGCCGGGCTTTCCAGCGGGCGCGCCGAGACGCGCCTGGCCGCCGTGGTGGCGCTGCGGGACCGGCGGGCGCCGGAAGCGGTGGAGGCTCTCGCGAAGATGCTGGGCGACGCCGAACCCGAGGTGCGGCGCGAGGCGGTCCTGGCCCTCGCACAATACCGTCGTCCCGACCTTCAGCCGGCGTTCCGTTCGGCCCTGCGGGACGAAAGCGCGGCCGTGCGCAGGGTGGCCGTTTCGGTGCTGGCCGAATTCGACGGGGCGCTTGTTTTCGACGATCTGATCACCGCCCTGGACGACGAAAACTGGCAGGTGCGGCGCGAGGCGGCGGTGGCGCTCGGATGCTTTCCCGGACAGGCCGCCGAGGCGGCGCTGACCGAAGCCTTGGGCGACACCTCCTGGCAGGTGGCCCGCGAGGCGGTCATCAGTCTGGGACGTCTGGGATCGGCCGGCGACGGCCGGGTGGCCGGACTGCTCCTGCACGAACTGGCCGACCTGCGCATCGCCGCCGCTGTGACCCTCGGACAATCGGGCGACCCGGCCTGGATCGAGCGCCTGCATCCGCTGCTGAACGATCCGGATACGGGTGTCCAGAAATCCGCGCGCCGGGCCATCGAACAACTGGCCGCCCACAGAACCACCCGGACCACCTCTTTGAACTGACTCCATGAAAACATCGTTTGTTTCCGGAATTCTGGCCTTCGTGGCCGCCGTTTTCTCCGCCACGGCCGGGGAGATCCCGCTTCGGGTGGCTTATCCTTCGGGCATCAATGGACAACTGGCCAAGGTCATCGAAAAAGCCGGCCTCGCGCAAAAGGAGGGGTTTCAGCCGACCTTCACCTTTTTCCAGTATGGCCCGCCCATGATCGAGGCCCTCGCGTCGGGGCAGGTGGACGTGATCTTCACCTCGCTCAATCCGGTGGCGTCCTATCTGTCCAAGAATCCCGGCGGACTGGTCATCATCGCCGATGCCGGCACGGGCAAGCACGCGGTGGTGGTGCCCGGGGACTCGCCGGTGAAGACGCTGGCGGATCTGAAGGGGAAAAAGGTGGCGGTGTCCTTCAACAGCGATCTTCATGTCGACGTCGTCCGATCCTTCAAGGATCTCGGCATCGAGCCCGGCAGGGACGTCGAACTGGTCAACCTGCAGCCGCTGGAACTGGCGGGAGCCTTTGAACAACGGCTCACCGACGCGGTCGACATCCGCGTTCCGGCGCTGTTGAAACTGACCGGCAGTACGGGCGCGCGCGTCGTGGCGGAGTGGCCCTGGCAGTTTGTGGTGGCGGTGCGCAAGGGATATCTGGATGAACATCCCGGTGTCGCGGAGAAGCTGCGCAAGGTGATTGCGGACGGCGTCTGGTACCTGGCGTCCCATCCGGACGAGGCGGCCGCGTGGTGGGGGGAGCAATTGCGCCTGGATCCCGCCCTGGTCAAAACGTCGGCCGAACTCAATCCGCTCTTCCGCGCCGACAGCCGCGAGGCGGTGCGCGTGGAGCCCGGCGCGGAACTCAAAGCCCGCGCGGAAACCTGGGCGCAGAACCTCGTCGATTTCGGCATCCGCAAGGAAAAGGTGACCTATGTCTATGAATAAGAATGCGCCCTTTTTCATCATCGGCAGCGAGCGGTCCGGGACCACGCTTTTGATGGTCATGCTGGACGCCCATTCGCGCCTGTGTGTCCCCGAGGTCACGTGGTATTATCCGCGGTTTCGCGCCTACCTTCACACCTATGGCGACCTGGAGAGGCCCGGGGCGTTTCGGACCCTGGTTTCCGAGATGGTCTTTGGATTGAAAACACCCTTCTTCGGCAAGCCCTGGAATCCGCGGACGATCGTTGACGAGATTCTGGAGTCCACGAAGGCGCCGGTTTTTTCCGAGGCCTTCCGCGCCATTCTTCAGCGGGTGGCCGACGAGGAGGGCAAGCCGCGGTGGGGAGAAAAGACGCCGCACAATCTGTATTATGTGCGCGAGATCCTGGAGGATTTTCCCGACGCGCGTTTTGTACACCTGATTCGCGACGGACGCGACGTGGCGGTGGAACAGTTGCGTTCCGCCTTTGGTCCCACCAACATCCTGGCGGCGGCGAAGATCTGGAAGCGGACCCAGCGGGCCGCCGCGCGCTGGCGCCGGGAGGTGCCGGCCGAACAATGGCTCGACGTGCGCTACGAGGACCTGGCGGCAAACCCGGAACGCGAAGTGGCCCGGGTGCTCGATTTTCTCGGCGAGGAGCATGAGGCGTCCACGCTGGAGTTTTATCGGGGGGAAACCGCCCGCCGCCGCGCCCGGACCCGCGATCACCGTCCGCTGGGGGAACCGGTGTCCACGGCTTACACGGGGATTTACCGGCGCTATCTCAGCGTCTGGGAACAGGAGGTCTTTGCTGGGGTGGCCGGCGAGGAACTGCTCGCCGCGGGATATGTCAGCGATGTCGAACCGCTCGTACTGCCCGCGGAGGAGGAGGCGTTGTATGACGAATGGGATCAGCGCATCCGGGCGGCGACGCTCGACGGTCCGCAGGGTCACATCGTTTACGAAAGCTACAACGACTGGCTGGCGGATCAGCGCGAGGAGCGCCGCCGGGCGGACGTCTGGCAGCCCCGGAAAGGGGAGGTCTTCGACTGGGACGCCCAGTTTGTGAGCGGTCAGCGCGCGCCCCTCCACTGGAAACGCCGCTTCGGCATCCGCCGTCGCTACGAATCCGAGGAACTCGTCTTATGAGCGCCGTCGCCCAACCGTCCGTGACGCTCCGGCAGGGCCGCATCTCCCTGCGTCATCTCAGCGTGGCCTTCACCGCGCGGCGGCGTCCGTTGGTGGCCGTCGAAAATGTTTCGCTGGAGGTGGAACCGGGCGAGTTTGTGGCGCTGCTGGGCCCGTCGGGCTGCGGCAAGACGACGGTGCTCAACGCGGTGGCGGGATTCGTTCCCCCCAGCGCGGGCGAGGTGGTCATTGACGGCGAACGGGTGGTGGCGCCCTCGCGTCGGTGCGGTGTGGTGTTTCAGCAGAACTCCGCCTTTCCCTGGATGAACGCCCTCGACAACGTGGCCTTCGGGCCTCGCATGCAGGGATTGGTCAATGCGCGGGAAATCGCGGCGCGTTATCTGGCGCAGGTGGGATTGAAGGGATTCGAGGAGGCTTATCCCGCCATGCTTTCCGGAGGCATGCGGCAGCGGGTGGGCATTGCGCGCGCCCTGGCCTCCCGGGCGCCGATCTTGCTGATGGACGAACCCTTCGGGGCACTTGATGCCATGACCCGCGGGCTGCTGCAGGAACAACTGCTGGAGCTTTGGGAGCGGGAGCAAAAGACGGTTCTTTTCGTGACCCATGATGTGGATGAGGCGATCTTCCTCGCCGGGCGAGTGGTGGTGATGGGGGTGCGTCCGGGACACATCCGGGAGGAATTTTCCGTGCCCCTGCCGCGGCCCCGCCGTCACGTCCTGCGGCATTCGCCCGCCTACGCCCGAATTCACGCCGCCATATCCGCGGTGATCCGTGAGGAGAGCCTGAAGAGCTTCGAGGAGGAACCCCATGGCCATTGAAGCGATCAAATCCCTCGAGCTTTCCCCGAGGCCGCCCGGCCGGTTCGGATTGGCCGGACCCACCCTGAGACGGTGGGCGGCGGCCGGTCTCGGCATGGGGATTTTTCTGGCGCTCTGGCTGGTCTTTGCCCTCCTCAAGGGCAACGCCACCCTGCTGCCGGCCCCGGCGGAGGTGGTGCGCGGCCTCGTCGCCCTGGGAGCCTCGGGCGTGCTGGCGGCCGACATCTTCGCCAGCCTGCGCCGCGTCTTCGGGGGCTTCTTCCTTGCCGGACTCCTGGCCGTGCCCCTCGGACTCGGACTGGCGTATTTTCGACGCGCGGGGGCGGTCGTGCTTCCGGTGATCAACCTGCTCCGGCCCATTCCCCCCATCGCCTGGATTCCGCTGGCCATCCTTTGGTTCGGACTCGGGGAAGGTTCGGCGTTTTACATCACCGCGGTCGCCGCCTTTTTTCCGATTTTTTTGACCACCTATGACGGAGGCACCCAGGTGGACCGCCAGCACATTCGCGCGGCGGCCTCGCTGGGGGCGGGATCGGGCATCATTCTCCGGTCAATCTATCTGCCCGCGGCCGCACCCGCGGTCCTGACCGGATTGCGCATCGGCCTCGGACAGGCCTGGATGGCGGTGGTCACCGCCGAACTCATCGCCGCCCAGTCGGGCCTCGGATTTCGCATCCAGCTCAGCCGGCTCAACCTCGAAACCGCCGAAGTCATCGCCTGCATGGCCGTCATTGGCATCCTGGGCGCGTCCATGACCGGATTGCTCAAACTTCTCGAGAAGCGCCTGCTGCCCTGGCACCACGCCTGATTTTTCATCCACCTGGCAACGGGAGATACCCTGAAACCTAATGCTGACAACCCATGAAAAAACTCCTGTTTAAAATAACGACTGTTTTAATCGCTTTTAATGGCATCGCCCATGCGGAAACCATTCGCATCGGCATCGGAACGCAGGATACCACCATCAACTGCGCGGCGGGCGGACCCGTCGTGCGGGAACTGAAGCTGCTGGAGAAATATCTTCCGAAGGACGGGAAGTACAAGGATGTCAAATATGACATCGTCTGGTTGAACCTTCCCACCGGCGCGCAGCTCAACAATGAAATCCTGGCCAACCGTCTGGACATTGTGTCGATGGCGGATTTTCCGGCCGTGGTGGGGCATGACGCCTTTCTCTCGCAAAAGCAGGGGGTGAAGACGATTTACATTGCCTCACTTTCGTCCGGACTGAAGGGCGCGGGCAACGCCCTGTTGGTGCCCGCCGGATCGCCGGTGCAAAACATCCGTGATTTGAAAGGCAAAACCATTTCGGTTCCCTTTGCCTCGACCGCCCATGCCTTTCTGCTGCGGGCGGTGCAGGATCAGGGCTGGGATCCGAACAGGGACGTCAACATCATCACCCAGACCCCGGAGGTGGGGGGATCGGCGTTGAAGTCCGGTCAGGTCGACGCGCATGCGAACTTCGTGCCGTTTGGCGAGTTGTTTCCGTATCGCGGCTTTGCACGGAAGATTCTGGACGGCGGGAGCACCGGCGTGCCGACCACGCACGGCATTCAGGTGCGTTCGGATTTCGCGGAAAAGTATCCGGAAATCGTGGTGGCCTATCTGAAGGCCACGCTGGAGGGGGATCGCCTGCTGCGCGAGCAGCCGGAGAAACTGGCCGAGCAGTATGAAAAATGGACCGGCATCGAGGCGGAGGTCTTTTATTCCTTCCACGGACCGCACGGCATCCAGACCCGCGACTACACCTTCAAACCGGAGGTGCTGGCGGCGATTTCCGGAGCGGCCGAAACCCTGAAGGTCCTCAAGAAGACGTCAAATGAGATCAGGGTGGAAAACCTGGTCGACGACCGCTTCATCCGTCAGGCGGCCGCCGAACTGGGCCTCGACTACGACGCGCGTCTGAAGTCCTACGACCCCGTGCCGTTCACCGCGAAGGACTTTGTGACCGGCGGGGAGGTGACGGACGTCACCCGAGCCGGACAGATCTGGGTGGAGGGCGAGGACACCGTGCGCCTTTACAAGGACATTCCGTCGACGCTTGCCGCACTGGATCAACTGGAGAAGGAGGGCCGGAAGGTCCGGGTCACCTTTGTGCACGATCGCAACAGCGGCCTGAAACTCTTTGCCGACAAGGTGTGGTTTGTCCGCAACGACGGTGACATCGCCGCCTTTCTGGAAAAGGACCACGCGGAAAAATGGGCGAAGGACAACGAGGGAACCCTGCTGACCTATGCCGAAGCCCGGAAACTCGCCCATGGTGGGAGCCTTGCTCAAACTCATTAGGCTTCCCGGAGCCGCGGCGCCCGGGGAACGCTTTCTCAAACTGGCGGCGGAAGCCCGGCGGCACATCCGCGAGATTTCGCCCGGGGAGGCGTTTGAGGCCGCGCGCCAGGGCGCCGTCCTCATCGACGTTCGCGAAAGGGAGGAATTTCGTCGCGGACACATTCCCCGCGCCATTCATCTGGCGCGGGGGACGATCGAACTGCAGATCGAAAAGCGGGCCCCCGATCCGTCCGTGGAAATCATCACCTATTGCGCCGGCGGGAACCGGTCCGCCCTGGTGGCGGAGAACCTCCAGCGCATGGGGTACTTCAACATCAAATCAATCGCCGGCGGGTTCCGCGCCTGGCTGGAAGCCGGGCTCCCCGCCCACCGGGAAAGCCAACTGATCGAAGACTAGGCAACATGACAAATCCTTATTCAACGGACCCGTCCGGTCCCCTGTGAACATGAATGCGGGAACCCTGGCTTTGGGTGAAGTCGAAGCCTCCGCCGCGCCGGAATTGCCATCCCGCGCGCGGTGGGGCCTCGGCATCCTGCGGCGTCTTGCGGTGCGGGCGCTTTCCGTGGCGGTTTTTGTCGGTCTCTGGCAGGCTGCCTCCGCGACGCGGACGCATTTCATCATCAACTTTGCCCATGTGCCGGCGCCCACCGAGGTGGCGCAGGCGGCGGTGGAGTTTCTGGAGTCCCCGAAAACCCCGCGCCATCTGCTCGACAGTGTGCGCCGGGTGCTGGTGGGATTCGGACTGGCGGCGCTCACCGCGATCCCGCTGGGCCTGATCATCGGACGCTCGCGTCTGATGGAGGACGTGTTGCTCACGCCGCTCGAGATCCTGCGTCCCATTCCGGGCGTCGCCTGGATTCCGCTGGCCATACTGATGTTTCCGGCGGCGGAGCAGAGCATGATTTTCATCTGCTGCCTCGGCGCGCTGTTTCCCATCCTGCTCGGCACGATCCATGGCGTGGAGGCGCTCGACCGGCGCCTGGTGCATGCCGCGCAGACGCTGGGCGCAAACACCTGGGCGATCTTTCGCGAAGTGGTGCTGCCGGGGGCGCTGCCGTCGATCATGACCGGACTCGTGATCGGCATGGGCACGTGCTGGTTCCTGGTGGTGACGGCGGAAATGATTTCGGGCCGCTTCGGGATCGGCTATTTCACCTGGGAGTCCTACACGATGCAAAAGTATCCCGACATCATCGTCGGCATGCTGGTCATCGGACTTCTCGGCATGCTTTCGAGTGCCGTGGTGCGCTGGCTGGGTTCCCGGCTCACTCCGTGGCTGCGCCACACTTCTTCCCGATGAGCCGCGGCGCCATTGAATTGCGGGACGTCAATCTGACGTTCGGAACCGGACGGAACGCCGTCACCGCCCTGCAGAATCTTTCCCTCAGCCTGCGGCCGGGCGAGTTTCTGTCGATTCTCGGACCGTCCGGCTGCGGCAAGTCGAGCCTGATCAGCACCATTGCCGGCTTCCAGCCGCCGCAGGCAGGGGAATTGCGGGTGGATGGTGAACCGGTGCGCGGCCCCGGTTCGGACCGCGGGGTGGTCTTTCAGCAGCCGGCCCTTTTCCCATGGAAAACGGTGCGTGAAAACGTGGAATTCGGACTCAAGTTCCGCGGTGTGCCGAAGGGGGAGCGTCGTCAGGCCGTGGACGACATCCTTCACAAGGTCGGCCTCTCGGAGTTTGCCCGCCATTATCCGGGCCAGCTTTCCGGAGGGATGCAGCAACGCGTGGGCCTCGCGCGGGTGTTGGTGAACCGTCCGCGCGTCATGCTCATGGACGAACCTTTCAGCGCCCTCGACGCCCAGACGCGCCTGATGATGCAGGAGCTCCTTCTCGAAGTGTGGGCGGAGTACCGCATGACCGTGCTTTTTGTGACGCATGATGTGGATGAGGCCGTTTATCTCGGATCGCGGGTGGCGGTGCTGACACGGCGTCCGGGACGGTTGAAGGCGCTTTTCGATGTCGATTTGCCGCGTCCGCGCGGCGTCGACGTGCTGGTTTCGCCGGAGTTCATGAAACTGAAGCGAAACTGCTTGGCGCTCGTGCGGGAGGAAACGCTGGGGGCGTTGGGGCGGGACTTCAAGCCGGTTCAGGCGGCCCGGGTTTACCGCGAGGTGTTTCTGGCGGAAAACGCCGATGCCGCGGTGTGAACCTCATTCGGTCTCGACAGAACCGTTCCGGCACGTCCTGGTTAAGGGATGCCAGTCACCTCCACCCGTCTGGAAAAATTCACCGAGTCCGTCATTCGCGGCATGACGCGGATGGCCAATGCCCACGGGGCGATCAACCTGTCCCAGGGCTTTCCCGACTTTGATCCGCCGGAGAAACTGCTGGCCGCCCTCGAACGCGCGACGCGGGGGCCGTTTCACCAATATGCGGTAACCTGGGGCGCGCCGCGGTTCCGCGCCGCCCTGGCCCGCAAGATCGCCCGTTTCTCCGGACTGCCCATCGATCCGGATCAGCATCTTGTCGTCACCTGCGGCAGCACGGAGGCGATGATGGTGGCCATGATGACGGCCTGCAATCCGGGGGACAAGGTGATCGTCTTTTCGCCGTTTTACGAAAACTATGCGGCCGACGCCATCCTGTCGGGCGCCGAGCCGATCTACGTTCCGCTGCGTCCGCCGCACTTTGCCTTCGATCCCGACGAACTGGCCCGGGCGTTTGCGCAGGGAGTCAGGGCCATCGTGGTGTGCAATCCGTCCAATCCGTCCGGCAAGGTGTTCACCCGGGAGGAACTTCTGACCATCCTTCACCTCGCCGAGCGGCACGACGCGTTTGTCATCACCGACGAACCTTACGAACACATCGTTTATGAACCGCACCGGCACATTGCGTTTGCCACGCTGCCCGGCGCCTTTGAGCGGACCATCACCTGCAACTCGCTTTCCAAAACCTATTCCATCACCGGTTGGCGCCTGGGTTATGTGCAGGCGGCGGCCCCGGTGATTGCGCAGGCCCGCAAGGTGCATGATTTTCTGACGGTGGGTGCGGCCGCTCCTCTCCAGGAGGCGGCGGTCGCGGGGCTCGAATTGCCGGATTCCTACTACACCGGACTGCGTGATCTCTATGCGGCGAAACGGGACGTGTTTCTGGAAGGCCTGCGGCAAAGCGGGCTGCCCTTTCATGAACCGCAGGGAGCCTACTATGTGATGGTGGATATCTCGTCCCTGGGGTTCTCCGACGATACCGAGGCGGCGGGGGTCCTGGTGCGCGAAGCCGGCGTCGCCGGCGTGCCGGGCTCGAGCTTTTTCCGCGAATCGGAACATCGGTTCATCCGCTTTCACTTCGCCCGCGGGGAGGAAACCCTGCGGGAAGCCGCGGCCCGGATCGCGGAGTTTGTACGGCGGAGGGGATAATCGTTCCGATGAAGGGGAAATCGGGACACGCGCCCATCTGAGGCCCCACAAATCCTTGTTTGCCTCCCGGCGGGGAGTTCGGCGCGGAATCCGCGGAGACGGGGAATTTTTCGAAAAAAACATTGACGGATTTCTAATAACGATCAAAATGGTCGTATATGAAGCTTAATCGAATTTTTCGGCATGAACTGGAGGAGGTTCTTGAGGAAGCCGGGCTGACCGGCGCCGGGAACTTTGGAAACTGGTCGAAGGTGGAGCACAAGGTCCTGCAGAATCTGAATGCCCGGGCGCTGCGGCGTGCGGTGCGCTGGGTGCGGGTGAGCGGCCGCAAGCGGAGCAATTCCTGAGTCATGGCCGGGACAACATTGAACGGGGCGCCGACCATTCCGGCTCAGAGCGAGGAATGGCTGGAGGTGGTCAAGCGCCAGGTGTCCGCCTTGCGGTTCGGTTCGGTGGAGATCACCGTGCACGAAGGGCGGGTGGTGCAGGTGGAAACCAGCACGAAGGTGCGCTTCGACAAACCCCGCTAAGTTTGGCTGCCGACCGCATTCGCGGAGGCTCTCTTCCATTTTTCCCGCGGGCGACCTCCGATCCAGGAGCCTTCGGATGAGATTCATTCCATGAAAAAAATTCTCATTCCCTTGTTGGGCCTTGCGGCGATTGTCAATGTGCAGGGCGAAACCTCATCCCAAAAATCCCCGCTGGTTTCCACCGAGTGGGTGGCGGAAAAGGCCTCGGATCCCAAGGTGCGGATCATCGAGGTGAGTGTGGAGCCCGGGGTTTATGAACAGGGCCACATTCCGGGCGCGGTCAATGTCAGATGGCACACCGACCTGGTGGACAACCCGCGCCGCGACATCATTTCCAAGGAACAGTTCGAGGCGCTGGCTTCGCGGCTCGGCATCACACCGGACACGACGGTGGTGTTGTACGGTGACAACAACAACTGGTTTGCGGCCTGGGGCGCCTGGGTGTTCAAACTTTACGGTCATGATGACGTCCGTCTGGTGGACGGGGGACGCAAGAAGTGGGAGCTGGAGAAGCGTCCGTTTGAGACCACGACGCCGGCGGTGAAGCCCTCCAAGTACGTGGTGACCAATGAGCGCAAGGATCTGCGGGCCCGGCTCCCCGAGGTGGTTTCGATTGCGGAAGGCAGGGAAAACGCCGCGCTGCTCGACATCCGTTCCCCGGATGAATATTCCGGCAAGGTCATTGCGCCGCCGGGGGTGCAGGAACTGGCCGTGCGGGCGGGTCATGTGCCGGGGGCGGTCAACGTGCCGTGGAAGACCGCGGTGAATGACGCCGACGGAACCTTCAAGAACCCCGAGGAGTTGAAGAAGATCTACGCCGAGAAGGGCGTGGATGGCTCGAAGCCCGTGGTGGTGTACTGCCGCATCGGTGAACGCTCCGCCCACACCTGGTTCGTGCTGAACGAACTTCTGGGGTACAACGCCCGTCAGTATGACGGCAGCTGGACCGAATACGGCAACGCCGTGGGGGTGCCGATTGACAATCCCAGCGGCACGGTCTGGACCGGGAAATAACCCTTTTCGGGAGGGAAACAGCGCGGCATGGAGGGCAGTGCCTCCGTGCCGCGCCTGCTTTTGATGGCGAGAATTTTCGGCATTCTGTTTTTTCTGCTCTGGGGCGCCGTGGGCTATTTCCTGTCGGCCTCCGAAGCCTTTGGCCGCGAGGCCGCGTTCGCCTGGGTGGCGGGAGGCGCCTTTGGGTTTGTGCTCCAGCGGTCGCGGTTTTGTTTTTTCTGCAATCTGCGGGATTTCCTGGAGCACCGGATCGCGGCCGGCGCGCTGGCGCTGCTCCTGGCCTTTGCGGTGGGGCTGGTGGGGTATCATGTGGTGACCGGGGCGTGGATCGTGGATCCGTCCGCCGGGCACCTGCCTCCGAAGGCCCACATCTCGCCGGTGGGTTGGAACCTGCTGGCGGGGGGATTTCTTTTCGGGCTGGGCATGGCGGTGAGCGGATCCTGCATCAGCGCCCATCTTTACCGGCTGGGCGAGGGGGCGGTGGTCTGCGTGTTTGCTTTGCTGGGATTGATTCCGGGTTTTGTGCTCGGCTTTCTGGCTTGGAATCCGATTTATCTGGCCTGGGTGAGCGGACGCCGGGCGGTGTGGCTGCCGGCCCACGGCGGTTTTGCCCTCGCGCTGGTGGCGCAGCTTTTGGTGCTGGGCCTGGCGGCCTTTCTGGTCTGGAAATCTTCCCGTCCGGGTGAACCGGCGGAGTCCTCGTCCCCGCGGTCGCTGCGGGATCTCGGACGGGCGGTTTTTGTGAACCGCTGGCCGGCCTGGGTGGGGGGATTGGCGGTGGGGTTGATTTCCGTCGCCATGATCCTGCGTCTGGAACCGCTGGGGGTGACCTCGGAGTTTTTCCGCCTGTCCCGTCATCTGGGCGATGCCTTTGGCCTCCTGCCGGAACGTCTGGAGGGACTGGACGTGATCCGGGGATGTTCGCAGCGGCAGGCGGAGGGATTTTTATCGCGCGGGGTGTTGTTTGTACTCGCGCTGGTTCTGCTGTCGCTGGCCGCGGCCCTGATCTCCGGCGACTTCTCGCCCCGCTGGCCACGGGCCGGCGAGTTGGTGGGGGCGCTTGGCGGCGGGGTGCTGCTGGGGGTGGGGGCCATGTGGTCGTTCGGCTGCACGGTGGGGACGCTGCTCTCCGGAATCCACGCCTCCGCGCTGAGCGGCTGGGTGTTTCTTCCGGCACTGTTGGGCGGATTGCTCGTCGGATTGCCGATCCGCCGGAAATTGGTTCCGTGACCGCGCCTTGCCCGCAGGCGGGGGATGCCGCATGATGCGGACATGGAAACGGAGAAATTTTCCGCAGCTTTCGCCGAGGCAATCCGGCGGTTCGACGAGGCCAATCGCCGCGATCCCAACCGGGAGGAGGCCGGGGGGGAGTCTTGGCCGCGGGAGCTGTTGTATGCGGAGCGATTGACCAACTGGGTCAAGCGCCTTGCGCCGGACGCCTCGGAGCGGCTTCTGCTGGCGGCGCGCAGTCAGCACCTCTGCCGCTGGGAGATTCCGCGGTCCTCCTACGAAATGACCCGCGCCGGCTACCTCCGCTGGCGCGCGGAACTGAAGGAACTGCACGCCCGCAAGGCCGGGGAGATTTTGCGTGAGGCGGGATATTCCGACGAGATGATTTCCGAGGTGCAGGATCTCATCCGCAAAAAGAATCTCGGCCGCGATCCCGAGTGTCAGGTGCTGGAGGATGCTCTTTGCCTGGTCACCCTGGAATTCCAACTCGACGATCTCATCCGCAAAACCGATCCCGACAAGATGGTCTCCATTCTCCGGAAGACCTGGAAAAAGATGTCGGCCCAAGCGCAGGCGGAGGCGATGAAACTGACCTATTCCGACGGGGCCCGGGCCATCTTGCAAAAGGCGCTCGCATAGAAGAACCGTCGAAAACCCGCGAAGCGGGAATGGGCGGCGGTTTCAGTCGCTGACCTTTCCGCGATGTTTCTTGATCTCGCTGCGACGGCGCTTCGACTCGACCATCCTCCGTTTGGTCGCAGGAGAGCGGCGGGCGGCCTGGGCCCGCTTCTTGGAGCGGCGGGCGGCCTGTTCCTGCCGGCGTGCTTCAAGGAGGCTCTCAAATTTCTCCGCCAACCGCAGCCAGGCGGCACGGCGGTTCATCTCCCGCAAACGATGTTCCGACGCCACGACACCGATCCCCGTGGGACGGTGAATCAGTCTCACAAGTGTCGCCACTTTATTGACATTCTGGCCCCCGGGTCCGCTGCTGCGCGCGAAACTTTCCTCGATATCTTCGAGGCGGACGCTGCAACGGCGAAATCGTTCTTCGAGGGTTTTATCCGGACGCATAAATCTTGAAGGTCCTTTAATATCCTCCGAACCGGTTTGTTTTGCCGCTTCTAAACAAGGAGCGTGAGTTCCCCGTCGGGGCCCACGCGCACTTCGTAAGTCGGCACACGGTCTTTTGCATTGTAAAGCCCCTTGCCGCTGACGATGTCAAATTCCCATCCATGCCACGGACAGCGCACAATGCGGCCTTTGTATGCGGGATCGAAAACGGTCACATCGCTGGGACGATGCGTGCCGTGTATCGATCCCTTGCACAGCTCGGCTCCCTGATGCGGACAGTCATTGCGCAGCGCGTAAAAACCCTCCTCCAGATGAAAGAGGCCGATGGAGAGATGGCCGATCTGAACGATTTTGCACTTTCCTACGGGAATCTCGCTCGCGTTGCCGACGGCGACTTCCTTGTCGCGCCTTTTGGGGCTTTTCGGGGCTTCAGCTTCCGCAAAGGCGACGAGCAGGGATTGGCACGGTTTTTCGGGTTCGGCACTCATTGTTTCACGACCTCCTGAGTTTCCACCTTCGGCCGGGCGGGCAGCCCGAAAAGTTCGGCGGCGTTGTCGTAAAGAATGCGGTTTTTCATTTCTTTGGGCATGCACGAAGGAAAAGCGCGGGCGGGATTGTCAAAATCCCAGTGCGGGAAGTCCGTGGAGAAGCAGACGGTTCGCCCGGCATGAATCATGGAAAAAAGGGAAACCAGGTGCTCGGGGTTGTCCGGCTCCTCCACGGGCTGTGTGGTCATGCGGCAGTGGCGGAAGACGTACTCCGAGGGACGTTCTTTGAGCCACGGAACGGTGCTGCGAAGCGCTTTGAAGTTTTTGTCGACACGCCACAAAAACGGAGCCAGCCAGGAGACCCCGCCTTCCACCAGGAGGACGCGCAGTTCCGGAAAGCGCTCGAAGGTCCCTTCGGCAATCAAACTGCCCAGATGCCCCTGAAAATTCAGGGGAAGCGAGTTGTGCCATTCGAAATAGGATGAGGGTCGGCCCACCGGGGTGGTCGAGTTCAGGGAGCCCTCGGCGCCGGGATGAACGGCAAAGACCAGGCCCATTTCGCAGCAGGCTTCATAGATCGGGTTGTAGTACCGATGACCATAGAGATGGGTGCTCTCGCCATTGGTGAGCACTTGTACCATTTGGGGATGACCGCCCACCCGTCGGATCTCGGCGGCAGCCGCGGCGGGGTCATTCATGTTCACCGCCACGGAGCCCAGGAAACGGGGGCTTTTTTCCAGAAAATTCGCAATCAGCCAGTCATTCGCGGCTTGTGCATAGCCGTTGGCAACATCGATCGCGTGGATCAGACTGGCGTGGATGGTCGGTCCGGGCTGCAAGAGGGCGTAGGTGATATTGAGTGGGTCGAGGTGCACCCTCATCAGGTCTGCGGCGTCTTCGATCGGTTCAATGTCGCGGCGATGGACCCCGAAGGGATTGGCATAGCCATGCCCTGGCGCGGAGGTTTGTTTGGCGGCGAAGGCTTCCCGATACCTTGGGGGGACAAACGGTTCCATCGGACACTTCGAGGTCGGGTTGATATGAACGTCACAGTCGATGATCATGGGGTGGATGGGATGGGAGTGAATGAGAAAGGGCGTTACAGGTCGGTGGCCTGTGCGGAGATCACGCGGGCGGCATCGAGCACCTGCCGGATGAAAAACCCTTCGCCCCGCCGCTCCACCGGCTCAACAGGAAGGGCGAGGCCCACGGCTCCGAGCAGCCCGCTGATTTGTCCGCGGATGGGCGCGGCGAACGAATAGGACTCGCCGTTTTCGCGCCGGTTGACGGCGTAACCTTGTTTCCGGATTGCGGCGAGTTCCGCCTTCAGCACCCGAAGGGTGCAGATGGTGAGCGGGGTGATGCGCTTCAACTCCGCTTCCTCCACCGGCAGGTTCTTCAGTGCGAGAAAAAGTTTTCCAAAGGCCGAGGCATGGCGGCTCAGTACAGACCACGGCACGGATTGCGCAGGGCGCCCGGATGTCGTCGGGTGCTCAGCCATGATGACAAGAGGCGCGCCCTTGTGCAGCACTCCGATGTAGCAGCTCGCCTGCGTGGTCTCCGCCAGATCGCGAAGTGCCGGCCCGGCGACACGTCGCAGGGGAAGCGATTCGGCAAACGGGCCGGCCAACGCCAGGAGCCGATAGTCGGCGCAATACTTCCGGGTATCCGGAGATTGCGTGACATAACCGGCGGTGACGAGCGAGCGTAAGAGCCGGTGAACATGACTTTTGGGCAGATCGAGGGCCTCGGCCAGCTCGGAAACGGATACTTCCCGATACCGCGCCGAAACGTACTCCAGAACGCGGAGACCGTTCATCAGCGTGTGGTTGGCAACCGGGGCCTTCGACATTCTGCGAATCTCCTCCGGAACGCACTTCAGCGCAAAAATATTCCAGTATTTGGAACAGTGGTCGCCTTCGGTTGCGGGTTTTAAAAGACGACGTCCACAGCGGTTTACCCTCCATGCAGCCCCGGCAACGGTCTGAACTCACGCTCCGAGCGAGCCCCGGCGCCGGGATGGCACCCCCATGATCCATCCGGACGGAATTCGGTGGGAGTTCTGCGGTGGCAAGCATCGCCGGGCCGGGCGCAAAAAAGGTGCGGAACCGGGTCGACATCCGGCAGGACGCCGGTTTTCGTTTTGCGGGCCGGAAGGAAAAATTTCAGCCCGGGTTTGAATCGGGTCGGGATGTTTGGTTTTCTTGCCGGGTGCCAGCCTACGAAATCTGCCAGAAAGCCGGAGCGTCCCTTGACGTTCTGGAGGAAAAGGACCTTCGCATCACGGTCAACCGCACCGGTGCGGAGCTGATCAGCATCGCCCGGCGGGATGCCTCGGGAACCTGGCGTGGATTTCTCTACCGCGACGGCGAGGTGGAGCCACCCGCCGCCGGTTGGGGCAATCACGCGACGGTGATGGGATACTTTTTGCACCGTCTTTGGAAGGAACAGTCGGTCTATCGCGGCGCGATCATTCGGGGGGGCAACCACGGGTTTTTGCGTCATTTTGCCTTCGACGCCCCCGAGGTTCGGGGCGCGGAGTTGGTTTATCGGGTCCCGGCATCCCGGATCCCTCCCGAAGCCTATCCGTTGCGGGTGTCCTTGGAATTGGCGTACCGGATGGAGAACGACGCCGTCCGGGTGGAATTTTCCTTTACCAATGAAGAACCGGAGCTGACGGCGCACGTCAGTTTCGGGCTTCATCCGGGGTTCGCCGTGACCTCTCCCTCGACCTGCAGGCTCCACATGCCCGCCGGGACCTACGTGCGGCATTTTGCGCCGGGGAACTTTCTCGACGGAAAAACCGGGGAAATCGTGTTTGCGGGCGGGGACATGCCGTTTGACCGCGAAAAGCTGCCCGATTCCTACCTGCTTGGCCTTGAGGGCGTTCCAAACAGGGTTTTTACGCTGGAAGATTTTGAATCCGGACGGCGTGTCGTGCTCGACTTTTCTGAAGTTCCGTTCCTTACTCTCTGGTCGGACATGAACCCGTTCCTTTGCGTCGAACCTTGCTGGGGGTTGCCGGACAGCAACCCGCCGGTGCCTTTTGAGCAAAAGGCGGGCATTCAGGTGATCCCGGCCGGACAAACCCTGACGCGGGGCTTTTCGATTCGCCCCGGATTTTTCTCATGATGGGGCTGTTCACCTTTCTTCTGCGGGCGGTCCTGCTGGCGGTGTTCACCTTCGGCTTTGTGGTTCTCTTTGAGCATGGTCCGGGGGGATTTGTCGCCGGGGTGCCGGGGGAATTCCGAAACTTTGAAAATTTTGTCGCTTCCCTGATCGGAGGAGGGAAGGAAGCGGCTCCGACGCCGACTCCCGCGCCGCTTTCCGTGACGCCGCCGCCTGCGCCCACCCCTGCGCCCCCTTCCGCCAATCCGCCGGGCGAGGGGGAGAATCCCTCCGTCGGCGGTTAAAACTGACTTCCCTTGTGATTCTGTGTTAACCTCTTACCTATGGCAGTAAAATCCGAAAAAGACCTCCCAGAGAGCCACCGGGCAATGTGGCTTAAGGCCATGAGTGCGATGGAGCTTCGCAACTATGGTTATGCGATTCAGCTCCTCCAGGTGATTCTCAAGAACTTCCCCGACTTTCTCCTTGCACGTCAGCTGGCCCGCAAGGCCGCGGTGGCGAAATCCGCCGGGAAGAAGGGGCTTCTGGGGGGGATTTCCAGCGCCTCGTTTTCGGTGATGAAGGTGCAGAGCCTCGTGAAAAAGGATCCCCAGGCCGCTTTGGAGGCCGTGGAAAAGATTCTGGAAAACGAGCCGCACAACCAGCAGGCCAACCAGCTGCTGAAGGAAGCCGCCCTGGCTGCCAAGTTGCCGGAGGTCGCCATCTTTGCCCTCGAAACCATCATTGAGGGAAACAACAAGGACACCAAAACCATGCACGAGCTGGCCAAGCTCTACATGGACAACGGCCAGCCGGACAAGGCGGTGGAGGTCTACAATCGCATTCTCGACGTCACGCCCAACGACCTGGCCGCCGTGAAGGGGGGCAAGGATGCCGCCGCCGCCGCTTCCATGCAGCGGGGGGGGTGGGAACGGGAGGACACCACCTATCGCGATCTCATTCGCGACAAGGAGCAGGCCGTGGCCCTCGAGCAGCAGAGCCGCGTGCACCGCAGCGAGGAGATGATCGACAACCTCCTGGCCGAGCTTTACGCCAAATACGAAAAGGAGCCCCAGAACGTCGAGCATGCCCGCCGGATGGCCGAGCTCTACGAGCAAAAGGAGGATCTCGACAATGCGGTGGCCTGGTACAAATACGCCGCCGACCTCACCGCGGGTGCCGACATGGCCCTGGTCCGCAAGGTGGCCGACCTGCGGCTCAAACAGTACGACATCGCCATCGCGGGTTACGAACAATACATCGCGGCCAATCCCGATGCGGAGGAGACCAAGCAATACATCGAGCAGCTTGAGGGGATCAAACGGGACCGGGCCAACCTGCTCCTCGAAGAGGCCAAAAAGCGCGTCGAACGCAACCCCACCGATCTCCAGTTCCGTTTCGAACTCGGGGAGATTCATGTCAACCTCGGCAACTACAAGGACGCCATTCCGGAGCTGCAGAAGGCCCGGCAGAATCCCAATGTCCGCCTGAAGGCCATGAACCTGCTGGGGCGCTGCTACTCCGAACGCGGGATGTACGACCTCGCGGCAAACACGCTCGAGACGGCCAAGGGCGAGCTCAGCACGATGGACAACACCAAGAAGGACATCACCTACAATCTCGGCCTGGTCTACGAGAAGATGGGCCAGAAGGAGAAGTCGCTGAATTGCATGAAGGAAATCTACGAGGTCGACTACGGCTATCGGGACGTGGCCGAACGCGTGGAAAGTTCCTACGGAGAGTCGTAACCGAAATCGCCGCGAAGGTTCTCAAGGAACGCGGCCGCCGAACGGCAGAAAACCCGTCGCGGCCGCCCCTTTCGGCCCCCTCCTGTCCGTTCCCGGCGGGATCCTTCCTGGGAGGAACGGCAGACGATGGGGCCGTCGGGCCCGGAGGTCAGGCGACCCCGAGGGATTGGGCCACGATGCGAAGGGCGGCCTTTTCCCGTTTGCTCACTCCCCGAAATCCCCAGAAGCCTCCGGAGGATTTGGCCACGGTTTCCCCCAGGTCATAGAGGGCCCGGCAGTAGCCGGAAGAATCTTCAGGCGAAATCCGCTCCGCCGCCGCCTTCGTCTGAAGGAGAAAAAGCGGCCAGGAGACCAATCCCGTCTCCAGAAGCTGTTCCACGTTTTCGCAAAAATTGACCTGCGCCGCTCCGGCGGAGAGTTTGAACAGACGGTTGGGATGACGGGTGCTTTTGCGAAGGAGTTCCCGCCATTTCAGGACGTCCTTCGGTTCCACGGTTCCCTCGGCGGAGGCCACCATCAGGCAGACCACCAGCGGAGCCCGTTGCAAGGCGAGGACGTCCTCGTCGTCCTCCTGATCCTCCTCCTCGGCGGAGGCGGGAACGGGGACAGGGGGCGGCGGCACGGTGGAAAGGGCGGCGTCGCCGCCCTGGATGAGGCTTTTGACGGCCCGGTATTTGGCGGCGAGGGAATTTCCGGCCGGATCGGCAAACTTGTCCCGGGTCCATTTCAGGGGACCGGCCTTGAAATTGGTTCCCTCGAAATGCAGTCCGTGTTCCTCCGTGTGTTTCCACTCTCCCCCCAGATTTCTGCGCAGGACTTCCCCCACGTAGGCGGCGTAGACGATGGCCGTGGAATCGAGGATGGCGCCGTCGGGGTGGAGGAGGACAATCAGCCGGTCCAGGCGGTTCAGACTGTCCTCGGAGAAATCGAGGAGGATGTGCGACTCCGCTCCGTATCGCACGATCTGCTCGGCGGAGGAAATCATCATGGCGGTGAGTTCGTCGGGTTCCTCCGGGACGGACGGACGGGAGGGGGCCGAAGGCTCTGCCGACGGGGCAGGTTTGTTCGCCGCACCGTTTGCGTCCCAGGGGCCGACCACGATGCAGGCGCCTTCCGCGAGAGCCTGCTCGAAATAGGGCAGGCACACCTCGGGAATGTCGGCGCGGGTGGCGACATGGCAGTGGATCTCCCGTTCGGGAATCCACCCCTCGCCGGGCAGAACGGACAGGAAGCGTTTTTCGGCCTCCTCCCCGGAATCCGCCCGGAAATAACCGACGATGTCGGCCCCGCGGCAGCCGGCGGGATCGGGGGTGTGGGGCCTGGCCTGGCAGGTGAGCAGGTAGAGGGTTTCGTCGGGGGGCATGAGTCACCCTGACTCCGGGCGGGAAAAAGGAAAGAAAATTGTCACCCCCCCGGGCCGCGACCGGATCCCGCCTGCCTGGGCACGAAGTGTTCGAAGACCACGTTGTCGCCCAACTTGAGGGCCGCGGCCATTTCCTCCTCGCTGCGCACCGTCCAGACCACCAGGGGAAATCTGAAGAGTCTGCGCAGGAGCGTGGGGGCGACGGCGGGCAGTTGTTTCCAATGATGGGAGATGAAATGCGGCGCGGTCATCCAGTTCATCCCGTAGTTGGAGAGGATTTTTTTCTTCCACGCCGCCATGTCGTCCGTGTCGAAGGCGCAGGAGATCTGTCCGCGCGGGATGCGGGGATGGTGCCAGCGGAACCATCCGAGGGTGTAGGGGTTGAAGGATTGGATGGCAAACGGCCCGCGGTAGGCGGAGAGGATCTTTCCGGCCACGGGCTCGAGGGCCGTGGGGTACCGGCGGTTCTTGATTTCCACCAGCACCGGTTGCCGTCCGGCAATCACGTCCAGAACCTCCTCCAGGGTCGGAATGTGCTGGTCCGTGCCAAGCAGGGTCAGTCCGCGAATGTCCGCGTAGCGCACGTCCTTCACCTTGGCATCCAGACCGGCGAGACGTTTCAGGTTCCAGTCGTGAAACACCACGGCCCGGCCGTCGGCGGTCACCTGCACGTCGATTTCCACCGGAAATCCCGCGCCGACCGCCGCGTCGATGGCGCTCAGGGAGTTTTCCGGCCGGCTGTCGTTGTAAAATCCGCGATGGGCGAAGGGCTTCGCGAGAAGCCAGTCGGGAGCGCGCACGCTTATTGCATCGGCTGGCCGGCCTCGTAGCGGGAAAGTTCCGCGACGCGTTTTTCGTGCCGGCCGCCTTCAAATTCGGTCTCAAGCCAGATGTCCACGATGCGGAGGGCCAGATCGAGCGGGATCATGCGCTCCCCCAGGGAGAGGACATTGGCGTTGTTGTGCTGGCGTCCGAGCCGGGCGGTTTCCTCGCTCCAGCACAGCGAGCAGCGGATGCCCCTGACCTTGTTGGCGGCGATGGCCTCGCCGTTGCCGGATCCTCCCAGCACGATGCCGCGCTCGGCCTCCCCGCGCGCCACCGCTTCGGCCGTGGGGATGATCCAGAGCGGATAATCGGTGGATTCGGGACTGAACGTGCCGAAATCCTGCACCTCATGGCCCTGGCCCCGGAGGTGTTCAATGATGGCGAGCCGGTAGTTGTAGCCGGCGTGATCGGAGCCGATGGCGATTTTCATGCGGAGACGGAAGGGCAGGCGTTTGAGCAGCAGGGCTGCGGTTGGGAGTCTTCGGGGCGGGGCACGTCGGAATAGGGCGCCTGCGGCTGAAGGTCGAGCGTGCGCAGGAGTTCCAGGTCGGCGTTGGAGGAGGGGTTGGCCGCGGTGAGCAGCTTTTCCCCGTAAAAGATGGAATTGGCGCCGGCGAAGTAGCACATCGCCTGCGCCTCGCGGGAGAGCCGCGTGCGGCCCGCGGAGAGGCGCACCTTGGCCTTCGGCAGGGCGATGCGCGTGGTGGCGATGAGCCGGACCAGTTCAAAGACGTCGACCGGCGGACATTCCTCCAGCGGGGTGCCGGGCATGGGCATGAGGCAGTTGATCGGCACGCTTTCCGGCGGGGGATTGAAACCGCAGAGCACCTCCAGCATGCGCAGGCGGTCCTCCTCGCTTTCCCCCATGCCGATGATGCCGCCGCAACACACGCTCATGCCGGCGCGCTGCACGGCGCCGATCGTATCCAGGCGGTCCTGGAAGGTGTGGGTGCGGACGATGTTCGGATAATGCTCCGGCGAGGTGTCGATGTTGTGATTGTAGGCGGTGACACCGGCTTCCTTGAGTTTGCGGGCCTCGGCGTCGGTGAGGTGGCCGAGGGTGACGCACACCTCCATGCCCAGCTTGCCGACTTCGCGGATCGTCTCGAGCATCTGCTCGAATTTTTGATCCCCGTCGCACACGCCCTTCCAGGCGGCGCCCATGCAAAAGCGCGTGGAGCCGTTGGCTCGGGCCTGGCGTGCGTAGGGCAGCACGTCCTCGGCGGTCATGAGCTTCTCGCGCTGCACGCCCGTGTTGTAGCGGGCGCTCTGGGCGCAATAGGCGCAGTCTTCACTGCAGCCGCCGGTTTTCACGCTGAGAAGCGTGCAAAGTTGCATTTCATTTTCCGGCCAGTTTTCCTGGTGAACCCGCCGTGCTTCCTGCAGGAGATCAAAAAACGGGCGCCGGTAGATTTTTTCGAGATCGGCAAAGGTCTTGCTCACGTGGCCTTCTTTTTTATCCGTCCGGGCGCGGGCGTCAAATGTTTCGCAGTGTGGGTTTCCACCTCGCCGTCGTGAAAACGCGTCCGGATGGTCGCGCCTTCGGGCAGGTCGCGGGCGGAGGTGAGGGGGTGTCCGTCGGCGTCAAAGGTGATCGTGTACCCCCGGGCGAGGGTGGCGCCGGGATTGAGAACCTCCAGAACGCCGCGGGCGCGTTCCAGCCGGGTGCGGCGGGAGGTGGTTTGCTCGCGCAGGGCGCCTTCCATGCGCTGCAGCCACAGGGCGGCGGTGTGGCGTGTCTCGCGGATGGCCTGAACCGGGGAAAGGGCGGCCAGGCGCGTGATCTGGGTGCCGAGGGCATGACGGCGGCGTTCCACCGTCAGGGTGACCCGGTCTTCCAGCGTTTCGGCGAGGCGGTCGAGGGTCTGTCGCAGGTCCCGCATGCGACGGACGGGTTCGTGAAAAAGCGGCGACTGACGGAAGGCGCCGAGCCGGGCTTCGAGCAGGGAAAGCCGTCCGCGGCACGCGCCGGTGAGCCGGGCGGCGTCCTGACGGAACCGGGTCATCACGGCGACGCGGTCGGCGGCGAGAATTTCCGCGGCGGCGCTGGGCGTGGGGGCGCGGACATCGGCGGCAAAGTCGGCGATGGTGAAATCGATTTCGTGTCCGACGGCGCTGACCACCGGAACGGGGGACGCCGCGATGGCGCGGGCCACAACTTCCTCGTTGAACTCCCAGAGGTCCTCGATGCTGCCGCCGCCGCGGGTGACCACGATGACCTCCACGGCCGGCAGGCGGTGTTTTTCCGGTTCGCCCAATTCCCGGATGGCGCGGGCGATTTCCGCCGCGGCGCCCCTGCCCTGTACGCGGACGGGATTGATGAGGACCTCGATGCCGGGATGGCGGCGGTGCAGGACGTGCAGAAAATCCCGCACGGCGGCTCCGGTGGGCGAGGTGACCAGTCCGACCCGCCGGGGAAAACGCGGCAGGGGACGCTTGCGGGAGGCGTCAAACAAACCCTCCGCGGCGAGGAGGCGCTTGAGAGCCTCGAACCGGGCCTGCAGGGCGCCTTCGCCCCGGTTTTGCACGAGGCGGACGATCATCTGGTATTGGCCGCGCGCCTCATACACGGTGACCCCGCCGAAAAGCTGCACGTGCCGGCCGTCGGCGAGTTTGACCCCGCGCAGCGTCGCGGCGGTTCCCGCAAAAAGCACGCAGGCCAGCTGGCTCGTGCCGTCCTTGAGGGTGAAATACTGATGCCCGGAGCCCTGCCGGCGGAGGTTGGAAATTTCCCCCTCGACCCACACCTCGCCGATGCCGCGTTCGATCAGGTCGCGCACCTTCCGGGTGAGTTCCGCCACGGAAAAAATCCGCGGCGCCGGTTCGGGCTCCGGTTTGCCGTGGAGGTCGAGGTCGAGTTGCATTATCCCAGCCTGCGCGATTTCGCGGCCGGGCGCAAAGGCGAAAGAGGGGGCGGATTCCGGCCGATGTCCCCTCGATTTTTTGTCGCCTGACCCGCCGGGAGACGTTACACGCGGGGCGATGGAAGCCCGTCCGGACAAACACAAGCTGGCGCTTTCCCTCGGCGCCCTGGGGGTTGTGTTTGGGGACATCGGCACCAGTCCGTTGTATGCCTTTGAAACCGCCATGACCGCCGTGGCGCATCCGGGGCCCGCCGCCGTGCTGGGGGTGACGTCGCTCATTTTGTGGACCCTCATCCTGCTGGTGTCGGTGAAATACATCCTCATCGTCATGCGGGCCGACTACCACGGCGAGGGCGGGGTGTTTGCCCTCCTGGCGCTGCTCGACAAAAGGCAGGCGAAGTCGCCGCGCGTCAGACTGCCCGTCTCCGTGCTGATGCTGCTTTTCGGGGCGGCGCTCCTTTTCGGGGACGGCACCATCACCCCCGCCATTTCGGTGCTGAGCGCGCTGGAGGGACTCGAGATCGTGCGGCCCTCCCTGGCAAAGGCGGTGATTCCGCTCACGGTGGCGATCCTGGCGGTTCTTTTTCTGCTGCAGCGCCTGGGCACGGGGCGCCTGGGTTTTGTGTTCGGCTGGGTGATGCTGGTCTGGTTCGGGGTTCTCGGAGCGATGGGGGCCTTCTGGATTTTCCGGCATCCGGGAGCCCTCCAGGCCTTCAATCCGCTGTATGCCATCGGCCTCCTCCGGGAGGCGGGCTGGACGGCCCTGGCCATCATGGGAGCGGTGGTTTTGGCGGTGACCGGCGTGGAGGCGCTTTATGCGGACATGGGCCATTTTGGTCGGCGCGCCATCGCCCGGGCCTGGCATGGGGTGGTCCTGCCGGCCCTGCTTTTGAATTATCTCGGCCAGGCCGCGGTGGTGCTGGACCGTCCGGCGGTTTTTTCGGATCCCCCGGCGTTTCAAAAAATCGAGCCCTTTTTCCAGATGGTTCCGGCGGGCGGTCCGACGCTGGCCCTGGTGATTCTCGCCACGGCCTCCACCGTGATCGCCTCGCAGGCCCTCATTTCCGGCGTGTTTTCCCTCACCGCGCAGGCGCAGGAACTGAACTATTTCCCGAAGTTTCTTGTCATGCACACCAGCCGCAATGAACGCGGACAGGTTTACGTGCCCACCACGAACGCGGTCCTGGGGGTGGTGTGCATCCTGCTCGTTCTGACCTTCCGTTCCAGTGACAACCTCGCCGCCGCCTACGGGCTCGCCGTGGTGGGCACGATGGTCATCACCACGCTTTCGCTTTTCCTCGTCACCCAACGCTGCTGGAAATGGCCGCTCTGGCGGTCGGCGGCGCTCACCGCGGGCCTGCTCTGCATTGAGCTGCCGTTTTTGGTTTCCTGTCTCACCAAATTCCCCGAGGGCGGATATTTTCCCCTCCTGGTGGCCGGCGTGCTTCTCATCATCATGCTCACCTGGCATGCCGGTCGTTCCATCATTCTGGAACACATGCGGTCGCGGCCGTCCTCGCCGGAGGAACTGGCCGCGCGCCTCGAAAACGAACCGTCCCTCCGCGTGCCCGGACAGATGGTTTTTCTCACCGGCAACCGCCATCCCCGCTATGCGGCGGCCCGGGCGTTCGAATACCTGCGCCGCAACGGCGTGCTCCGCGACCAGGTGATTTTGCTGAGCCTGGTCAATGCCATGGAGAGCGATGTCGACATGCCGCGCTGCGTGAAGGTCGAGCGGCTCGGCACCCACCTCTGGCACGTCACGGCGCTGCATGGATACATGCAGGAGCCGCATGCGCCGGAGATTCTCGCGCAGGCGGGCCGGATTTCCGGGGGCGCCATCCGGAGCGGAGGGCCGGACACGTTTTACGTGCTGGGACGCGAACTCATCGTGGAATACGTCGGACACCGCCTGGCCCGCTGGCGCCGCGGGTTGTTCGGTTTTCTCAGCCGCAACGTCAGCTACGCCCCGGATTATTTTTACATCCCCCACGCCCAGCTCATCGAATTTACCTGGATGATGCGTGCTTGAGGCTTCCCATCGGCCCGGGTTCACGCTAAGAGCGCAGCACACTCTCTCCGCATGGCCAAAGACCGCATCCGTCTCGACGAACTCGACCAGTCGAAGTCGCTGGAACAGGACGAATACAAACGCCTCCTGAAAAAATACCAGCTTGAGCTCCTCAACGCCCAGCTCGTGCTGCGCGAGAAAAAGCGGTCCGTCATCATCGTGATGGAGGGCCCCGATGCCGCCGGCAAGGGCGGGGCGATCAAGCGGGTGACCGAGCGGCTCGATCCCCGGCTCGTGCGGGTTTATTCCATCGTCAAACCCACGCCCGAGGAATATCAACACCACTACATGTGGCGCTTCTGGACAAAGCTGCCCCCCTACGGGCAAATGGCCATCTTCGACCGCTCCTGGTACGGCCGCGTGCTGGTCGAACGGGTGGAAAAATTCTGTTCCGAGGCCGAATGGAAGCGCGCCTACCGCGAGATCAACGAATTTGAACGCCAGTTGGCCGACGACGGGGCGATCATTTTGAAGTTTTACCTCCAGATCACGAAGGACGAACAACTCGCCCGCTTCAAACGGCGGGAAGCCGATCCCTACAAGCACTGGAAGATCAGCGACGAGGACTGGCGCAACCGCGAACATTGGAACCAGCACAACCAGGCCGCCGAGGACATGTTTGAAAAAACCTCCACCGACGTGGCGCCGTGGATCGTCATTCCGGCCAACTACAAGTGGTACGCCCGCGTGCGGGTGGTGAAGGGCATCGCCGAGCGGCTGACCAAGGTGCTGAAACTTTAGACCGTTGTCCGGGTCGGCGCGGTGGAGTGGGCGGGGAACGCGATCCGGTCCGTGTGTTCTCAGGCCGCCAGGGCGGTCTGTTTGAGCGCCGGGTGACCGGCGAGAAGGTCCAGCGCTTTTTCGAGCAGGGATTTGCCCGGCTCCATGCGGTGCCAGGTGGAGGCCCCGGACGGATGGGGAAGCGGAATGAGATCCACCGGACCGTGTCCGCGCGGAATGGTCCACGTGCGTCCCACCACGTCGGCCAGCGAGGGGAAATCCAGAAACTGCGAAATGGCCAGCTTGCCCACCGGCAGGACGAGGGTGGGTTTGAGAAGGGAGAATTCCCGGTCCAGCCAGTGCGAGCAGGCGCTGATCTCGGCTTCGTCCGGCACGCGGTCGCCGCCCTTGGGGTTCTTGCCAGGAAAACACCGGCAGACCGCGGCAAAATAAATGCGGGACCGGGCCGTGTCCTCATTCCAGCCCGTGGCGCGCTCGAGCCATTTGAACAGGGTCTTTCCCGCGGTCCACGCAAAGGGTTTGCCCAGTAAGGGCTCCTTCACGCCCGGCGCCTGGCCGACCAGGATGATGCGGCTGTTGACCGGTCGTCCGACCACGACCGGACGGTGCATGGACGGACACCGCCGGCAGGCGGAGAGTTCGCGAAGGTGGGATTCGAGCGGATCCATGAACCGCCCAGCATGGTCGTGGGAGCCCGACCGGCGCTAGCCAAAAATCCAGCGCAGCATGCTCACGGCCATGTAGCCGGCGGCCAGTGCGGCGGTGACCACGCCCAGCACGATGAGGGTGAGCAGGCCGCCCACGAAAATCCAGTCCGCACGGGTCGAGGCGCGGCGGGTGCCGGAGTGCTTTTGCAGCAGGGCATAGTTTTTCCGGTTCGACTTGAACCAGGCGGAAAACAGGTCGCCCACGCCGGGAAGGGCGCCGAGGACGGAGTTGATGAGGATATTGGCGGCCATGTGGGCGATGACCACGCGCGGCACGCCGGCGCGGAGGGCCTGGAAAAGGATGATGCTGGCAAATGCGCCGGTGGAGGCGTCGCCCACGCCGGGAATGAGCCCGATGATCGGATCGAGGCCCACCCGGTATTTGGTTCCGGGCAGGGGAATGAGATCGTCCAAAATGAAGGCGATGAGGCGGGAAAGTTCGCTGTCGCCGCGCGGACGCTCGGGCGGCAGGACTTCGAATTCCACTTCGCGGACTTCTTCCGTCTTCATTCCGCATTCATCGCACGGTTGCGACGGTCTGCAAGGACGACTTTTGACGCTTTTCGATTTGCCCGGTTCCCGCTAGGCATTTCCGCCATGAACCTGCGTCTTTTCAGTTTGCTGGCGGCGGGATGCCTGGCCGGATGCGCCGCTCCCCCGAAAGTCAAACCCAGCCGCCATCTGACCGAACGACAGCTGCAGTCCGACAGCTACGCCACGCTGTATCTGGGCGCGGACGGTCGGGTGGTGACGAAACACACCCAGGCCGGCCGGGTGCAAAGCGCCGGGTATTGGAACGGGGACGGGGTTTCCGGCGCGCCCTCCATCCGCATCGATCTCGGCGCCCAGGAGGCCTATTTTTACAAGGGTGGCAAACTCGTCGGCATGTCGCCGATCTCTAGCGGACGGGAGGGTTACAACACCCCGACCGGCAGCTTTCGGGTCATTCAGAAAAACGCCAATCACGTTTCCAATCTGTATGGGAACTTTGTGGACTCCGAGGGGAACATTGTCGTGCGCAATGTCGGAGTGCACCGCGACAAGTGTCCGCCCGGGGCGCATTTCGAGGGCGCACCGATGCCCTATTTCATGCGCGTGACCGGTGCCGTCGGCATGCATGCGGGCTACCTGCCGGGCGTGCCCGATTCCCACGGATGCATCCGGCTGCCCAAGGACATGGCCCGGATCTTTTTCGAGAATGCTCCGCTGGGAACACCGGTGACGATTGTGCATTAACCCTCCCCGGGGAGGAGTGCCGCCGGAGGATCGGTGGTCGGGGGGGGCGGACGGGAGACGCGCATCCGCGCGGGTTCTCCCCTTACAGCGAATAATCCCCCATGTAATGCGAGAGGCGCAGGCGCCGGGCTTCCTCGCCGGCCTGGATCAAGTCCTTTCCGGCCTCCTCGTAGCGGCTGGAGAGACCGACCAGACGGACGATCTCGTGGGCGGGAAAATCCCGGTGCAGCATCCAGACACGGAGTTCGCTGATCCAGCGGCGCCAGCCGGCGAGAAGTTCGCCGAGTTTTTGGGCGTCGACCTCGGGCGGCCCGGCCTCAAGCAATGAGGCTTCATGCGCGGAGAGGTGACGCTGCAATTCGGCCTCGAGTCCGGCCACCTGACGCCGCCCTTCGTCGGCGTGTTCGGCGGGCAAAAGCGGGGGAATCCGGCCGACGGCGAGGGAAAGCTGGGCGCCCACACGGCGCAGGATGTTGAGGTAGGAACCCAGCCGCTCCCGCTCTCCCTCCGGAACCACCGGGGCGGTCAGCCGCGCGATGCGCACGCTGGCCTCGCCGGGGATGAGGGCAATGCGGGTCTTCTGCCAGAGCGGGAGCGCGGACGGACCGTCGGTTAGTATCCGCCGGCAGAGCCGGAGCAGTTCGACGAGGCGGTCGCGAAGTTCCCATTGCGGAAGGGAGGGCCAGATCAGCCGCTGGATCAATGCCGCCAGCACGACGGAAAAGGCGAGCCCGAAGAAAAAGTCCGAGATCGCCCGGAAGGAAATCGGTTCCTGACCGTTGAGCCCCAGAATGCCGACGATCATCAGCATGGCCATCTGCATCGGGATGGTTATGCCGCGGGTGTGGAAGGTCAGATACCCCCAGATGAACAACCACACGAAAATGATGGTGTTCATCACCGCATAGCTCGACAGCAGCGGGCGGATGGCCAGAAGGATCAGGCTGACGGCCATCAGCACGAGAATCGAGTAGATGACGTAATGAAACGCGCGCCAGTCGCCGCGTCCTCCGGGGCTTGTGGCGTTGAGCGAGGTCATGACCCAGGCGCCCAGCACCAGCATCGAGCCGCCCGGAGGCTGGAGCCAGTTGTCAAGGATGAGGGCCACCACCACGGCGATCCCCGACTTGATGCCGCTGCGGATCCAGAAGGGCGGGGGAACGGGCGAGACGAACGGTTCCGGTTCGCGCGTGGCGCGCAAATCCCCGGGGGACGGCAGCGAATCGAGCAACTCGTGGGCCCGCTCGATTTGCTGACGGATTTCGTCGGCGGCCAGCAGGTGCAGCCCGAAGGCGAGGGTTTCGTCCGGCGGCAGATCAAAAAGCCGGGGGTCGTGGCGCAGCTCCTTCAACCGCGCCTCCAGGGTGCCGAAGGCTTCCTGCAGATGCCTGCGATGCCGGGCGCGGGTCTCCGGAGCCGAGGTTTCCTCCGCGAGATCGGCCAGGGCGTCGCCGAGCGCCTGATGCACGGCCTCGGCTTCCGCACGGACCTTGGCCGCGTAGAAGGAATCCGGCGGCACGGACCGGGACAGGGTGGCGATGGCGGAGGCGATCCGGGAAAGGCAGGAGGTGATTTCGAAATAGGTCGGAAGCCGGTCGCGGAAATACTGGCTTTCCCGTGCGCCGAAATCCAGCAGCCCGCGCAGCGTGGAGATGCGGGCGGGAAAATCCTCCGCCCGGCGCACGGCCTCCTCGCTGCCGCCGGCAAAGACCGAATTTGCGCTGTCCTGGAAGCAGGCGCGCAGGTCGGCAAAGGCCTCCCGGGTGCTCCGGGCAAACTCCACGCGCGCGAAACGCGGCCAGATGAGGCTTTGCACCACGATGGCCACAAGGATGCCGAGGGTGACCTCCTCAATGCGCCACAGGGCGAACTGCCAGGAGAAGTCCGGATTGTTGAGTCCGTTGCTGGTCACCACGGTCATGGTGAGCCCGCAGAGCAGGAACGCATACGGATAGCGGCTTTGCCCGAACATGGCTGTGCAGAATCCGACCACTCCGCCGACCAGCAGGAGAAACACCACCGGCTGCTGCTCGAAACCGGCCGTCACCAGATAGCCCAGAACGGCGCCGAGGGTCGTGCCGATGATGCGAAAGATGGATTTCTCTGCGATGGCGCCCACAAACTGCGCAATCATCAGCACGAAGACCGTGAAGAGCGCCCAGGTCGGCTCCTCCAGCCGCAGCGCCAGCGCGATGAAAACCGCCACAACGCCGGCCAGCCCGAACTTCAGTCCATAGCGGAAGGCGGGATCGCAAAACACGGCGCGAAGGGCGTCTGGCATTGCCGTCACTACACCGTCGGGGACGGGGAGTGTCAATGCGGCGGACGACGGGGACAGGCCGTCTGCGGACGGTGCGGGCTGCAGGGCTGCCGGCCTTTCCTCCCGCCGGCTTGCCGGTTTCGGAACAGGGCCCTAGAGTGCGTCCCGGTGTCTGCCTTGCCACGATCCGTCGCCCTGCTTTTGCTGATCCTCTGCGGTCAGGCCCCGGCCGCCGAACGTCAGCACCACGGCGTGGTTTTTGAACAATGGGTGCGGGACACCTTTTTTGACGGTTACCGGCCCAAAACCTACACGCAAAAATGGGACATCCCCGCCGCCGCCAACAGGCGCTTTGGCGGCATTCCGGTGAACCCCAAGACGGCGCGTTACAGGGGACCCGTGGATTTGGGCGATGCCCTCCGCCAGTTTGACATCAACGAACCGTTCTGGCTCGTCATCGGCTATTGGGAGGACGGCGACGGGGGGCGAAAAATCGTCGCCATCGCCGCCGTGCGGGTGGAACCGGCGGCGTGGCGCAAACTCTGGGGCGGCATCACACGGGCGGATCTGGAAAAGCTGGACGCCGTCATCAAGGACCGTTCGCTCAGTCCGGAGCAGGCCCGGGTCCGGGCCCAGGCCGTCAAGAATCGGCCGCCCTTCACGGAAGCCACCATCACGCTCAACCCCAAGATTGACGGCAAGACCCAGCGCCGCCTGCAGTGCAGCCTGAGTTTTGCCGGGGTCTGCCGTCTGCTGGCACCAAAAACGCCACCGAAACCCCAACGGTCTCCAACCCTCTGGGGTGTGCCCTGGCCCGGCTTCTGAGCCGCGCGGAAATCGATTACAACCTTGACCCCAGACCCGGAACGTCGGTCGGCAGCCGATGGAAGCCGTCGCGGACGTCGAATAGCGGGGCCAAGCGGGGAAGCCAGGGTTCGTTGGCGTGTGGGGTGAATTGCGGGGAGTTCAGCTCGATGCCCCCGAGCAGCGGCAGCCGGGCGGCCAGCAGGTACGAATGAATCGCGGCGAGGCCGGGATTGGTCAGATCCTGCATCGTCAATTGCCATCCATGGCGTCTGGCCCACGCAGCGACCATCAGGACGAAACTGTGACCCTTGCAGGTCTTGAGGGCGAGTCCGCTCCACCCCTGTTCGATGGCCAGCGGCAGCCGTTCCAGGCTGGTCAGGCCCTCGTCGATCATCACGGGTTTCCGCGCGGAGACCGCCCGCCAGTCAAAGGCATGGTTGACAATATCGCGGCTGGTGGGTTGCTCCAGGTAATCCAGGGCGGCATAGGCCTCGGGGTCGGTTTTTTCCAGTTCGACGAGATACTCGAGCACCGCGTCGGCGTTGGCGTGGGCTTCATTGCTGTCGACGCTGAGCCGGATGGACGGCACCCCGGATTCTCGGGCGGCCCGGTAGGCGTTGGCGGTGAGACGGGCGTCGTCCTCCTTGTTGCGCCCCAGCAGTTTGACCTTGATGCGACGGTAGCCGAATCGGCGCAGCTCCCGGGCGAAGGGTTCGCCAAGGTCGTCGTGGGCGTTGACGATCAGGCAGCCTTCGATCGCCTCCGCGGGAGACTGCAAAAGGTCGCTGATGGCGGCGCAGGCGCCGTCCCCGAAATGGGAATCCGCCGAGGGAATGGCGACCGGTTCACTGTAAAACGCAAAAGCCGAGAGCCCCGTGGCGTATCCGACGGCGTCGTGAATGGCCGCGTCAAAGGGGGCGGTGCACATGGCCCGCGCGAGGGTGGGGATTTCGTCCTGTTCGTCGCAAATGGCCCGGTGAAGCCTGAGCCCGAGTTCCAGCGGGTGTGCCTCCGCTCCCGTCAGGTTCGGGAGCTCAGCGGCAATGCGGGTGCAAAGTTTGCGAAGGATGGCGTCACGTTGTTCGTGAGAGCGGGAGGGATCCGGCCAGGACCAGAGATCGCTGAGATAGATGGAACCCCGGCCTTCCCCCTCCAGGGAGCCCACCCGCACCCGGACGGTCGCGCGGGCCTCGGTGATGGTCTCGATCAGACCGGAACTGAGGCGCATGGGCACGCGGAATTTTTGGGGAAAAAATTCCACCCGTGCGGAAAGCACCCTGGTTTCGGAAAAATTCATAAGGCGTACCTCTGGGATTGTGCGGTCCATCCGAGAAATACGCAGAACGGCAATTTAATCCAGCCGGCTGTTAAAAAAAGTATCCAAATGGTTACTTGTTGGACGTGACGGGAAGTCTCGGCGGGAGGTGTCGAGTTCCACCCGAACCGTGACGATGGCGTGCGGTGCCGCGGTGATTGTCACCTCGTGACGGTTGCGGATTTCCGCGCGGCAGGAAGCCGCCGGACGTTCCGCGAGATCGAGAGGGGAGACGGCGGTCACCGGACGGTGAAAGCGCAGCGTTTCCCTCGCTTCGTGCGGATGGGGATTCCAGAGACGGACGACGAGCCCCGGGCCGCTTTCGGGAGCCTTGATGGCGGAGACCGGGAGCGTACCCGTCAATGCCTCGAGAAACCCCCGGGTGGCCGGTTGGTTTCCCTCCATCGGGGGAAACCCGGAGGGACGGGGGCCGGTCTGGCGGGTGAAAATTCCGGTCTGCAGGCGGGCCAGCTGGGCGAGGGCTTCCGAGCGGGGAAATCTCCCCGAAAACGGCAGCAGCCGAAAGCGGAAGCGGCGGACGCCGAGTTCCTGTCCCCCCTCCTCGCCTCCCGTGGCAATGGTCTGGCGGAACGCGCGCAGCAGGGTGAAATGCATGGTGCGGCGCCGGTCGTCGGCGACGCCGCCCTCGTGCACGCCTCCGGCGGAGAGCAGCGCCAGCCCGCGTTGTCCGGCCTGCACGGCCTGAATGTCCAGAAAGGGTTTCTCGGCGATTTCGCTTTCCTGCCAGTCCGCGGTTTGCGGGTCGATCGGGACGGGTCGTTCGACAAAGTCGAAGGCCTGATGGGCGAGGTAGGTGGAGGCTTCCGGGCAGTCGGTGGGAAGCAGCAGGCGGAGGCGATGATCGCGGCAGGTGTTCCCGACCCGCACGTCCACGTCGACGGCGGGGGCGCCTGCGCGCAGGATGTAGTCGATTTGGACTTCCAGGGGGGTCCGGTGTTCCAGCGGAGTCTGGCGGTGCCCGTCGTAGCGGGAGGGAAGTCTCAGCTGCACCCGTGCGCGGAAACCCACCAGAGAGGGGCCGTCGTGGACGACTTCCGCCTGCGCTTCACTCAAACCGGAGAGGATCAGGGTGTCATTGGGCGAGTGAACATGGAACCAGCCGTCGCCGGTTTCGCTGCGGTCCTCCAGTTGGAAGAGATCCCGGTATTCTTCCCCGGACCGTTTGTCCCGAAGCGCCAGGGTGCCGCCGGGGCCCGGGCGGATTTCCAAAAATTCATTGGCCGCGCTCAGAGGGCCCGTGCGCAGGGATCCGTGGGACCGGACGGGAGTGGGTGAGGGCACGACGCGGAGCGATGTAAATCCGAGCCCCGGGAGCGGCACCCGGGCGGCCACGCGCACCCTGGTGAAGGGTCCGTCGCTCTGGAAGCAATATTGCGCGTGGCGGGAGCGTTCGTTGGTCAGGGGGATCTGTTCCAGGCGCTGGTAGGGCACCGGCTCGCCGTCGGCGGTCTCCAGCGTGAAGGCCTTCAGCGGATGGGAGAAAAACGACTCGCGGAATTCCGCCGGATAGTCGGGCGGCAGGTCGACCGCAAACACCTCGACTTCGTTCCGGGCTTCGGGCAGCGGATTCACGAGGGTGAGGGTGAATTCGCCGGGGTGACGCGCCAGTTCGGTGCTCGACGCCGTGAGATGGCCGATCGCCTGCGCCCGAAGCTGCTCCGCCAGCACGCGGCACTGATCGAAGCGGTACATCATGTCGCGATGGACCTGGTCGATCGAACAGCCGCAGATGGAGTCGTGGGCGTGATTGAGAAGAAGATATTTCCAGGCCACGCGAAGATGCCGGCGGGGAATGGAGGCACCCTCGAGATTGGCGATGGCGGTGAGCGGATCGGCCCACCGCTCCAGGAGATTCTGGCAGGCGTCGTTGGCCAGCTTCAGTCCGACACGCGCGGAGGGACAGTTGGGAATGAGCCAGAGGTATTCGCTGCGCTGCCGGCTGGGTTCCCGCAGCTCCCCGCGACGGACGGGGGGATCCTTCAAAAGGGTCCGGGCTTCGGCAAAAAAGCGCGGCAGGCTGGAGTGTTCGGCACGAATTTCCGGACAGGCTTCGTGCAGCATGGCGAGGTAGCCGCCCACTTCCGAGGCGGGCGGAATGTGGTCCATCGAGTCCATGAGGCAGAGCACGGGACCGCCCCGGGAGATTTCGTGACGCACATAGGCCGAAATTTCCTTCCGGAAATGACGCTGCCGCACCTCGCGTTCGCGTGCGGGATCGCCGGCCGCCCCGTTCAGTTCGCGCACAAATTCCTTCATCGTTTGCATGATGAAGAGCTTGCGTTTTTCCACCGTGGCCCGGGGCAGGGCAAAGGCCCCATAGCCGTTGGCGTCCTGAAGTTTGAAAACCAGCACCTGCGAGCCGTCCGGAGCCTCCCAGGTGAAGAAGGGGGGGGTGGTGGACTCGTTTGTTCCGCGTCCCAGCACACAATCGCGGTATCCAAAGCCGGCCAAAATCTGGGGCAGTTGCGAGGGGTGGCCGAACATGTCGCACACAAAGCCCACCGGCATGGGTTCGGTGTTCCACTCGCGGCAGATCGTCGCACCCAGGAGGAGATTGCGGATGAGGGCCTCCTGCCCGACACAAAACAGATCCGGCATGGTGAACCAGGGGCCGATCAGCAGCCGGCCGTCCCGAATGAGAGCCTCCAGCCGCGTGCGGTTTTCCGGCCGGATTTCCAGGTAGTCGTCCAGGATGCAGGTCTGCCCGTCGAGCTGGAAAAATCGAAAATCGGGATTCGTCTCCATGGTTTCGAGCAGTTCGTCCACGAGGCTGACGAGCAGGAACCGGAATTCCTGGAAGGGGCGGTACCATTCACGGTCCCAATGGGTGCCCGAGATGTAATGCGCGGGAATCGGGGTCATGCGGACGCATCATTCCGGCCGACGAAATACGCCGCCAAACCAGACAGATGCGGAACAGTTCGCGCGCGAACGCGGGGGTTCAGATTTCCCTCCGCACCGACCCCAGGTCGCAGTCGGGCGCCCAGTGCGTGGCAAAGGTGGTGTCGTTGGCGGGATCAAGGTAGGCCCGGGTGGTGATGTCCCGCGCCAGCCGCACGGCGATTTCCGAAAAGCGAAGGTCCAGGGTGTCCGCCGGGATCCGCGTTCCGTGGAAGGCATGATGATGGACGGGGCCCTGGGCCAACAGGGTGCGATGGCGGAGGAAGAGGTCGCGCATGGTCCGCCAGTCGTGGTTGCAGAGCATTTCGTAATGAAAATGCTCCAGGAACACGAGGCCGGTGGAGGCCGGAACACGCTCAATCCGGGAGAAGAATTCGTCGGGTTCGCAGAAGCCCTCGGTGACGCGAAACCCCCTGAGGGAATAGGCCGCGCGGATTTTTCGCAAAAAATGAGGCGCCAGGCTTCGGGTGGGTCCGACCAGATGGACGGAACGAAGCCCTTTTTTGTGCCAGCCGGCGGCGGCTTCCCGGAACCCCCGGTCGAGATCGAGGGTGTATCCCTGGAGAGGGAGCATGGCGGGGCCGTCACACATGATCACCTGGGGGATTCCGGCGTCGTCCAGGCGAAGAATGGCCTCCTTCATCGTCTGGGGCGGTCCGATCCACACCGCCGTGTCGAGATCATGGGACAGCAGGCGTTCCGCCAATTGGTGGGTGTCGTCGGAGCCGGTGGCGTAAAAGATGAAATCCACCACGTAGTTGAGCCGGCGGAGTTCCTCCTCGAAGAGGATGAACAGCTGACGCGGATTGTTGCCGTACAAAAAGGAGGGCAGGGCGATGGGGACGCCGACCACGCCGCGAAGGGGCGTTTTGGGAGCCTGGCGGCGGCCTTCGAGGATGGTTTTCGAGCCGCGCACGATGGTGAGGAGGCCCTCCTGATTGAGTTTCTCATAAGCCGCCGAGACGGCCCGGAGGGAGGCGTCGAAATACGCCGCGACCTCCCGCATGGAATAAAAGGGTAGGCGATCCTCCCCCCGCACCGAGGCCACGATCCGCCGGAGCCCCTTTTCGACCGCATGGCCCCGGTTCGGGGCTTTCAGCCAGGCCTCGCGATCCGGAAGGATGTCGATCAATCGCGGAAGTTCTCGAATGACGGCTTTGCGGCCCATGGGGAGGGATGTAGCGAAACGTTTGCGGTCTGGCGAGTCATCGCCGGGGGATCACAGGTTTGCCAGGTGGGTGCCGTAGGTTTCCGCCGGAACGTCCTCCTGAAACCGGGCTTCAAAAACGGTGGGACCGCGGGCGGAAACGGCCTGTCCGGTCAGTTTCCGGGCGACCTGGTGGGCGATGCTCTGCCAGTCGTGTTTGATCGTGTCGAGGGTGCTGTCGGCGAGATGGGACGGAGCCAGGTTCAGCGGATGAAGGGCGAGGGTTCTGATCCGGCGAACGAGGGTGCCGACTTCCGCCGGCACTTGGGCGCAGAGGGAAAAGTGCCAGAGGTCTTCGTCGAAAACCACGCCGGTGTGGGAACTGCGCGTCATCGCCGCCACGTGTTCCCGCAGGGTTCGTTTGCCGGGCTGGGCATAGTCCACTTCGAGACCCATCTCATGGGCCACCCGTCCCGGTTCGCAGCCCACATGGGTCCGGGTGTAACCGTTTTCCGTGGGGATGACGACCCGGCGGATGCCCAGGTTCCGCCAATGGGCGAAGGCCTTCCGCAGCGCGGGACCCAATTCCATGCGATAACGAAGACCGCGGAACTGGTGCCGGATGAATCCCGAAAGCACAATCAGCCGCACGCCGGCATCGCCGAGCATTTCCAGCGCCGTTGAGTCGCTGGGGGAGGGTTGCAGCCAGACCAGGTAGTCGGGTTTGTGGCTGAGCACCCGGTGAACGAAGTCCGGTTTGATTTCCTCCTCCTGATGGTAAAAGACCATGTTGGGCACGTAGCCGTAGCGGATCAGCTCCCGTTCGAGACTGAGAAAAAAACTCCGCCTGTCCCGATAGTGCACAAAGCCGGGCATCCAGATGGGAATCACCACAATGCCCCGATGAACCACCCTCTTGTATCCCTTGAGGGGAGCCAGTTCCGTGAAGGCGCTGCGCTTGCGGATCAACAGGCCCTCGTCCTCGAGAATCTGATAGGCCTTGACCACTCCCGACACGCTCATGCGAAAAAAGGTCGCCACTTCGCGCACGGAGTAAAAAGGGCGGGGCGCATCCGTGCGGGACTGCTTTGCCACGTCCCGCAGCACCCCGGCCAGCGCCACCATCTTGGTCTCGCTGTCGGAAAATCCGGCAAAATTCGGGAGAAGTTCGTCGAGGGGGGGGAGCTCTCGAATGACCGGTTTGCGTGCCATGGCGGGATTTATGTTTCGTATGTGATCTGTTTGCAAGCCCTGTCCGCAAGGCCTTATGGGAGAGGGCCCAAACTCCATGAAAACCCCAATGTTTCCCATTCCCTCCTTCCTCCCGCGTTTTCGTTTCTCCCCGAGATGGGGGAAACCTCTGCACGGTTTGATCGCGGCGGGCGCCGTCATGCTGGCCTGCGGCGGGTCCGTTCACGCCGCCAGCGGAACCTGGACGGGCCTGGTGGATCAGATCTGGAATACCGATGGGAACTGGACCGGGGACGGTTTCCCGGGTTCGACCACGGGCACCACCAACGAGGATACCGCCACGTTTGCGGCCGGCGGAGCGGGCACCCTTTATGTTTCGGGCACCGTCAATCTGAAGAACATTGAGTTTCTGGCCACGTCCCCGGGGCGTTCGATCAACCTGGGAACCCTTTCCTTCACGAGCGGCGGAACGATTTCGACGCAGGCGGGGGCCGGGTACGTGAATATTTTTTCCAACATCATCCTCAACGGCACGGGACTCACCGTAGCCAATCAGACCGGATTCGGACTGATTGGAACCATCAGCGGGGACGGGGGGCTCACCCATACCGGCACGGCCGGACTGCAGATTTCGCAGAACCACGCCACCAGTCTGAACACGTACACCGGGGCGACCCGATTTGAAGGCGCCGGGACCGTGTATCTCTTCCGCATGGCAAACGGCGGGGAGGCTTCCTCGGTGGGCGCCTCGTCGAGTGAGGCGTCGAATCTCACCTTCAACAGCGGTTACGACATTCGATACATCGGCAATGGTGATGACTCCGACCGGGCGTTCACCATCAATACGGGGGGGACATTTGGGTGGTCGGCCAACGGTTCGGGAGCGCTTCGGATGACCTCGCATGAAGCCATCGAGTTTGCCTCGCCGGACTTCGACTTCACCCTCCGGTTTCTCGGCACGAGCACGCACGACAACGAATTCGGCCTCTCCATCCGGGACAACGGCAAGGGGGTCACCACGGTGGACAAGTTTGGCAACGGGAAGATGATCCTGTCCGGAAACAACACCTACACGGGCATCACGGACATCTGGGGCGGAATCATCGCGGCCCACCATGACAATGCGCTCGGCAGTACGGATCGCGGGACCACCATTCGCAGCGGGGCAACGCTGCAGCTCGACAAGAATGTCACCATCGGCGCGGAGGCCCTGAGCATCGGAGGCACAGGAGCGGCCGGACAGAATGGCGCCCTGGTCAACACCGGGGGCGACAACGAATACGGCGGCGCGATCACACTGCTGGCCGACACGCAATTCTCGGTCGACGCCGGCATCCTGCGCCTGAGCAACGCCACCGCCATCACCGGCGGCGGATTCGACCTGACGCTCACGGGCGCCGGGGAAGGCACGCTGGAGGCCGGTCTCGCCACCGGAGCCGGTTCGCTGGTCAAGAACGGCACCGGCACCTGGCGGCTGAACGGCAGCAGTTCCCACTCGGGAGGCACCGTCATCAATCAGGGCACCCTGTTGGTGAACAACATCGATGGCACCGGCACGGGATCTGTCCATGTCGGTGAGGAGGGAACCCTGGGGGGAACCGGGGTGATCCGTCCGGGTTCCGGCGCGGCGCTGTCAATTGCCGGCACCGTGGCGGCGGGAGATCCCGCTCTCGCCGGAGGCATTGGCACGCTTGGCTTTGACGGAGGAAACACCGACGCGCCCGTGGCCCAGTTCGCCTCCTCGGCGAAGTTTGTCTTCGACATCAACGCCACCGCCGGAACTTCCGACCGCATCCAGCTTCTCAACGGGGCGGCCGGCGACTTTGTCTTCAACGGCAACACCATCACGCTGTCGATCACCGGGGTTCTCGTCACCGGGCAGACCTTCCTGCTTTTCGAGGGAACCGACTCCAATCAGTTTGCCGGACTCACCCTGGATGAAAAATTCCCGCATCATCGCCGGTCTGACCCTCACCGGCCTGGATGAGAATTACAAGGACTCGTATCTCACTCTGGAGAACGGTCACATCCTGCTGAATGTGGTGGCCGTGCCGGAGCCGGCGACGGCGTGCCTGCTTGGCCTGGCGGGCGTCCTGCTCTGGCGGCGCCGGGCCTTGCGCTGACGGCCTTTCCCGGGGGGGAAACCATCCGGAACCCGGGGGAATATCTTTTCTGCGCCTATCTGCGCACCAACATGGTCAAGGTCTACCGCCTGGATGACGGCTCCCATGTGGGCAATCTCGTGATCGGCGGTCAGGGTCAGCAACAGGCCTGGGTCGATTCCTTCATGGGTGTGCAGGCGTTCAAACGCTCCAATGGCGAATATTTCATCGCGGTGGAGCGCGGATATTTCGGCAATGCGGTGCTTTTCCAGCGCTGGAGACCCGGAACCCTCGGGCCCCCGCAGCCGCAGGACATTGTGGCGGACAGTGAGGGCACGCGCGCCTGCCGGGTGACCTGGTCGGATGTCAGCGGAGAAACCGGCTACCGCCTGGAAAAACGAACCCACGGCCCGCAGGGATGGGGGCCGTGGACGGTGGTGCCGGTCAGTTTTCCCGCCGATGTCACCACCTATTATGATTTTGATCTCGCTCCCGGAACCCGCGTCGCCTACCGGGTGCGCGCCGAGGCCTCGGGCGTCTTTTCGGATTATTCGAAATCCGCCTATGTCAGTACCCATGACGCCGAACCCCGGTTGGTGGGACGCTGGCGTTTCGACAACAACCTGGAGGACGCGAAGGGAAGCCACGACGCCACCTTCTCGGGCGGCACGCCGGCGTATGCGGAGGGATATGTCTCGCCGGGACTGGATTTCGACGGGGTCAATGATGCCGTCATCATCCCCATCGAGGAGGATCCCGTGGATTACGCCGTCGCCATGTGGGTCAAACTCGATGTCATTCGCAAAACGAACCTCTGGTGCCGTTCCCTGGTGCACGGTCCCATGCACAGCGCCTCGAACTGGCTCACGGTGAGGGAAGACGGGCTGCTGGAATATTTCATGGAGGGATATCGGCTGACCGGCACCACCGTGCTGCAGCCCGGCGTGTGGTATCACATCGTGATCTCCGCCAAAAACCAGGGACACATGCGGCTGTATGTGAACGGGGTTCGGGAAGGGCCGGATTACAAGTTCACCGGCGTGATGTGGACGGGCGGTGACCGGTATTATCTGGGAGGCAATGCCGCCCACAGTCATTCCACTCCCGACGGAATCATCGACGATCTCCGCATCTACGACCGTTCGATCACGGAACTGGAGGCACGCTCACTTTACATCAACACCCGCAATCTGGTCGGACGGTGGACCTTTGACGACACACTGGATGATGATGCCGGCACGGCAAACGCCACCTTCCACAACGGCACCCCCGCGTATCAGGCCGGCATCGTCGGAAGCGCGGTTTCCCTGGACGGGGTTGATGACGTGCTGAAAATGGCCCGCGCAACCACTCCGGCCCAATACACGCTGAGTTTCTGGACCAGGCTGCGCACCATCCGGCAGACCAACCTCATGGGGCGCACCTGTGATCATGGTCTGGCCCATTGCGCGTCCACCTGGGCGTACCTCGATGAGACGGGACGGATCTGTCATTTTGAGAAACTCAACCAACCCGGGAGTGTCATCGCCGAGGCCGACCGTTGGTATCATATCGCCGTCACCGGCTCGCCGAACGGAGTCCTGCGCCTGTATGTCGACGGCGTGGAATGCGCGGTGCCCAAATCCGTCGGCACCTACTGGCAGGATGGAGTGGGATACCAGATCGGCGGTCCCGGGTGTTTCAATACGCTGGTTCCCGACGGACTCATTGAGGATGCGCGGGTGTATGACCGCGAACTGACGGCCGAGGAGGTGGGAATCATCCGGGACTCCCGGTGGGAATGACGTGCGGCCCGTCGGACAGGCGGCCTCTCGGGGTGGGCGACCGGGATTTCATCGACCGGCCGCTCAGGGTTTCCGCCGACGGCGGGGCGATGCGCCCGGGACGATACCCGGATATGAAAATGATACCACGAAACATTCATGCCATTCTCGATTATGTCGTCGGCGTCGCGCTGATAGCCGCTCCCTGGCTTTTCGGTTTTGCCGACAACTCGGCGGCCACCTACGTGCCGGTGATCCTCGGTGTGGGCACGCTGTTCTTCAGCCTTCTCACCCGATATGAAGCCGGACTTTTCAAGATCATTCCGTTCAAGGTCCATCTGATGTTTGATGTACTGGCGGGTGCGTTTCTGGCCGTCTCACCGTGGCTGTTCGGGTTTGCGTCGGTCGTTTACCTGCCCCACCTGATGGTCGGTCTCTTTGAGATCGTGGCGGGTCTGACCACGAGGGATTCGTCCGCGCCGGTGGGGCATCGCAGTCATGTGCGCCATGCCTGACGCCGGTTCTTGGACCAACCTTGGGGGCGGAGGCGGGACGGGAACGGGGTCCCGCCCCGCCGCGATTCTGTGGCGCGCCTTGCGGCGAACCGGTGCGCTTTCCGAGGGACCGACGGTCTTTCCGGTTCCTTTTTCCGGAAGGAGTTGAATAACCGCTCCGGCGGCGCGTTTTGAGGATAATGAGACGGGACATTTTGATTCCCTTTGCGTTGACCGGCGTCATTGCGGCGGTCGTTCTGCTGACGGAGGAATCCTCCGCCGGGCAGAAGAAGGAGAGCCAACCAACGTCCGTCGGCTGTTCGAACGCGGGTTGGCCCGATGTCCCGTTCGAGAGGGTGCGCCCATCCCCCAGAGAGTACGGCAACGACCGATTGGGATTGCCCATGGAGGCCAAATGACGGAAAATCGAATAAACCGTCCGTTGCCGCGTTATGAAGTGGATGAGAAAAGTTCGGATTCCCTCTGTGTCGGTCGCCTTCCTCGCGGTGGTTTTGGGGATGGGTGGAACGTTTGCCCAGGAGAAAAAAGTCGATCCGAGCCGCGTTTACGGCCGCATTCAGTTCGTCACGAGTTTTCCCGACTATCGGGTGAAGGTGGTGGAGAGTTTTCCCGATCTGAAGGTGACGATGGTGACCGCCTTTCCCGACAAACCGGGCCTGTGGCAGAAGGTGGATTCCTTTCCGGATTACAAGATCCAGATCGTGGATTCGTTTCCGGACTTCACCATCCAGTGGGTGAACAGCTTTCCGGGGCCGGCGAAATGACGGCCGGTCGCGTGGCGGCTATTCGTAGCGAAGTGCCTTGACCGGATCGAGGCGCGAGGCGAACCAGGCCGGGATAAGGGCGGCGATGGAGCAGATGACAAACGCGCTGATGCAGATAAGGGCGACATCCTGGGGAACGATCTCCGCCGGAATTTCGCTGAATTGGTAGATGCCGGCCGGAAAGGGGTCGTAGCCGGTGACGGAGTAGATCAGCCGACGGACCGGATTGCGATATTGAACCAAGGCGATGCCGGCGGCGAGTCCGGTGAGGGTGCCGAAGAGGCCGACAACCACGCCCTGGGCCAGGAAGACGCCGATGATCTGGCGGGTCTGGGCGCCGAGGGCTTTCATGATGCCGATTTCCCGGGTTTTCTGCACGGTGACGGTGATCAGCGTGTTCATGATGCCGAAGGCCGCCACCAGGACGATGAAAAGCAGGATGAAAAACATCACGCTTCGCTCCATGCGGATGGCGTCGAACAACTGTTTGTTCATGTCCATCCAGGTGAGGGCCACCAGACCGGGCTCGAGGCCCCTGTCCAGATCATCCCGCACCTGGTCCGCGAGATAGCGGTCGGAGGCGCGCACGGCGATGCCGTGCACCATCCGGTCGCTGTCGAGGCCGTAGATTTCCTGGCCGATGTGGAGCGGGACGATGAGATAGTCGCTGTCCACGAGATAGCGCCCGCTTTCGAAAATGCCGGTGACCTCCAGGTCGAGCGGAAGGATCATTTCCTTCAGCGCCGCGGCGTCGGTCTGTTTGCCCTCCTCCTGGGCGCGGTCCAACTCCTCCATCATTTTCTGGATGTTCGCCGCCGAAAACACCGTGATGGTGTCGCCGACGTCGGCGCCGAGGATGGCGGCCAGTTCGGAGCCGAGAATGACCTTGTCCCCGTCGAGGTCGTACGTTCCGCGAATGAGAAAATCCCTGATGCTCGCGACCCTTTCCTCGAGCTCGGGATCGATGGCCCGGACCTTCGGGGCCATGTTGCGGTTCTGGAATTTGACCAGAACGGGCCCCTGAATGAAGGGCGCCATGGCCTCGACATGGGGAACGGAGGCCGTTTCGTCGCGGATGCGGGTCCAGTCCTCGATGGGACGGTCGCCGAGGATGTTCACGTGGGCATCGAAGCCGATGACCTTGCGTTCGAGTTCCCGCTCGAAACCGGTCATGACACTGAGAACGAGGATCAGCACCAGCACGCCGAGGGTGACGCCGAGGATGGAGATGATCGTGATGACGGAAACGAAGGTGCGCTTGGGTTTGAGGTAGCGCAGGGCGAGGAAAAGGCTGAAGTGATTCCGCATGGGTTCTTCTTATCGGTGCCAGAAGCGGGAGGCGCGTTTCAATCGGGCGTAGATCAGCGAAGGCTCCTGGCGTCCGGCGCCGGGAGCTTCGTGCAGACGGCTGATATAGGCAAACGCAATCGCATTGATGGCCAGCAGGGCGAGGAAGTAGATGCTGTGACGCTTCCAGTGGAAAACGCCGGTCACGGCCTCGAAGGTACCGATCATGTCGAGGGTCACCCCCCAGACAACCGGTGCGGCGCCGAGACCGAGGTTGCTGATCACGTAAAACATGGCGAAAAAGTGGTTGCGGCCCATCTCGGGCATGGTGGCCATGGTGATGCGTGCGCTTGCGAGGCTGAAATTCGCGGTGGCGGCGCCGGTGAGAAAATTAAGCGCAGCGATGATCGGCATCCGGCTCGGCAAAATACCGGCGGCGATCAGGCACCAGCCGGCGATGGGGAGGGCAAACAGAAGGGTGGCGACGCGGAACAGGGGTTTGCTTCCGACCCGGTCCACCCATGGACCGCTGAACGGCAGCATGACCAGCGCTCCCACAAACGAGAAGGCCGAGAGGTAGAGCACGGTGGACACCTCGAGGCGGGATTCCTCGCGGAGAAACTCCACCGTGAAGACGCCGAGGCTGCCGGTGACGACCACAAAAATGAGGTTGAAAGTGATCAGTTTCCGGAAGGGCGGGTATTTCAGCATGGCCCCCCAGGGGACCGGTTGGGAGCTCTTCCGGGTGGTTTCGCTGGGAGGCACGTCGGGAATGCGCCGGATGAAAAAGAGGCTGATCGTGCCGCAGCTGGCGCTGATGAAAAAGACGAGGGAGTATTCCCAGGGGTCGACGTGTCCGGTCATCACGATGGCCGACGCCACCAGCGACACCAGGCAGCCGGCATACATGAAACACTGGTCGATCGAAAGATATCTCCCGCGAACCTCCTGGGGAACGAGCGAGGTGATCCAGGGCATCCATCCGGCCGTGGAAATGCCGCGGATCAGATTGATCATGAAAAGGGCGGACATCATGGCGGCCATCTTCGAGGCCGTGTCGAGGAAGCCCATGAGGGGCACCAGGGTAAGGGCGAAGATGAAGACGGTACGGGTGCCCCAGCCGGCGAGGACAAACCGCTTGTAGCCGTAGCGTTCCAGGTGCTGCGCGGCGGGGAGCTGGAACACGGTCAGAAGGGGGGTGAAGGAGGCGATGATGCCGAGCACCGTCGAGGAGGCGCCAAGGGATTTGGCGTAGACGATGATCGGCGCGCCCATCACGATCTGGAAGGTGATGGCGTTGAAGAACTGAAACCAATGGGCGTTGAGCCACTGACGGCGCTCGAAGGCGGGGTTCATGCCCCCCCTTCCCGTGCAAACATCCCCGGCCACCCGCAGGAAGTGCCTGTCTGCATGCTCAGACGAACTCTTCGAGAAGCGCCTTGACGGCGTCCAAGCCCTCGCCCCTGTCGGCGCTGATGGGAAGAATCCTGGCCTTGCGGAATTTCGATTTGAAACGCCGAAGGTTTTCCCCGGCGCCTTCGAGGTCCATTTTGTTGGCGGCCACCGCAAAGGGGCGCTCCGAGAGCGTGGGATCGTAAAGGTCCAGTTCCCGGCGCAGGGACTGGAAATCGGAAATCGGGTCGCGGCCCTCGCTGCCGGCCATGTCGAGGACAAAGAGGAGCAGCTTGCAGCGGACGATATGACGCAGGAACTCGTGGCCGAGACCGCGGTTTTCGTGCGCGCCCTCGATGAGCCCGGGAATGTCCGCCACGGTGGCGCGCCGGTAGCCTTCCAGTTCGATCACGCCCACGATGGGATTGAGCGTCGTGAACGGGTAGGAGGCCACCTTGGGATGGGCGGCGGAGATTTTGCCCAGGAGGGTGCTCTTGCCGGCGTTGGGATAACCGACCAGTCCGGCGTCGGCGATGGTGCGAAGTTCCAGGGCAAACCACCCTTCCTCGCCCTTCTCCCCGTCGGTCGTCTGGCGGGGAACGCGATTGGTGGAGCTCTTGAAATGGGTGTTGCCCTTGCCGCCGCGTCCGCCGGTGCAGAGGACAAACTCGGCGTCCGGGGTGGAGAGGTCGGCCATGGGCTCCATGGTGCGGAGGTCGAGGACCGGCTTGACGGTTTCCTCGTCGGACTCTGGGTCGGGCACGCGGGCGTGAAATTCCTCGGGCAGGCGATAGACGAGGGTGCCGACCGGCACGCGGACATAGGTGTGCCGTCCGTTTTTGCCGTGTTTGTCCTTTCCTTGGCCGTGTGCGCCGCGTTCCGCGCGGACATGGGGCTCGTAATAAAGGGCGGCCAGATTGTCGGTGTGGACGTCGGCCTTGAGGATGATGGATCCGCCGTCGCCGCCGTCGCCGCCGTTGGGGCCGCCCCGCGGGACGAATTTTTCCCGGCGAAAACTGCAGCAGCCGTTTCCGCCGTCGCCGGCCTTGGCGTAGATTCGAACCTGATCGATGAATTTCATCCGATGCTCAGCCTGTCAGAAATGGAATGGTGAAAAAACAAAAAGATGGGCCTCAAGGCTTTTCGCAGCGCGCCTCGCCGGTTTCCGTCCGGGAGGGAGGGTGTGCGCGCGGGCAGGGGAATTCTGCGATTACTGCACGAGGGAGGCATAAAGATCGGCGGTTTGCCGCGCAATGGCATCCCAGCCGAAGACCTGTTCGACCCGACGGCGTCCGGCGGCCCCGAAGGCGCGCCGTTTGGCCGGGTCGGCCATCAATTCGTTCACCCGACCGGCCAGATCGCGGGAGAATTTCGCCGGCTGCAGGGGCTCAAACGGACTCTCGTTCATCTGGTCGAGATAAACAAGGTAGCCGGTCTCTCCATGCACGACGACCTCCTGGATGCCGCCCACCGCGCTGGCCACCACGGGCACGCCGCAGGCCATGGCTTCGAGATTGATGATGCCGAAGGGTTCGTAAATGGACGGACAGACGAAAACCGAGGCGTTGCTGTAGAGTTCGACCTTGGTCTTGGCGTCGACCATCTCCTCGATCCAGATCACTCCCGGCCGGATCCGCTGGGCGGCGGCGACGGCGCGTTTCATTTCCTCGGCAATTTCCGGCGTGTCCGGAGCCCCGGCGCAGAGCACGACCTGGAAGCCGGGGTCCATGTGTTTGATGGCATTGACCAGATGAATGATGCCCTTCTGCCGCGTGATCCGTCCGACGAAGAGGATGTAGGGTTCGACCGGATTGATCCCGAAACGCTTGAGCGAGGTTTTGGTGGGGACGGGCCGATATTCGGTGAGGTCGATGCCGTTGTAGATGACGTGCAGTTTTTCCGGGGCGATCTGGAAAAGCCGCTCCACGTCGCGCTTCGTTTCCTGGGAGACGGCGATGACCGCGTCGGCCATTTCCATGGTGGTTTTTTCCAGCCAGCAGGTGAAGTCGTATCCGCCGCCCAGCTGTTCGCGTTTCCACGGCCGGAGCGGTTCGAGGCTGTGAACGGTCACGACCAGCGGGAGCCCGTAGTTGAGTTTGGCGAGGAGGCCGCCCCAGTGGGAGTACCACGTGTGGCAATGCACCACATCGGCGTCGATGTGGGTCGTGTTGAAATCGAGACACCGCTGCAGCGCGCCGAAGACGGAGCGCAGGGGTTTCGGGCAGGTGTAGGCGCTCGAGACGAGGCCAAATCCCAAGGCGGTCAGGTTGCCCTTCACGACATTCTGGTCGCCGAAGCACCGAACCTCCACCGACATCAGCTTCGCCAGTTCGCGGCTGAGGTACTGCACATGCACGCCGGCGCCACCGTAGATGTGGGGCGGATATTCGTTGGTCAGGAGAAGGGCCTTCATCAACGCGAAGCTACTCGGCGCGTGCACATGGGGCAAGTCCTCCAGCGACGGGCCGGGGAACGAAGCGTCGCGGGTCGGGCCTGCCGGACCTCCGGCGCTCAGAACGTGATGGCCGCGCGCGCGCCGACGACAAACGCATTGCCGAAATCGCGCGTGCCGCCGGGATGGATGATGAACTGCAGGTCGGGCTGGATGATGAGCCAGGGCGTGATCTGCGCCTGGTAGGTGGCCTCGAGCACCATTTCCGCGCCGACACCCACCGAGCCTTCGTCGACGAGCGAACGGCGCGCGGTGGCGCCGGGTTGGGCGAAGGCAAACGCGATGCCGATCACATCATTGTCACGGGTGGGAAGGAGTCCCTGGTAGGTGAAGCCGGTGTCGAAATAAAAATTCAGGAAATTCCGATCCTCCGGCGCAAAGGCGATGCGGCCAAACCAGCCGAGGCCTTGGGCGGATTTTTCAACGGGAGTACCAAAGGATTTGCCGTCGCGGACGTTCCGGACCGCCTTGCCTTCCCCGGATTGGCCGCCGGCGGGGGCGGGGACCGCGGGCGTTTCCCGGTGGAGCATTTGATCAACGATGAAATACCATCCGTAGTTGCCGGAGTTGGTGGTGTCGGCCAGCACGTCGGCGAGTCGGCCGGTTTGCATCCACATTCCCGCCTTGGCCTGTCCGGGCAGGCCGGGTTCCTCCGCACGGTGGTTCCAGCGGACCTGGGCCTCGTTCAGGAAATAAAACCCGTTTTCGCCGTCGAGCCGCCAGCGGAAGCCATGGCGGTTGACGTTCTGGTCATAGACATTGCCCTGAAAGACCGCCGACTGGAACGTGAACCAATCCACCGGATGCAGGGCGAGGCGCACCCCCAGGGTGCCCATCGGATAACCCGGACCGCCCGCGGGAAGGTTCATATACAAAAAGGCCGGCCAGCCGAAGGTGCCGTTGATGAAGGTGCCGGCGTAGTCCGAGATCACAAACTCGGAATCGGCGGTGATCTGCCCGAAACGCACGGAGATCCTGTCGTCGAGAAGGTTTTGCTGAAACCAGAGTTCGAGCAGGCGCAGGGTGTTGAATCCGGCGATGTTGGAAATGGTGAGAAAATTGCCTGCCAGATCTTCGGAGGCGTCGCGGCCGCTCAGCCAGAGCCAGGTCGTGTTCATGCTGGCTCCCTTCCAGCCAAGGGCTTCTTCGAGGTCCAGATTGACCCCGAAGTCCAGCAATCCCGTATAGACGGCGCCGCGTTTCCGGCCGCCGGTGGTGTTGTCCCAGACCTCGGCCGTGTATCCGCCGAAAATTTCGAGCCCCCGCTCCTCCAGCCTCGTCCGAAGGCCCCACCATTCGCCCGTGGCCGTCTCGCCGGCGAGCCATGAAGAGGCCTTGGACACGTGGGCCCCGGCGGCATCCTGTCTGTCGACCAGATCGGTGGGCGATTGGGCCGGCAGGGTGGTGGTCAAAAGGGCAAAACAGGCGAGTCGTCTCATGATGGAATGCAGTGGCATGGTGAGGGCGAACCTCACCGGATCGGGGGATCCTGTATGGATAAAGCGCAAATGACTTGCAATATCATTTTTTGGCGCAAGGTTGTGATCGCGATGAATTTCGCGTTTGCGCGAAGGGGAAAAACATGGGAAGAACCTCGAATCAGCAAGCATCGTTACAGTTGGGAAAAACCGGCGAAGCGCAGGCCTAAAAAGGCGTTTTTTCTGCGCTGGTGGTTTTACGTGCCCGTGCTTTTGATGCTCCTCGTCCTGGTGATCGGCTGGGCGGCGTACGTTTATGTCTCCGCGCAGTTTGAAAAGCAGGCGGAGCAGTTCGACCTCAGTCAGATGTCCAAGATGGAGGCCGCCTCGATCATTCTGGACCGGAAGGGCAACGAGTTGGGCAAGATTTTCATCCAGAATCGCCATCCCGTTCCCCTGAGCGAGATCAATCCGATGATGGTGAAGGCCGTGATCGCGGCGGAGGACAACAAGTTTTACCGGCACAAGGGCGTGGATTACATGGGGGTGATCCGGGCCGCCCTGGCGAATTACCGGCGGGGGCGCATTGCGCAGGGGGCGAGCACGGTGACCCAGCAGGTGGCGCGCAATTCCTTTGACCTGCGTGAGCGCACCTACAAGCGGAAGATTCTGGAAATCTTCCTCGCCGAGCGGATCGAGAAGCACTTCACGAAGGATCAGATCATGGAGCTGTATCTGAACCGCGTCTATTTCGGGAGCGGCTTCTACGGGGTGGAGGCGGCCGCTCGCGGGTATTTTGGCCGCAGCGCAAAGGATCTCGAAATCGGGCAGTGTGCGATGCTGGCGGGCCTTTTGAAGAACCCGACAAATCTGTCGCCGTGGCGAAACAAGGAACGCGCCACGAGGACCCGCAATGTCGTGCTTCGCAAGATGCGCGAGGAGGGGTTCATCAGCCGCCAGACCTACGAGCTCGAGGTGAACGCGCCGCTCATTGTGAAGAAGCGGACCAACCCGTTCAAGGTGTCCTACGCGATCGATTACATCCGTCAGCAGGCCATTGCCTCGCTCGGTTATGACCGCGCGATGAACGGCGGGTTCCGGATTTACACCACCCTGGACCAGGACATGCAGAGGACCGCCGAGGCGGCCATGCGGGAAACCCTGGCCCGGATCGAGCAGCGTCCGGGGTACAAACATGTGACCTTCGAGGCCTTCCGGGAAATTGCCAGGCCCATCGAGGAGGAGATCAATCAGGGCAACATGAGCATCCGTGTGCCCGAGCCCAAATATCTGCAGGGTGCGGTGATGGCGCTGGAGAACTCCACCGGAGGCATTCTCGCGATGGTGGGGGGACGTGATTTCAAGCACAGCGAATTCAACCGCGCCACCATGGCGCGCCGACCGGCCGGCACCGCCTTCACGCCCTTCGTTTTTGCCGCCGCCTACGAAAAGGGCATTTTCCCGGGCGACTTGGTGGAGGATGCCTGCATGGACAACCGCTACGTCGGGGTGGGGGGCGACGCCGGAATCCTGGGAGAATGGGGGGTGGAGCGGGCCGACAATGACTATGAGGGACCGATTCCCACCCGGGCGGCCCTGGCGCTTGGCAAAAATGCCGCCACGGTGCGTCTCGGACTCCGGACCGGACTGGACGAAGTGATCCGGGTGGCGCGGGCCGCGGGGATCACTTCGCCGCTGCAGAACTACAACAACACATTTTTGGGAAGCAGTGTGGCGACGCTGTCCGAACTGACCCTCGCCTACACGGTGTTTCCCAACGGCGGTTTCCGTCCCAAGGAGACCTACATCATCGAAAAGATCACCGATGCCGCGGGGGAGACGATTTTTTCCAAGGCTCCCGAGAAGGTTCATGCCATCAGTCCCGAGGCGGCCTGGCAGGTCCACGCCGGCCTGGTTGAAGCCCTGCGGCTTGGCACGGGTTCCGTGGCCTTTTCCGAATACGGTCTGAGGGACATGCCGGCGGGAGGCAAGACCGGCACGGCCTACAATTTCACCGACACCTATTTCTTCGGGTACAACAGCTCGGTCACCTGCGGGGTCTGGGTCGGATTTGACCGGCCCACGTCGATTTACCGCGGGGCCTTTGGCAAGGATCTGGCCCTGCCGATCTGGACCAAGGTGATGAACCAGGCGGCGGAGCGTTTCCCTGCGGTGACGATTCCGCGTCCGGACACGCTGAAGCCGGTCGAGATCTGCCGGGCGTCCGGGCTCCTGGCGACGCCGAAATGTGTGGTGCAGACGATCCGGAACGGGGAGACTGTCGAACAGCCCTGCACCTACACGGAATTTGCCACCGAGGAGCAGACGCCGAACATCCGCTGTGATGTCCATGGCGGAGGCATTCGCAATTACGCCCGGGTATATGAACAGGAGGAATGGCCGCGTCCCACGGCGGTGGTCGATCTGTCCACGGTCCGTCCGGTGGCGGTGATGTCGCCTCCTTTGCTGGGATTGAACGATGTCTACAACTCCGTGCGTCCGACGACCGTTCGCCTCGAAGAAGTGGAGGTCAAGAGGGCCCTGCCGGTGACCCGGGAGGACGGGGATTCCTCGCCGCAGCCGGATGGAGAGGACGCGCCGGCGGCGGCCCCCGCCGACCAGCCTGTGGCCGCGGCCCAGGTTCCCGCAGCCGAACCGGAGGTGCGCAAGGCCGAGGCGGTCATGCCGCTGGATTCGCCGGTGGACGTTCCGGCCATCCAGGCGCCCACGCCCGAACCGATCAATTTCTAGGTCTCCGGGGACCCGACGGCGCCCGCCCGAAGTGCTGGCGAAGCCCCTCCGGGAATGCTACCCTTCGACATGCCCGCGGATTTTCCCTTGTTTCTGGCTCCCATGGCCGGTGTGACCAACACCGTGTTCCGGCGCATTTGCAAGGCCCGGGGCGCGGATGTGTTGACGACCGAATTTGTGTCCGCGGAGGGCATTCTTCACCGCAACGCCCGAACGCGCTATTACCTCGAGTTTCATGAGGAGGAACGCCCGATCGGGGTCCAGCTTTTCGGGGCCGATCCGGAACATCTGGCGGAAGCCGCCCGCGCGGTGATCGACTGGGTGCGGCCGGATTTTCTCGACCTGAACTTCGGCTGTCCGGTCAACAAGGTGGTTTGCAAGAACGGCGGTTCCGCCCTGCTGAAGGATTGTCCCCTGATGGCAAGGGTGGCCGAAGCGGTGGTGCGCGCCGCGGCGCCGGTTCCGGTGACCGCCAAGATCCGCATCGGCTGGGACGCCCGGTCGATCAACGCGGTGCAGACCTCCCGGCTTCTGCAGGACTGCGGGGTGACCCGTATCGCCGTGCATGGACGGACGAAGGCCCAGGGATATTCCGGAGCCGCGGACTGGTCGGTCATCGGGGAGGTCGCCGCGGCGGTGTCGGTTCCCGTCATTGGCAACGGTGACATTTCCTCGGCCGCGGACGCGCTGCGCCGCCGGCGGGAAACCGCCGTTGCGGGGCTGATGATCGGTCGCGCAGCCATGGCGTCCCCGTGGGTTTTTTCCGAAATCCGGCAGGCGCTGGAAACGGGCGGGGTGCCCGCTCCGCCGACTTACGAGGAACGCTGGCGGCTGATTTGCGACCACTGTGCCGCCGAGATTGCCTGGCGCGGAGACGAACAGATGGCCATGAAATCCATGCGCGCCCGCCTCATGGCCTATACCAAGGGCCTGCCGGGCGGGGCCAAACTTCGGGAGAAGCTGTCCCACGTGGCCTCGCTTTCCGAACTCGAGGACATTGCCGCCGGACACCTGGCGGCCCTTGCCGGCCGGATGGCCGTGGCCTGAAAACGGGGAGGGCGGGGAGCCGCCTGCGGACGGACTATTGGTGGGGCCCCCCGAGCATGAGATTGCTCGTCAGGGGGGGCTCAAAGACGTTCACACCGGGCCCGCGGGGTTTGAGCGTCGGATGCATTTCCGCCAGGACATCGATGTCGACGGGCTTTCCGTCGCGGGCGACCCGGATGGTCACCATGTCATCGGCGGTGAGATAGTAGGCGGCGTCGATCACATCCTCGACATCCCGGATCTTCACGTCTCCGACCTGCAGGAGGATGTCGCCGTTCTTGAGCCCGGCCCTCATGGCGGGTGTCTCGGCGCCCAGTTCGGTAATGCGAACCTGCGAACCTTCCACCTCCGCCGGGCTCGATTCCACCGTCACGCCGATCCAGCCGTGGTGGGCCTCGCCAAACCGGGCGTAGTCCGTGCGGATTTTCTCCGCGGCTTCAATGGGAAGGGCGTAGCATGCGCTGCCGTTGCCGATGCCGGCGACAATGATGCCCACGGCACGCCCCTCAAGGTCGAGGAGCGGTGCGCCGCTGAATCCGGCCTGCACCGGCATGTTGGCCCGAAGATGGGTGGTGACGAAATATTTGCCCAAAAACTTGCGGTCAAATCCCCCCAGGATGCCAAAGGTCGGCGTGGCATCCATTTCCATCGGATACCCGATGGACATCACCGGATCCGCCAGGGAAAGCCCCTTGGCGTGGCCGATCGGAATGAAGGGCGACTTGCTGTCCACCTTGATGAGCGCCACGCCACTGCGGGCATCCGTGATCAGCAACTCGGCCGGAAGGCGCTTGTCTCCCTGCACGACAAAAATCTCGTCCGCATTCGCGACGATCCCCGCCAGCGTGTAGAGCGTTCCCAGCGGATCCACAAAAAATCCCGTTCCGACGATCTTGCCGTGACGGTCGAACGCCTCGATGCGCACCACCGCGTTGCGCCGTTCCTCGAAAATCCGACGCACTTCGGCGATCTTGTTGCACAGGTCGTCGTCGGCCCGAAGCGACCCGGCGGTCAACAGAACGAGGAGGAAAAGGAGGGTCTCCCGGGAGAGCGGGGACCGCTTAAAAACTGAGCGGTTGCTCATTACTCACAGGCCTGGAGGGGAGCACGTAATGCGACGGCAGGGGTCCCGTCGGACGGGTCGAAACGGCACGGGTGTCTCCGATGGTGACCGGTTTGGGCGACGTCAGCGAAAAGGTTGCCGGGGCCTCCGCGACGGCCACCTGATTGGTGACGGGAGCCGGCCGGGTGAGGATGAAGGTCGAGGCGGAGGCGGCCATGACCGCAATGACCGCATAGGCGTATTGCGGGACCCGGAAGTGGGGCGCCACGGAGGCGATCCGGTCCCAGAAAATCTCCCACGCCGACCGCTGAATCAGCTCCGCACGCTGGCGCCGACGAAAATCCCGGAGGAACTTGTCGAAATATTCCGGCGGAGGTTCAATGAATCGTCTCTGCCGCAACAACTTCGATATATCAAGTTCGTCTCCCATGGCCGATTACTATTGTTTGATAAACTCTTCCAGGTAATTTTGCAACTGGCGGTGGGCGTAAAAGAGTCGCGACCTCACGGTGCCCTCGGAGACGCGCAGGATCTTCGCGATCTCCGCGTGGGGCATGCCTTGAATGTCGAACATCGTAACCACCGCTCTATGTTCGTGAGACAGCTTTTGCAAGGCCTCGTTCAATCTTTGTTGGAGTTCCGAGAGATTCGCCTCCCGCCGGGGGTCGCTCCCCTCGGTGGCTTCCAGGAATTCCTTGTCGAACTGCAGCCCCGCCTCCTCGTCGTCGATGCTGGTGCTCTGCCGCCGGCCGCGCTTTTTCAGGAAGTTGATGGTCATGTTGACCGCAATCGAATGCAGCCAGGTGTAAAAACTGGATTTCCGCTGAAACCCCTTGATCGAGCGATAGGCCTTGGCAAAGACCTCCTGCAGAAGGTCGTTGGTGTCCTCGTGGTTGGACGTCATGTTGTAAATCAGGCCGTACAACCTCTTGCTGTAGCGCAGGACCAGTTCGTCGAACGCGTCCGGATCCCCCGCCTGCGTGCGGGCCACCAATTCTTCGTCGGGGATTTCCGGTGCGTCGTCCATTCGTGAGGAGCCCCGCTGTTTATCAGAAATTGTGCAAGGTGACCAGCTTGCTTGCCGATTTTGCGCCTTTGCCCCCGACTTTTGTCCCGATCCGGCGAAAAAACGCCGAAAGGGCGGTCCCCGCCTGCATTTTCCGCTTGCGCCCTTCGCAAACTCATATACATCCTGCCGAAGTGAACGTCCCCGAAGGACGGACACCGCAGATTTCCCGAATGACGCAGATGCAATCTTATTCCCGCGAAGTTTAACTCATGCCGCGCATGAGAGGTCAGTTTTCGCGCCCGTCATTCGGTGGCCAGTTTTTCGCATGAGTCTTTCTTTCGTCTTTTTCATGCAAAGTCCAACCGGGAGGTCCCATTAACTTAAGAGACATTCGTGTCAATGAACGGATCCGTGCACGGGAAGTGCGCGTGATCAATGGTATAACAAACGAGCAGCTCGGCGTTATGCGCCTCGAGGAAGCTTTGCGTCATGCAAGGTCCCTCGGGCTGGATCTGATCGAGGTCGCCCCCAACGCCCAGCCCCCCGTCTGCCGAATCGTCAATTTCGGCAAGTTCCGCTACGACCTCTCCAAGCAGGAGAAGGAGAAAAAGAACACGGCGGGGCGCGTGAAGGAGGTCAAGTTCCGCGTGAACATTGACGAGCACGACTACCTCACGAAGATCCGCCACGCGGAGGAGTTCCTCGACAAGGGCAACAAGGTGAAGATTCACCTGCAGTTCCGCGGTCGCGAAATGGCCCACCAGGAACTGGGCATGGAGGTTGTCCAACGCGTGAAGCGCGACCTGGCCACGATGGGTCATGTGGACATGGATGCCAAGCTGGTCGGCAGGGCGATTGGCATGACGCTTTCCCCGCTGCCGGCGAACAAACGCAAACGCCGGTTCAGCAAGGCGGGCGAGGTCACCGAGCCGCTTCCGACCGACGAGGACGACCACGACGACCATTAAGTCGCGACTCCGTTTTGCCGCCGTTAGATGAGTCCCTTCAGGGACGCTGAAAGGCGCATTGTCCCCACCGGCCGTCCTGCGCGGGGGATGTTCCGTGTCGCCGCAGGGGAGCGTTCCGCTGCGCCGGGCGCGTGACGATCGGCCCGCCGTGAAGGGGCGGGGGCGCGTTCATTCTGTGAGGACTGTGTTGGCGCCGGCGGGTTGCGGCGGACGGCCGGGTGTGGCAGGGAAACGCCGTGGGTTTTCGTAAAAACCTGTCGTTGATTGTGTCACGGGATTTCTGAAATTGTTCCGCCTTTTGTGAAGACCTACCGAGCCCGCCTTGTTCTTCCGGTCGCCGCGCCGCCCATCGAGGACGGCGTGGTTGTGGTGCAGGGGGGACGCATTGCGGCCGTCGGCCGGGCCCGCGATATCTCCTCGGGAACCGCTCACGACCTGGGCGACGTGATTCTCATGCCCGGGCTGATCAATGCCCACTGCCATCTCGATTACACGGTGATGCGCGGGGCGATTCTTCAGCAGGACAATTTTCCGAACTGGATCCGCCGGATCAACGAGCTCAAGCGCACGCTCTCGGACGACGAATATCTGGACTCGATCGCCGCCGGATTTGCCGAACTGCGCACGTGGGGAACCACCACCGTGCTGAACATCGAGTCCTTTCCCGAACTCATGGTGCGCATGCCCGCGCCGCCCCTGCGCACATGGTGGTTCTATGAACTGCTCGACATCCGCAATCGCATTCACACCGAGGACGTCGTCGCAGGGGCCCTCACCTTCTTCGAACGGCATCCGAACTGGCTGGGGGGCTTCGGGCTTTCCCCGCATGCACCCTACACGACGTCGGCCGGGCTCTACGAGTTGACGAAGTTTTGCTGCGAGAAATACGCGATGCCCTGGACGACGCATCTCGCCGAAACCGAGGAGGAATACGAAATGTTCGTCGACGCGAAGGGGCCGCTCTACGAGTTTCTGGCGCAGCTCGGCCGTCCCATGCACGACGTGGGCGGCGTCACGCCGGTGGCGCGGCTCTTTGAAGGCCCCGGGGTGTCGCAGGGGGCGATTCTCGCCCACATGAACCGGCTGGCCGAGTCGGATTACCGCATCCTGGCGGCGCGGCGCGATGTCACCGTCGTCCATTGTCCGAAATGTCACGAGTATTTCCGGCGTCCCCCGTTTGCCCTCGACCGGCTGCGGGAGATCGGCATTTCCGTCTGCCTCGGCACGGACAGTCTGGCCAGCAATTCGTCGCTGAATCTTTTCGCCGAAATGCAGGCGCTGCGGCGCACCCATCCGCACATTTCCCCGGCCGAACTTCTCGACATGGTGACGCGCCGTCCGGCCCGCGCCCTGGGGCTCCCCGGCAAACTCGGCGAGATCACCCCGGGAGCCCATGCCGATCTGATTGCCGTTCCCCATGACGGCTCGCGGACGGACGTTTGGGAGGCCGTGGTGGAGAATCGTCAGCCGGTCTCCTGGTTCATGGTGGGGGGACGGACCGGGGGCGTGTAGTCCGCTGCAAACCCGCTGGCCACGCCCGGGAAAAGGTGAAACCATGGGGGATGCGCATGAAGCGGTTGGCGGTTCCGGGGCCGGCGGGCCCGGAAGGATGGATGTTTGGGAGGGGGCGGTGAACGCGGAGCAAAACAAGGTGGGTTTGTGGTCGTGTGTCGCCCTGGCGATGGCGAACATGATCGGGACCGGGGTGTTTGCGAGCATGGGCTTTCAGGTGGAGGTGCTCCCGTCGCCGTTTCTCATCGTGGTGTTGTGGTTTCTGGGCGGCTTGATCGCCCTCTGCGGCGCGCTGAGTTATGCCGAACTGGCGGCCGCCCTGCCGCGGTCGGGCGGCGAATACAATTTTCTGACCCGGATTTATCACCCGGCGGTGGGATTCATGGGGGGCTTTGTTTCGGTGATGGTCGGGTTTGCCGCGCCGATTGCGGCGGCGTCCATGATTTCGGGCGCCTATCTGGCCGCGGCGCTGCCGGGGGTGCCCGCCTACGGGGTGTCGTTTGTCGTGGCCTTGGGACTGGCCGCGATGCATGCGCTCACGGTGAGTGCCAGCGGCCGGTTTCAGGTGGTCATCACCGCCCTGAAGATCGGGCTCATCGTGGCTTTTCTGGTCCTGGGGATCTGGAAGGGCCGCGAGCCGGAGCAGGGATGGGGGCCGCGGACGGGGGACTGGAGCGCCATGCTCAGCGCCCCCTTTGCCATTTCGCTGATGTATGTGATGTATTCCTACACCGGCTGGAATGCCGCGGCCTACATCATGAACGAAGTGCGGCGCCCGGAATGGACCGTTCCCCGCGCCCTGCTGGTCGCCACCGTGCTGGTGACGTTTCTTTACGTGGGATTGAATGCGGTGTTTCTCGCCAGCGCACCGATGTCCAGCTTTGTCGGAAAACCGGAGGTCGGCGAAATTGCCGCCCGGCATTTGATCGGCGAAGCCGGCGGGCGCATCATGGCGGGGCTGATCGGGTTCGGCCTTGTCTCGGCCATCAGCGCGATGACCTGGGCCGGACCGCGGGTGGCGCAGACGATCGGACAGGATTTTCCCACGCTGGGTTTTCTGGCGCGGACCACCGCGGGCGGCGTGCCCCGGCGCGCGCTGGCCTTGCAGACGTCCATCGTGGTCATCCTCCTGGCCACCGGCACCTTTGAAACGATCATCGCCTACGCCTTCGTGGCCATTCTCACCTGCAGCTTTCTTGCGGTGCTGGGGGTGTTTGTGCTGCGTGTGCGCCGTCCGGATCTGCCGCGCCCGTTCCGCTGCTGGGGGTATCCGCTGACCCCCGCCGTGTTTCTCCTCCTTAACGGCTTCACGCTGATCCACACCTTCCGGGAAAAGCCCCTGGAATCGCTCGCCGGACTGGCCACGCTGGCGGTGGGAATCGGACTGTATTTTGTGGCGAGAGGACGGAAAATGGCGTCATGAAACGATGGATTTTGATCCTGTTCGCCTGCGGCCTGACGGCCGTCGCCCAGGAGGTCCGGCGGGCCCTGCCGGCGACGCCCGAAGTGCGTCCCCATGAAGTGGCGTTTTTTCTGGCGGGCGTGCCGCTGCCGGAGGGTTCCCCGCTGAACGCCTTGCAGCAAACGCCCGCCTACGCCGAACACGTCAAGGCCCTGGGTCGGCTGACACGGCACTACGATCAGAACTACTTTTCGAAAATGCGCGCCTGGAGCGCGGCGGAACTGGCCCCGCGCATCACCATGACGCGGCCGGTGTATTATTTTTTCGGCGGACCGGATGCGGTGAGCGCCCTGGCCCTGTATCCCGAGGCGCCGGTTTACATCCTGGGGGGACTTGAAAATGTCGGGTCGGTTCCCGCGCCGCAGACTTTGACTCCGGAGGCGGTTTTTGAAGGATTGGCCAATCTGCGCCAGTCGGTGAACGTTGTTCTCTCCTACGGCCATTTCATCACCAAGGACATGAAGAACGACCTCGACCGGACGGCCTTCCGCGGGGTGTTGCCGCTCATCTACACCTTTGTGGCCCTCACCGGGGGCGAGGTGTTGCACACCGAATCCATCGGAATCCGAAACGACGGTTCCCTGGTGATGACCGACGGCGCCACCAAGGGCGTCCTGCCGGGCGCGAAGGTGACCTTCCGCCGGTCTCCGGGTGCGGCCGAACAGGTGATTTATTATGTGCAGGCCAACGTGGCCGATGACGCGCTCAAGGGCTCGCAAAGTGCGGTGCTTGTCTGGGCCGGCGGGTTTGGTCCGGGAAATGTCTACCTGAAGGCGGCGTCCTATCTCCTGCACGAAGGCTATTTTTCCCGCATTCGGGCATTTCTTCTCGGGAAGGCCGAGTCGGTATTGCAGGACGACTCGGGGATCCCGCTCCGGTTCTTCCAGGATGGGAAGTGGCGCCTCTGGCTCTTCGGGCGCTACACGGGCACACTCGACATTTTCAAGGAATACCATCAGGCCGACCTGGCGGAGCTTTTCGAACGTGCGGGGGCGGCCGAACTGCCGTTTGGGACGGGATACAAGTGGAGGGTGGGGGAATCGAACCTGATGCTCGCCGTGCGGCAGCGGGTGCTGCGGGCGGAACCGGTCGGTCCCGTGCCCTGAGTTCCCCGGGGAGGCGGAACGTTCCGCCGGTCTCCCGACCTTTGCCCCGAAGTCCTCAGGGGCGACGATAGAAGGCCCGCAGAAAATCCGGATCGCGGAACCCCGGAGCGTGGCCGAGGCGCACGATGATTTCCCGTCGGGAGGGGATGACGTAGACGCGCTGTCCCCGCGAGCCCACCATGGCCACGAGGTCCGGCGGCGCCTCGCGCGACAGACAGGAGGATTTCCACTGCGCCGGGGAAAGGCCCGCGCCGATGGCTTCCTCGACATCCCGCTCCGTCACACCGGCGCGGCCGGCGTTGCGGTTGAGCCAGAAGCCGAGGCCGTACATCGCATTCGCAGGGGAGCCGGTGGTGGCCTCCTGAAGCAGGCGCGGGGGAATCACCGGAAAAATGACGACCCGGCCGCGGCGGCGCACGAATTGGCCGAGTTCCAGGAGCTGGCGGGCGGTGAGCCGCGCCCCCGCGGAAAAATACGGCTGGCCCAGACCGTCGCGCCGCACGTTGGCCGGACGCAGCCCGGTCAGGGGAAGGCGCAGCCAGGAGGCGACCGGCGGCGGATTGTGACGGGCGGCCAGCGCCGCGAGGGCCTCGTAATGCGAGGGACCGTAGACAAAACGGGCGCCGGGATCGGCCACGGCGGGAAGTTTCAGGGCGGCCGCATTCTTGTCACGTACCGCGCGTCCATACAGTTCCTCGTACCCCGGTGCCAGGCCCGAAGTCTGCGCGAGCAATTGGCGGACGGTGATGTGTTTCTTGCGGGGATCGGCGCGCCAGGCGGGGAGGGTGTCGGAAACCCGTTCGTCCAGACGCAGGTCCCCGCGGGCCACCGCCTGCAGCGCCCCCAGGGCGGCCAGGCTTTTGGTGATGCTGAAAATATTGGCATCCGCCCCGCCATTGGCCTGCCGCTCAAAAACGATCCGCCCGTTTTTCCAGACCAGCAGGGCGCTCTCGCCATGACGCGCGGAATAGCGGGCCGCCTCCGGGATGTCGGCCCGCGCCCAAACGAGCATGGCGAAAAACAGGAGGACGGTGCGGAGGATCAATGAACGGGTGGCAGGGTGGTGCGTTGCGCGAGAGGGGACTCCAGCAACGCAGGACGGTTGAGCGCTTCCTTCATCCGTCGGTAGCAGGCCGAATCCTTCCAGACGCCCCATCGGGCCGTGTAGTACCCCTCGCAATGCAGGCATTGCACCTGGGGGGAAAGGCCGGGCAGCCAGGTGTTTTCGCGGGTGCATGCCGGGCAGAAGCTCACAAAGGCCGGACTCCGCTCGAGTACGGTGAGAAGGAGTTTGTCCTGCGGAATCTCCACGTCGCAGGGCTCCAGCTCCAGGTCCACGCGTTGGGTGACGCTGCACCGTCCGAGATACCGGCGGCGGGTGCTCTCGTAGAGCATCTCGACACCGCGGGTGTTGGCATACCGGCGGTCCCGCCGTTCACAATACAGATGAAATGCGAGCAGGATGGTGCGCATGGCATCCTTGCTCATCGGAATGCGGTCCCGGTCGCACAACTGGGCGAAAAGTTCCGCCAGTTCCAGCGGTCCGTAGCTGGTGAAATACACCGTGTGCCGGAACGCGCGGTCCAGGAGGGCGCTCTGACGCAGGAGGCGGCGCAATTCGTCCCGCTCGCCATCCAGAATCACTATGCCGTCGGGAAACTTCACCAGCTGTTCCGCGATCCGGCGGGCCCTTTCCTGATCCGCCTCGGTGCCGGTGGCCTCGTGGACACGGACAAAAATGACGCCCGGGCGCGGATCGGGGCCGCCCTCGAGCGTGGCCAGCGAGATTTCCTCGATGTGCGGGCTCGGCAGCACCCCGAACGCATGGAGGCCCTCGGCCAGGAGACGCGCGGCGGCGAGCTTGCCGGTTCCGGGAGGGCCCATGAAAATGCTGTGGTAGCTTTGATCGGGAACGGGCAGCCCTCCGAGCCGGCGCTGCTGACTGGCATGGGCCAGGCGAAGGATGCGCTCCAGTTCGTTGCGCACGACTTCCTGGCTGACCGTCGCCTGCAGCTTTTGCAGCAGCGCCGCCATGTCGGACACCGGGGTTTCCGCGGTCGGGGCTGTTTCCGGTTCCAGCGAGGCCTGCCGGGACGTGCAGGCCTCGAGCATCAGTTGCAGGGAGGCTTCGATCGCGGTCGGCGGTTCGCCCTCGAACCGGCTTTCCCGGAGAATGCCATGACACGACACCGCGAAGAGCCCCGCGGAGCGGGTGGAGGTGGCGGTCAGCCCCTTGGCGGTGATGTGGGACGAACGGGCTTCCAAGGCGGGCTCCTCCAGGGAGGCGAGGGAGGAGTCCCGGATCTCAAGGCGGGTTTGTTCCACGGAGAGCGCCGGCGCGGGCGCGGCGGCCACCTGGGTGCGGCTGATGACGGCGGCCCCTCCGGTCAGGGAAATCTGGGCGCAGCGCGCCGTGGTCTGTCCGTCGAAGGAACAGGACCAGAGCTGCAGGGGAAGGGAGGCGGGATCGTGGCTGGCAATCAGCGAAGCGGTCTCGCTGGCATGAAAATGCGAGCTCAGAAACCGGGCGTCGGCGTAATTCTTCAGATATGCGCCGACCGTGTTCCGGGAGAACGTGGTGCCTTCGCAATAGACGGTGGCATTTTCCGCGGAGATCCCCGCGCCGGGATCCGATTCCTCCGCGCTCAGACAGGCTTCCACGCGCGAATCGTAAATGGCCGCCGCCGAACCCGGCTGGAGCGAGAGACCGATCCGGCAGCCCGTGATCCGGCTGGTGTGAATTTCGGCGGAGCCCTGATGGGAAAGGTTCACCCCGACGACGCCGTTTTCCAGCAGGCAGTTTCGCGCAAAGAATTCGGTTTTGCCCTCGGGGGAACCCACGCTGATTTCACCCTGCACGACACAGTCATCGAGAAACAGGACCCCCTTGAGCAGTTCGATGGCGCAGGATCCGGACTCGGCCTGCAGGGTGAGGCCGGAAAGAACGATCTGCGCATCGGAGCGGATGCGCAGCGTGCCCTTGATGCGCACCACGGCGCCTTGCAGGCCGCGGATTTCCACCGCCTTGGAAAGGTCGCAGGCCGGGTATTCGCCGGAGGGGATGTGAATGACGTCGCCGCGTCCGCATCGCTTGAGGGCGGCGGTCAGATTTTTGACGCCAAAAAAGCCGCCCTCGGGGTCGATCAGCACATCACGCCGTCTGTCCGAGGGCGCCATTTTGCGGATGACTTCGCCGAGTGCAGAGGGACGAAGCAGGGATTTCATCGGCGGGCCATGAGGTTGCAACAGGCACACATTGAACACGTTCCGAACCGATTGTCAGCCCCGCATTTCGAAGTTGCTTTTCCCCCGTTGGAGGGGCACGGTTAACCCATAGATCATCACACCGACATGAGTGCCACTCTCTCCGCTTCCAGCCAGTTGGATCAACTCAAGCAATTCACCACGGTTGTTGCGGACACCGGGGATTTTGAGTCGATTCGCAAATACTCGCCGCAGGATGCGACGACCAACCCGACGCTCATTTTCAAGGCGGTGCAGCAGGTGGAATACAAGCCCCTGCTCGAGCAGGCCATCGCGGACAACCGCGGGTCGTCGCTCGGCGGGGAAGCCCTGCAGAAAAAGATCATCGACGACCTTCTCGTGGCCTTTGGCCGGAAGATTCTCGACATCGTTCCGGGACGCGTCTCGACCGAGGTGGACGCCCGGCTTTCCTTTGACGTGGACGCCACCATCGAGAAGGCCCGCTACCTGATCGGCCTCTACGAAAAAGCCGGTGTGCCCCGCGAACGCGTGCTCATCAAGATTGCCTCGACCTGGGAAGGCGCCCGGGCGGCGGAGGTGTGCGAAAAGGAGGGCATTCATTGCAACCTGACCCTCATGTTCTCCCTGGCCCAGGCCATCGCCTGCGCCGAGGCCGGTGTGACGCTCATTTCGCCGTTTGTCGGCCGCATCTACGACTACTACAAGGCCACGACCGGCAAGGAATACGTGGGGGCCGAAGATCCCGGCGTGCAGTCCGTCCACACCATCTACTCCTACTACAAGAAGTTCGGCTACAAGACCCAGGTGATGGGCGCCAGCTTCCGCAATACCGGACAGATTCTCGAACTCGCCGGCTGCGACCTCCTCACCATCAGTCCCGACCTGCTCGCCAAACTCCAGGAAACCGAGGGGGCCGTCGAACGCAAGCTCAGCCCCGAGGCGGCCAAGGCGTCGAACGTCGAAAAGATCGACCTGGACGAGAAGAAGTTCCGGTGGCTCCTCAACGAGGATGCCATGGCCACCGACAAACTGGCCGACGGCATTCGCAAGTTTGCCGCGGACATCGTGAAACTCGAAGCCATCATCGCCAAGGCGCTCTGACAGTATGTGGCGCGCCGTTCTCTCCCTGCTGGCCTGTGTTTTTCTGGCGTTCCCGGCGACCGCCGCGATCGCTCCGACCGATCACATCGGGTCCGTGCCCATTTTGCTCGGACTCGACAAGGTGCGGCGGGAATTGAAGCTCGACGCGCTGCAGAAGGCGGTGCTGGATTCGATCCGCTCCGAATACAAGGCGGCCGTCCGCAAGCTGACCCATCCCATGCCTGTAACGCCCGCAGAACGCTTGGCCGCGGAGAAGAAACTGGTGGCCCTCAACGAACGCTTCAATCAGCGCGCGCTGTCCGTCCTGAACGACAGCCAGCGCAAGCGTTTCCTGGAAATTGAACACCGCTTCCTCGGCGCCTCCATGCTTTATTCGCCCCGGGTGCAGCGGCAGGTGGGCATCACGCCCAGCCAGCAGCAACAGATCCTTCGCATGCTCGAGGCGGAAAAGGCCTACGTGGCGAAGATCAACCGTCAGTTCGAGGCGGGGAAAATCAGCTACCAGGACCGCCTCGAACTCCTGCGGGCCAAGCGCATCGCCCAGGGACGGCAGTTGCTCCGGTTCCTGACCCCGGAACAGCGGGACGCGCTGTCCCAGTTGGGCGGAGCCCCGCTTTCCCAGTAGATCCCTCCCGGGACCCCGCCTCCCGGGACAAAATTGCACTCAAAGCCCCGCCTTGCCGGATTTGGCTCCCTTTCCCTGCGAAAAGGGGCACTGAATTTCTTGTGGGAAAATTTTTCGCAGGTAGATTGCTGGTTTTGCGCCCATAAAGCCTGTTTATCACTGCGTTTATGAAGATCTATCTCGACGGACAATTCTACGACAAAGAGAACGCCAAAATCTCGGTGTTCGACCACGGCCTGCTTTATGGGGACGGCGTCTTTGAAGGTATCCGGTTCTACAGCGGCAGGGTCTTCCGGCTCGAGGAGCACATCAACCGCCTCTACGATTCCGCACGGGCCATCTGCCTCACCATCCCGCTGGACAAACCCGCCCTCACCGAGGCGGTTCTCGAGACCATCCGGCAGAATCAGCTGCAGGACGGCTATGTCCGTCTCGTGGTGACCCGCGGTTGCGGCGACCTGGGACTGAATCCGGCCCTCTGTCCGAAGGCCACCGTGTTCATCATTGCCTCCAAAATCACCCTCTATCCCGAGGAGATGTATCGCAACGGCCTCGTGGTGGCCACCTGTGCCACGCGCCGTATTCCGCATGGCGCACTCAGCCCGATGGTCAAGTCCCTCAACTACCTCAACAACGTCATGGCCAAGATCGAGGCCCATCAGGCGGGGGCGGGGGAGGGGCTCATGCTCAACGAGCAGGGTTACGTGGCCGAATGCACCGGCGACAACATCTTCATCGTGAAAAACGGCCGCCTGATGACCCCGCCGATCTCCTCCGGCGCCCTGGCCGGGGTGACCCGCGCGGTGGTGCTGGAAATTGCCGCCGAACTCGGCATTCCTGTCAGCGAACCGGAGATGACCCGCTATGACATCTACACGGCGGACGAGTGTTTCCTCACCGGCACCGCCGCGGAGGTGATCCCGGTGGTGAAACTCGACAACCGCCCCATCGGGGACGGCAAACCCGGACCCGTCACGGGCCGGCTGATTGCCCGGTTCCGCGAGTTGACAGCGACGACCGGCACAGCGATTTATTAGATATGCAATGCGATGTCTGCCACGAGAAGGAAGCCACGGTTTTCCTCACCCAAATCGTCGGCGGCAAGATGCAAAAGGTGAACATGTGCGAGGCCTGCTCGAAAGAGAAGGGGGTCAACGATCCCACGGGCTTCGAACTGGCGGATTTGCTGCTCGGAATGGGGGCGGCCCAGGACATTGAGCGCCTGCCCGACCATTCCAAGTGCCCGGTTTGCGGTTTCACCCAGGCCGATTTCAAGAAGACGGGTCGCCTCGGATGCAGCGCCTGTTACGAGGTGTTCACCGAAGGACTCGAGAGCATGTTGAAAAACATGCACAAGGGGTCCGAACACGTGGGCAAGGCACCGGCCGTTTTCCTGAAATCCCGGAGTCGGAACGAACGGATCAGAATCCTCCAGTCCCACCTGGAGGAGGCCGTCGCCGCCGAGGAATATGAACGAGCCGCCGACCTGCGCGACCAGATTCGGCGCATGGAGACCGGCGCGTGAAATTTTCGAGAATCATTGCCAACACGGGGGAATGGCTGACCGGGGATGGTCCGCACCGGCAGATTGTGGTCAGCAGCCGGGTGCGCCTCGCCCGAAACCTCACCAACAAACCGTTCCCCGGCTGGGCCAAAAAGGCCGAACGTCTGGAGGTCCTCAAGATCGTCAAGAGCGCCGTGGAGTCGCTTCCCGAAATGGCGGAAGCCTTCTCGGAAAACCTCGAGGCGCTCACCCCGCTCGAGAAACAGGTGTTGGTGGAGCGGCATCTCATCAGCCGCGAACACGCCGCCAAGGGCGTCGGCAGCGCGGTGGTGATGAATGCGCCGCAGACACTCAGCTTCATGGTCAACGAGGAGGACCATCTCCGCATGCAGGCCATCTGCTGCGGCCTGCAGCTGGAGAAGGTCTTTGCCATGATCAATCAGGCCGACACCGAACTCGAACCGCTGCTCGATTTCGCCTTCCACCCGCGCCTGGGCTATCTCACGGCCTGCCCGACCAATGTCGGCACGGGCATGCGCGCCTCCGCCATGCTCCACCTGCCGGGCCTCGTCCTGAGCGACCAGATGAACAAGATCATCAACTCGGTCAACAAGATCGGACTCGCCGTCCGCGGGCTCCACGGCGAGGGGACCGAGGCGATGGGCAACCTTTTCCAGGTCTCCAACCAGACCACCTTGGGCGAGGCGGAGGAGACCATCATCGAGCGCCTCAACAAGGTCATCCTGCAGATCATCGAACACGAACACAACGCCCGCCGGCTCTTGCTCCAGCGCAAGCCGGTGACCCTGCTCGATCAGATCGGACGCGCCTACGGCGTGCTCAACCACGCCCACTCCATCAGCTCAAAGGAGGCCCTCAACCTGCTTTCCGCCATCAAACTGGGTGTCGATCTGGGACTGTTTCCGGCCAGTCACCGGTGCGCCGTGGACGAGCTGTTCATCGAAACGCAGCCGGCCCATCTGCAAAAAGGGGCGCAGGCGCAAAAAATGACCGCCGACGAAAGGGACACCTTGCGCGCGGCCCTGATCCGCGCCAAACTTAAACAAGTTCCTGAACCGGATATCGCGAAGATCGCGACGCCTGCCTCAGGACCTTCCTAAAATGATGAACAACTTCACACCTCGTGCGCAGCAAGTTCTGGCCCTGGCCCGCAAGGAAGCGGACCGGTTCAATCACAATTATGTGGGGACCGAACATCTCCTGTTGGGACTCATCAAACTGGGTCAGGGGGTCGCGGTCAACGTGCTGCAAAAAATGGGCCTGGATCTTGAGACCGTCCGCATGGAGGTCGAGAAACAGGTGGGGTCCGGACCGGAAACCAAAATGGTCGGAAACATCCCCTACACCCCGCGGGTGAAAAAGGTTCTGGCGCTGGCCGGCAAGGAGGCCAAGGCGCTCCAGCATTCCTATGTCGGCACCGAGCACATCCTGCTCGGCCTGCTGCGGGAAGGCGAGGGGGTGGCCGCCCGCGTGCTCAAGAGCCTCGAGGTCGACATTGAACGCACCCGCAACGAGATCCTCAAGGAACTCGATCCGAATTTTGCGCCCCAGGAGGAAAACGAGGGCGTGCCCACCGAGGTGGGAGGCAAGAAGGACACCAAGACGCCCGCCCTGCGCGCCTTCGGCCGCGACCTGACCGAACTGGCCAAGAAGGGGGAGCTCGACCCGGTGATCGGCCGCGCCGAGGAAATCGAGCGCGTCATTCAGATTCTCTGCCGCCGCACCAAGAACAACCCCGTGCTCATCGGCGAAGCCGGCGTCGGCAAGACCGCCATCGCCGAAGGCCTCGCCCAGGAAATCGTCGCGGGCAACGTGCCCGAGATCCTGCACGACAAGAAGGTCATCACCCTCGACCTCGCCCTCATGGTCGCCGGCACGAAATACCGCGGCCAGTTTGAGGAGCGCATCAAGGCGGTGATGGACGAGATTCGCCGCACCAAGAACGTCATCCTCTTCATCGACGAGCTGCACACCATCGTCGGAGCCGGCTCGGCGGAGGGGGCCATGGATGCCTCCAACATCATCAAACCCGCCCTGTCCCGGGGCGAGTTGCAGTGCATCGGCGCGACGACGCTCAACGAATATCGCAAATACATCGAGAAGGATGCCGCCCTCGAACGCCGTTTCCAGACGGTCAAGGTGGAGGCGCCCTCCGTCGAGGAAACCATCCTCATCCTCAAGGGCATCCGTCCGAAATACGAGGCGCACCACAAGGCCAGGATCCTCGACGAGGCCATCGAGGCCGCCGCCAAGTTGTCGGACCGTTACCTGACCGGACGCTTCCTGCCCGACAAGGCCATCGACGTGATGGACGAGGCCGGTTCGCGCGCCCGCATCGCGGCGATGACCCGTCCGCCGAACGTCAAGGACATCGAAGCCGAGATCGAGCGGATCCGCGGCGAAAAGGAAGCCGCCATAAAGGCCCAGGATTTCGAAAAGGCCGCCGCCCTCCGCGACAGCGAGAAGCAGGCCAAGGATCGCCTGGACGCCATTCTTGCCGAGTGGCGCGTGAACAAGGGCGAGAAGGAAGTGGTCGTCGGCGAGGACGAGATCATGCACGTGGTCTCCAAGTGGACCGGCGTGCCGCTCGCGCGCATGGAGCAGCAGGAGACCCAGAAGCTCCTCGCCATGGAAAGCGAGCTCAAGAGCAAGGTGATCGGTCAGGACGAAGCCGTCGTGGCCATCAGCAAGGCCCTGCGCCGCTCGCGTGCCGACCTCAAGGATCCGCGCCGTCCGATCGGTTCCTTCGTCTTCCTCGGCCCCACCGGCGTGGGCAAGACCTTCCTCGCGCACACGCTGGCCGAATTCATGTTCGGCGACGCCGACGCGCTCATCCAGATCGACATGTCGGAGTACATGGAGAAGTTCACGGCCTCCCGCCTGATCGGCTCGCCTCCGGGCTATGTCGGTTACGAAGAGGGCGGCCAGCTCTCCGAGGCGGTGCGCCGCCGGCCGTATTCGGTGGTCCTCTTCGACGAAATCGAAAAGGCACACCCCGATGTCATGCACCTGCTTCTCCAGATCCTGGAGGAGGGCAAGGTGACCGACTCGCTCGGCCGCAAGATCGACTTCCGCAACACGATCATCATCATGACCTCCAACGTCGGGGCGGAGCTGATCAAAAAGCAGACGACGCTCGGCTTCGGGGCACCGCGCCAGGAGGACAATTACGACACGATGCGGGAAAAGATTCTCGAGGAAACCAAGAGGGTCTTCAAACCCGAGTTCCTCAACCGCCTCGACGACATCATCGTCTTCCACACCCTCGCCAAGCCCGATCTCATCCGGATCGTGGACCTCGAGGTGTCCAAGGTGGTGGAGCGCATCAAACTCAAGAATATCCACATCGAGCTCGACGAGACCGCGAAGGACTTCCTCATCGAGAAGGGATACGATCCGCAATACGGCGCGCGTCCGATGCGCCGGGCGGTGGAGAAATATCTCGAGGACCCCATGGCGGAGGACCTGCTCCGCGGCACCATCAAGGCCGGTGATACCGTTCAGGTGAAGCGCGAAGGCGAAAAACTTGTCTTCAGCACCTCCTCGCCCAAGGCCGAACCGAGCGAAGCGGCCGCAAACTGACCGTTCCTCGATTCCCGATCACGACGGCCGGAAGGGAACCCCCTTCCGGCCGTTTGTTTTGTAAAAAAAGAAAAGTCCGGGCCTCGGGGAATTTGACCATTGTTCCCGAACGAGAGGGCGGATAGATGTGGGGCCGTCCCGGGTTCTCCCCATGAACGGCCGATTTTGGAAAAAGAGCCTGCTTCTGCCGGTCCTGCTGCTGGCCGGTTGTGTCACCTGCGACCCGGGGCCGAATCTTGGGCTCTACAAGGAAAAGCTGATCGCCTGGCACGACTCCGGGGACTACGCCCGGTGTTTTGAACAGGCCGGCCGGCGCGGATTGGAAATCCTTCGCCGGGAAATCCGGCACCGCCGCCCTGGGGATCGCCTGGCCGTGGTGCTCGACATTGACGAGACGGCGCTTTCGAACTGGGGGTATCTGCGCCGGGTGGGATTTGACGTGAACGCGGGAACCTTCTTCACCTGGACCCGCCGCCACAACGATCCCGCCCTCGAACCGACCCGCACGCTGTTTTGGGAGGCGCGCCGGGCGGGCGTTCCGGTGTTTTTCATCACGGGCCGCCGCGAACCGCTGCGGGCGTTTACGTTCCGACAACTGCGCGCCGCGGGGTACGATGGCTGGGCGGGCCTGTATCTGGCGCCCAAGGATTACGACGAGCCGTCCATCATTCCCTTCAAAAGCGGCGTTCGCCGCAGACTGGAGGCGGAAGGTTGGCGAATCGTGCTGAACATGGGCGACCAGTGGAGTGATTTGCGGGGCGGCTACGCGGAAAACACGGTCAAACTGCCCAATCCGTTTTATTTCATCCGCTGACCCCACCCTTCGCGAGTGGCGCTCCGGAAAAGGGGAAGCTCTTGGTGCAATTATTATGTTTTCTTATAACTTGCGCTTTTCAGTCGAGGGGTTTGGGGCTACGCTGGAGGGATATGAGTTCGCCCGCTGACTCTCCCACCGATACCCACCGCGTTGAAACCGACACCATGGGTCCGATCCATGTGCCTCACGACCGTTATTGGGGGGCGCAGACGGCCCGTTCGCTCATCCATTTTGACATCGGCGACGACGTCAAGCCGCCGGAGTTGATCCGCGCCCTCGGCATTCTGAAGAAGGCCTGCGCGCTGGCCAACCGCGACCTGGGCAAACTTCCCGCCGACAAATGTGATCTCATTGTCCGTGCGGCGGACGAGGTGATTGCGGGCAAGCTGGACGACCATTTCCCCCTGCGCATCTGGCAGACGGGCAGCGGCACGCAGAGCAACATGAACGCGAACGAGGTCATTTCGAACCGGGCCATCGAGCTCGCGGGAGGCAAGCTGGGATCCAAGTCGCCCATTCACCCGAACGACCACGTCAACATGTCGCAGTCGTCCAACGACACCTTCCCGACGGCGATGAACATCGCCGCCGCCTGTGTCGTGGTCGAACACCTGCTTCCCGCGGTGCGCGCCCTCCGCGACACGCTGGATGCCAAGGCGAAGGAATTTGCCGACATCGTGAAGATCGGCCGCACGCACCTGCAGGACGCCACACCGCTGACGCTTGGACAGGAATTTTCGGGCTGGGTGGCCCTGCTCGACGACGACCTGAAGCGCATCGAGCAATCGCTGCCGGGCCTCTACACGCTGGCCATTGGCGGCACGGCGGTCGGCACCGGCCTGAACTCCCATCCGGAGTTTGGCGACCGTGCCGCGGCGCACATCGCCGCCATCACCGGTCTGCCCTTCGTGGCCGCCGCCAACAAGTTCGCCGCACTGTCGGCCCACAACGAATTTGTCTTTGCCAGCGGAGCGCTCAAGAGTCTGGCCTGCTCGTTGATGAAGATCGCCAACGACATCCGCTGGCTGGCCTCCGGTCCGCGCTGCGGCCTGGGCGAACTGACCATTCCGGAAAACGAACCGGGCTCCTCGATCATGCCGGGCAAGGTGAATCCGACGCAGTGTGAATCGATCACCATGATTGCCGTGCAGGTGATGGGCAACGACGCCGCCATCGGCTTTGCCGGCTCGCAGGGCAACTTTGAGCTCAACGTGTTCAAGCCGGTCATCATCTTCAACTTCCTCAATTCCGTCCGTCTCCTCGCCGACGGCTGCGAATCCTTCAACGAACATTGCGCCGTGGGCATCCAGCCGAACCGCGAAAAGATCGCGGAATACGTGAAGAATTCGCTGATGCTGGTGACCGCGCTCAACCCGCACATCGGCTACGACAAGGCGGCGCAGATCGCCAAGAAGGCCCACAAGGAAGGCACCAGCCTCAAGGAGGCGGCCCTGGCCCTCGGCCATCTCACGGAAGAGCAGTTCGACCAGTGGGTCAAGGCCGAGGAAATGACGCACCCGTAGGGGGCGTCACCCCGGGAACGGCGCAGGGAGTCCCCAAACTCCCCCGAGCTCCTCACCCCGCAGGCGCGAAATCCACCGCGCGCCTGCGGGTTTTTTCTTGAATCCTGCCGGGTCAGGCTCTGACAGGCGGATCAAGCGGACCGAGACGCGGCGCCCGTTTCAGGGCAGCCGCGTCGAACCCATGAGGTAGCGGTCGCATTCACGCGCCGCCCCGCGGCCTTCGTTGATGGCCCAGACCACCAGCGATTGTCCGCGCCGCATGTCACCGGCGGCAAAAACGCCGGGAACATTGGTGGTGAACTTGCCGTGTTCGGCCTTCACGTTGCTGCGGGCGTCCGTTTCCAGCGCGAATTGCTCGATGATCTTCTGCTCGGGACCGACAAAACCGAGGGCGAGGAGCGCGAGTTCGCAGGGAATGGTGCGCGTGGTGCCCTCGACTTCCTGCGGCACAAAGCGGCCCTGGGCATCCTTGCCCCACCGGATGTCGCAGACTTCCAGTCCGGTCAGGTTGCCGTCCGCGTCCTTGAGGAAGCGTTTGGTCTGCACCAGATAGTGGCGCGGATCGCGTCCCTGCACGGCGGCGGCCTCCTCCTGGCCGTAATCGAGCTTGTAGATCTTCGGCCACTCCGGCCACGGGTTGTTGGCGGCGCGTTCTGGGGGGGGCTGGGGAAGGATTTCCAGCTGGATGACGCTCTTGCAGCCCTGGCGCAGGCTGGTGCCGACGCAGTCGGTTCCGGTGTCGCCGCCGCCGATCACCACGACATTCCTGCCCGTGGCATTGAGCGGCGGATTGGTGCCGTCGAAGCCATGGTCGAGCTGGTGCTTGGTGTTGGCGGTGAGAAACTCCATGGCCAGGTGGATGCCCTTGGCGTCGCGATTTTCCAGCGGCAGGTCGCGGCCGAGGGTGGCACCGCAGCAGAGGACAATCGCGTCAAAATCCTTCCGGAGACGCCCGACGGTCCAGGTCTCGTCCGTTCCGATGGACACCCCGGTGAGGAAGGTGACGCCTTCCTCGCGCATGAGATTGACGCGGCGGTCGACGATCTCCCGCTTGTCGAGCTTCATGTTGGGGATGCCGTACATGAGCAGCCCGCCGATGCGGTCGGCGCGCTCAAAGACGGTGACCGTGTGGCCGGCCTGGTTGAGCTGGTCGGCGCAGGCGAGCCCGGCCGGACCGGAACCGACCACCGCGACGCGTTTGCCGGTGCGGCGGGCGGGCGGATTGGGTTTCAGCCAGCCTTCCTCCCAGCCTCGGTCAATGATGGCCGCCTCGATGTCCTTGATGGTGACGGCCGGTTCGATGGAACCGAGCACGCACGATCCCTCGCACGGCGCCGGACAGACCCGCCCGGTGAATTCCGGGAAGTTGTTTGTCCGGCGGAGGCGCTCCAGGGCCTCCTTCCAGCGGTTGCGGTAAACGAGGTCGTTGAATTCGGGAATGAGGTTGTTGATCGGACATCCGCTGGCCATGCCGGAGATGAGGAGTCCGGTGTGGCAGTACGGCGTTCCGCAATCCATGCAGCGCGAGGCCTGCCGGCTGACGGCGGTGTCGTCGCGGTGTGCATGTACTTCCTTCCAGTCCTTGAGGCGCTCCCGGGGAGGGCGGTTGGGAACGGGTTGGCGTTCGACTTCAAGAAATCCAGTGGCTTTGCCCATGGGTGATGAGAATGCGTTGTGAGTTTCAGTGTCCGACCTTGGCGTTGGCCTCAAAGGCGGCCTGGATGGCTTCGTCGCCTTCCAGACCCTGTTCCTCGGCCCGTTTGAGTGCGAGCAGGACGCGCTCGTAGTCGGTGGGCAGAACGAGCTGGAATTTGTCGAGAGTGGATTCCCAGGAGGCGAGCAGGCGCCCGGCCTTTTCGCTTCCGGTCAGTTCCCGGTGGCGCTGGATGCGGCTTTTCACCTCCGCGATCTCCTGGTCGGAGCATTCCCGCAGGGGCATTACGCGCACCATTTCGGTGTTGAGCTTGGTGGCGAAGTCGCCGGCCTCATCGTAGATGTAGGCCTTGCCGCCGCTCATGCCGGCCGCGAAGTTGCGCCCGGTGGGACCGAGGCAGATGACGGATCCGCCCGTCATGTATTCGCAGCCATGGTCGCCGATTCCCTCCACCACGGCGTGCACGCCGCTGTTGCGGACGCAGAAGCGTTCGCCGGCCATGCCGCAGAGGAAGGCCTCGCCCCGCGTGGCGCCGTAGAAGGCGACATTGCCGATGATCATGTTTTCGTCGGCCTTGAAACCGGGGGCGGAATTCTTCGGCGGATAGATGATGATCCGCGCGCCGCAGAGTCCCTTGCCGACATAGTCGTTGGCGTCGCCCTCGAGCTCAAGCGTCATGCCCCGCGGGCAGAACGCCCCGAGACTTTGTCCGGCCGTGCCGGTCAGCTTGAGGTGGATGGTGCCGTCCGGCAGTCCGGCCGCGCCGTAGCGGCGGCTGATTTCGGCGCCGGTGATCGTGCCGACAACCCGGTTGGTGTTGATCACGGGAAGTTCCGCGTAGACCTTTTCGCCGCGCTCCAGCGCCGGGGCGCAGAGCGGGAGGATGTGGGTGTTGTCGAGCGCCCTGTCGAGCAGGTGATCCTGCGCGCGCTGGCAGTAGGTGCCCACCTCGGGTCCGACCTTCGGGCGGTAAAGGACCTTGGAATAGTCGAGCCCGCGGGCCTTCCAGTGGTCGATCGCCCTGCGCATCTCCAGGCGGTCGCTGCGTCCGACCATTTCCGGAATGGTGCGGAAGCCGAGCTTCGCCATGATTTCCCGAAGCTGCTGCGCGACGAAGCGCATGAAATTGACGACATGATCCGCCGCGCCGTTGAACTTGGCGCGGAGACGTTCGTCCTGCGTGGCCACGCCGACCGGACAGGTGTTCTTGTGGCAGACGCGCATCATCAGGCAGCCCAGGGTGACGAGCGGCGCCGTGGCGAATCCGAACTCCTCGGCGCCCAGCAGGCAGGCGATCGCCACGTCGCGGCCGGTCTTCAACTGGCCGTCGGTTTCAAGCACCACGCGGCTGCGGAGGTCGTTCAGCAGGAGGGTCTGATTGGTTTCGGCGAGGCCGAGTTCCCAGGGACATCCCGCGTGCTGGATCGACGAACGCGGACTCGCACCCGTGCCGCCGTCGTGGCCGGAGATGAGAATCACATCCGCCTTGGCCTTGGCCACGCCCGCGGCAATCGTGCCGACGCCGATCTCGGAGACGAGCTTGACGTTGATGCGGGCGTTGACGTTGCTGTTCTTGAGGTCGTGGATGAGCTCCGCGAGGTCCTCGATCGAATAGATGTCGTGGTGCGGCGGCGGGGAGATGAGGCCGACGCCGGGCGTCGTGCCGCGCACCTTGGCGATGGCCGGCAGCACCTTGTGTCCGGGCAGTTCCCCGCCTTCGCCGGGCTTGGCCCCCTGGCTGATCTTGATCTGGATTTCGCGGGCGTTGACGAGGTAGTGGCTGGTCACGCCGAAGCGGCCGCTCGCCACCTGCTTGATGGCGGAGTTTTTCGAATCGCCCCGTTCGTTGGTCCAGGTGAACCGCTCGGGATCCTCGCCGCCTTCGCCGGTGTTGGAATAGCCGCCGAGGCGGTTCATGGCGATGGCAAGCGCTTCGTGGGCCTCCTTGGAGATGGAGCCGTAGGACATGGCGCCGGTCTTGAAGCGGCGCACGATTGATTCGACGGGCTCGACCTCCTCGATGGGAATCTCGTCGGCGGGATCGAAGCGGAACTCCATCAGTCCGCGCAGGGTGTAGAGGTCCTTCGATTGGTTGTCGATGAGCTCCGAATATTTCCGGAAGACCTCGTAGTCGCCCAGCCGCGTGGCCTGCTGAAGGAGGTGGATGGTCTGCGGGTTGAACAGATGGCGCTCGCCGTTGGCGCGCCATTGGTAGACGCCGCCGGGGTCAAGCGTGTTGTCGTCGTCATCCACCCGGGCAAAGGCATTGTCGTGCCGCATCTTCACCTCGCGGGTGATGACATCGAGGCCGATGCCCTCCACGCGGGACGCGGTCCAGGTGAAATATTTGTCGATCACCTCATGACTGAGGCCCACCGCCTCGAAGATCTGGGCGCCGCGGTAGCTGGCCACCGTGGAGATGCCCATCTTGGCCATGGTTTTCACCACGCCCTTGATGGAGGCCTTGAGGAAGCGCTTCTGCGCGGCCTTGGGATCCTGGGCGATCTCGCCGTCCTCCGACATGGCCACGAGCGAGTCGAGGGCCAGCCAGGGATTGATGGCGTTGGCGCCGTAACCCAGCAGGAGTGCGAAGTGGTGCACCTCGCGGGGTTCGCCGGATTCCAGAATGATCGACACCTTCGTGCGGGTTCCCGTGCGGATGAGGTGATGGTGCAGTCCCGCCACGGCCAGAAGGGCCGGGATGGGGGCGCGGTTTTTGTCCACCCCGCGATCGGAGAGGATGAGCAGGTTGACGCCCTGCTGAATGGCCAGGTCGGCCGCCTCGAAGAGGCGCTCCATGGCGGTTTCCAGCGAGTGTCCGGACAGCTTCGAAATGTCGTTCTCCTCAACCGACAGGTCGGGATTGTCGCGATGACCCGGCAGCTGGCCGAGCGCCAGTCCCGCCTCGACGCTGGCCGGCGGATAGAGGATCGGGAGGGTGGCGGAGCGGAAACCGGGAACATTGATGTCGCGCAGCCTGGCCAGTTCCTCGTTGCTGATGATCGGACTTTCCAGGCGGATCATCCGGCAGTTTTCGGGTCCGGGATTGAGCAGGTCGCTCTCCGAGCCCAGGAAGCTGACCGTGGCGGTGATCAACTCCTCGCGGATCGGATCGATGGCCGGATTGGTGACCTGGGCGAAGAGCTGCTTGAAATAATTGTAGAGCAGCTGCGGCTGGTCGGAGAGTACCGCCAGCGGCGCGTCGTTGCCCATCGAACCCAGCGGCTGGTTGGCGGTCTCCGCGGTGGGACCGAGGATGAACCGCTTGTCTTCAAAGGTGTAGCCGAAGGCCCGCTGCTGGGTGAGGAGTTCCTTTCCGGAGAGGTGCCCTTTGGCGGTGCCGTCCGGAAGGTTCTCAAAAAAGATCCGGTTGCCCTCGAGCCATTCCCCGTAGGGCTTTGCCGCGGCGATTTCCTCCTTCACCTCCGCGTCGTCCACGATGCGGCCCTTCCGGGTGTCCACCAGGAACATGCGGCCCGGCTGGAGCCGGCCCTTTTGCACGACCGTCGAGGGATCCACCGGCAGCACGCCCACTTCGGACGCCATGATGACCAGGTCGTCCTTGGTGACGTAATATCGCGAGGGGCGCAGACCGTTGCGGTCGAGCACCGCGCCGATGGAGACGCCGTCGCAGAACGCAATGGAAGCCGGACCGTCCCAGGGCTCCATCATGCATGCGTGGTATTCGTAAAACGCCGTCTTGGTCGGCGACATGTGCTGGTGGTTTTCCCACGGTTCGGGAATCATCATCATCACCGCATGCGGGAGCGGGCGTCCCGAAAGGACGAGGAACTCCAGGCAGTTGTCGAACATCGCGGAGTCCGATCCGTCCGGCCGGATCACCGGCAGGACCTTGTCGAGATCCTCGCCGAGGAGGCCGCCCTTGAGCAGGTGCTGGCGGGCGGTCATCCAGTTTGCGTTGCCGCGCATGGTGTTGATCTCGCCGTTGTGGCACATGTAGCGGAAGGGCTGGGCGCGCGGCCAGCTGGGGAAGGTGTTGGTCGAAAACCGCGAGTGCACCAGCGCCATGGCGGTCTCCATGTCGGGATGGTGGAGGTCCGGGAAATACTCCGCCAGCTGCGTGGTGGTGAGCATGCCCTTGTAGACCATCGTGCGGGACGAGAGGCTGGAGAAATAAAAGTCCTCCCCGCCCGGAATCGCCCGGTAGCGGATCAGGTCGGCCGCGGACCGGCGGACGACATACAGTTTGCGTTCAAAGGCCAGGTCGTCGGTGATGGCCGGCCCCCGTCCGATGAACACCTGCTTCATGAGCGGCTCGCAGGCGCGGGAGGCCTTGCCGAGCAGTTCGCTCACTACCGGAACGTCGCGCCAGCCCAGCGGGACAAGCCCCTCCGCCCGGGCGATCTCCTCGACCCTGGCCATCGCATCGGCCGCCTTCTGCGGGTCGCGTGAAAGGTAGACAAAACCGACCGCATACTGGCCCTCCGCGGGCAGATCGATGCCGCAGGCCGGCGCCACGGTCTGAAAGAACTTGTGGGGAAGCTGGATGAAAATGCCCGCGCCGTCGCCCGTCTGAGGATCGCAGCCGCAACCACCCCGGTGATCCATGTTGATACACATCTGCAACGCGCCCTCGATGAGATCGTGAGATCGTTTGCCTTTCAGGTGGCAAAGAAATCCGACTCCGCAGGAGTCATGTTCGTTGTCAGGGCTGTAGAGCCCCTGGGCTGGCGGCAGTCCTTTTGATGGCATTTTGCTGATCGTGTTTCGTTGCGTCGTCCGTACCCGGTATGCGGACCACTTGCGTCCATCCGGTTTTTGCGGACCGGAAAGTGAAAACGTCTTGAACCTTCATGGCGATGGGAAAATGCGGCTCAGACCGGTTTTTTTTTGCAAAAAACGCGATTTTTTTGCCCTTGGAAGGGCTTTGCAGGCGATTTCGTCTGATGAAATTCCATCCCGGACCGGTTTTTTGCCCCTTTGACTCCCGCCGCCGAATGCGCGGTCGGGAGGCGGGGCGAAGGGTGCTCCGGTCCGTCCTTCGGGAGGACGAAAAGGCGGGGTGCGACCGGTGGGGTGTGACCGGCGGGGAGGGCGGGCCGGCGGGCGCAAAAACCCGGGTCCGGGAGGGCGGAAAAGCCCGGCAAAAAAATGTCCGCCTGGCGCATTTTTCTGATGACACGTGGCTTCCATGGAATGAAAGTTGCTGACTGCGATTTCCCGGCCATTGTCCGGGATTCAACGGAAACCAATTTGGGAAAAACCACCTGCATGAAGACAGCCTGCCAAACCCGCCCTGATGCGACGCCGAATCTTTACGATCCCGCGTACGAACACGACTCGTGCGGCGTGGGGTTTGTGGCGCAGCTCAGTGGACGGCGTTCCAACCGCATTTTGCGCATCGGTCTGCGTTCCATCTGCAATCTGATGCACCGCGGCGCGCTGGATGCCGACGCCAAGACGGGCGACGGCGCGGGGGTGACGACGCAGATTCCGTACAAGCTTTTTGTCCCGGAGGTGACGCGCCTCGGCCACACGCTGTACAAGGAAAGTGACCTGGCGGTGGGCGTTTTGTTCCTGCCGCACGACAACGCTTACGCGCAGGCCCGGGCCAAGGCGATCACGCAGGACGTGCTCGAGAAGCGCGGGTTGTTCCTGTTTGGCTGGCGCGAGGTGCCGATCAACATCCGGGTCCTGGGCGAGAAGGCCCAGACGACCATGCCGCGCATCGAGCAGGTGCTCATCGGCAAGCCGTGGGGCATGGCCGACGACGATTACGAGCGCCGGCTGTTCCTGGCGCGGAATGAAATCGAGGACATCGCCGCCGCGGACCGGATCCACAATTTCTACATCCCGTCCTTTTCCCACCGGACGATCGTCTACAAGGGGCTCCTGGTGTCGTCGTCGCTCGAGAAGTTTTATCCCGACCTCTCGAATCCCGACTACGAGACGGCGATCTGCGTTTACCATCAGCGATACAGCACAAACACCTTCCCGAAATGGCCGCTGGCCCAGCCGATGCGCATGCTGGCCCACAACGGGGAGATCAACACCGTCAAGGGCAACCGCAACTGGACGGGCGCCCGCGAGGCGGAGCTGCGCGCCGACTTCTGGGGCAATGACATCGACCTGCTCAAGCCGATCATCCAGCCGGGCGGCTCGGATTCGGCGAGCCTCGACAATGTGCTCGAGGTGCTCACCATGAGCGGTCGCAGCATCCTGCATGCGATGACCATGCTGGTGCCGCCGGCCCTCGGTTCGAACCGCGGTGTGCCGCAGGAGATCGTTGATTTTTACGACTACCACCGCTGTCTCTGCGAACCGTGGGACGGTCCGGCGGCGCTGTGCTTCACGGACGGCCTCACGGTGGGCGCGTGCCTGGACCGGAACGGTCTGCGCCCGGCCCGGTATCAGATCACCTCGGACGGGGTGTTTGTGTTGGGGTCGGAGGTGGGCATTGCCGGACTCGATCTCCACGAAATGGTGGAAATGGGACGCCTGGCGCCCGGCGAAATGATCGCCGTCGACACCGCCGGCGGGAAGCTCCTGCGCGACCAGGACATCAAGATGGCCGTCGCCTCGCGCCGGCCCTACGGCGAGTGGCTCAGGAACAACATGGTCCACATTCCGCCCGTGCAGGAAAAGGAAATCGAGGCGCCGGCCGGGGAGCTCGACATTCTCACGCTGACCCAGAAGCAGATCGCCTTTGGGTATTCCAGCGAGGAGCTGGAGATGATCCTCAAGCCCATGTTCAGGGACGGTGCGGAGGCCGTGGGGTCCATGGGCGACGACACGCCGCTCGCGGTGCTCTCGCTCAAGCCGCGGCTGCTGTACACCTATTTCAAACAGCTCTTCGCACAGGTCACCAATCCGCCGATCGACCCGATCCGCGAAAAGCTGGTCATGTCCCTGCACACGCTGCTGGGCTGGCGCCGGAATCTGCTTTCGGAGAGCCCCGAGCATTGCCGTCAGGTCATGCTCGATTCGCCGATCCTTCTCGACGGCGAGGTCGGGCGGTTGAAGGCGCTCGGCGGAGAGTTTGCCGCCGAGACCATTTCGTGCCTCTGGCCGGTGTCCGAGGGTCCGGAGGGACTCGAGGCCGCCCTGCGGCGCATTTGCAGCGAGGTCGAGGCGGCCGTCGACCGGGAGGTGCGCATCCTCATTTTGTCCGACCGCGGCGTGGATCATGAAAAGGCGGCCGTGCCGATGCTGCTCGCCATGGGGGCGGTGCACCACCATCTGCGGCGCGTCGGCAAGCGGATGAAGGCCGGCGTGATTTGTGAAACCGCCGAGGCCCGCGACGTGCACCAGATCGCCTGCCTGATCGGCTACGGCGCGAGCTGTGTGAATCCGTATCTCGCCTTGGAGACGCTCCGCGAGCTCATCGAAAAGGGCACGGTGGAACCGGACTTCGCGAAGGCGGCGGTCAATTACCGCAAGGCCCTCGAAAACGGTCTGCTCAAGATCATGTCCAAGATGGGCATCTCCGTCGTGAGCAGCTACCGCGGTGCGCAGGTTTTCGAAGCCATCGGCATCTCCGCCAAGGTGGTCGAGGACTGCTTCACCGGCACGTCCACGCAGATCGAGGGCGTCGGCTACGTCGAGATCGCCACGGAAACGCTCACCCGGCACGCCATGGCCTACGGCAACGCCGTGCCGGTCGAACCCGGCAAGCTCGACGATCCGGGGTATTACCGGTTCCGGCGGGGAGGCGAACTGCATGCGGTGACACCGCCGGTGATTCAGAATTTCCACACCTACGTGGGCATCAAGGGCGCCGACAAGGCGGGCAAGGCGGAGGATTACAAAAAGTACGTCGACGCCGTCCTGGCCAACCGTCCGCATTCGCTGCGCAACCTGCTCGAGCTGGTGCCGCTGCCGTCCGGCCCGGTTCCGATCGAGGAGGTCGAGTCCATTGAGGAAATCCGGCGCCGTTTCACCACGGCCGGCATGTCGTTGGGCGCGCTGAGTCCGGAGGCCCACGAAACCCTGGCCATCGCCATGAACCGCATCGGCGGAAAGTCGAACAGCGGCGAGGGCGGCGAGGATCCCGTGCGTTTCAAGCGCCGGGACGACGGCGACTGGGCCAACAGCGCCATCAAACAGATCGCCAGCGGACGCTTCGGGGTCACCGCGGCCTACCTGGCCAGCGCGAAGGAAATTGAAATCAAGATGGCCCAGGGCGCCAAGCCCGGCGAGGGCGGCCAGTTGCCCGGTCACAAGGTCAGTGCGTACATCGCGAAACTGCGCCATTCCGTGCCCGGGGTGACGTTGATTTCGCCGCCGCCGCATCACGACATCTATTCGATCGAGGATCTGGCCCAGTTGATCTACGATCTCAAGCAGGTCAATCCGCGCGCCCGGGTCTGCGTGAAGCTGGTGGCCGAGGCCGGCGTGGGCACCATTGCGGCCGGCGTCGCCAAGGCGCACGCGGACATCATCCTGGTCAGCGGTCATGAAGGCGGCACCGGAGCCTCGCCGCTCAGTTCGGTGAAGAACGCCGGCGGCGCGTGGGAGCTCGGTGTGGCGGAAACCCACCAGGTTCTGCTGCTGAACGGACTCCGCAACCGGGTCACGCTGCGCACGGACGGCGGCATGCGGACGGGCGAGGACATTGTTTACGCCACCCTGCTCGGCGCCGAGGAATACAACTTCGGCACCGCCGCCCTCATTGCCATGGGCTGCGTCTACGTGCGCCAGTGCCATCTCAATACCTGCCCGGTCGGCGTGGCCACGCTCGACGAAAAGCTCCGCGGCAAGTTCAAGGGCAAGCCGGAGCACGTGGTGAACTTCTTCAATGCGGTGGCCGAGGAGGTCCGGCAGATCATGGCGCGGCTCGGATTCCGCACCATCAACGAGATGATCGGACACACCGAGTGCCTGCGTCAGCGGGTGGTGGAGGATCACCCGAAGGCCAACACGGTGAACCTCAGCCGGCTGCTCGTCGACGTCGCCAAGGACGACAGCACGATGGTGCGTCACGCCACGCGCGAGCGCAACGACGGTCCGGAGGACCGCACGCTCGACGACATCATCCTGCAGGATGCCAAGGAGGCCATCAACGACGGCAAGCCCATCACGCTGTCCTACAAGATTGCCAACACCAACCGCTCGGTGGGCACCCAGGTTTCCGGCGAGATCGGTTACCAGTATGGTGAGGAGGGCCTGCCTCCCGGTACGGTGGACCTGCGTTTCGAGGGCAGTTCGGGTCAGAGCTTCGGCGCCTTCCTCGCGCCCGGCGTGCGCCTGGTACTGACCGGTGAAGCCAACGACTACGTCGGCAAGGGCATGAGCGGCGGCGAGATCGTCATCAGGGCCGTGACGCCCCGCAAATTCAAACCGCACGAGTGCATCATCCTCGGCAACACCGTGATGTACGGCGCCACCGGCGGCTTCCTCTTCGCCAACGGCCGGGGCGGCGAGCGGTTTTGCGTGCGCAATTCCGGCGGCACCGCCGTGGTCGAGGGGGTGGGGGACCACTGCTGTGAATACATGACCGGCGGCACGGTGGTCGTGCTGGGTCCGACCGGCCGGAATTTCGGGGCGGGCATGACGGGCGGCGTCGCCTATGTGCTCGATCTGGATGACTCCTTTGCCGATCGCTACAACCCGCAGCTCATCACACCCTACCGCATCGAGGACGAGGCCGATGTGACCGCCCTGAAGGGGCTCATCTACAAGCACCTCGAGCTGACGGACAGCGAACGGGCCAAGGAAATCCTGGCCGACTGGCCGAAGTATGCCGCGAAATTCTGGAAGGTCTGTCCCACGGTGCCCGAGGCGCCGAAGACGGGCGAGTCCGGCAAGTCCCCGGACGGAGAGGCCAACACGCTGACTCCGGACGAGAAAGCTGGCCAGGTCATCAATGAAAATGTTACCGCTTCACGATAACTTTCACCCCCTGTGAGAATCGTCGAGCAACTGGCCCTTTTCATTGCCAACAAACCCGGAACGCTGGCCGAGGTCTGTGATGCCCTCGCCGCCGAACGGATCAACATCTACGGACTCACCATCTCGGACACGGTCGATCACGCCGTGGTCCGGATGGTGGTCAGCGACACGCGCCGGGCGCTGGCCCTTTTTGAAGCCCGCGGCACGCTTGTGGTGGAAAACGACGTGCTCATGCTCGAGAATGACAACAAGCCCGGCGGTCTCTCCCGGATCGCCAAGACGCTCGCCGAGCACAAAATCAACATCGAGTACGCCTACCTGGCGTCGCTGCCCAGCGCCCGTCGCGGTCTTTTGATCCTGCGGGTGACGGACACCAAAAAGGCCCTCCGGGTTTTGAAGAAAAGCGTGGAGTAACCTCCCGGACGGGCGCCGCGAACAGGGGGCAGGGCTGCCCGGGCGTCCCCAAGCCGCCTTATCGCGGCGCCTCCGCCTGCCAGTTTTCGAGAAGTTCGCGGTAAAATCCCTCGAGTTTGGCGATGGAGCGGCTTTGTTCGAATTTCTCCCGCACCGAATGGGCCGCGTCGCGGGAGAGGCGTTCGTAAAGACCTTCGTTGGTCGCAATGGTGAGCAGGGCGTTGGCCACGCCCGCGGTGTCGCGCTCCGGCACCAGCAGTCCGTCCTCGCCGGAAGTGACCGCCTCCGGAATCCCCCCGTGCACCGTGGCCACGACGGGAAGGCCGGTCGCCATGGCCTCGAGCATGGAATTGGGCACGCCTTCCTGGTCGCCTCCCTCCGTGGTCTGGCTCGGATGCACAAAAATGTGGGACGCGGCAAAGGCCTCCGCGAGCTGCTGCTGCTGCAAAAAGCCGGTGTAGGTGACCGCGTCGGCGATGCCCAACCGGGCGGCGGTTTCCCGGAGTTTGCCTTCCAGCGGACCCTCGCCGGCCAGCGTGAGGCGGGCCTTCGGAAAAATTCTCCGGAATTCCGCAAAGGCTCCCAGCGTGACGAAGAGCCCCTTTTTCTCAATGAAGCGGGAGGCCTGGATCAACCGCCAGCTGTCATCCGGTGGGGCTGTGCGGGGCACAAACGGAAAACCGTCCATGGGGATGCCCGTACGATTGATGCGGATCTTGGACCGGCTGCACCCGAAGGCCGCCAGCCGCTCCGCCAGCGAATCGCTGCGGGCCAGTACCATGGGCACGGTCTGCAGGAGGTCCCGCAGCCGGGCGTTGTACCCGGGTTCGTTGTCCCGTTCCATGATGTCCATGCCGTGGAAGGAAACCAGGGACGGCTTGGGCCAGTTTTTCAGGAAGGGCAGCAGGTGCACGCCGGTATGACCGAAATACACGTGCAACAAATCGGCGTTGCGCCGGCTGAGCACCCCGGCGAGCTGGTCGTATTCCCCGCGGTAGAAGACCGGTTCCAGGCGCCGGATGTATTTTTTGTAAAAACGGGAAAGAAAATTGATTCTCGGACGCGGCAGCACCTCGACATCGTCGAAGGGATAGAGGTCGGCGTTCTCGCGGGACTTCGTCATGACGAAGGTGCGAAATTCCCGCAGGCCGGTGACCTGCCGGTAAATGTGCAGCATCTCGCGCTTGAGAAAGGTGGTGCAGTAACTGGCAACGACAGGCATGAAGCCCTCCAGCAAACCGTCCTCCGGCGCCCGCGCCAAGAGGATTTTGCGAGCCAATTTGAATTTCCGTTGGTTTAATTGCCGGTGAAGACCGCGCCCCCGCCGCGCACGACCATGAATGACGTTCCGCCATCGTCCGAAGAGCAGGACGCCCAGGACGACGTGGCTCTCATGCTGCGCGTCAAAAAGGGCGACCTGGAGGCTTTTGAGGCCCTGGTGGAAAAACATCAGCACAGCGTGGTGGGCACCGCCGCCAAAATGCTCGGCGGCTGCGGGGATCCGGAGGACATCGGACAGCAGGTGTTCCTCCGCGTCTGGAAATCGGCCGCCCGCTACCAGCCCAGCGCCCGGTTCACCACCTGGCTCATGACCATCACCCGCAACCTCGTCTTCAACGAAATGCGCCGCCTGCAGCGCTCCCGCCTCGTGCCCATGGACGCCGGGGAGGAGGATGCGCCGCACCACCAGTATGTCGATCCCGGGTCGGCCGAACCCGGCGAAGCCCTGCTCGACACGGAACTCCGCCAGGCCGTCGATGCGGCCATCGCCGCGCTGCCGGAAAACCAGAGGACCGCCATCGTCCTCCGGCGTTTTGAAAACATGCCCTACGAGGAAATCGCCCGGGTGCTCCGCACCAGCGTGCCCGCCGTGAAAAGCATCCTCTTTCGCGCCCGCACCGAACTGAAGGAAAGGCTCAAAAGATATCTCGAGTAGAAAAAGCGACCCACGCAGCCGGAGCCCGGGGAACGATGAAGGGGAAATCCCTGTTACCCATGCTCTGGACCATCCTCATCATCCTTCTCATCCTCTGGGCCCTGGGCTTCACCTTCCAGGTGGCCGGCGGCCTCATCCACATCGTCCTCGTTGTCGCCCTCGTTGTGCTGGTGCTGCAACTGCTGACCGGACGCCGGGCGCCCTGAACCCTCCGGGACGTCCGCCGGACGCCTCCGGATTCCCTGGTGGCCATGCTCCACGCCGTCTATTTCTGGCTGAAATCCGACCTCACCCCGGCCCAGCGCCAGCACTTCGAAACGGAGCTGGCCCGGCTGGCGGCCCTCGATTACCTCGCCTACGGATTTGCCGGAAAACCGGCCGCCACCCCGGAACGCCCCGCCACGGACCACTCGTTCAGCCACTGCCTGGTCCTCCGCTTCAAGTCCATTGAGGACCACGACTTTTACCAGTCCGACTGCCCGATCCATCGACGCTTTGTGAAAACCTGTCAGGTCCTCTGGGAAAAGGTAAGGGTGTATGACAGTGAGGCCCTGGTCTGACCTGCCACAGGGTCTTTCCCTACCGTTCGCACAGATGCGCGCAGGCGAACAAGAGGGGAACCGAGAAAGTCGGCCGTGGTGGGACAAAGGGCGACTTGGAACGCGGAATGATTCTTAAATTCGGCGCAACTTTCTTTAAGAAAGATTATTGCGCCTGAATTTTACGAAATTGCAGGGAATTTTGCTCCCCGTCTTTTCAGCGCACAATTCCGCGCTTGCTGCTCTCGACGAAGGCGAGGAGGTGTTCCAAGTGCTCGTTCATGGCGAGCTGTTCGCGGATGGCGTCGCAGGCCTGTTTGACGTTGAGATTGGAGCGGCAGAGGAAACGGTAGGCCTCCCGGAGGGAGCGGATTTCCTCGGTGGAGAAGCCCCGACGTTCGAGTCCGACCTGATTGACCCCGCGCAGTTCGGCCGGGTTGCCGTCGGCGATCATGTAGGGGGCGACGTCCTGCACGATCTTGGTGCAGCCCCCGAGGATGGCGTGACGGCCGATCCGGCAGAATTGATGCACCCCGCTCAGGCCGCCGATGACGGCATAATCCTCCACGAGGACGTGGCCGGCCAGGGTTCCGTTGTTGGAGAAGATGACGTGGTCCCCCACGACGCAATCGTGGGCGACGTGCGAATAGGCCAGGAAATTGCCGTGGTTGCCGATGACGGTTTTGGACCCGGGGGCGGTGCCGCGGTTGACGGTACAGAACTCGCGAAACGAGTTGTGGTTGCCGATCTCGAGGTAGGTCGGTTCGCCGGTGTATTTGAGGTCCTGGGTGCGCTGACCGATGGAGCAATACGGATAAAAGCGGTTGCTTTCGCCGATTTTGGTCGGTCCGGCCACGGTGACATGATTGGCCAGAACGCAGCCCCGGCCGATGATCACCTCGGGTCCGATGACGCAGTAGGGACCGATTTCGACATCCTCAGCGATTTGCGCGCTGGAGTCGATGATGGCCGTCGGATGAATCATGAACAACTCGGGGCTGGGCGCTTATTGGTCCACCAGGCCGAAGAGCAGTTCGGCCTCGGACACGATTTCGTCATTCACCATGCAGCGGGCGGCCGCCTTGCCGAGCCGTTTTTTGGCACTGATCATCTCGCAGTGGATGAACAGCGTGTCGCCGGGGAAGACGGGCTTGCGGAACTTGACGTTGTCGGCACTCATGAAATAGCCGATTTTGCCGATGTTTTCCGTTTTGCGCATCATGATGATGCTGGCCACCTGCGCCATGGCTTCGACCTGAAGAACGCCGGGCATGACCGGATGGCCGGGGAAATGCCCCTGGAAATAGGGTTCGTTGATGGTGACCGCCTTCACGCCGACGGCGCGACGGTCCTCCTCGAGCTCGATGATCCGGTCGACCATGAGGAAGGGATAGCGGTGCGGAAGCGTGCGCTGGATTTCGTTGATGTCGAGTACGCCTTCGCCGGCCGCGACCGGACGGGGGGCCATGGCAAGGTATTCGTTGTGGCGCCTGACGAGGGCGCGGGCGAGTTCGGTGTTGGGTCCGTGTCCCGGTTTGACCGCCACGACATGGCCCTGCAGGCGCCGGCCGGCGAGGGTCAGGTCGCCGATGATGTCGAGGATCTTGTGGCGGACGAATTCGTCGGGGAAGCGCAGCGGCTCCTTGCTCAGGACACTGTTGCCGCGGGCCACCACGGCGTTCTCCAGGCTGCCGCCCCGGATGAGGCCCTTGTCCATGAGGGGTTTGACATCCTCGTAGAACACAAACGTGCGGGCCGGGGCGATTTCCTTCTCGTAGAATTCCGGGGTGATTTCCGCGCTGAGAAACTGGGTGAAGCGTCCCTCCGGTCCCACCTGGGTGCAGGAGATGCGGAATTTGGTGTCCGGGATGATGGTCAGAATGGATCCGTTGCTCTCGAGGATGAGCGGCTCACGGGGTTCGAACCGGGCCCGGGGCGCATCCTGTTCGACGATGCCGGCCTGCTTGATCACCCCCACGTAGGGCGCCGCGCTGCCGTCGCCGATGGGCGGTTCGTTGGCGTTCATCTCGATCAGGGCATTGTCCACGCCCATGCCGGAGAGGGCGGAGAGCACATGTTCGACCGTGTGAATCTTGACGTTGCCTTCGACAATGGTCGTCGCACGTTCCACGGTTTTGACGTTTTCCACCCGGGCTTCCACGAAAGGTTCGTCGGGAAGGTCTGAACGTTTGAATTTGAAGCCGTGATTGACCGGAGCGGGATGCAGGGTCAGGGTGACACTTTTCCCGGTGTGCAGGGCGGTGCCGGAGAGGCTGGCGGAGGAGGCGAGAGTGCGTTGTTTATCCACGTGGCAAATCGTTACGTCGTAGGAAATCAGGCAGACTGGCGGCCCAAAAGGATCAAGTCCATGTATTTTTGATTCCCGGTGCGGATGCGCTCGACGAGGCAGCGCCCGATGGCGGCCAGGATCTGGATGGCCGCCCCGGGCTGGAGGCCCGCGAGCACACCCAGCGTGGTGCGGGTGATGCAGAGCAGTTCACAGTCCTCAAGGGCGGTGACATCGGCGGAACGCGGACCGTCGTCGACCAGGGCGACTTCGCCGAAGAAATCGCCCGGTTTCAGGATGGCGAGTTCCACATCGTGGGGGCCGTTGTCCGAGGTGACCCGGGTGGACCCGCGAAGAATCACGTACATGCAATAGCCGGGTTCCCCCTTGGTGATGATGCGATGCCCGGCCGGGAAGTTCACCCGCGTGCTTTGTTCGACCAGCGTCTTGAGTTCGTCGCGGCCGAGTTCGGCGAAGATCTTGAACTTCGTCAGCAGTTTGTCGTCGCAATTGATCGGTTGGGATGAGTTTTCCATCGGCTGGCTGTCACACCCGCTCCGGCGGACCGGATACTGGGAGCCGCTGAGAATAACCAGCGGGCTTTTTTCTTGGGAAGCAATGTTTTTGGGGTCCGGTCGCAGGCGTGGGGGTCAGGAAACAATCCGTCCGTCCCGCATGCGCACGTGCCGGCCCGCCCGGGCGGCCAGTTCCTCGCTGTGGGTGACCACGACCAGGGTGACCATTTTTTCCGAGGCGACGCGCAGGAGGGTGTCCGTGACGCCGGCGGCATTGGCGCTGTCCAGGTTGCCCGTGGGTTCGTCGGCGAGGAGGAGTTTCGGCGTGCCGGCCAGCGCCCGGGCAATGGCCGCCCGCTGCATTTCCCCGCCGCTGAGTTGGTGGGGAAAATGGCGCCGGCGATGGGTCAGTCCCACCAGTTCCAGCATGGCGGCAACGCGGGGGCGGGCCTTTCGGGCGGAATCCCCGCGCAGCAGGAGGGGCAGCTCCACGTTTTCGGCCAGGGTCATGCCGGGCAGCAGGTTGAAAAACTGGAAGACGATGCCGAGGTCATGACGGCGGTAGCGGGTGAGCTGACTCTCCCGGGCGCGGTGCAACGGTAGCCGTCCGATCCAGATCTCACCCGAGTCGGGCCGGTCCAGTCCGCCCAGCAGGTTGAGCAGGGTGCTTTTCCCGCAACCGCTGGGGCCGGTCACCGCCACAAAGTCCCCGTCCGCCAGTTCCAGGCTCACCTCATCCAGCGCGCGCACCGGCGCGGCGGATTTGGTGTAGATTCGGGTGACTCTTTCCAGGCGGACCATGTAGGGTGGAGACACTGGCCTTGTGAGCGTGGAGAATCAAGTGGAGTTCCGCGTCCTCGGGGAAACCGAGGACTATCTGGCGGTGGACAAACCCGCCGGCCTGCTCGTGCACCCGACCAAGCCGGACGGACGTCCGACGCTGTGGGAGGGGTTGCGCGCCCTGCTCAGTTATGAAATTGCCACGGGAGGACAGGTTTCGCTGATCAACCGTCTCGACCGCGAAACAAGCGGCGTGGTCCTGGTGGCCAAGAACGCCCCGGCCGCGCGGGCCGCCGGGCGGGCCATGCAGCGGGGGGAAATCCACAAGGAATATCTCGCCCTGGTCTTCGGCTGGCCCGAATGGGAGGAACGCGAGGTGGATGCCCCGATCATTCGCCTCGGGGAGGTGGCCGAATCGCAGGTCTGGCTGCAGCGGGCGGTGCACCCGGCCGGACAGGTGGCCATCACCCGGTTCCGGGTCGAATCCCGCCACCGTCACGGCGACCGCCGCTTTGCGCTCGTGCGCGCCTGGCCGCTGACGGGCCGCACCCACCAGATCCGGGTCCATGCCGCCCATGTGGGACATCCGGTGATCGGAGACAAAATCTACGGCGTCGATTCCCGGTTGTACCTGGATTTCATTGAGAAGGGATGGACGCCCGCCTTGGAGGCGAAACTCTGGCTGGCCCGCCACGCCCTGCATGCGGCGCGGCTTTCCTGTCTCCTGGGAGGCATCAGCCACGACTGGCAGGCGCCGCTGCCGGCGGATTTTGCGAAATTTTTACAACTTTCTGACAACTGAGCCGGCGAATTTTGCGGGAATGACGGCATGATCCGTCTGTCCGCTCTCCTCGTTTTTCTGTGCTCCGGCCTGCTCCGGAGCGCACCGCTCATTGTGCACGAATGGGGGACCTTCACGGTGCTGCAGGACGAGAACGGTCAGGCTATTCCCGGCATCAACATCGATGACGAGCCCGTGCCGGATTTTGTGCACCGGATTGGAGGCGGATTGATCCGACCTGCCGGTGTGCCGACGATTGCCTCCAAGGTCCCGCTTCCGAACTGCCATCCGGATGTTGTCATGCGGCTCGAGACGCCGGTGATTTATTTCCATTCCCCGGACGAAAAAGAAACGGTGGTGGACGTCGAGGTGGCTTTTCCGGCGGGCTGGATCAGTGAATTTTATCCGAACGCCGAGGTGGTGGCTCCGGGGTTGGAACGGGGCCGGATTGACCGGCATGCCGCCGGCACGCTGATCTGGAGAGGCCTGCGGGTGGGAGGGAGGGCGGATGGACCGGCCACCGATGCGCACGTCTGGAGGGCGCCAAGGGCGGTTGACGCGGTGTCCGTGACGACTCCCGCGGGGGAAACCGAACGGTATTTGTTTTATCGCGGCGTGGCTTGTCTGGAGGCCCCAGTGCGGGTGGTGCGGGATGGGGAGGAACTGACGATGACCGGCCCGACCCGCGTGGGCTGGCTGGCGGATTTTCGCGGCAATGGTGAAGTGGCTTTCGTTCCGGCGGGTCCGCGGATGCCCACCCGGCCCGCCGGACATTCCCGGAAAAATCTTTCCCGGCTTCGTGCGGAAATGCGTCGGGAGCTGATCGCCGAAGGACTGTATCCGAAGGAAGCCGACGCCATGTTGAATACCTGGGAGGAGTCGTATTTTCAGAGCCGCGGACTCCGGTTGTTTTATCTGGTGCCGCGTGAATGGACGGATCGCCATTTGCCCTTGAAGATCTCCGGAGAGACGGAGGTCACGCGCGTGATGATCGGACGGATCGAACTGGTCACTCCGGAACAGCGGGCCACCCTGCAGCGATTGATGTCTCTGTCCGCACCGTCCCGCAGCAATCTGCCGGGCGGGTACCATCTATTGGGACGCTTTGCCAATGCCCTGATCACGCACGAACACCGGCGTCGGCCTTCGGAAGGATCGCGGCGCTGGATGGAGGTCCTGCAACTTGCCGCGGATGGGGGGGGCGCACCCGCGGAGTCCGCGGTCAGTTTGGACGATTCAGCAACGGTTCGATGACCCTCAGCGTTTCCCGCAGGGCCACATGACCGAAGTGGCCCTGGCGCACTTCCACCAGCCGGGAGCCGGACCAGCGGCGGTTCAACTCACGCAATTCGGACGGCGGGGAGACCGTGTCGTAGAGTCCCGTGGTCAGGATGGCCCGTTCGCCCCCGCAGAGCGGAACCCCGTGGAGGGGTGAGGTGAGGGGGGCGTGACGTTCGCTGACTCCGCGCCCGATGCCCTGGGAGAGGAGAATGCGGCGCATGGAGCGGGACCCCGGGTTTTCCCAGATTGCATGCTCGACGTTGACGATCGGCTGGATGAGGGCGAGGAAACGAAAGTCGGCTTCGAGGAAACTCAGCAGCGCGCCGTTCCATCCGCCGAAACTTGTTCCGATGAGTCCAAACTCCCGGCAGCCGCGAGCCCGCAGCCAGGACATCAACTGCCGGAGCTCGGCCACCCCCTGCCGCAGGTTTTCGGCGTTTCGGATCAGGTTGGCGCTGATGGCCAGTTCGCCGTTGAGATATCCGCGGGGCGTGCGGGAATAATGGAAGGGAAGGTGCGGAAAAACCGCGTTCCAGCCCCGCTCGTTGAACCAGCGCGCCACGCGGCGGTAGCCAAAGTCATTTGCGCTCATCAGCGCGTGCAGCAGGAGAACGGTGGGCGCGCCGTCCGGACGGTCGCAAAGGTAAAGGCGCACCCGGGTCCGATCATTTTCGGGAAAGCCGCTGGAGACGGGGGTGTCCCATGCGATCCAGGAATTTTCTTCACGCAGGTTGGCGGGCGGCGGGGCGGCAAAGTAGTCCGCACGGGACAGTGGTTCGCAGGCCGCCAGATAGGCGTCGAGTTCGGCCCGCGTGCAGGCCAGACGCCGCCGCCGCCATTGCAGCGTGTTCATCATGGCGCACATCACGCCGTCCATCGCAAGGGCGGCCGACCGCTCCACGAGGGATTTCATCCCGAGGAACGGATTGGCCGCGGCGGGCGGCGGGAGGAAGCCGGGCAGTTCGGATTGCGGATTCATCGCTCGGCCATGCGCTGTTGCGGGGAGTGCGGCAGGTCGGCCTCCGTCAGATGAAATTCCGTCATCAGACGGTCCTTCAAGGAAAGGATCTCCCGCGCCAGGGTTTCCTGCAGATGTTTGCGCAGCGCGTCGCCCGAGAGGCCGGCGGGATGGGTGATGGGAGACCCGACGGCGATCCAGACCCCCGGACGCCGCCAGGGCAGCCAGCTTCTCGCATTGTAGAAACGGTCGCTTCCCAGAATGACACAGGGAACGATGGGCGCGCCGGACATGGCCGAGAGCAGGGCCACGCCCTGTTTCATGCCCGCTCCGTTGACAATCGAGGCCGCCCCGTCCCGGATGCCGCCTTCGGGAAAGATACCCACCACGCGTCCCTCCTTGAGGCGCTTGACGGCGGTCCGCAGGGCGTTGCGATCCGCGCCCGACCGGTCCACGGGAATCACATTCAGCCCGGTGAAAAACGCATGGAGCAGCCGGCCGCGGAACAACTCGGCAATGGCAATCCAGTCGATCTTGCGCGGAAAGGAAATGGTGATGAGCGGCGGATCGAAATGGCTGACATGATTGGAGGCGAGGATGAAGCCCCCGCGCCGCGGCGGCGGCGCGAGGAAAAGAACCCGCCTTCGCGAGGCCACCGCAAAGAGAAGCCACAGCGTTTTGGTGACAAACTGCCAGTGAATTTCCCGGATCAATCCCCGCATCACAACGAAACGACCTGTACGCTGACCTCCATGTGATCGAAGGCCTCGGCGGGGCCTTCCCATGCGCCGCTCAAGGGACACGCCTTGTCGGGATCGCGGGCCACGGCGACCGAGACATGTTCGGCCCCCGCGAATTTGTTGTTGGTGGGATCGAATCCCCTCCAGCCCGCGCCGGGGATGTAGATTTCGGTCCACGCATGCGTCGCGCCGTGCTGGCCCTGCTCCATCTGGATGTAGCCGGTGACAAAACGCGCGCCGAAGCCCCAGTGGCGGGCCGCCTCCATCATGAGCACCGCATAGTCGCGGCACGAACCGCTGCCGAGGGCGATGGTCTGGGAGGGCAGTTGCACCCCCGGTTCGTCGCGCGGTTGATATTTGAACGACTCGAAGATGCGTGTGTTCAGATTGGAAAGCAGATCGAAGGTGTTGATGAGCTGGCCCGGCGTATAGAGATCCTCCAGCCACTTGCGCAGGAGCTGCCCGTCGTGCGGATAGCTCGAAAGCCGGTAGGGAATCAGTTCGGCCTGTTCGTCCGCCGCGTATTGAAAGGGATAGGAAAGTGCGTTGGGATCGATGAGGAAATCCAGCGGATTTTCGTCGTAATGGGCCACCACCAGTTCGCTGAAGATGGAGAGTTTCTGCGCCGGAGGACCCGAAAAATTCAAGACGGCGATGGAATTGCCGTAGATGTCGCGGAGCCAGCGGACGTCCGCCAGCGGCTCGATCTCCAGACGCGAACTTTCGATGTGGACGTCATGCCCCTCCCGCGGGCGCACCAGGGCGCGGTGCGGACCGAAGGAAACGGGCACACGATAGAAATATTCGGTACGGTGGGTGATCCGGATGCGTTTCATGCAGCGGGGAAAATTCTCAACGGTCGTTCGCCGCCGCCCCGGCGCTCTTTGTGAAATACTGGCGCTGTTTTTCGGTGATGGGTCTTCCGAGCTTTTCCAGGACCTGCAGCATGTCCTCCCACACCTTGCGTTTCTCGGCGATGGATTGATTCCGCAGGAGATAGGCGGGGTGGTAGGTGACCATGACCGGAATGCCCTTGAAGTCGAGCCAGCGTCCGCGGAGACGTCCAACGGGCTCCGTATTGCCGAGAAGTCCTTCGACAGCCGTGGCGCCGAGCGCCACCATCACCCGGGGACGGATGAGGTCGATTTGCTTTTCCAGCCAGGGCAGGCAGGTGCGCATTTCCTCCGGGCGCGGCTTGCGGTTTCCCGTGGATCCCGGCGGCATGTCGGGCCGGCACTTGAGCACGTTGCCGATGTAGACCTCCCCGCGGCTGAGCCCCATGGCCACGATGATCTTGGTCAGGAGTTGTCCAGCCTTGCCGACGAACGGTTCACCCTGAAGGTCTTCGTCCGCGCCGGGAGCCTCGCCGACGAACATCAGCTCGGCATTCGGATTGCCGACTCCAAAGACCACCTGGGTGCGGGAACGCACCAGATGTGGGCACTTCACGCAGGCCAGGGCGGCCTCGCGCAGGGTTTCGAGGGTCCAGACCTTGACGGTGTCCGGTGCTCCGACGTGGGGAGCCGGCGGGAGATCCGGTGCGGCGGCCGGCTCCGGTTCTGCGGTTTCCCCGCGGGCGCGCCTGGGCTTTGCGAAAAGCGCCACGGCTTGGGTCTCTCCAGGCGCAGGTTCCACCGGGGACGCCGGCATCTCCCTGGGTTCCGCTTTCGGCCGGGCCGGGGAACGCGAGGCCAGGGCGCGCAGACGGTCGAGCGCCGCGGCGGAAGCCGTGGGCTTTGCGCCAAAGCCGGAGCGGATGTTTTTCAGGATCGACAGCGTGTCCGCCACCGCCTGCTGAAAGGGATCGGTCACGCGGAAACTTTCGCAAATCGCCCGCCCGGGGCTCAAGGATTCTTGGGCAACGGGGCGCGAATTTTGAAAAACTGGGTCGGGACGGCGTCCTCGGCCCGCGGGAAGGGATAGGTCTTCCCCTCCTCGTGAATGGTCGGGGCGAGAAAATCATTGTCGGCGGTCATCATCAGGGTCACGTCCCCGTCGTCGGAGGGAGGAATCACCGCGATGCCCTCCCATTTGGCGGCGAGATTTTGCGGATCCTTCACCAGGGTGGCCAGATTGAAGAGCAGCGTTTTCGAGGCCGGGACTTCGGGCGCGCCCGGCGTGCTCTCAAGCAGGTTGGTGGCGTGCCGGGTGTCGGCCACCCAGACGGATTTGTAGACGGCCGGCTCGGGGTTCCGGGCGCCGTCGCGTCCCTGTCCGTCCCGCTCCAGCACCAGAAAACGCCGGTCGTCGAGCGCGACAAGGTCGTTGACGGAAAGTTTGTCCGCCGGCTTGCCGGCTTCGTCCGGGGAGAGGTCGTAGCGGTAGAGGGCGGCCGGTTTGCCCGAGGCGAGATCGAGGATCAAAATACGGGTGGTTCCCGCCGGCTTGCCGCCGTGCTGTACCAACGCGCTTTGGAAAATCAGGGCCGCCTGGGCCTCGCCGGGCAGGAGGCACATGCCCTCCGGACCCTGGTTGATGGCGCGACCGGAAACGAGTTTCGCTTGGTCGGTGTAGTTGAGCCTGCCGGAGGCCTCGCGCGGAAGGAATTCCTCCGGCAGCGCGATCCGGCGGACCATCGTCCCGTCCCGTTGAAATTCGTAGAGGAAGGGGCCGTATTCATCGGTGACGTAGAGACGTCCGTCGCCGCTAAGGGCCAGCGCCTCCGGATCGATGCAGGTGCGTCCATCCTTCATTTTGGGCAGCTCGGACGCGGGATCGTCGGGAATCAATCCGGTCATCGGCCGGCCGTTTTCATCCTTGAAAATGACCGTCTCGACGAGTTGGGGAATCAGCCTGTCGCCCTCCTGGGAAATCCTGAGCACGGCGAAACGCGGACGGTATGGCAGCGTGCCGTCACCGGGTCCGCGGTCGGACAGCATGAGATAGACGTCGTTCTTTGCATCATAAATGATGCCGGAACCTATGCCGCCAACGGTGTCCCCGTGCCGGTCCCGGACGGTGGCGGGAAGTTCCCCAGTGGCTTCGACGACCGGCGAGGCCGCCAGGTTTGCCAGGGGAAGCAGGGTGGCCAGAAACAGGGGGCGCATCCATCCATCATGCCTGCTGCAGCCAGTCGTAGTCGATCGTTTTCAGACGTTTTTCCCTGGATCCAAGCTTGGGCACACAGGCGATGAGCGCCTTCGTGTAAGGATGCTGGGGATTCCGGAGCACGCTTTCGGTGTCTCCGTATTCAACGATCTCCCCGCGGAACATGACGGCGGTCCGGTCGCAGAGGCCGCGAATGATGCCCATGTTGTGCGTGATCAGAATGAGGGCCATGTTGAACTCGGCGCGCAGCCGTTTGAGTTCGGCCAGGATTTGCGCCTGGATGGTGACATCGAGCGCGGTGGTGGGTTCGTCTGCCACCAGGAGACTCGGCCGGCAGCTCAGCGCCATGGCAATCATGGCCCGCTGCTGCATGCCGCCGCTGAGCTGGTGCGGGTAGTCGTGCATGCGTTTGGCGGGATTGACGATGCCGACGGCGGTGAGCCATTTGACCACCTCGGCGTCCACGTCCTTCACATCGGGCCGGTGGAGTTTGATGGCTTCCGCGATCTGGCTGCGAATGGTGTAGACGGGATTCAGCGAGGTGGAGGGTTCCTGGAAGATGTAGGCGATGCCGCCGCCGCGGATGGCCCGCAGCCGGTCGGGTTTCATCTGCAGCACGCTCTCGCCCTTGAACAGGATGTCGCCTCCGGCGAATTCCGCCGGCGGGGTCGGCAGGAGGCGGGTGAGGGAGAGCGCGGTGACGCTCTTGCCGCTGCCGCTTTCCCCCACAATGGCCAGCGAGGCGCCCTCCCTGAGGGAGAGCGAGATGTTTTTCACCGCGTCGACAGGCCCGTCCTCGGTGCGAAAACGGATGGAGAGGCCGCGAATCTCGAGCAGGTTGGGGTTTGCCATGGGTTATTTTCGTTCGATGCGGGTTTCCGCCGCCTGGCGCAGGGCGTCGCCGGCCAGATAAAAGGAGAGCGTGGAAAAGGTGATGGCCAGGCCCGGAAAAAGAATCAGCCACCAGGCGTCGAGCAGGTAGGTCTTGCCGTCGGCAATGATGTTGCCCCAGGTGGCCTGGGGGGGCTGCACGCCGAAACCGAGAAAACTCAGTCCGGCCTCGGTCAGAATCGCCGCCGGAATGCCAAGCACGGCAGTCACAAAAATGGGCGCCATGGCATTGGGCAGGATGTGGCCAAAGATGATGGCGGGAGCACGCTGACCCAGGGTGCGCGCGGCCCGGACGTATTCGGTTTCCCGCAGGGTGAGGAATTCGGCACGCACCAGGCGGGCGGTTCCGGTCCAACTGACCAGTCCGATCACCACCACGATGTTCCAAAGGCTCGGCCCCAGCAGGGCCACCGCGGTGAGAATCAGAAAGAAGGAGGGGAAACACATGATGGCGTCCACGACGCGCATCAGAATGTTGTCCACCCAGCGACCGGCGTAACCCGAGATCGCCCCCACCACGACGCCGATCATCAGGGACACCGCCACGGCGACGAATCCGACGGTGAGGGAGATGTAGGAGCCGTGCAGGATGCGCGAGAACACATCGCGTCCGAGGTTGTCGGTGCCGAGCCAGTTGACGGGATTCGGGGGCAGAAGCTTGCGCTCGAGATTGGTCAGGTTGGGATCCTGCGGAAAGGGAACCTTCAAATAGCTCAGGATGGCAAACGTCACCGCCACGGCGAAGAGGCCGCAGATGGCCAGAAGGGCGGCGACTCCGAGGCGGTTCCGGAAAAACCGGCGGATCATGCGGCGGAATGGACTGTCGATGTCAGCTTTCATTCGAGACGCACACGGGGATCGACGACGGCATAAAGCACGTCGGCCAGCAGATTGCCGAGCAGGACCAACACGGCCGTGATGAAGTTCAGGGCCACCAAGGTGGGGTAGTCACGTTCCAACACCGCCTGATAGCCGAGTCGGCCGATGCCGGGATAGGCGAAGATGGTTTCGATGATGACCGCGCCGCCGATCAACGCCGGCAGGAGCGAGCCGATGCCGGTGATGACGGGACGCAGCGAGTTGCGCAGGGCATGACGGTAGAAAATTTTGTCGGGATGCAGCCCCTTGGCCTGGGCCGTGCGGATGTAGTCCTCGCGCAGCGTCTCCAGCATGCTCGCGCGCACGTAACGGGATTGTCCGGCGATGCCGCCGAGCGCCAGCATCACGGCCGGCAAAAACAAATGCCACAGCCGGTCGAGCAGACGGGCGCCTTCGTTGGGGAAAAGAATGCCGTGACTCACGGTGCCCGTGAGGGGAATTGCCACCCAGTTGGTCAGTCCGATGATGAGCAGATAGGTGACCCAGAATTCCGGAAGGGCCAGAAAGGTGAAACACAACGTCGAAAGCGAGGTGTCCTGCCATTGCCCGGACTTCCGGGCGGAATACACCCCGATGAGGAGTCCGAAGCTCAGCGAAATGGCGATCGCGCAGACATTGAGGGAGACGGTGGCGGGCAGCCGCTCGCCGATGCGCTCGAGGACGGGGCGACCGTCCTTGATGCTGCGGAGTTCGCCGGTGAACAACCCGCGCATGTTGTACCAATATTGGTTCCAGATCGGCTCATCGAGGTGGAACTGTTTGCGGTAGTTGTCCTTCACCGCCTGCGAAATTTTCGGATTCAACTCGCCCCAGGGATAGGGACTGCCCGGCGTGAGGGTGATGATGAAAAACGAGATCAGGCTGATCAGGAAAACCAGCACGACGGAAATCAGCAGACGGCGAATGATGAAGGTGATCATGGACGAACCTCCCGGTTGGCCGGCAGCCGGTCGGCAAATTCCGGCCGGTAAAACCACTGCATGTAATACGCCCAGCCCGCCTTGGTCACCTCCACGGGCGTGTCGATCCAGCCGCCTTTATCGTCGGGCCGGCAGATGCGCAGGCTGTCCTTCCAGATGACCGTGGTCGAGTTGGGCACGAAGAGAAAGAGGTAGGGCTGGTCCTCATAAATGATCCGCTGGATCTCCCCGGCCAGCTGCCGGATGCGTTCCGGATCGTATTCCTGACGGATCTGCACCAGCAGCTTGTCGACTTCCGGGTTGTTGTAGCCGACGAAGTTCAGCTGTTCGGGATTGCTCTGGGACGAATGCCAGACCTGGTAGGCGTCATAGTCGGGGGGGGTGGTCCAGCCCAGCACGGTGGCGTCGAATTCGAGCTTGTTGATGAAACGGGTGATGAACACGGCCCATTCGTAGATCTCCACCTTCACCTCGACGCCGATGGAGCGCAGATTGTCCTGCACCAGGGTGGCGATGTCCTTGCGGACTTCGTTGGCCTGATTGGTGATGAGGGTGAAACTCAGCCGTTTGCCGTCCTTCACGCGGATGCCGTCCGGACCGGGCACCCAGCCCGCTTCGTCCAGCAGACGCTTCGCCTCCCCGGGATCGTAAGGGAGGGGTTTGATGTCCGGGTTGGAGAACCAGAAGTGCGGCGGGAAGATGCCGGTGCTCTGCACGCCGTTGCCGTAGAGGATGTATTTGATCATCTGCGGCACGTTGACGGCGTGCGCGAAGGCTCTGCGCACCTGCAGATCCTGGAAGAGCGGGTTGCGCAGATTCCAGCCGACGTAACTGTAGGCATTCGACGGATAACTGAAGAGCGTGAAACGCGGATCCTCCCTGATCCCTTTCACCGCCCAGGGGTCCACGCCCCAGTAGTCGATCTGCCGCGTCATGAAGGCGAGCCGCATGGTGATGGGATCGGGCAGGAGCCGGAAGACGACGCCGTCCAGCCAGGGACGCCCCAGATAATAGTCCTCGTTCGGAACCAGACGCAGCGATTCGTTGGTTTTCCAGTGTCCAAACTTGAAAGGTCCCGTTCCGACGGGTTTGCGATTGAAATGGTCCTCCCACCATTTGACCGGCTTGCCTTCGAGGATGTGCGCGGGCAGCAGCGGGATCATCCAGCTGTTGAGCGCGGGGGAATACGGTTTGCGATAGGTCACCAGAACCCGGTGGGGGTCGGGGGTCTCGATGTGTTGAATCAGATCGAAATCCGGCTTGCGGGGCGATGCCACCGTTTCGTCCATGATGGCGTGGTAGGTGAACACGACGTCCTTCGAGGTGAAGGGCACGCCGTCATGCCAGCGTACATCGTCGCGCAGGCGGAAATCCACCAGGGGTTCGGCGAGAAACGGACGGGTATCCACCACGTCGACCTTCGCCGTGTTTCCCCGGGCCTCGAGAAAGGCCTTCAGGTCCTCCACCATCTGGAGGCCGTCGCCGGGCACCGTGATCTCGAAGGCCGCGTTGTAATCAAACCAGACGCGCTCAATGGGACGGTCCGGCTCCGCATCCCGGAAGGCCTGAAACACGGCGCGCGCGTCGCCGCCGGTCTCGACACGGAGGGTGGTGAGGGGAAGGGTGGAGGCGGGATTGAAGAGACTGAAAATCTTTTCGCTGGCGGCCAGGCCCGGCTGGTCAAACTCCAGATACAGCCGCGTGCCTTCCGCCCGGGCGTCGCGCAGGCCCCATTCCGCCCACGAGTCGCGGGCGGCCTTCACATAGCTCAGGGCGGCGAAGGCGCCGGTGGGACCGCGGAAATACACGGTCGTGGTCTGGCTGAGGGTGTAGGAACTGGCCAGTTGGGGGGCAATTTCGAGGTCCTGATCGTAGGTCAGCAGGGACTCGAAAAGGAAACTTTCGACCTGACTGGCGGACGCCTCGGCCGATTGGATCGGATTCAGTTTGGTGGGCTCGCCGATGGAACCGATGGTGATTTCGTTTTTCCGGTCGGCGGAAAACGACGCCACGGTCAGAAAGGACGCCACCAGCAGGGCGACGAGCAGAACCGGAATGCCGTAAACAAAAAACCTGACCACCGCCGCGGAGCATACCCACGGAGCGGCCGGACGCAATCCGCGTTTGCAAATTTGGGTGGCCGGGACTTCCCGGGGGCTTCGCCCCAATTCCCGGCTTGGCAGGACGGGGCGGATGGTGTGAAGTGCGCCCCATGGCGACCACCAAACACGGCAACCATGCATTTACGGGGGTTTTTCTGGTCGGTCTCGGCACAGTCGCCCTCTTTGATTACTGGTGGCCGGGCATCATGTTTGTCATCGCGGTTTCGGTCCTGGTCCGGGCCCTGGTCGAGGGCAAACTGGCGGAAAACCTTCTCAGCGTCGCCATCCTGACCGGCATCGGCATCATCGGCGTGCTGGGCCATCTTCACCTCGGGGAAAAAATCAAACTCTGGCCGGTTCTCTTCATCGTGATCGGTCTCGCCTACCTGGCAAAGACCTTCTGGAAGCGGACCTAGGAAGCCGATGCCCCCTCCCGGACGACCCCCCATAGCGGAAGATCAGGTTTCCGCGGACCCCGTCCCGACCGCCGGACGGAACGACGGGGGTGTTTCCGGCGTCCCGGAAGTCGGAACCCCTTTCCACGGAAAATGAAAACCGAACCCGGTGCCAGACGGGCGCTTGCCCTGCTGCTGACGCTGAACCTTTTCTGCTATCTCGACCGCTACATTCTTGCGGCGCTCGAGCCGGCCATCAGCAAGACGTTTTTCGGGCCCGACGATCCCAATGCCATGGCCAAGACGGGGTCGCTGGCGACGGTGTTTCTCATCAGCTACATGGTGCTGTCGCCGCTTTTCGGGTGGCTGTCCGACCGCTACTCGCGCTGGAAAATCATCGCCTTCGGCGCGGCCGTCTGGAGCCTGGCGACATCGGGGTCCGGCTGGGCGCCGGTTTTCTGGGTTTTGGTGCTTTGCCGCATTCTCGTCGGGGCCGGCGAGGCGGCTTATGGACCGGCCGCGCCGACCATCATTGCGGACCATTTTCCCAAGGAACGCCGCGGCCTGGTGCTGGCGTGGTTTTTTGCGGCCATTCCCTTCGGCAGTGCCATCGGGTATTTGTTCGGCGGCATGGTCGGCCAGGCCTACGGATGGCGCACGCCGTTTCACCTGGCGGCCATTCCCGGCCTGGTGCTGGCCGGGCTTTGCCTCCTGATGAAGGACCGCCGCCCGGCCCACCAACAGAGCGAACCCCGGGCGTCCTGGAAGGATTACAAAGGGCTCGTTCGCATCCCGTCCTATGTCTACAACGTGGCCGCGCAGACGGCGATGACCTTTGCCATCGGGGGGATTTCCTTCTGGGCGCCGAATTATTTTTTCACCGTGCGCCGGGCCGGGGACCTGGGCGAGGTGAACCTGATTTTCGGCGGCATCACCGCCGTGGCGGGACTGATTGCGACCCTCTTTGGCGGCTGGCTGGCCGACCTGCTCGCCAGGCGGTTTTCCGGTGCCTACTTCCTGGTTTCCGGCGGCGGCATCCTGCTGTCCTTCCCCTGCACGCTGGGCATGCTGGCCGCGCCGTTTCCGCTGGCCTGGGTGCTGTGTTTCCTGGCGGTGTTTTTCCTCTTCTTCAACATCGGCCCGGCCAACACGGCCATTGCCAATGTGACCGCACCGTCGGTGCGCGCCTCGGCCTATGCGGTGAACATCTTTGTGATCCACGCCTTCGGCGACGCCATCTCCCCGCCGCTCATCGGGGCGATCGGCGACCGGTGGAATCTCACGGTGGGATTTGTTGTCGTTTCCTTCGCGATGCTGGTGGCCGGTGTTTTGTGGCTGCTGGGAGCCCGGCATCTGGAGCGGGACTCGGACCGGATTTCCGCGCTGCCAGGGCGCGGCTGAGCGCGCGGGGCGAGGCAAATCCGCAGCGCAGTGCGGCCTCCTTGAGGGCGACCCCGCCGTTTTTCATCATTGCCTCGGCCGCATCGAGACGCAGCTCCCGCAGGAACAGCGCGGGGGGAAGTCCGGTTTTCTGCGAAAACAGGCGGGTGAAGTGCTCCCGCGAAACCCCGGCCTCGGCGGCGAGTTCCTTGACTCCGAGGGGCTCCCGGAAGCGGCTGCGGCAGATGCGCACGGCCGTTTCGACCGGATCCGGACCGATGTCGCCCGTCCGCCCCAGCTGACGGGCCCATTCCATGAGAAAGGCGTAACAGGCCAGGCTGGTGTCGTGGGGATCGGCCGGCGCGCGACTCATGCCCTGACGGACCAGCTTGGCGAAGGCGGACCCCGCCGGGGAACGCGGCGGCAGCGGAAGCACGGGGCCGAACTGGCGGCGCAGTTCCCGGCACAGCGCGATGGCCAGCGGACCGTAGAAATTCAGCCACGACAGCCGCCAGGGCGTCCGGCTGTCCGGCGGGTAGAAATAGGAACTGTCCTCCGGAATGGTTGCGATGAAGGCGTGATTTTCGGGAACGGGAAACGTCCGGCCTTCCCAGACAAAAACCCCGGACCCGGAAAGGGTGCGCTGGATGATCACAAATTGGTCACCGGGACGTTCCCGGTTGTTCCAATGGTAGCGCGGGGACTGGACGCGTTGCTCTTCGCATCCAAAAGGCAGGGAAATGTGCAGAAAATCGTCGGCGGGGGAGAGCATGGACGGCAGATATCACATAATGACATCTCAATGTCACACCTTCTCCGTTGTGACAGTACAAAATTCCGCCATGCTGCCGGCATGGCTAAGTCCTCTCCCAAAAAATCCGCCGGCCATGCCGAGCATACCCAAGCCTCCTCCCTCAACGGCCTGCCGGGCAAATTTTCCCGCCCCATCAAGGTTACGGTGCTCGGCGCCGGAAGCGGGTTCACGCCGCGACTCGTCAACGACATCTTCAAACTTCCCGGCCAGCAGGGTGGGGTGATCGGACTGGTTGACATCGATTCCAGCCGGCTGCGGACGATGAAGCAGCTCATCGAAAAGCTCGCCGCCCTCCTCAAGGTCAAAAACTGGAAGGTGGTGGCCTCGACCAACCGCCGCGAAATCCTCAAGGGCTCCGATTACCTGGTGAATTGCATCGAGGTGAGCGGCCTGGAGTGTGTCCGCCACGACAACGACATTCCGGCGAAATACGGCATCGACCAGTGCATCGGCGACACCATCGGGCCCGGCGGTCTCTTCAAGGGGCTGCGCACGATTCCGGTGTGGCTCGAGGTGCTGCGGGACGCCGAGCGCCTTTGTCCGCAGGCCATTGTTCTCAACTACACCAATCCGATGAACATGATGTGCCTCGCCGCGGGACGCACCTCCTCGATGCAGGTCGTCGGACTGTGCCATTCCGTGCAGGGCACGAGCCACCTGTTGGCCAAGCGCGCCGGGGTGCCGATCAGCGAGATGGAATGGAAATGCGCCGGCATCAACCACCTGGCCTGGTTTGTGAAACTTCGCCACCAGGGACGCGATCTCTATCCGCTTCTCATGAAGAAGGCCCGCGAGGATCTCGCCGGGCGTCCGAGCGATCCCGACGATGCGGAGGATCTCGTGCGCAAGGACATGATGCTGCACTTCGGCGCCTTCATCACCGAGTCCAGCGGACACCTCTCCGAATACCTGCCCTATTACCGCAAGCGGAAGGATCTTCTCGAGAAATACACCCGTCCGGGTTATCACGGCGAATCCGGTTTTTATGCCAACAACTGGCCCAACTGGCGCAAGAAAGCCGACGCCGACCGGCTGGCCATGGTCAGGGGCGAAACCCCGATCGAATGGGATCGGAGCTGGGAGTATGCGAGCTGGATCATCGAGGCCCGCGAAAAGGACACGCCGTTCCGCATTCACGGCAACGTGATGAACACCGGCGGACTCATTGCCAACCTGCCGTCCAACGCCTGTGTGGAGGTGGCGTGCATGGTGGACCGCAACGGTGTGCAGCCGACCCATTTTGGGGCGCTCCCGCCCCAGATGGCTGCCGTTTGCGCGTCGAATCTCGGCACCTTCGATCTGGGTGCAACCGCCGCGATCGAGCGGAGCAAGGAGGCGGCCATTCATGCGCTGCTGCTTGATCCGCTTTGCGCCGCGGTGTGCAGTCCGGCGGAAATCAAGGCCATGACCCTGGAGCTGTTCAAGGCCGAGGCGGCCTTCCTGCCGGGCTTCAAATAAGACGTCCGGCGGTCGGGGGCGCGGGATTGATTTGACCTATTCCAGACGCAGGTCGCAGGTCAGATCCCCGCGCCGCCCGCCGCGGCAGGGTTTGCCCCCGAGGTGGGGGGGCGTCGCAGGGGACGGACGGAAGACAAAATCCTCCGCGCCCATTTCGAAGTTGGCGGCGATGCGCCCCGTTTTGCGGTCGACGAGGGTGACCGCCAGCGGCAGCTGGACGGGAATGCCCGGATGCAGGGCGGGATAAAGGTTCGTGCGGCGGTAGCGCAGGCCCGCCAGATGAGCGCCCGACGCCGTTTGCCGCAGGGCGAGGGGGCGTCCGGCCACATGGATCTGGAAGCGTCCGGCAAACTCGGCGTCGCTGCAGAATTCGAGCCGGTGCATGGAGGTGTCGACAAACCGGCTGGTTGTGCCGCCTTCCACCGGAGTCTCGCAGAGCAGCGGCCAGCTCTCGAGGGCGCGCCGTACGGTGAGTTTCCTCCAGGTGAGCAGGGCGGGAAACCGCCAGTTCCAGATCTCGCGAAACAGGGCGCGGTCCAGGTGGAATCCCCCGCGCCGGAGCTCGGCGAGGATTTCCTCGAGATCCTCCCAAAGCCTCTGCGGAAGGAAAAACTCGTCACGCAGACGCGACCCGAGGCGGTCCAGCGGTTTGGCAAAGGGATGGGCGAGCAGATGGGCCGCCAGACAGGTCCAGAGCAGGGCGACGGCCGCCATCCAGTCGGCGCGCGGCAGGGACTCGATGGCGCGGAATTCGATCAGTCCGAGTGCCCCGGCCGGCCAGGACGTGTTCCAGAACTTGTCGAAGCTGATTTCACTGCGGTGGGCGTTGCCCGTGACGTCGGTGTGCAGGTGCCGCAGGGTTTCGTTGATCAGCTCGCGATGATCTCCGGGCGGCAGGGACTCGAGGAACCCGTAGGCCATCTCGATGTCGTAAAGGTCGCGCGCGGATTCGTCCGGGCGCGGCGCCTGTGAGGAGGCGCCGACATAACAACCGGTGAACAGATAGGCCAGGGCCGGATGGTGCTGCCAGAACCGGAGGATGGAGGCCAGCCAGGCCGGACGGGTGAAAAAGGGATGTTCGTCGAGACTGGGGCCGCCCCAGAGAAGGTGGTTGCCTCCTCCGGTGCCCTGCGGCGGGTCCCACGGGGATTCCTTCCAGGAACGGAGGCCGACGCTTTCGCAGGCGGAGGTGACCGCCCCGATCCAGGCCGCGTAGTCGCGCCAGCTCGCGCAGGCCGGCAGGTTCACTTCCAGGACGCCGGGATCGGCCGCGAAGCCGACGGTGGTCCAGCATGCGGCTTCGTCCGAGGGAACGTAGCCCTGCAGTTCGATGCGGGCCACGGAGATCCGGCGGCAGGCCTGTTCGACGGCGGCGAGGAGTTCCAGGAAGGGTTTTTGCAGGAGGGGCGGAAAGAAGACCGCCAGGGTGTTGCCGGAGCGTTCGACGGTGAGGGCGCGTCGCGGCAGGGCGGGCGGGAGTTGGTGCAGCGGCAGACGGAGACCGGCCGGTCCCTCCGTGGCGAGGAGGACGCGCAGTTTTTTCTCCAACGGCCAGCGCGCGGAGCGCCAGATGTGGCCGTCATGGTCGAGCGGCATGGCGAGAATCTCGTTGCGGGGATCGTGCGGGTCCCTCAATTCCAGCCAGTGGGAGGGCACGCCGAGGTGCTTGCAGAGGGCGGAGGTGAAATCAACGAGGGTCTGCGGACCGGGGGGACGTCCCCGCGTCGGAGGGCGAAAAAGCGGGGAGCCGTCCCGGTTGGCGAGCACCTTGATGACCCAGCGGGGATTGACTTCGCCGGGGTAGGACTTGCCGGGACAGAAAAAGATGGCGGAACCGGGGAGGTGATTTTTTTTCAGGGCCTCCGCCGCCCTGCGTGCGTAGCCGAGTTTGGTGGGACCCACCGCGGCGTAGCTCCATTCCGCACCTTCCGGATGGACGGGCACATAGGTGGGTTCGCCGCCGAGGGTGAGTTTGACGCCGTGTTTTGTGAAGATCTCCTCCGCGCGGGCGCAGGCTTTTTCCATCCAGGCAGCAATCATGGGCTGATTTCTCCAATCGATAGAGTGGTTTTCAGGGTGCTGGCGATGGGCTTCTGCCCGTAGTAATGGCCGGTGATGGGCGCGATGTCCGCGGGGGTGAGGCCGATGGCGGTGGGCAGGAAATGATGGTCGCAGAAGACGCCGTTGGTGGGATCCATGCCCACCCACCCGGCGCCCGGCAGGTATCCTTCCACCCAGGCGTGAAGGGCGTTGACCGCGCGCCGATCCTCCTCCGGGACGGCGTCCTCCCAGAGAAATCCGCTCACCAGCCGGGCGGCCACACCGTAGGCACGGAGAGCCTCGGCGAACAACACGGCAAAGTCGCGGCAGGATCCCTTTCCGCCGCGCAGCGTTTCCGCAGGCGGCAGAGGATCGCCCTCCTCGCGGCGTTCGTAGGCAATGTTTTTGTGCAGCCAGAGATTGAGGGAAACGAGGGTTTCGACGGTGGGGCGGGGGCGGGACGCAGGGCGCAGCGCGTCGGGCCAGACCATGCCCGTTTCCCGGGGTTTCAGGTAGGGTGCAAGTACCTCCGCCTCCCGCGGCCGATAACGGAACGGCATCTCCAGGGCGTGCGTGTCGAGGAGGAAGTGAAAGGGGTTGCGGGGGGCGATCGTCAGATCGAGGGCGAGGTGGAAATCAAGCCGCCGGAGCGGTTCGGGGTAGAAGCACGAGGCGACCAGGTTGTCGAAAAGGTCCTGCCGGTGCTGGACGTCGGCGCCGGCGTGAGTTCGAAAATCCGCGCGGTCCACCTGGACCTTCAGGTCGCGCCGGGGAAAGATGCGCACCACGTGCGGGGAAAACCCCGCCGGTTCCTCGTATTGAAACACGGCCTCGTAACGGACCGCAATTTTCATGTCTTTTCCCCCAGGCGTTTCATGATCACCTTCACCCTCATGTTTTGTGCCCCCGATCCCTTGAACGTGCCGCGCAGCGGGGCTGCATCCGCGAAGTCACGCCCATAGGCCATGGTGACGTGACGGGGACCGCACCATTGGTTGTTTGTAGGGTCAAGCGGGAGCCAATGCAATCCGGGAGTGAGGGCCTCCACCCAGGCATGGGTCGCGACGGCCCCGATCAGGCCGGGCGCGCCGGGCTGGGGTTTGACCGGATCGGTTTCGATGTACCCGCACACATAGCGGGCGGGAATGCCCGCCGTGCGGAGCACGCTGAGCATGATGTGGGAGAAATCCTGGCAGACGCCGGCGCGCTGTTTCCAGACGGTGGCCAGCGGCGTGGCAATGTCGGTGCTGCCCGACTCGTAGCGGAATTTGGTGAAGATGGCGCGGTTGAGATTTTCGAGGCCGTCCCGCAGGGTGGCGTCACTCGGAAAATATTTCCGCGCCCATTCCTTGGCGGGTCCGCCGGTGGGAACGGCGGGGGTGGGCTGCAGGTAATCGAAGATGTCCGTGAGCTTTGAGGAAAAAAGCTGGCGGGCTTCGGCCACGGTCACGGCCAGGGCCTGCTCCGGGAGGGGCACTCCGGCCGTTCTCACCACCAGCCTGTTGGTGACCGACAGCCGCTCGTGGCGCAGGGTCATGGAGTAGAAGGTCACCTCGTTGCCGAAATAATCGTGGTAGGTGGAAACCGCCGTGGCGGGAAGAAATTCGATTTCGTGGCTCACGATCTCCTGACGCTCATTGCGGGGCGGCGTGAGCCTGGCCTCGAGGTAGGCCTCGCTGGCCGGCTGGCCGTAGCGGTAGTCGGTGCGATGGACGATTTCAAACAACATGCTTGAGGCCAAAGAGGAGCGGCTGGTCTTCCGGACGCATGTGGATCTGGTGATTCAGGAAGCTGTCGGCGATGAGGTGGTGGACGTTGAGGGTGGATTGCAGCAGCCGGTTGCCGGTTTCCGCGAGCGCCTCGGGCTGTTCGCCGGCCCGGTCGACCAGCTGGTCCCAATCCGTCTGCCGGATCTCATGCACGAGGGCCTCGATGCCCGCGACGGTGCGCCGGGTGGCGGGGGAGCTTTCGTCACGGGTCTGACGCAGCCGGTGGGCGCAGGCCAGGAGGCAGCGGGTCACCGAGCGCGGCACGGAGGGATTTTTCCAAAGCAGGTCGAGCATCGGAGCGGCCTCGATGCGCATTTGATAGACGCGGCGGTAGACATCCCGGCTGTTGAGCAGGCGCAGGAAGGCGGACAGCCGGATCTCGGCCTCGTGTTCCGCCATGTCGTCGCTGCGGCTCGGCATGGGGCGCATGATGGAGCACACCGCATTGCCGGTGATGATGGCGCGTTCCAGAAACTGGCCGATCTCGCAGAAGGCCCATCCGCCGTCCTCCACCATGGTGAACTGCGCCGTGCCGAAAAATTCGGGAACCGCCTTCACCACATGGTCGCAATACCGGCGCGTGAAGGCCGTCAGTTCCTCCTCGTTGGCCCTGGGCCGGAACCGCGCGCGCTGAAACCGCGTGCGCAGCGTGGCGAGCACGTTCCAGGCCTCGAGGCTGAGACATTCAAGAACCGACTCGGCATTGCGCGTGGCGCGAAGGATGGCCTGCACGACGGAATCCTGTTCCTCGAGGTCGAGGGTGAGGCGGTAGCGTCCGGCCGGACTCGAGATGTTGCGGCGGGACACGGTGCCCGGATTTTCCAGCGGCGGCAGGATCCGGTTCCAGACCGGCCGGTACAGCGTGCGCTCGGTCGGATTGAGTTCCTCGAGTTCGAGGGACTCGATCACCCCGATCATCACGGCCAGGCTGTGGGCGCGCTCCAGATAGCGTCCGATCCAGTAAAAGGCCTCCGCCACGCGGCTGCTCACGTGCTGGGACGGCATCAGGGGCTCGCGCAGCCGGAGACGGTCCGGCGCGGGCTCGACAAACCCCGGCGCCGCCTGCACCCAGGTGTCCTTGCTGCCGCCGCCGAGTTCGTTGGCGGTGTAGGGGGATTGCGCCGTGGAAACCCGGGTGAGCGCCCCCGGAAAAACCTCGTATTCGCCGGCCCCCTTGCGCAGGGCAAAAAGGATGTGGTCCTGCCGGCGCGGCACCCGCTGTCCGTCGTGATAGGACACCGTGAGGGCGTCGCAATCCTGCGGCTGCGCCACGTATTGCGAGGCATTCTGCAGGATGAGTTCGCGGGCGGCCTGCACGGCCTCCGGGGAGGGGATCTGTCCGTCGCCTCCGATCAGGATGCGTTCCCCGTAGAGCGGACGGACGGTGTATTTTTCCAGCTCGGAAAGGATCATTTCCCGCTGGTCGATGTCCCCGAGCCAATAGGTGGGCAACCCGCGCAGAAGCGGCGTTTCGCCGAGGTAAAACCGGATGATCACATGGGCGAAGGGGAGCAGCGCGCGGTCGTCCGCCAACTGGGAGCCGATGCCGTTGACCACCGCCACCGTGCCCTTGCGGATGCAATGCACCAGCCCCGGCACGCCGAGCAGCGAATCGCGACGGAAGGCGAGGGGGTCGAGCCATTCGTCGGAAACGCGCGTGTAAATGACCTCGACCTTTTCGAGCCCCGAAACGGTTTTCATGTACACCGCGTCGTTGAGCACGAGCAGATCCCCGCCCTGGACCAGCGGGATGCCCATGCGGCGGGCCAGGAAGCTGTGTTCGGAATAGACCGCGCTGCCCGGCCCCGGGGACAGCAGGACGACCGTCGGATCCGGATCGTCGGAGAACGAGCGGAGCAGTTCGAGAATGTCCACGGTGGCGTCGGCAATCGACCGGATGGAAAAATCCTGAAAGCTCTGCGGAATCACCCGGGCGAGCGCCCGCCGGTTCTGGATCATGTAGGAAATGCCCGACGCATTGCTCAGATAATGATGTTTCACGGCAAACTCGCCGTTTGGCATCCGGGTGATCGCCATGCCGCTGAGGTGAAGGTACGCGCCGTCGGGCGGGGTGAGGCTCGCGGCGGGCCGTTGGTAGAAGGCGCTGCCCAGCACCGGCTGGATGGGAAGCTGGCCCGCGCGGAGGATTTCCTTCGGACCATAGATGTCCTGCAGGAACATCTCGAAGGCCCGCAGCCTTTGGGTCACGCCCCGCGCGAGACGATCCCATTCGTCGGGTTCGAAAATCTGCGGCAGAAGGTCGCAAAACCATGGGCGGCGTCCCCAGGAACGGTCCCGCGAAATGTCGAAGGTGACGCCCATTTCGCGCATGGTGGCCTCGAGCCGTTCGTCCAGGGCGCGCAGCTGGCGGCGCGGCAGGGCCTGCAGGCGTTCGAAGAGCGGACGGTACACCGGCCGAACCTCCCCCGACGGTTCGTGCGTCTCGCTCCAATGCAAAAACTTTTCTTTACCACCCTGCACGGCGCGAAGGCTTGGCGGATCCCCCCTGACGGTCAAGGAAATATGGGTTGGAGGATTCCGGAAAGGGCGCTTTCCCCGAAGGCTGACACGGCGGCTTGCGGAGGACCTCACAGCCGCCGCTCCAACGCGGCGGCGGGGAGGAGCCGGCAATGCGGGGCCCGGATGCGGCCGGAGGCGCCTTTTTGCGGGGATGAGACGCGTTGTGGGGTGTCTATTTTGCGGTTTCCTTGGGATCAAGCGTGTCCCGAAGGGCGTCCCCTAGGAAGTTCAGGGCCAGGAGGGTGATTGCCATGGCGGCCGCCGGAAAGACCACCAGCCACCAGCGAATCTTGATCGGATTGAGTGATCCGGCTCCGTCGGCGAGCAGCGATCCCCAGCTCGCCATGGGGGCCTGAACCCCCAGTCCAAGGAAGCTCAGGAAGGATTCGTCAATGATGACCGCCGGCACGGTGAGCGTGAGATAAATGAAGATCACCCCGAGCAGATTGGGCAGCAGGTGGCGGAGGAGAATGACAATGTGGGACTGGCCGAGACTCACCGCCGCGGTGACAAACGGCCGGTTTTTCAGGGCAAGGGTCTGGCCGCGTACGATCCGGGCCAGGGTGAGCCATTCGATGACGCCGAGCGAGAAGATCAGAATGACGATCCGCGAGTAGGAAACCAGCCAGCCGATGCGGTGTTCGGAGGCGAATTCGAGCAGGCGCGCATTGAGGGCGCCGATGCAGACGAGAATGAAGATGAGCCTCGGCACGGAATACAGGATGTCGACGACGCGCATCATCACGTTGTCGACGCGGCCGCCGACATAACCCGCCACGAGGCCGTAGGCGGTGCCGATGATCAGGCTGACCGCGGCTCCGAAAAAACCCACGATGAGGGAAACGCGGCCTCCGGTGAGGATGCGGTACAGCAGGTCGCGTCCGTTGAGGTCGGTTCCGCAGGGATGCGTGAGCGTCGGCGGGGAAAAGGATGTGGCGCTCGGCTGCGTGTGGGACTCCGGAAAAAAACACGGCCCGATGGCGCAGGCGGCCGCCATGAGAAGCAGGATGAGGGCGGAGGCCACCGCGACCTTGTTTTGGCGGAAACGTCGCCAAGCACGAACGTCAGCCATCGATCCGAATCCTCCGGTCGAGCACCGTGTAGGCCAGGTCCACGATGAGATTGAAGAGCACGAGCAGGGCGCAATAGACGATCACCACGCCGCCCAGCAGGAAGGCGTCCTTGTTGAGGATGGAATTGACGAAAAACCCTCCGGCACCGGGGATGTTGAAAATGGTTTCCACCACGATGGAACCCGTGAGCAGGTGGGCGGCGAGGGGGCCGAGAAAGGAAATGACCGGCAGGATGGCCACCCGCAGGGCGTGCCGGTAGAGAACGACCCGTTCCGGCAGCCCCTTGGCCCGGGCCGTCCGGATGAAATCCTGTCCCAGCGTCTCCGCCATGCTGCCGCGCAGCAGGCGGGCGATGTAGGCCACGTAGGGGGCGGCCAGGGTCAGGGTGGGCAGAATCATGGCCTGCGGCGTTCCCCAGCCGCCGACGGGCAGCCAGCCCAGCCAGATGCAGAAGAACAGGATGAGGAGCGGACCGATGATGAAGGAGGGCAGCGACACCGCCACGAGGGCAAAAAGCATGGCCAGCGTGTCCTTCCAGGTTCCCTTGCCGGCGCCGGCCGCCACGCCCAGGAAGGTGCCCGCCACCACGGCGAGGCAGAAGGCCGAGGCGCCCAGGGTCATGGTCACCGGCAGCGTCTGGGCAAGAATTTCCCCGACGGAGCGATTCAGGTATTTCGTCGAGTCCCGCAGATCGCCCCGCAGGAAAACATCTCCCACATAGCCCGTGTATTGCTCCCAGAGCGATCCATCCAGACGGTATTTTTCCAGGAGCTTCTTCTCGATGGCGTCCGGGAGCTTTCGCTCACGGTCAAACGGTCCGCCGGGCGAGATGCGGATGGCGAGAAAGGTGATCGACACCACGCAGAACATGACGGCCACAAAGGCGATCAGGCGGCGGATCAGAAACGCAATCACGCGGAATGTCCTACGCCGTCGGCTCGCCGCTGCCAAGCGCCGGGTTCAGGCGAATTCCCATTCCAAGGGGGAGGGGAACCGGGGGGCGCGAACCGTTTTCCGGAGGCCGGAGAATTCCGGAGGCTCCGGCTGAAACGCGGGGGTGCGGGGAGTCCGGGGCCGCCGGACTCCCCGAAGAAACCTTCAGGCGGTCTGGAAATACGGCAGCCGGGCCGCGGTCTCGCGAATTTGCGGGATCCCTTCCAGCAGGTCGGCGATGGCATCCCACTTGCCCGCCACCAGGGCTTCCCGGGCATGCGGGGGCAGGGTGGCCTTGAAGTCCACATCCGCCGCGGTGACCTTTTCCTCCAGCAGGTCGAGGGTGATCATGATCGCGGGGTCGGCCTCCACCAGGGCGGCCAGGGCCTGGATGTCGGCGCGGGACATGACCGCGCAGGGCATGCCGAGCGTCGTGGAGTTGCCGAAGAAGATTTCGGCAAAACTCTCCGCAAGGATGGCCCGGAAGCCGTAGCGGTAGAGCGCCTGCGGGGCGTGTTCGCGGGAGCTGCCGCAGCCGAAATTTGAACCGCTCAGCAGGATGCGCGCGCCGAAAAACCGGGGGTCGTTGAGCGGAAACGCCTTGTCCGAACCGTCGGCATTCTTGCGCTCGTCATAAAAGGCGTATTCGCCGAGGCCGTCGAAGGTGATGCATTTCATGAAGCGGGCCGGAATGATGCGGTCCGTGTCGATGTCGTCGCCCGGCACGTACACCGCGCGTCCGGTCACCTGGGTGATTTTTTCAAGAGCCATGGTAGGAAATTTCTCAGTTGTTGATGTTGAACACCTCGCGGGCGTCGGAGATTTCGCCGGTCACCGCCGCGGCGGCCACCATGAGCGGGCTCATGAGGACGGTGCGGCCGGTCGGGCTGCCCTGACGGCCCTTGAAATTGCGGTTGCTCGAGCTGGCGCAAAGCTGGTCGCCGACCAGCTTGTCGGGGTTCATGGCCAGACACATCGAGCAGCCGGCCCCCCGCCATTCGAATCCGGCCTCCCGGAAGATTTCCGCCAGGCCCATCTTTTCCGCGATCTGGGAAACCCCCTGGGAACCGGGAACCACGATGGCCTTCACGCCGGGCTTGACCTTCTTGCCCTTGAGGTATTTGGCCACTTCCGTGAGATCGCTCAGGCGTCCGTTGGTGCAGCTGCCCAGGAAGGCCACGTCCACCTTGGTGCCCTTGATGGGAGTGCCGGCCTTGAGCCGCATGTGGGCAAGGGCCTCCTCGGCGGTGGCGCGGTCCTTCTCCGGCAGTTCGCCCGGAGTGGGCACCTTTTCATCAATGAAGACCGCCTGGCCGGGATTGATGCCCCAAGTCACCGTCGGGGCGATGTCCTCGGCGCGATAGGTCACGACATCGTCGTATTTGGCATCGGGGTCGGAGGCGAAGGATTTCCAGCGCTCCACCGCGGCGTCCCAGTCGGCGCCCTTGGGCGAGTAGGGACGCCCCTTCAGATAGGCAAAGGTCGTTTCGTCCGGATTGACATATCCCACGCGGGCGCCGCCCTCGATCGACATGTTGCAGACGGTCATGCGCTCCTCCTGGGTGAAGCCGTCGAAGGTCGAGCCGCCGTATTCGTAGGCGTAGCCGAGGCCGCCGTTGACCCCGAGCTTGCGGATGATGTGGAGAATGACGTCCTTGGCATACACGCCCGGGGCGAGTTTGCCCTCGACGTTGATGCGGCGGACCTTGGGCTTGCGAATGGCCATGGTCTGGGTGGCCAGCACGTCGCGGACCTGGCTGGTGCCGATGCCGAAGGCGATGGCGCCGAAGGCCCCGTGGGTCGAGGTGTGGGAGTCGCCGCAGGCAATGGTCATGCCGGGCTGCGTGATGCCCTGTTCCGGTCCGACAATGTGGACAATGCCCTGCTTGCCGGTCGGAATGTCAAAAAAGGTGATGCCAAACTCCTCGCAGTTCTTCCGCAGGGCCTTGATCATGGCATCGGCCAGCGGATCGGAGAAGGGTTCCTCGTTTTCGTCCGTCGGCACGATGTGGTCCACCGTCGCGAAGGTGCGCTGGGGATAAAGGACGGTAAGGTTGAGGTCGCGCAGCATCCCGAAGGCCTGCGGGCTGGTGACTTCGTGAATGAGGTGGGTGCCAATGAGAAGTTGCGTGTTCCCGTTTGGCAACTCCCGGACGGAGTGCGCTTCCCAAACCTTGTCCAACAATGTCTTGCTCATGATGTCGTGTGCTATTTGCGCCCGGAGGCGAACCTGAAATCATCACCGCAAATCCTTTCGGGTGCAAGTTCCTTGTCAACTTCGTGAGGTTGAGGCACATTGGGGAAGGAATTCCCCGCCTCACCTCATGCCAATTGCGAATCCGGAACACTGGTTTTTGAAAAAACACGATCACGGGGAGGTCTTCGGCCCCGTTCATTTCGACAAGATCAAGGATTGGGCCAATTCGGCGCAGATCAATCCCCAGGACATGCTTTCGGACGACGGCACGGTGTGGACGAAGGCGCCCATGATTCCGGAGCTCGAAATGGACTGGTTGGTCGTGGTCGGCGAAAACCTGCTTTACGGCCCCACCACGGCGGGCGCGCTTCTCGAATTTCTCCAGTTGGGCGAAATCACCTCGGAAACCGCCCTGATCAACTGCTGCACCGGCCAGCTCTGGACCCTGAGTGAAACCCCGTTTTACGAGCAGTTCCAGGCCGAGCCGAAGGAGGACACGCTTCCGGCCAATCCGCTGCTGGCCATGATGCAGCAGTCCGGTTCCGGCGGAGTGAAACTCAATCTCCAGAAACGCGTCCGGGAGCTCGAGTCCGCGCTCCTCGACCGGCGTCGCAAACTCATGGCGGCCGAGGAAACCATCGTCCGTCTCGAAAGCCGCATCCGCGAGCTCGAGGAACAGCTTGCCTCACTGAACAAGGCCTAGAAGGGGCCGCCCCGAAAAGGGACTGCAGGGGGAAGGTCGCTTTTTCCTTCCCGGCGCAATCCGGTATGGAAATTGCTATGCCCCCCTCCCATGGACAGAAATCACTGCATGAGAATGAGAAACCGGGGGTGGGGGACTGACTGGTGGTGCGGGGGTGTGAGGTTTTGATGAGCCGAAAAAAAGTTCTCTTCATTCAGCATGGGGATCCCGACAAGCCCGGTCTGGTCGGGAAGGTTTTGCAGGATATGGGAATCGGGATGGACGTCCTGCGTCCGGATCTGGGGCAAATCGTACCCACGCACCTCGACGACTATTCCGGACTGGTTCTCGGCGGGGGAGGACAGGGCGTGTACGAGACCGACAAATATCCCTACCTGCGCGACGAGATGAATCTGATCCGGAATGTCGCCGGGGAACGGCGGCCGATTCTGGGACTGTGCCTCGGAGGACAGTTGATGGCGGCCGCGCTCGGCGGCGAAGTGCGCCCGGCCCCGCAAAAGGAAATCGGATTCTTCGACGTCACCCTGGAACCCATCACCGAATATGATCCGCTCTGGCGCGGACTGCCCCGTTCGTTCCCCGCCACCCACTGGCACGGCGATGTTTTTGAAATCCCCCCCGGCGGCATGCGGCTGGGATACTCGGCCCTGACCCCCAACCAGCTCTTCCGCTACGGACACGCACTCTACGGGTTTCAGTTTCATCTGGAAATGACCCCCGAACTGCTGGACGAGCTTGTGGATGAGGCCCGCGAGGATCTGACCGGCCTCGGGGTGAATCCCGATGCCATCCGCCGCGAGGCCCGCGAATGCCTGCCGCGCCTGCGTGATACCGCCGAAACCGTGTTCCGCCGCTGGACGGAATTTCTGTAGGGTGCGCATCAAAAATGCGCAGCCCGACTGTCGCAAATCGGACAGCGGGGGCGGAAAATCCGCGCAATCCCCTGAAAACGGCATCCTTCGCGCGCATGGCACGGGTTTTGCTTTGTCGGTATTACGAAATTCAAACTTCGTAATAACAAGCACCCGCCATGAAAATCCTTCGCACCGCCCTTCGCAAGACGCTGGCCGCCGCCGGCGTGGTTCTGACTCTCACGGCTTCGCTGCAGGCCGAACCGCTCAAAATCGGCTACAGTGACTGGCCGGGCTGGGTGGCCTGGGAGGTGGCCATTCAAAAGGGATGGTTCAAGGAGGCCGGGGTGGACGTGGACTTTGAGTGGTTTGAATATGTGCCCTCCATGGAGGCCTTCGCCGCCGGCAAGATCGATGCCGTGTGCATGACGAATGGCGACGCGCTGGTGACCGGCGCCACCGGGGCCCCCAGCAAGGCGATACTCATCAACGACTATTCCAACGGCAACGACATGGTCATCGCGAAGCCGGGGATCACCTCCGTCAGGGACCTCAAGGGCAAAAAGATCGGCGTGGAGGTCGGCTTCGTCGACCATCTCCTGCTCCTCAAGGCGCTTGAGGCCAACGGACTGAAGGAGTCCGACGTGGAACTGGTCAACATCCCCACCTCGGAGGCCCCCAAGGCACTCGCCTCGGGAGACGTCGATGCCGTCGCCGCCTGGCAGCCCAATTCCGGCCAGGCCCTCAAGGCCGTGCCCGGCTCCACCGCCATCTACACCAGCGCCGACGTGCCGGGACTCATCTACGACGTTCTGGCCGTCAATCCCGCCAGCCTCTCCGCCCGTCCGGACGACTGGAAAAAGGTCATCCAGGTCTGGGACCGCGTGGCCGCCTACATCAATGACCCCGCCACGCAGGACGACGCCGTCAAGATCATGGCCGCGCGCGTCAATCTTTCGCCCGAGGAATACCAGCCCTTCCTCAAGGGCACGAGGATCCTTTCCCTCGCGGAGGCGAAGAAGGCCTTTGAAAAAGCCGACGGCCTCGGGTCGATCTACGGATCCGGCACCGTGGTGGACAAGTTCAACGTCGACAACAAGGTGTATGAAAAGCCGCAGCCGGTGGCCGATTACGTGGATCCGACGCTGATCAATTCCCTGTAGGCGCGGATTCCTTCCGGGCTTCATGGCCGAGCGTTCGCACAAATGGCTGGTGCCCTTCGGACAGCTGTCGCCGGGCCGTCAGTTGATCTTGGTCTGGCTGTCCTTCCTCCTGCCGATCGCCGCCTGGGCGGCCGTCAGTTATGTGCCCTTCCTCTGGCACCCGCTGATGCGCATCACGGATCCGGGATCGGTTTCGTATTTCACCAGGGACAGTCTCGTGGAACGGAAGACGTTCGAGGCGGAAAACCAGAAGGCGATCGCGGCGGGCGGGGCGCCGGCCGACGGGGTGCCGGCCAACCCGGTGTTTCTGCCCGCACCGCACGAAGTGGCCACGGCGTTCCACCGCGCCTTCACCTCGCCGCCCAAACGGAAGGGGGACAAATGGCTGCACGAAAGCCTCTGGCAGAGCATCCAGGTCATCTTCTGGGGCTTCACGATCAGCTCGCTCATCGGCGTTCCGCTGGGGATTCTCTGCGGGGCGTTTCCGCTGTTCTCCAAAATCACCGAACCGTTCGTCGATTTCACCCGCTACATGCCCGCGCCGGCCTTCGGCGCCCTGGCGGTGGCCGTGCTCGGCATCTACGACCCGCCCAAGATCGCCATCATTGTCATCGGAACCTTCTTCCAGCAGGTGCTTGTCATCGCCAACACCACCCGCAAGCTGGACACCTCGCTGGTCGAGGCCGCGCAGACGCTCGGCGCCAACCGCAGGCAGATCCTGCTCAAGGTCATCACGCCGGGCATCATGGTCGACCTCTACAACGACATGCGCATCCTGCTCGGCTGGGCGTGGACGTATCTCATCGTCGCCGAATATATCGGGGCGAGCTCGGGCATCACGTTTTTCATCAACCAGCAGGCCAAATACCGGAACTACGACAGCGTCTTCGCCGCCATCATCATGATCGGACTGATGGGGTTTTTCACCGACCGCATCCTTGCCTGGATCGGCCGCCAGATCTTTCCCTGGCAGAAAACCGACAAACCCGGACTCCTGCGCATGCTGGCGCTGTCGAAGCAGCGGAAACCGGAGGGCGCCGCGCCATGAACGCCGTGAACCTTCCCGACTACCGCACACAGTCCCCGGCGGTCGCCGACCGCTTTGCCAGGATCAAACGGCGGCCGGTCATTCTGGACGTCCGCCACCTCACCAAAACCTTCCCCACCCACACCACACTTTCCGACCTCTCGCTGCAGGTGCACCGGCGGGAGTTTGTGTGCGTGGTCGGACCCTCCGGGTGCGGCAAGTCGACCTTCATCCGCATCGTGGCCGGACTGGAAGCCCTCACCGGCGGGGAGGTGCTGGTGGACGGCCGGCCCGTGACCGGTCCGGGCTCCGACCGCGGCATGGTTTTCCAGGGCTACACGCTGTTCCCGTGGCTCACCGTGAAGCGCAATGTGATGTTTGGCCTCGAGGTCGCCGGACAGCCCTTTTCCGTGGCCGAAGCCGAGGCCCGCCAATGGATCGAACTGGTCGGCCTGGGCCGGTTCGAGGACGCCTACCCGCACGAGCTTTCCGGCGGCATGAAGCAACGCGTCGCCATCGCGCGGGCCCTCGCCGCCAAACCGCGCATTCTCCTGATGGACGAACCCTTCGGCGCCCTGGACCCCACCACGCGCTGCCGCATGCAGTCCTACCTCCTGCAAATCTGGCGCCAGGTGGACATCACCATTCTTTTTGTCACCCACGACCTCGACGAAGCCGTGCTGCTCTCCGACCGCATCCTCGTCCTCGGAACCAACCCCAGCCGCATCCTCGAGGTCATCGAAAACCCCGTGCCGCGTCCGCGGAGTGTGGACCGGATGCTCTCGCCGGAGTTTCTCGCCACCCGGCACCGCATCGAGGAACTCATCCACGGCCCTGCGGAAAGCGAACCCGCCACCCTGCCCAACATCCGCCTCACCATGGCGGGGGATGATGTCGAATGACCGTGAACGCGTGGCCCCGCCGTCTTGACCGTCCAGATAGTATTACTAAAAACAATTTCAGTAATACCAAATGAAAGCAAAGACCGCACAAAAGGACGCCGTTTCCCGGGGCAAGATTCAGCGCATTAGCATTTCGCTGCCGGTGGAGGTTTTCCGGGACCTGGACGAGATGGTGGCCGCGCGCGGACTTGAGAACCGCTCCAAGGCCATTGCGGAAATGATTTCCCACTTCGCCCTGCAGCACCGGGAGGCCTCGAAGGGCAATCCCGTCATGGCCGGCATGATCACCCTCGTTTATGACGAGCGGAAGGGCATGCTGGTGCAGCGCCTCTTCGAGCTGGAGCGCCAGTATCTCGACGAGGTGATCAGTTCGCTGCATGTGCAGCTGGAGCGCGGCCACCGCATGGAGGTCATGATTGTGCAGGGGCCGGTCAATACGCTGAGGGAAATCACGGACAAAATCCTCGCCTGCCACGGCGTGCTCTCCTGCAAGCTCAGTCTTACCGACATCGTCATTCCCCAGGTTCACGCCGCCACCCGGCGGCCATCCAAAAAATCCCGCTCATGATCCTGTTCACCGAAATCCTGCCACCCGGCGCGCCGTGGTCGATGCGCATCGCGCGGCATCGCACCGTCCGCCTGACCGCCCTCGAACCGGGCGCCAACGTCTCCGCCCTGTTTTACAATGCGATCCAGCCGCTGGACCGCCTCAACGTGCCCGACACGCTCAAGGCCCTGCACACGGCCAGGCTCACCCGCGGCCACATCCTGATGAGCGACATGGGACACGCGCTCGTTTCGATCACGGAGGATTCGCTGGGCTGGCACGATCCGCTGGGCGGACACATCACCGCCGCGCAGGTGGAACGGAAATACGGCGTTCACCGCTACCAGGAATTCCGCAACGACTTTCACCGCAATGCGCGGGACAATTTCCTCGTCGAACTGGCCAAGCACGGACTCGGACTGCGCGACATCGTGGCCAATGTGAACTTCTTCAGCCGGGTCACGGTGGATGACAAGGGTCGCATGCATTACGCGAAGGATCACTGCCCGGCAGGAGCCACCCTTTCGCTGCGCACGGAGATGGACGTGCTTTTCGTGCTGGCCAACTGTCCGCACCCCATGGCGCCCGCCGGTTCGTATCCGCGCGTGCCGGTCCGGCTGGAAATTCTCCCCGCCGAACCGCCCGGACCCGACGACTTCTGCCGCAATTTCCGACCGGAATGCGGTCGGGCCCTGACCCTCACCGAACGCCTCCATCTATGAGCACCCTCATTTACACCGAAAGTCCGCAGGACCCCAAGGACGCCATCTATCGCAAGGTCATTCCCGCAGGGGAAGGCTGGTTTCATCCGGTCAAAAAGGGGCAGACCCTGCGCATCGTGGACCTCGAGGGAAACCAGGCCGCGGACACGTTCTTTTTCAGCGCCGACGACGTGACCGAGCGCTACAGCGCGCAGGACACCATCCGCGAGCAGGGAGGCATTTATCTCACCACCGGCACGGTTTTGATGTCCAATTTGTGCCGTCCGTTGCTGACCATTGTCGCCGACACCTGCGGCCGCCACGACACCCTGGGGGGCGCCTGTGCGACCGAAAGCAACATGGTCCGCTATTCCCTGGACAAGCGTTTCATGCACGCCTGCCGCGACACCTTCCTTTTGGAAATGGTGAAATCCGGCTACCCGGTGACCAAGCGCGACCTCGCGCACAACATCAATTTTTTCATGAATGTCCCGGTGACGCCCGAAGGCGGCCTGAAGTTCGATGACGGCGTTTCCGAGCCCGGCAAATACGTCGAGATGCGCGCCGAAATGGACGTCCTTTGCCTCATCTCCAACTGTCCCCAACTCAACAACCCCTGCAACGCCTATAACCCGACGCCGATTGAGGTGATGGTATGGGGTGGTCATTAGTCATTGGGTTCTTATGGCGGGCAAATCGTTTGGGAGGCTGAAGGTTTATCAGGTGGGGGACCGTATTGGGGCGGATATTGCGGAGGGTAGGCAATCCTATGCTGACAACCGGCGCTTCATCCGCACCGCCCGTGGTTCTTTGAATGAGGCGCGTCATTTTTTGCGGTGCGCCCAGAAAAGGAAACGGCCCTCCCGGAGTCGGACGGACGCCCTGCAAATAAATTTCACCTCCCTCCCCAAAATGCTCAATGCCTGCCCCCGACCCATCGGCTCCCCCCTGCACTCCAACCAATGACGAGGAACCAATGACTAAGGACCAAGGACCGTTAACCAAAATTCTCATCGCCAATCGCGGCGAGATCGCCTGCCGCATCATCCGCACCCTCGACCGCCTGGGCATCGCCTCGGTGGCGGTTTATTCCGAGGCCGATGCGCATGCGGCGCATGTGCGGATGGCCGGAGAGGCGGTTTGCGTGGGGCCGGCCCCGGCGGCGTCGAGTTATCTGCAGATGGACCGGATCCTCGCCGCAGCCAGGGAGACCGGCGCGCAGGCGATTCATCCGGGATACGGTTTTCTCAGCGAGAACGCGGATTTCGCCCGGGCGTGCGAGGAGGCGGGGCTTGTTTTCATCGGCCCGACGCCGCAGAACATGCGCGACTTCGGACTCAAGCACACGGCCCGCGCCCTCGCGGTGGCCGCCGGCGTGCCGGTGTCGCCGGGCACGGATCTGCTCGAGACGGTGGAGGAGGCCCGCGTCGCGGCCGCCCGGATCGGTTATCCGGTGATGATCAAGAGCACGGCCGGCGGCGGCGGCATCGGCATGCAAATGGCCGCGAATGAGGCGGAACTCGCCGGGAAATTTGAAAGCGTGCAGCGGCTCGCGGGGAGCAGCTTCAAGGCGACGGGGCTGTTTCTCGAAAAATACATCGCCTCCGCGCGTCACGTCGAAGTGCAGATTTTTGGGGACGGCGAGGGGAACGTCGCCGTGATCGGCGAGCGCGATTGCTCGGCCCAGCGGCGCAACCAAAAGGTTGTTGAGGAGACACCCGCACCGGGACTGCCGGATGACGTTCGGAAACGCCTGCACGAATGCGCCCGAAGGCTCGGCGAGGCCGCCAGGTATCGCTCGGCGGGCACCTGCGAGTTCATGTATGACGCCGACACCGACGGGTTTTACTTCCTCGAGGTCAACACCCGGCTGCAGGTCGAGCATTGTGTGACCGAGGAGGTTTCGGGACTGGACCTCGTCGAATGGATGGTGCGCCTGGCGGCCGGGGAGAGGCTGCCGCTGACGGAATACCGTCATGTGCCCGACGGCCACGCCATCGAGGTGCGCCTGTACGCGGAGGATCCGGGGAAAAATTTTCAACCCAGCTGCGGTCTGCTCACCGAGGTTTCCTTTCCCGAAGGGGTGCGCGTCGACGGTTGGGTGGAGCGCGGCACCGAGGTGACGCCGTATTACGATCCGATGATTGCCAAGGTGATCGCGCATGCGCCGACGCGTGCCGGCGCCATTGCAAAACTGCAGGCGGCGCTGCAGGGCGTGCGGCTCGACGGCATCGAAACGAATCTCGATTACCTGCGGGCCATCCTCGCCGACGACACCTTCCGCCGCGGCGGAATGACCACCCGTTATCTTTCCACCTTTTCCTTCCGGCTGCGCACCATCGACGTGCTCGAGCCGGGCACCCATACCACCGTGCAGGATTATCCGGGCCGGGTGGGGTATTGGGAAATCGGGGTTCCGCCGTCGGGACCGATGGATCATTTTTCCTTCCGTCTGGCCAACCGGCTTTTGGGAAACCCCGAAGGCGCCGCCGCCCTCGAATGCACGGTCACCGGACCGAAGCTCAGGTTTCACCGTGACACCTGGGTGAGCCTCACCGGCGCCAACATGCGGCCGGAGGTGGATGGGGAGGCGGTGACGATGGGGACCGCCATCCGCATTCAGGCCGGACAAACCCTCAGGTTGCACGCCGTCGAAGGCACGGGGTGCCGCACCTACATCGCCGTGGCCGGAGGCTTCGACGTTCCCGATTATCTCGGCAGCAAGTCCACCTTTACGCTGGGTCGGTTTGGCGGGCAGGGCGGGCGGATCCTGCGGGCGGGGGATGTGCTGAAGTTGAGCCCGGAGGAGGTCCGACCGCCACAGGCTTCTTCGCGTCCGGCGGTGGAGATGACGTTTCCCTCCGCCTGGGAAATCGGTGTTTTTTACGGTCCGCACGGCGCGCCGGATTTTTTCACGGAGGAGGATGTCGCGGCGTTTTTTGCGACCGACTGGAAGGTGCACTACAACTCGTCCCGAACCGGCATCCGGCTGATCGGACCCAAGCCGAAATGGGCGCGCCCGGACGGCGGCGAGGCCGGACTGCATCCGTCGAACATCCACGACAACGCCTACGCCATCGGGGCGGTGGATTTCACCGGGGACATGCCGGTCATCCTGGCCGTGGACGGTCCCAGTCTCGGCGGCTTTGTCTGTCCGGCGGTCATCGTGCACGCCGAGCTTTGGAAAATCGGCCAGTTGCGACCCGGCGACACCGTGCGATTTATGCGCTGGACCGCGGAGCAGGCCGCGGAAGCCGAACGTGCGCTGGAGGAGACCCTTCATGCGGCGGGAACGGCGGACCGCCTTTCGTTGCCGGCCGCGGCGGTGTCTCCCGGCGCCCGGGCGCACGATCCCATCCTGCACACGCTGCCGCCCGAGGGCGACAAGCCCCGGGTGGTCTTCCGTCAGTCGGGCGACCGCTACCTGCTTGTCGAATTTGGTCCGCTTGTCCTCGACCTGAATCTCCGCTTCTGCGCCCACGCGCTCATGGACTGGCTGCAGCGGAACCCCCAACGCGGCATCATCGATCTCACCCCCGGCATTCGGTCGCTGCAAATCCACCACGACAATCGCGTTTTGCCGCGGGAGAAATTGCTGGAGGTCCTGGTCGGGGCCGTGCGGAGCCTGCCGCCGCTTGACGACATCGAGGTGCCGAGCCGCATTGTTCATCTCCCGCTTTCCTGGGACGATCCCGCCACGCGGCTGGCCGTCGAGAAATACATGCAGTCCGTCCGCAGGGACGCGCCGTGGTGTCCGAGCAACATCGAGTTCATCCGGCGCATCAACGGTCTCGATTCCCTCGAACAGGTGAGGGAAATCGTGTTTTCCGCAAGCTATCTGGTGATGGGGCTCGGGGACGTCTACCTGGGCGCGCCGGTGGCCACGCCGCTCGATCCCCGTCATCGCCTGGTGACAACCAAATACAATCCGGCGCGCACGTGGACGCCGGAAAACGCCGTCGGCATCGGCGGCGCCTACCTCTGCGTTTACGGCATGGAGGGACCCGGCGGGTACCAGTTTGTCGGCCGCACGGTGCAGATGTGGAACCGCTGGCGGCAGACGGCCGATTTTCCGCAGCCCTGGCTGCTCCGCCATTTCGACCAGATCCGGTTTTATCCGGTCGGCGCCGACGAACTCCTTCGCATGCGGGAGGATTTTCCGCAGGGGAAATTCAAACTCCGGATCACGGAGGAAACCTTCCGCCTGGGTGACTACCGCAGATTCCTGGCCTCGATCGCGGACGACGCGGCGGCCTTCAAAGCCCGCCAGCAACGGGCGTTCGAAGCGGAGCGGGAGCGCTGGGCGCAGGCCGGAGCGAACGAAACCGTCTCCGATATCCCCGAGGAGGATGCTCCCGAACCCGAGCTCGAGATTCCGTCCAATGGTCATGCCGTGGATGCGCACGTGGCGGCCAATGTCTGGAAGGTGACGGCCAGTGTGGGCCAGGAGGTCGTCGAGGGCGAAACCCTGCTCATCCTCGAGGCCATGAAAATGGAAATCGCCATCGCGGCTCCGGTCACCGGCCGGGTGCACGCCATCCGCTGCACGGAAGGTCAGATGGTCATGCCCGGACAAACCCTTGCGATCATCACGACATGAGTGCCCTGAAGGACAAAATTCGCGAAACGTATCGCCTCATCCGCGAGCGCGGCGGGGCCGGCGTCTGGCTGTCCCTGGTTCCCGAGGCGGAGACCCTGGCCCGCGCCGAACAGTTGGAAAATACGGACCTGCCCCTGCACGGCCTGCTTTTTGCCGTGAAGGACAACATCGATGTGGCCGGGCTTCCCACCACGGCGGCGTGCCCGGCGTTTTCCTACCGCCCGGCGGAAAACGCCTTTGTGGTGCAGCGTCTGACCGATGCGGGCGCCATCGTGATCGGCAAGACGAACCTCGATCAATTTGCCACCGGATTGAACGGCACGCGGACCCCGCATCCGATTCCCCGCAATGCCTTTCATCCGGACTACATCGCCGGCGGCTCGAGTTCCGGATCCGCCGTCGCCGTGGCGCTGGGCGAGGTGGATTTTGCCTTGGGCACGGACACGGCCGGTTCGGGGCGCGTGCCGGCGGCGTTCAACAACCTGATCGGATTCAAACCGACGCGGGGCCGCTGGTCGACCTCCGGTCTGGTGCCGGCCTGCCGGTCGCTGGATTGCATCACGGTGTTTTCCCGTACGCTGGAGCTCGCGGCGAAGGTGGACCGCGTGGTGGCGGGATTTGACGCCGCGGATCCCTTTTCCCGCCGGATGCCGGACGGATTCCATCCGCAAACAAAATGTCTGGCCGTTTTGCCGGAGGCGCAGCGGGAATTTTTCGGGGACGGCGAGTACGCGCGCCTCTACGCCGCGGCGGTCGAAAAGGCGGAGGCCCTCGGTTGGACGGTGCGGGAATTCGATTACCAACCGTTTCTCGCCGCCGCCGCGCTGCTCTACAACGGACCCTGGGTGGCGGAGCGTCACGCGGCCTTGCGGGCCTTTATGGAACACCATGCAGACGCCGTTCATCCGGTCGTCCGGGGTATTGTCGAAGGGGCCGCGCGGTTCACCGCCACGGAGGCTTTTGAGGCCTCCTACCGGCTGGCCGACCTGATCCGGCAGACGGAGCCGCTCTGGTCGCAGTGCGACGCGATGCTCCTCCCCACGGCCGGGACGATTTACCGCGTGGACGATATGCTCGCCGATCCGGTGAGGCTCAATGCGAACCTCGGAAGGTACACAAATTTCGTCAACCTGATGGACCTCTGTGCCATCGCCGTTCCGGCGGGTTTCCGTCGCGACGGTCTGCCCTTTGGGATCACCTTCATCGGACCGGCCTGGACCGAGGAACGGCTGGAGCGCGTCGCCGCGGAGTTTTTGGGAGAATCGTTTGTGCCGTCCGCGGACGGCATCAAACTCGCGGTGGTCGGGGCGCACCTGCGCGGCCAACCCTTGAACCGGGAACTGCGGGAGTCGGGCGCGGTGTTTGTGGAAGAAACGCGCACGGCGGCGAAGTACCGGCTTTTTGTTCTGCCGGACACGGCTCCCCCCAAACCCGGATTGGTGCGTGCCGAGGGAGGGGCCGCCATTGAAGTGGAGGTCTGGCGGCTGAGTCCGGCCGCCTTCGGGCGTTTTGTGGCGGCGGTGCCGTCCCCGCTGGGCATCGGAACGGTGGAATTGCAATCCGGCGAAACCGTGAAGGGATTTCTCTGCGAGGCTTGCGCGGTGCAGGGCGCCGAGGACATCAGTCACTTGGGGGGCTGGCGGCGTTATTCGGTCCGTTGAGGGACAAGGGCGTGGATGGACGAGCGCCGGCCGGCCCTCCATTCCGCATTGTCTGCCGCGGGGGACGCGATATGGTGAAAGGATGTCCTTTGTTTACCACACTGAAACCGCCGGTGCGGCCCGGAACGTGCCGGCCCGTTCGGAAGTCCGGCTCGAAGACACCTGGGATCTGACGCCGCTGTACGCCTCGCCCGAGGCTTGGGAGGCCGACTTCCGGCTCCTGCAGGAACGTTTTCCCAAAGTCGCCGAATTTCGCGGCCGGGTGGCGGAAAGCGCCGCCACGTTGCTGGAGGTTCTCGAATTTGAAAAGAGCGTGGACATGCTGGTGGAAAAGCTCGGCCAGTACGCTTCGCTCCGCACCACGGAGGACAGTTCGAACAACGAATCCCTGGCCCGCGAGGCCCGGCTGGAGGGCCTGCTCGTGCGGGTGGGGGAGGCATTTTCGTTCATCGCCCCGGAACTCCAGTCGGCCCCCGACGAGGTGTTTGACGGCTTTTTGAAGGATCCCCTCCTGGCGGAATGGGTGGTGCCGCTGAAAAAATTGCGCCGCCTCAAATCGCACACGCTCTCGGCCAATGAGGAACGGCTGCTCGCCCTGGGATCCGTGGCCATGCGCGGTCATGGCGAAACCTTCTCCCAACTGACCAATGTCGACATGAAGTTCGGCACCGTGCGGGACGACCAGGGACGCGAACGCGAACTGACCCAGAGTTCGTTTTCGTCCTTCCTGCAGCAGCGCAATCCGGCGGTGCGCCGGGAGGCGTTTCACAAGTTTTACGCAGAGTTCCGGGACCACCAGTACACCCTGGCCTCGGCCTACGCGAATTCCGTTCGGGCCGACGTGTTCTACGCCCGCGCGAGGAATTATCCCTCCGCGATCGAGGCGGCCCTCTTCCGCGACGACGTGCCGCTCAGCGTGTATGAAAACCTGATCTCCACGGTGCGCGAACACCTGCCTCCGCTCTACCGGTATTTCGATCTGCGCAAGCGTGTCCTCGGTCTGGACGAAATCCACCATTACGACACCTACGTGCCCATGGTCGGCGACGTGCAGACCGACGTGCCGTGGGACGGCGCGGTGGACCAGGTGCTGGCGGCGCTGGCCCCGCTGGGCGAGGAATACATCGCCACGCTGGCCCATGGCCTGCGCGAGGGCCGGTGGTGCGACCGTTACGAAAACAAGGGAAAACGCAGCGGCGCCTTCAGCTCGGGCACCTACTCGAGTCCGCCCTACATCATGATGAACTACAAATCGGACGTGTTCTCGGACGTGTACACGCTGGCGCACGAGGCGGGTCATTCCATGCACACGTGGTATGCGACGCGCACGCAGAGTTTCCAGAACTACCACTATCCGATCTTCCTCGCGGAGGTGGCGTCGACCTTCAACGAGATCCTGCTCACCGAGCACCTCCTGAAGAATACCGACGATCGCCGCATGAGGGCCTACATCATCAACCGGCAGATCGACGACCTGCGCGGCACCCTCTACCGGCAGACCATGTTCGCCGAATTCGAAAAGGCGGTCCATGCCGCCGAGGAAGCCGGCGAGGCGCTCACGCTCGAGCGGTTCAAACACATCTACCGCGGATTGCTCGACGCCTATTTCGGTCCGGATTTTGTCATCGATGACGAACTTGAGCTCGAATGCCTGCGCATTCCGCATTTTTACGGAGCCTTCTACGTCTACAAATATGCCACGGGCATCTCGGCCGCCGTCGCCCTGGCCGAACAGGTGCTCTCCGGCGGGGACGTCGAACGGTATCTCAATTTCCTGCGCAGCGGCGGCAGCAAGTTTCCCATCGAAACCCTTGCGGAAGCCGGTGTGGACATGAGCTCGCCCGCGCCGGTTGCCGCCGCGCTGGCGCTGTTTGAACGCCGGGTGGCGGAGTTGGAGGACCTGCTGAAGGAGGGGTGAGAACGGCTCCCCGTCCGGCAAATGGGTCGCGGACGCCGCTTTTCGGAGGGGACGACGCGAGGACTCCGTCGAACCCCGGGCTTCGGCCCGGAACTTTCCCGCGGGTTTGATTGTGGAAGGAATCCTCCGGTCGTATTGTTAAACGCGAAAACGGAAATTGCAGGCGACGGGGCGCTGCCGTCCCCGTCGTCGGCACCCCCAACCCATGAGCACTCCCCAAACCTGGAAGAACCGGAACCCCGGCGATCTCTCGGATGAGTTTCCGGAAATCGCCGCCGGTGATGCAAACTCCGCCGTGGCCCGCGCCCGGGCCGCTTTTCCCGCCTGGCGCGCGCTGACCCTCGACGAACGCAAGGCCGCCCTTCGCGCGTGCCGGGACCGTCTGGCCGCCCGGCAGGAGGATCTGGCCCGGCTCATCTCCCGGGAAATGGGAAAACCGCTGCGCGAATCCCGGCTGGAGCTGGGGGCCGTGCTCGCGAAGTTTGACCTGACCTTCGCGGATGCCGATCGCTATGTGGCCGAACAGCCGGTCGGAGACGGTCCGCACCCCGCGCTGGTGCGGCGGCGTCCGCGGGGCGTGGCGGCGGTGGTTGCGCCCTTCAATTTTCCCATTCACCTGGGTCATGGCGCCGCCCTCGGTTACCTGCTGGCGGGCAACACCGTGGTTTTCAAACCGTCCCCGCTCACCGCCCACGTCGGCGCCGCCTACGCCGCGGAGATGCAGGCGGCACTGCCCGCCGGCGTGTGGGAATTGCTGCAGGGAGGGGCCGAAACCGGACGGAATCTCTGCCTGCATCCCGACGTCCGCTCCGTCTGCTTCACCGGTTCCGTGCCCGTGGGAACCGCCCTGGCCCGGGATCTCGCCGCGGACTACTCGAAATCGCTGGCTCTCGAACTCGGCGGAAAAAACAGTGTCATTGTGTGCGAGGATGCGGATCTTCAGCTCGCGGCGGAGGCGGCCGCCGACGGCATCTGTCTGACCACCGGCCAGCGTTGCAACGCGACCAGCCGCGTGTTGGTTCACGAAAAGGTGGCCGCCGAATTCCTCGACCGTCTGAATGCCTCCCTGGACCGCTACGTGCCCGGTTTTCCGCTGGACGAGAAAACCCTCCTGGGGCCGCTGGCCAGTCCGGCGGCGCTGGAGCGCTTTCAATCCCTCCTGGCCCGAACGGATGGCCGCTGGCTGCGGCGCGGGGAGGTGTGTGGGACGGTGGACGGACGGCGCGGGTATTACGTTTGTCCCGCCCTCCTCGGGGTGGGACGCGACACGACGCCCTCCGACGCGGAAATCTTTGCGCCGTTTGCCACGGTTGAGATGTTTTCAGACGCCGCGGACGCGGTGCGCCTGCAGGCCCAAACCGCCTTCGGCCTGACGGCGTCGATTTTTACGGAGTCGGACGAAACGTTCCGACGCATCGGCGACCGCCTGGAGGTCGGCAACCTTTATAGGAATCTTCCCACGACCTTTTCTCCGTCCACCCTGCCGTTCGGCGGACTGGGGGTCTCCGGCAATGGACGCCCCGGAGGACGGGGATTCATTCGCTTTGCCGGAGACGAACAGGCGGTACAATGGCTGCGGAGATAGTTGACGATGAAACGCGGTTTTCTTGAAAAACTCATCGAGCGCATCGAACTCGTCCAGCCGGGCGACGTGCAGAATTACCTGGTCGAGATCGCCCGCGAGAAGGGCTTTCTCGAGACGATTTTCAATGCCATCCTGGAGGGGGTGATTGTCACCGACGCCGGCGGGCGGGTCATTTATCTCAACCGGGCCGCCTGCGGATTCTTCGGCATCGACGCCGAGGCCAGTCTGGGCAAGCCGCTGGGCGAGGTGGTGCGCGGACTCGATCTCGAGTCGCTGCCGGGCGAGGTGGTGAGCCGCGACCTCGAGGTGTTTTATCCCCAGAACCGCTTTCTCAATTTTTACGTGGTGCCGCTCCTGAGTGAGGACGATCAGGAGGAGGCCGTCGGACGCGCGGTGATTTTGCGCGACATCACACAGGACCGCCGCATGACCCAGGAGACCATCGAAAGCGAGCGCTTTTCCGCCCTGACCCTTCTCGCCGCCGGCGTGGCCCACGAAATCGGCAATCCGCTCAATTCCCTCGACATCCATCTGCAGCTCATGCAGCGGCGGGCCAAAAAGCTGCCGGCCAAATCCCGTGCCGACTTCGAGGAATCCATTGCCGTGGCGCGGCAGGAAGTGGGCCGTCTCGATCACATCATCACCCAGTTCCTCCGGGCCATCCGTCCCCAGCCGCTCACCCTGCGCCGCGAGTCGCTCAACGAGATCGTGGAGGAGTCGGTTTCCTTTCTGGAGGCGGAAATCCACGACCGCGACATCCTGGTCGAAAAGGACCTCGATCCTTCGCTGCCGCCGATCGAGGTCGATCGGGATCAGATCAAGCAGGCCATCTACAACGTCATTCGCAATGCCTTCCAGGCGATGAAAACCGGCGGATTTCTCCGCATCCAGTCCGGCGCGGACGAAACGCACGAGTTTGTCTCCTTCGCCGACACGGGCGGCGGCATCGCTCCCGAGAACATCAGCCGGGTGTTCGAACCCTACTTCACCACAAAATCCGGCGGTTCCGGTCTGGGGCTCCTCATCGTCCGGCGAATCGTGCGGGCGCACGGCGGCGAGGTGATGATCGAAAGCGCGCAGGGCCGCGGGGTCACGGTCACCATCCGTCTCCCGCGGGCGGACAAGCGGGTCCGGTTTTTGGAAGCCCCGTCCCCGAAGCCCGCGGAAAATTCCTGATGGCGCCCGCTTCGGGAGCCGCAGGTTCAACCGCCGGCTTTTTGCCGGAGGAGCCGGGCGCCGCAGGATTCGCGAATGACCAGTTCGCAACCGAACTTGACGGGACCCGTGGGGACCCGGCCGCCCCGGATCTTTTTCAGCAGCAGTTCGACGGCCCGCTCCGCCATGGCCTTGCTGGGCTGGGCCACGGTGGTGAGCGGTACGTCCAGATAGGCACCCACCGAGATGTTGTCGTATCCGGTCACCGCAATATCCGCCGGCACGCGGCAACCGCGCTCGCGCAAAACGGCAAGCGTGCCGATCGCCCAGTCGTCGTTGGAGCAGAGGATGGCGTCCGGCGGCGGACCGTCATCGAGCAGGGAGGGCAGAATCTCCCTCGGAACCTGAAACGGGTCGAAACGGTCCATGGCCAGTTCGAGTCCGACGGCCCGGCCTTCGAGGCCGCGGCGCGAACCCGAAAACCGCGTCACTACACGCCCGCCCGCCGCCGCGAGTGCGGCGCGAAATCCATCGAGCCGTTCCTGGCCGGTCCACAGGGTGGTGCCTTGATGGACGAGATGGAAGAAAAGCAGGAGACGGCGCCGGCCCAGACGGATGAGATGACGGGTGAGTTGCTCAAACGCCGTCGCGGCATCGCCGCGGATTTGCGGCGTTTTCGGAATCTCCACACCGCTGAGGGTGACCATCGGAATTTTGGCGTCGCGCAAACTCTTCATTTCCTCCACCGTCATCGGATCGTTCAGACCGGCAATGATCACGCCTTCGACGCGGGCATCAATCATGGCCCCGCAGCCCGCTTTCACGCCCTCCGGATTCCACGAGGCGTCGTTGGCCAGCACCTGGTATCCGGCCCTTTGAATGGCCTGGGAGGCGAACCAGACCCGTTCCGCCGCGACCTGATGGAGGCCGCCGAAATGGTAGACGCCGATGACGCCGCTCCGGCCCACGCGCATGATCTGGGCATAGCGGTGCGGGCGATAGTTGAGGCGTTCGGCCTCCGCGAGCACGAGTTGCCGTGTCTCGTCCCGCAGTTTGACGGGCGAGTGCGGGTTGAGCGCCGCGGCCACCGTCGAGCGGGAAAGTCCGAGCCGTTGGGCGATTTCGGCCTGAGTGGTGCTGGCCATTTGGGAAGCGGAAAATGCGCGGGTGGGTGGGGAAAGACAACCGCTAATCTTCGTGCAGGAGGCAGAAACCCGCCGGCGATCCCGGGACCAGATCGCCGGGGAGGTTCATCAATCCCGCGGGATGAACGGAGAAATAATCCCAGACCTTCCGCCACGACAGTCCCAGCATCCGGGCGCCCCGGCGGATTCCCTCGATGGGTTCGAGGGCCGAGCCGGCAAAGCTGTTGGTCTGCGGATTGCGCACCACCCGGTCCGCGCCGACCTGAAGTTCCGTCTCGCCGATCGTGTAGCGTCCTTCCGGCGCGCCCGCCGCGGCCATGGCGTCGGTCGTCCAGTAAATCCGGGAGGCATCCGTCACTCGATGCAGCAGACGGAACAGGGGCGGGGAGACATGATGGGTGTCGGGAATGATGCCCGCCGTGAGGATGTTGTCGTCCAGCACGCGCCAGAGAATGTTGTCGTGGCGATCCAGTTGCTGCGGGCAGCCGTTTCCGAGATGGGTGAACGCCCGGCCCCCGGCCTCCCGCGCCGCACGCAGCCGCGCGGCATCAACGTCGGTGTGGCCGAAGCTGACGACAAATCCGCACTCCACCGCCGCCCGGATCGCCTCCACCGAACCCGGACGCTCCGGTGCGAGGGTCAACAAAACCGGATCGTTCTCCACCGCGGACTTCAATTCCCGGATGTCCCCCGGACGCGGGTCGCGCATCCAGCGGGGATTGTGGGCGCCGGAAAATCCCGGACGGTCGCAAAGAAAGGGGCCCTCGATGTGCCAGCCGGGAAAGGCGCGGTCCAGGGTCCGGTCATTGCGGATCAGGGCGCGCAGGGTTTTCACCTTGTGGAGCATTTCCTCCCAGGGACAGGTGATCAGCGTGAGCAGGGTTCGCAAACAACCGTCGCGACGCAGGGCCGCGGCCGCGGTGTGCAGATCCTCCCGCGAACACTCCCGCTGGAAATCCACACCGGCATACCCGTTCACCTGAAGATCGAACAACCCCGGCGCAATCCAGTGGCCGCCCGGATCGGCGCCCGGCGCGGGTTTCAGGCCGACCAGTCCGGATGCATTCCACTCGGCCACGTGGGGAGTGCCGTCACGATAGTGACGGACGACGGCGGAACCTTCCCCGGCGGGAGAAAGACAGACCGGCTGACTTTTTTCGCTTGTATGTCCCATCGGGGACTAATAAATAGCACGTGCTAGTTTTTAAAAGAAGATTCTTATGAGCGAAAAAGCGTCATCCTCCCAATTCCGCTGCGGGGCCCTTTCGGTTTCCGTTCACGCCAACCTTCAGGACATGGCCCGGAGCGCCGCCGCGATGGCCGCCGGGAAATTGGGAGCCGCGCTGGCCGAGCGCGGGGAGGCCGCCGCGATCCTGGCCACGGGCAATTCGCAGATCGCCTTTCTTGAGGCTTTGATTGCGGGGCAGGGGAAGGATTGGAATCTCGACTGGTCGAAAATCACGCTTTTTCACATGGACGAATATCTCGGCCTGCCCGAGACGCATTCGGCCAGTTTTCGCCGATACATGAAGGACCGGGTCGAGTCCCGGGTGAAGGCGAAGGTGTTTCATTACATCGAGGGGGACGCGCTGGAGCCGATTGCCGAGTGCGAGCGGTATTCCGCGCTTCTCTCCGCCCAGCCGATCGACCTGTGCTGCCTGGGCATCGGCGAAAACGGTCACCTGGCCTTCAATGACCCGCCGGTGGCCGATTTTGAAGATCCCCGGCTGGTCAAGATTGTGAAGCTGGACGAGGCCTGCCGCCGTCAGCAGGTCGGCGAGGGACATTTTCCGAACGTGGACGCCGTGCCGCAGTATGCGATTTCCCTGACGATTCCGGCGCTTTGCCGCGTGGGCTACATGCTGGCCATCGTGCCGGAGAAGCGCAAGGCGAACGCCGTTCTGAACTCGCTGACCGGTCCCATCACTACGGCCTGTCCCGGATCGCATTTGCGGACGGTGGGCCATTGCACGCTGTTCCTCGATGCGGATTCGGCGAGTCTGCTTCCCGAGAGCCTTTGGTCCGGTCAGAGCTGATTTCGGCGCGTGAGCTTTTTCTCCCCGATCTCGCGGCGCTCCGGCTCCGTCAAGGTGATCCTGAACACGATCTACCTGATGCTGGTTGCCGGGGCGTTGACCATGATTCTGCCCCTCATTCTGACCCTTTCGGGTTCGATGTCGGGCATGTACGACATCGAGAGCCTCTCGTTTTATCCGAAGTTCCTCGTCAGTGAGAAGGCGCTCTGGGCCCGCTATCTTGATGCCCGTTACGGCGGGGCGATCGACAACTTCAAAATGGCGTGGTCGGATCCGTCCCTGGATTTTTACGATCCGCCGTATGAGCCGGAGAAGGACGGTGCGCCGTCGGAGATGCTGCGTCTCTGGGATGAATTTCTCGCCTCCCGGGGAGGGCTCACCACCGGGGAGGCCGGGTTGGCCTTTACCCGGGCCAACAATCGGGAGGCGTCACTGGAGAACCGCAATTTCCGGCGGTGGCTCCTTGCACAGTATGGTGGCAGTCTGGCCCGGCTGAACGATGCCCTGACTCTCGAAGTGAAGCAGGTGACGGCGATTCTCCCGCCGCGCCAGAGCCGCATCACGCTTGTCGACGTCAGCAGTCCGCTGGAGGAGAAGTTGGCGGAATACATGACCACGCTCCCGATCGACCGGCGGTTGCCTTGGGATGTCGGCGGGTTTTACCGGGCCGTCTTTCTGCCCCGGGTGTTCGGGGAGGATGTGGCCGCCTACAACAGTGCGATGGGCACGTCCTACGCCTCCTATGCGGAGGTGCCGTTTCCCGCGACCATGCCCGCGGTGGGCGGGGAACCCTGGGCGCGTTTTGTCCGGGAAATCCTCAATCCGGCCTTTGTCGAGTTGACGCCCGAAGGGGAGGCGGCCTGGAAGGCGAGTGGGCGCAGCCGGGTGGATTTTGTGCGCAGTGAAGCCCTTCCGGAACATCTGAAGGTGATCAGTGTGGATCGGGCGTTTGCCGATTGGGCGGCGGAACGGGGTGTGGCCGACGCCCGGATTCCCCAGCGGGCCGCCGACTGGAGGGACTTCCAAGCCGCGAAGGGATTCTGGCGCTGGCAGTTCGCGGTGCAGAACTACATCTACGTCCTGGACGAAGTGGCCATCCAGGGCAACGGGGTCCGCAACACGGCGATTCTTGTGGTGTTGACCGTGGTGGGCGCGCTGACCGTCAATCCGCTGGCGGCCTATGCCCTGTCGCGGTTTCGCCTCAGGCAAAGTTACCAGATCCTTCTCTTTTTCCTTGCGACGATCGCCTTTCCCGCCGAGGTGGCGATGATTCCGAACTTTCTCATGTTGAAGGAGCTCGGACTCCTGAACACCTTCGGCGCCCTGGTTCTGCCCGGATTGGTCAACGGGTTTTCCATTTTCCTGCTCAAGGGATTTTTCGACAGCCTGCCCCGGGAACTTTATGAGGCGGCGGACATCGACGGGGCCAACGAATGGCAGATTTTCTGGGGCTTCACAATGAGCCTGTCCCGGCCGATTCTCGCGGTCATCGCCCTGAACGCCTTCATCAGCGCGTACAGCGCCTTTTTCTTCGCCCTCATCCTCGCCCCCGAACAGAAGATGTGGACTCTCATGGTCTGGATTTACCAGCTTCGCCAGACGGCCGGGCCGGGCATCATCTACGCCTCTCTGCTCATTACGGCCGTGCCCACGCTGGTGGTCTACCTGTGTGCCCAGAACGTCATCCTGCGAGGCATTGTCGTGCCGTCCGAAAAATGATCCGAGGTCTTCTTTTCACCCTTCTTGTTTTGGTCACCTCCGCCTGGGCGGCGGAAGGCCCGGGCGTCACCGTTCGGGTGTTTGGTTTGCCGACGGGGAATTCGAGCTCCCCCAGCGACATCGCCAATTTTCGTGTCCTGCAGGAATTCCGGAAGCGGTATCCCGACATTCATCTTGAGCCGGTCAGCGGCTTGAAGATGGAGGGTCTGGGCTCGGAGATCGGACCGCTGATGATGATTGCCGGCGGCATCGCGCCGGACGTGCTGTATGTCAACTTCCGCAAGATCGACGGCTATGTCCGTCAGGGATTTTTGTACCCGCTGGACGAGTTCATCGCGGAGGAGGAACGGAAGGACCCGGGTTGGTTGCAGCGCCGTGTCCTCCCGCAGATCGAACCGGTGATTCGGCGTCCGGGCCCGAATGGGAAGGAGCATTATTACGCGATGCCGTTCCAGTATCTGGTGATGGGTTTGTATTACAACAAACCGCTCTTTCGCCAGGCGGGCCTGCCGGTGCGCGCCCCGCAGGATTGGGAGGAACTCGTCGAGTTTGCGAAAAAGATCAACGCCCTCGATTCCCGCAACAAGGGGATCGTTCTTTACTCCGGTCAGCAGGCCTCGTGGAACCTGATGAACTTCCTTTGGTCGGCCGGCGCCGAAGCGGTCGAAGAGGTGGCCCCCAATGACTGGCGGGCGGTCTTTGATTCCGACGAGGCGACATCCGCGTTTGCCTTTTATTACCGTCTGGTGGAGGGCGAGCGGGTGGCCACCCGGGGGTCTCTCTCCGAGTGGATGGCAACGAGCGAAAGCCGGAGAATCGGCATGCAGTTCGGGTACATCGGCAGTTCCATCAATCTGGATCCGAACATCTGGGGATTCGGCGCCGTGCCGAAGGGGCCGACCGGTCAGCGGGGGTCGGAAATCAATGCCAACATGATGGGCATCTTCGGCGGAGTGAAGGATCCGGCGGTGCGCGCCGCCGCCTGGAAGTTCATCGCCTTTTACGGAGGCGAGGAGGCCCGGCGCATCCGCACCGCGACGATGGTGGAGCTGGGCATGGTCAATCAGATCAATCCCTCCGATCTCCGCCGCTTTGGCTACGGGGCTCTGGCCGACCTGAGCGAGGAGGGGCTCGAGGAGGAAATTGACCTGGCCATGGCCAACGGCAAACCCGAGCCCTTCGGAAAGAACTGCGATCTGGTGTACCTCGAGATGACGTATCCGCTTGACCAGATCCTGCTGAGTCCGGCCGTGGCCGCCGCCTGGAAGGCGGGCGATGACGAAGCGATGCGCCGGGAAATCAAAGCCATCCTCCAAAAGGGGGTCGCGGCCACCAACGAACGCATGCTGGGCATCATTCCGCCGGAAAAAATGAAGGTCCGGCGGATCGTGGCCTGGGCGGTCGTTGCGGTGATGGTGGTGGCTTTTGTGGTGGTGGGACGGATGATCATGCACTCGTTTTCCGCCGCCGGTCGGGTGTCGACCTCCGCCCGTGGCGCGAGGGCCGCGGTCGCCTGGGCACTCCTGATCGTGCCGATTGGCCTCGCCCTGCTCTGGAGTTACGTGCCCCTGGTGCGCGGGGCGTGGATGGCGCTCCTCGACTATCAGCTTCTTCTCAAGTCGACCTTCGTCGGCATCGACAACTTCGCCAACGTTCTTTTCGATCCGCGGTTCTGGACCTCCATGTTTGCGACGGCGCATTTTGCGTTCTGGATGCTGACGGTCGGTTTCGTGACCCCGATCCTTCTTGCGTATTTCCTTCACCTCACGCCGCGGCACACCGTGCTCTTCCGGGTGATCTATTATCTGCCCGCGCTCCTCACCGGCACGGCGGTCTTTGTGCTCTGGAAGCAGTTCTTCGGGGCGGACGGCATGGTCAACGAGGTGCTCCGCATGCTCGGCTTACCCATGCAGCGCGCCTGGCCGGAGGACCCGCACCTTGCCATGCTGGCCTGCGTGATTCCGGGCATCTGGGCCGGGGCCGGTCCGGGTTGTCTGATCTACCTGGCGGCGCTGAAAACCATTCCGGAGGAGCAGTTTGAAGCGGCGGAAATCGACGGGGCGGGATTTTTCCGCAAAACCCAGCTCATCGTCCTGCCGGCCCTGATGCCGCTGATTGTCATCAACTTTGTGGGGGCGGTCATGGCCGCCTTTCAGTCGTCGCAGAACATCCTGATCATGACCGGAGGCGGCCCCAACGGCGCGACCGAAGTGGCGGCGCTGCGAATCTTTTACCAGGCCTTCATGTTTCTTCAGTTCGGACCGGCCACCGCCATGGCGTGGATTCTCGGTTCGATGCTGGTCGGCTTTGCCCTCATCCAGCTGAGACGTCTGAGCCGGATGGAATTCCGGGGCGGAGGCCGTTAGAAAACCTTATGAAAAGAGTCAAATATGCCGCGGTGGGAACCGGGGGGCGGATTCCCATGTTCATTGATCCCATCGTGAGTCGGTTCCGGGACTGCGCCGAACTGGTCGGACTGTGCGATCCGAGCCGGGTGCGGCGCACCTATCATCAACAGCGTCTGATCAGCCAGTACGGCGCTCCCGAGGTGCCGACTTATGACGACTTCGACCGCATGCTGGCCGAACAGAAACCGGACGTGGTGATCGTCTGCACGCCGGATTATCTGCACCATCACTACATTGTCCGGAGCCTCGAGTTCGGCGCGGACGTGGTTTCGGAGAAGCCGCTCACCATCGACGCCGACAAATGGCGCCAGATTTACGATGCCGTGCAGCGGACGGGGCGACGGGTTCGCACGACGTTCAACTTGCGGTGGGGTCCGGGCAGCAGCAAGGTACGCGAACTGATTGCCGCCGGCGAGATCGGCCGGGTGCGACACATCGATTTCGAGTACTTCCTCGATACCTCGCACGGTGCGGATTATTTCCGCCGCTGGCACAGCTACAAAAAGTACTCGGGCGGACTTCTCCTGCACAAGTCGACCCATCACTTTGACGTGTTGAATTGGTGGCTCGACGCCATTCCCTCCCGCGTTTTTGCGGAGGGCGGACTGGTTTTTTACGGCAAAAAGAACGCCGTCGAGCGGGGGGATGAGGCGCTGACGCGCTATCCGCGATACACGGGCACGCCCGAGGCCGCCGCGGATCCCTTCCGGCTCACGCTCGACAGCGACCCCCAGCTCAAGGCGCTTTATCTCGATGCCGAGGAGGAAACCGGATACATCCGCGACCAGAATGTCTTTCGCGACGGCATCGACATCGAGGACTCCATGAGTCTCATCATCAAATACCGCACGGGAGCGGTCGTGAGCTATTCGCTGAATGCCTACTCTCCCCGCGAGGGATTTCGTGCGTCCATTTCCGGGGACCGCGGACGAATCGAATACGAGGAGGCTCATGCCGGGCACGTCATCAAGGGGGACGAAAAGGCGGGACCGGAGGGGGACGGCTTTGCGACCCGACTGATCCTGCAGAAACACTTCGGCGAACCCCGCGAGATTGCGGTTCCCCGGTTGGAGGGGGGGCACGGCGGCGGAGATCCCCTCCTGCAGGAACAGATCTTTTCTCTCAATCCACCGCCGGATCCGCTCATGCGCAGCGCCGGACACGAACAGGGCGCCGCCTCGCTGCTCATCGGGGCTGCGGCGAATGTGTCCATGGCCTCCGGTCAGCCGGTGGAGGTGAACGACCTGTTTGCCTTTCCCGCGGAACTCGTCCGGCTGGGCCAGCTGAC
>CALCJD010000145.1 GCA_937960895.1 uncultured Spartobacteria bacterium | reverse complement strand
CCGATCACCACCACATCAAACCGTCGCATCAGAATCCGGGAAGCACCGGGGCGGATTCCGGGGCGGACCCCGCCGTCCGCGGCACGGAAGGAACCCCGTGGTTGTGGGTGCCGCCAAGCGCCTCGATGGCGAGCCGGGCCAGTTCATCGCAGCGTTCGTTGGCGGCGTGACCGGCATGTCCCTTGAGCCACCTCCAGGTGACCCGATGACGCCGGGCCTGTTCATCGAGGGCGCGCCAGAGGTCGGCATTTTTCACCGGCGTCTTTGCGGCGGTCATCCAGCCGTTGCGTTTCCAGTTCCCGATCCACTCCGTGACGCCGCGGCGGACATATTGCGAATCGGTGAAAAGCTCCACCTCGCACGGCTCCTTCAGCGCCTTCAGCGCCTCGATGGCCGCCTGCAATTCCATGCGGTTGTTGGTGGTCTCGGGCACCCCGCCGGAAATTTCGCGGGTTCTGTTTCCGCAGGAAAGCACGGCCGCCCAGCCGCCCGGACCCGGATTTCCCCGGCATCCGCCGTCGGTGTGGATGACGACCTTCTTCATGCGCGATGGGGGCAGGACGCGGCGTGGACTGGAGCGGGAACGCCCCGGGAGGCGCGCCGGACGGTCAAGGGATGCATGGCTGTCCGGACGGCTTATTTCACCGGCGAGGAGGAATCGTCCTCGTCCTCCTCCTCGTCCTCGATTTCGTGGCGCATGGCCTTGGAGATGAACGGCCGGACGAAACCGTATCCCAGGAAGGACACAAACAGCAGCGCCGGCATCCACTGGTAGTTCGCCGCACTGAAGACCAGGATCACGATGATCAGCAAAAACCGCGGGATCGACCGTTTGGTCCGCCAGCCCAGTCCCTTAAAGCTGGGATACCGCACGCGGCTGAACATCATGAACGAAAGAAACAGCATGAGCGCGGCGAGGACGTATTTCCAGTAGCCGATGTTCTTGTTGCTCTCGTCGAGCCAGAGCATGAACAGCGTAAGGGAGGCAATCAGCCCGGCCGCCGCGGGGATGGGAAATCCGACAAACTCGTCGTCCGGCGTCTTGCCGGTTTTGGCGGCGGCGTAGCAGTTGAAACGCGCCAGCCGCAGGGTGCCGCACAGCAGATACACAAACGCAATCAGCCAGCCGGACTTCACGTCCCGCAACACGATCTGATAGACCAGCAGCGCCGGAGTGACTCCAAATGAAACCACGTCGGCCAGCGAGTCGAACTCGCGGCCAAACGGACTCTCGCTGCCGCCCAGGCGGGCCAGCCGTCCGTCGAGCACGTCAAACACGCAGGCACCGAGCACAAAAAGAAGCGCCTGGTGGTAAAAATCGGCGTTGGGCAGGCCGGCCTGGGTCGCAATGGCGGCCTCGATGAGGCGCAACACGGCGGCAAAACCGCAAAAGAGGTTTCCCGCCGTCATCAGATTCGGCAGGAGATAAATTTTCGGTTCGTCCTCCCTGTTCATTCCTTCATCCGCGCCACCGCGGTTTCCCCTCCCTTCACGCGGTCGCCCACCTTGACGAGAACCTCCGCACTCAGCGGGAAATCGACCTCCGTGCGGGATCCGAACCGAATCATCCCAAACCGCTCCCCCCGCTCCAGCCGGTCACCCACCTGCCGCCAGGGACAGATCCGGCGGGCAATTGCGCCGGTGATCTGCCGGACGGCGATGGTGCCCTGCGGACCCCGGATCACCCAGGTGCGGCGGGCATTGACCCGCGACGACTCGGGATTGCGCGCATCGAGGTATTTGCCCGTGAAGGCCTCCGAATGGGTCACCTCCCCGGCCATGGGCGCGCGATTGATGTGCACGTCGAAGACCGAAAGAAAAATCACCACCCGGCGCACCTTTTCGTGGAGAAACTCCGTTTCCTCCGTCTCAAACACATCCACCACCAGGCCGTCCGCCGGCGCCACCGCCAGGGATTCGTCCGCCGGAGGTACCCGATGGGGATCGCGGAAAAAATACAGCGTAAAAAGAATCAGCAGCGCCAGCAACACGGAGAGCAGCGGCAGGAGGGCCATGGTGACCAGCCAGCACACCGCCAGCACGGCCAGAATCCAGCGGGCTTCATTCAGGGCGCGATAACTCATCCGGCGCATCATAGGAGCTTCTGCTCTCCCCGCCAGCGCAATGTCATGTCATTCGCCCGGCCTTCGCATGGGCCATCCGCGGCGTCCGCCCGCAACCCACCTCGCCCCCCCGCCCCTCAGGCTCTTGAAATCCCCCCGCCAGCCGTTAGGCTGTTCCTGTGACCGCTACAGCTGAAATGACCATGGCCGACCTGCTGGCCGCCTATCCGGGCGCGCAGCGGGCGCTTTTTCGCGCCTATCACATCGGAGGCTGCGCAAGCTGCGGCTTCCGGCCGGACGAAACCCTGGCCGAAGTCTGCCAACGCAACGGCGGCCTCGATCCCGCCGAGGTCCTTGAGACCGTCCGCGCCGCCTGGGAGCAGGATCAGGCCATGCTGATGTCCCCCGCGGATCTGAAGACCCACCTCGACGCCGGCACCGCGGAGGTGCTCGACATCCGCACCGCCGAGGAACGCGAGGCGGTGCACATCGCCGGCACCCGCCATTTCAACCAGGCCCTCATGCAGGAAATCCTTTCCTCGTGGCCCAAGGACCGCCTGCTGGTCATCGTGGACCATACCGGTTCCCGCGCCCTGGATGCGGCCGCCTATTTTGCCGGACACGGCTTCACCAACGTGAAATGCCTGCGCGGCGGCATCGACGCCTGGAGCCAGGAAATCGACCCCTCGCTGCCCCGCTACACCCTCGAATGAACGACGATCTCGAATCCAAAATCCAGGCCGCCCTGCAGAACCCGCAGAATGTCGGCGAAATGGAAGGCGCCGACGCCGTCGGCACGGTCGGCAGCGAAAACTGCGGCGACATGCTGCGCATGTGGGTCAAGTTCAAGGAGGAAAACGGACGCAAGGTCATCGACAAGGCAACCTTCCAGACCTTCGGCTGCCAGACCGCCATCGCCGTGGCCAGCGTCGCCACCGAACTCATCCGCGGCAAGACCCCCGGGGAGGCGCTGGCGATGTCCGGAGAGGAACTGGCCGCCCCGCTCGGTCCCCTGCCTCCCATGAAGATCCACTGCGCCCAGCTCGTCGAAGGCGCCCTGAAAAGCGCCCTCACCGGAGAGACCGCCCCGGCCTCCGCGCCCATGGCTCCGACCCTCGTCGACCAATTCGCCGCCCCGCAGAAAAAGGTGGTCCTCAAAAAACAGGACACCCCTTAAAATTTCATTTTCAAGACTGTAAACTTCTCCATGGACCACCGCGAAATCTCCCTCACCCGCGATTGCGACGCCATCCAGATCCCCAGCGGCCATCCCATTGTGCTTCCCGCCGGCATGGAGGTCGTCATCACCCAGTCCCTCGGCGGCACCTACACCGTGGCGACACCGGGCGGCCTGGCCCGCATCGAGCTCAAGGACGCGGATGCCCTCGGACTGGATCCCTCGGCCGAAGCGGCGCGGGCCTCGGAAAAAATCAGCGGTCCCACCGAGGAGGCGGTCTGGTCCCAGCTCAAGACGGTTTTTGATCCCGAGATTCCGGTCAACGTCGTGGACCTGGGATTGATCTACGACTGCAAGGTGGAAAAGAAGGAAAACGGCGGCACCTCCGTGGTGGTCCGCATGACCCTCACCGCGCCCGGCTGCGGAATGGGCCCGGCCATCGCGGCGGACGCCCGCCAGAAGATTCTCGCCATCGAGGGGGTCGACGACGCCGCGGTGGAACTGGTCTGGGACCCGCCGTGGAACCAGTCCATGATCAGCGAAGAAGGCCGGATGAAGCTGGGGTTGGTTTAGGCTCCGGCCCCCTTCCCCGACCCGATTCCGTCCGCGTCCGCATTTTCCAGCGGGCGGAAGAGCGGAGTGAATTGAAAGGCCCGGCCGTCAAAGAGCCCCCGGTCGCTGAGTTTCAGCTCGGGAATGACCAGAAGGGCCATGAAGGAGAGGGTCATGAGCGGCGCCCGCAGGGATGATCCCAGTTCCCGGGCAAACGCCTCCACGGCGGCGTAACGATCCGCCACCTCGGCGGCCGGAAGATCCGACATCAGGCCGGCAATCGGCAGTGGCAACACGCATTCCTTCTCCCGGGAAACCGCGCACACGCCGCCCCGGTTTCCAATCAACAGATTGATGGCCCGGCAAAGCGCGGTGTCATCCGCGCCCACCGCAATGATGTTGTGGGAATCATGCGCCACGGAGGACGCGATGGCACCGCGGGTCAGGCCGAAATTGGTGACAAACCCCACCGCCGGCCGGGCCGTGGGATGGTAGCGGTTGAGCACGGCGATTTTCAGAAAATCCCGTTCCGGATCCGAAACCAGTTCCCCGTTGACGGTCTTCATTTCATGGGACTCCCGGCCTGTCACCAACTGGCCGTCCTCGACGGCGATGATCTCAACCCGGGCCGCCTTCGAGGCGCAGGGAATGCGCAGACTTTCCGACGTGATGGGTTCGGCGGCAAAGCGATTGATCAGTTTCGGCGCGACAAACGGCACCAGGGAAACGCCCCGTTCGGCGACCAGCCGGCCGTCCACCCAGGTCTGCCGGACGGCAAAATCCCGCAGGTCCTCCACCACCACGAAGTCCGCGGGATCCCCTTCGCGGAGCAATCCCACCGGCAGGCGGTAGTGTTCGACCGGATGAACACAGGCCATCCGCAGCGCCACGAGCGGATCCACCCCCTTCGCGACCGCCCGCCGAACGAGCCGGTTGATGTGTCCCAGCGCCAGCGAGTCCGGATGCAAATCGTCACTGCAGAACATGCAGCAGTGCGGATGCGAAAAGAGGAGCGGCTCGAGGGCGTCGTAATTGCGGGCCGCCGATCCCTCGCGCAGGAGGATCTTCATTCCGGCGGCGATTTTGTCGTGCGCCTCCTCCAGGCTGGTGCATTCGTGGTCGGTGGAGATCCCGGCGGCGGCGTAGGCGGCCGCCCGGGGATTGCGCACCTCGGGGGCGTGTCCATCCACCGGTTTGTTCATCGCCCGCGCCGCGGCTAACTTGGCCAGAAGATCCGGGTCGCCGTTCAGCACGCCGGGATAATTCATCACTTCGCTGAGAAAATGCAGATCGGGCCGGGTCAGCAAATCCGCCACCGCGGGGACATCCAGCACGGCGCCGGCGGTTTCAAAACGGGTGGCCGGAACACAGGAGGGCACGCCGTAGAAGATCTTGATCGCGGCGCCGCGGCTCGCGGCTATCATGTACTCGATGCCCTCCGTGCCGAGGACATTGGCAATTTCGTGCGGGTCGGACACCGTGGCCACCGTGCCGTGCACCGAGGCCGCGCGCGCAAATTCCGCCGGGGCCAGCAGGGAACTTTCGACGTGAACGTGGGCGTCGACAAAACCCGGAATGAGGAAATGGGAGAACGGTCCGCCCCCTTTTTCGATGCGCGCAATGCGGTTTCCCTCCACCAGAACCTCGCCGGGATGGATCTCCCCCGCATGCAGGTCCACGATGTTGCCCTTGACGCCGACCATGCCGCCCATCGTAGGGGAGCCGGCCGGCGGCTTCCCACTCTAATTTCAAAAAATCACGCCCCCCGTCCGCGCAACACGGCTTCGCAGGTCCGGGCCGTGGCTCCGCGGTGGGACACGAGGCATTGGGCGCCATTCGCCGCGAGGGCGGCGCGCTGTCCGGCGTCGGCCAGCAACTCCGCGATCCGCGCCTCCAGGGCGGCGGCATCGGCCACCTGGTGGATGCCACGGGCGCGCACCAACTGCGAAACCAGGGTGCGGAAGTTTTCCATGTTCGGGCCGACCACCACGGCCTTGCCCGCCGCCACGGCTTCCGCCGGATTCTGACCTCCGTGCGCGGTCAGGCTCTTGCCCACAAAAACCACCGTGGCACATTCATACCAGTCCCGCAGCTCGCCGGTGGTGTTGACCAGCAGGGCATCCGGGGCGTCGACGGGAGATTCCTCCCCCGCCCGGAGCGCCACCCGGAATCCCAGCGCGGTGAGTTCGTCCCGCACACCCCGCCAGCGTTCGGCATGACGCGGGACGGCGATGTAAAAAAGGGTCGGGAAGTTCCGGCGGAGGCGCTGCACGATTTCGCCCAGGAGCTTTTCCTCCCCGGCATGGGTGCTGCCGGCGAGCAAGATCGGCGCATCATCCGGCACCCCCAGCACGCGCAGCGCCGGACGGAAGTCCCGCCGCGGCTGGGCGGTTTCGTCCGCATCATCAAACTTGATGCTTCCCGTCATGAGAATCTTTTCCCGGTCCACGCCGAGGGCCGCCCACCGCTCCACGTCGGCCGTCTCCTGCACACACAGCAAATCCAGCTGGTTGAAAATCGGCCCCACCAGTCCGCGCACACGCCGGTAGCGGGATTCGGAACGCTCCGAGAGGCGGGCATTGATCAATGCCAGGGCGGCCCCGGCGGCCTTCGCCTCCGCGGTGAGATTGGGCCAGATCTCCGCCTCGACCAGGATCAGCCGGCGCGGACGGATCAGGCGGACCGCCCGGCGGGCCGTCCACAGAAAATCCACCGGATTGTAGATGGGTTCGAGCCAGTCGGACTTCCCCGTGTCGGCTAGGGCGAAGCCCGTGGATGTCGTGGTGGAAAGGACCACGCGCAAATCCGGTTCCCGGCGTTTCAGTTCCCGGATGAACTTCTGCGCGATGAGAACCTCGCCGACACTTACCGCATGCACCCACGTCCAGCCTCCCCGGGCGAGTTTCTCCCGAACCCGGGGCGAATAGATGCCGAAGCGCTGACCGAATTTGTGCCGGTATTTGCCCCGCCGCAGCATGCGGAAAAGAAATCCCGGCAGGAGCGCCAGCAGGACAAACGGAAAGGCGATGTTGTAAAGCAGTCGAATCGCGGTCATGCCGGCCGAACGTAATACGCCACCTCGCTGGCTCCGTAGCGCCGCACCCGCAGGAGCGTGAGCGCACGGGACGGCGGTTCCTCCCTGACCGGGAATCGCTCCAGCACGAACGTCCCATGCGGCACCAAGGCGGACGCAAGATGCGGGGAAGCCAGGAGTTCCGCGGCAAAATCCCGGTCGCCGGCGTCCTTGGCGTACGGAGGATCGGCGAAAATGAGATCAAAATTTTCCGCGCCGTAGAGCTCGAGAAACTTCAGGGCGTCCATCGTCTGCACCGATCCCTGCAAACGCGCGCGGCGCAGGTTTTCCTTCACGCAGGCGACGGCGCGCGGATTGACATCGACAAACACGGCGGACGCCGCGCCGCGGCTGAGCGCCTCGATGCCCATGCCTCCGGATCCGGCGAACAGATCCAGCACCCGGGCTCCGGGAACGGCGTCGCCAAGGCTGGAAAAGATGGCGGCGCGCACCCGGTCCATGGTCGGACGGGTCCCCGCCGGAGGCTGGATCAGCGGCAGACCCCGGGCTTCACCGGCTATGATGCGCATGATCGCATGATGACGAAGATGGGGCGGCGGTGCCCGTCAATTTTGCGCATCCTTCGCGTCCGAACTTTTCTTTTTCTTCTTCTGCGGCGGCACCATCTGGAAGAGATTTTTCAGGATTCCCGGCACCTCGCCTCCCAGCTTCACGCCGGTGATTTTGTCGAGCAGGTCGGTGCGCGGACTGTCCACGCGGCCGGTGACCGAGAACGGCAGCTGACGGTAGTCGGGGATTTCCGAGTCGACAAAGTTGTTGCCCAGCATGCCGCCCAGCTGGCGCTGGAGTTTGCTGCCGACGAGCAGGCGGGCGGCGAGGTTCAGCTTGCCATTGAAACGAATCGGGCCCGTCGCGGTGATGATGACATTTTCCGATTTCAAAATGAGATCGTCGACATGCACGCGTTCGTTCCGCACCGTGAAGGCGGTCCGCGCCTCATGCAGGCGGAGAAGCTGCAGTTCGTCAATCTGCAGGAGCTGGCCCACCTGCACCAGAAACTCGATCGGACGCAGCGTCGCTTCGATCAGCTCCATCTGGCCGCCGCCGGAAACCGATTCGCTGCGGCGCGGATCCCCGCCGAGCTGGACGGATCCGCGGAGTTTGCCGTCGGTCTTGCCCGGTTCGAGGAGGGCGTCCTCCACCAGCTTCTTCAGCAGGGCGTCGTCGACGCGCATGTTCAATAGGAAGGACGGTTCATTTCCCGTCTCCAGACGGTAGGAGCCGCTCAGTTTGCCCCCGGCCAGCACGCCGCTGATCTCCGGCAGATCCAGCACCCGTCCATCCCAGGTGAACGGTCCGCCGATTTTGCCCGGTTTGAGCGAGTTCGAAACCTGCATGCGCGCGATGTAGAACGTGCCCTCCGCGGCATAGTCGGGAAGGATCTTGGCGTCGATGTCGACCTTGTCGAGAGACAACACCGGACGGTTTTTGGAGTCGATGAAGACCATGGAACCGCCGGCCAGCCAGAAGCGCTGGAGCTCGGCCTTGAAGGACGGTCCCTTGACGGAGGGAGCGGCCGGCTGCGCGGGCACCTCCACGTCGCGGGGACGAGGACCGGGCAAAGGCAGGATCCAATCGCCGTCGGGAGTCTGACGGGCGATCACCACGGGCTCGATCAATTTGCACTCCGTGACCACAAACCGCTGCCGGAGCAACGGCCCCAGGGGAAAACGCACCCGCAATCCCGCGGCCCGCACCATGTCCCGATCAGGAGCGGTGGGATCCGGGATGCTGAGCCCGCGCAGATTCAGTCCGCCCCAGGGGGTGTAGCTCGTGGAACGAATCCGGACTTCGGCGCCGAGGGCCCTCTCCGCCGCGGACCGGATGCGCTGCTGGACTCCTCCGGACTGCAAATAAAGATTGATGCAAAGAAGAAGGAGAGCGATCACCGCCACAATGGCGGCCGCTACAAACAACAATCGCTTGGCAATCTTGGGCACCCCGGCAAACTACGCGACTTCCGCGGAAAGTGAAGTGTGAAGACAGACCAAAAAATCCTCGTCATTCTCAACCCGGCCGCCCGGGGAGACCGGGCCCAGTCGCAACAGGAGAAGATCGCCGCCCTCTCCCCGCGTCTCGTGGTGCGGGTGACCCACGCTCCGGGCGACGCGCGTTCCCTCGCCCGGCAGGCCGTGGAGGAGGGGTTTTCCACCGTTGTCGCCGCAGGCGGGGACGGCACGGTCAATGACGTGGTCAACGGCCTGGCCGGAGCGGACATCCCCCTCGGCATCCTTCCGGTCGGCACAATGAACGTCTTCGCCACCGAACTGGGCCTTCCCCAGAACGACCTCGCCGGGGCCTGGGCCGTGATCGAGGAGGGTCAAACCCGCCGGGTGGACCTGCCCCGCGCCAATGACGAATATTTTGTGCAACTCGCCGGGGCCGGACTTGATGCCGAGGTGGTCCAGCGCACGACCCCGGACTCCAAAAAAGCCCTCGGTCCGGTCAGCTATCTCATCACCCTGGCCCAGGTCGCCGCCCGCAGGCCGCCCCTCATCCATGTCGACCCCGTCGACGGACCGCCCCGTCAGGGCAGCTTTGTCCTGGTCGGCAACGGACGGCTGTATGGCGGGCCGTTTGTGCTTTTCAAGGACGCCCACCTCGATGACGGCCTGCTCGACGTGCTGGTTTTTCAGCACCAAAGCCACTGGGACCTGATCCGCTATTTCCAGGCCATCGCCTTCGGCAATCATCCGGGTCTGCCCGACGTGGAATATTTCCAGACCCGCGGCCTGCGCCTCATGAGCCGCGAATACGTGCCCATCGAACTCGACGGGGAATGGAGCGGTTCGCTGCCGGTCGAACTGGGCGTTTCCAGCCGGAAACTCCGCGTGCTCGCACCCGCATAGCAGTGGACGGAAAGTCCATCCGCGTCTAAATTCCGGCATGAATTTCTCGGAAAGACGCCTGAAGGCCGTTCCGGTCCTCATCGCGGTCAACGTTCTCGTGTTCCTTCACACGATGGGACTGATCCATCATCCGCGCTTCCAGGCCCTCTATGCCCTGAGCGCGTGGGGACTGGAGGCCGGCTTCTGGTGGCAGATTTTCACCCACGCCTTCCTGCACGGCAACCTCCTGCACCTGCTGTTCAACATGATGGGACTGTGGTTCGCCGGACGGATCGTCGAGCGGGTGGTGGGCACCTGGCGTTTTCTGGGACTGTATTTTGCCGGCGCGGTGGCGGGAGGTCTGTTCCAGCTGGTTTTTGGCGGAACCGCCCCGCTGATCGGCGCGTCGGGGGCCGTCTTTGGAGTCATTCTGGCCTTCACCACCCTCTTTCCGCAGGCCCAGGTCATGGCCATCGTCTTCATCCTGCCGCTGCGCCTGCGGGCCCGCACCCTGGGGATCGGATTGGCCGCCTCGTCGTTTTTCCTGATGTTCACGGGCCTGATGCCGGGCATCGGTCATGCCGCCCACTTCGGCGGTTGCGTCGCGGGATACCTGTTTGCGCGGGGCGTCAAACGGCGTCTGGCCGCCGAGGGTCGGTCGCCGTTTTTATCCGCCCCCGTACACCCGCGCTATCCGATCGAAGCAAATCCACGCAACTTCCCAGGCAATCCAGGCTGACATCATGACATTAAACGCGGTGAGCAGCGGAAGGCGCCGGCCGCGCCAGGCCCAACGCACCCGCGGAGCCAGCCGGACGATGACCACGGACACCGAGAAGAGAAACGGCAGAAAGAGTCCGAGAACGAAGCGGTTCCCGTTGATGATGGGACTGTACCAGGCGAACAGCAGGTAATAGCCGCAAAAGTAGGCGAGAAGGGCCAGCAGCGGCACCGGACGCCGGGAGATCAAACGCCGGACAAGCCGCCATTTCCATGCGGCCACGACAACGGCAAACCCCAGATACGCGAGGCACGGGCCAAGGTAGCCGTAGGCGCGCATCATGGAATTGAAGACCACGGAAATTCCCTTGATGGGCCGCATGACAATCTGCCCGGCGGTGTGGGTTTTCAGATACTTCGAAAGGCTCGGCAACTGATCCCGGGGAATGTGGTCGGGAAACCCCTTGCGGTCCTCGCCGCCCGTGCTGGCCTTCGCCTCCTTCCACGAGTCGCACCACATGTAAAACGTGGAATTCACATTGTAAAAATAGCTGCCGAACATCCGCTTGCTCTGCAGGATGTACGGGCCGATGACCGCCAGATAGGCGGCGGCGACAAGACCCGCGACGGCCACCCGGCGGAGCACTCCCCCCCACGGCCGCGGGCATTCCGGGGCTCCTCCCACAGGGTTCGCGGTGTCGCCCCTCCCCGTTCTCCGAAAACCCCGCCAGAGCGCGTCGAGAGGATAAAATACCACAAACACCAGCACTCCCGGCAGCACGGAAGCCTTGGTGAGATGGCCGAGACCCAGCAGCGCACCGCCCAGGATCGCCAGAAGGAAATCCGGACGGCCAAACAATCGCCAGCACACCAGGAAGGCCGAAAAGGTCAGAAAATAATAAAGCAGCTCCGCCTGGACCCAGGGCGCCTTGAAGACGATGACGCCGAAGGCCGCCAGCGTCCAGATGTTGAGGGCATGGTGAGGGGGAAACTTCCGCAAAAACACCACCGCCAGAAAAACGAGCAGCCCGACGGCCAGGACCGTGTTGATTTTTTTTCCGGTCTCAAAAAATCCCGCGCAGGCGCGGCGGAAGAATTCGCGGTTTTCCGGATGGGTCTCCCGCAGGGCGGTCAATTCCCCCTTGTCCATGAAGAGCGCCAGCAGCCCCGGGTAAAGGGGCATGCGGTTCCGGGGATTGACGTAGGCGAAGTCGGTGAGCCGCTGATCGATGGCCTGCTTCATGTAGGCGCTCTGATCGGTCGAGTCCATGTTGGTGTTGACCGCACGGCCCTGAACGGCTGCGCGATTCCAAAAAACCGCCAGCGCGACCAAAAGAAAAAGGACGATCAGGAGGGCGGAACCGCGCCCCTTCATCAGACTCCCCTCAGCCCGGTGAGGAGCAGCTCGGCATTCGAGCGGGTGTGCTGGAGATTGACGGCAAGAACCTCCATGGCCTCGGCGGCGGGAAGTTCGGACAGCTGCCTGCGAATCTGCACCACGCGCTCGTATTCGTCCGGATGATAAAGCAGTTCCTCACGGCGTGTGCCGGATTTGACGATGTGAATGGCGGGAAAAATGCGCTGTTCGGCAATGGAGCGGTCGAGGTGCACCTCCATGTTGCCCGTGCCCTTGAACTCCTCAAAAATCAGGTCGTCCATGCGGCTCTGGGTTTCCACCAGCGCCGTGGCAAGAATGGTGAGGCTGCCCCCCTCCTCCACATTGCGGGCCGAACCGAAAAACTTGCGCGGCTTGGCAAGCGCCTTGGAGTCGACGCCGCCGCTCATCGTCCGCCCCTTGCCGGGCTGGAGGTTGTTGTAGCCCCGCGCCATGCGGGTCAGCGAGTCGACCAGAATGATGACATCCTTGCGCAGCTCGACCAGGCGCTTGGCGCGCTCCGCCACCGCCTCGCACACCTGCACGTGGCGGGCGACGGGTTCGTCAAAGGTGGAGCTGTAAATTTCGCAATCCAGTTCGCGCCGCAGGTCGGTGACCTCCTCGGGACGTTCGTCCACCAGCAGCAAAATGAGCGCAATCTCGGGATGGTTCGAGCGGATCGCCTTGGCAATCGCCTTGAGCATGAGCGTCTTTCCGGCCCGCGGCGGCGCGACGATCAGGCCCCGCTGCCCCATGCCGAGCGGCGCGACCAGATCCACCGCCCGGGCCGTCAGCGAGGAATGCTGGGCGGAGTCGAGAAACACCCGGCGATTGGGAAAGAGCGGGGTGAGCTTGTCGAACTCAACCGGCGGCCGCCACTCCCCCACCGGAATGCCCTCGATGTCGAGGATGGACTCCACGACAAGGCCGCGTTCCCGGTCCTGGGGCAGGCGCAACCTGCAGTGCAAAAAGAAACCCGGCCGCAATTCCAGGGGGCGCATCAACGCCGCCGGCACCAGCACATCCTCCGGACCGGGGCGCAGATTGAACGCCGGCCAGCGCAGGACGCCGTTTTCGCCGGACATTTCGAGCAATCCGGTGGCGTGCACCTCCCCGCCCTGACTGAGCTGGTAGCGGGCCTGGTCGAGCACCAGATGGTGCCGGGACGCGTCCGGCCGGATGCGGATGCCCAGGTCGGCGGCCCGTTCGAGGAGCTTCGGCAGACCAAGAGTCTGCAGCGAATTCAGGCACAGGGGCTCCAACGCGGGCGGCGGAGAGTTTTCAACCGTATCGGTCATGCAAATGGCGGGCTAGCAAATCGGTTTGGGTCGTCAGGGCTTCCAGGGATCCTTCGTTCCAGACGACGTGGTGAGAGCGGGCGATTTTGACCCCCATCGGCATCTGGGATGCAATGATTTTCTCCGAGATTTCGCGGGGCAGATTGCGGTTTCTCCCGAGACGGTCCAGCTGCGTTTCGACGGAACAGGCCACGGTGACAATGCTATCGAACAGCGACTCGGCCTTGGTTTCGAAAAGCAGGGGAATATCGACGACAAAAAGGCGGTTGGCCGCCGCGGCTTCGCGGGCCTGACGGGACCAGCGCTCGCGAATCACCGGATGAAGAATGCCCTCCAGCGTGCGTTTTTTGGCGGCGTCCTGATAAATCAACTCGCGCAGCAGCGTCCGATTCGGCCGTCCCCCCGCGCCATAGGCCTCGGGATGCACTTTTGCGAGAACCTGCTCGCGAATGGACTCGTCCTCGTCGAGCAACTCCCGGGCGCAGGCGTCGCTGTCGAAAAAATCCGCCTCGATCCGCTCGAGAAGCAGCTTGCGGAAGGTGGTCTTTCCCGAGGCGATTCCGCCGGTGATTCCAAGAATGGGCATCTCGACGGTCTCCTTGCGCCCGCGCTCCCGGCACCCCCGTCCGTCATTCCGAACGGGGGACCTTGGCGAGCCGTTACTTGAGCGGAATGCCTTTTCCGAGCTCGAAGGGCGGAGCGGGAATGTCCTGAGGCAGCCCCAGGGGCTCCACCATTTCCTCCGTCTCGTCTTCCTGACGCACCGGACGTCCCTCCGCATCCAGAAGGCGGGCGGTGACGAAGATGATCAGGTTGCGCTTGATCTTCTGGTCGACGTTCGAGCGGAAGAGGCGGCCCGCGAGCGGCACGTCACCGAGGATCGGCACCTTGTCCTGAACCTTCTGAACGTCCTCACGGATGAGTCCGCCCAGTGCCACCGTCTGCCCGTCCCAAATGCTGACGCTGGTGGTCACCTTGCGGGTCGAGAAGATCGGCTGGTTGATGGTGTTGTCGGTAATGAGCGGCTGGGTGATGGTCAGGGTCGCCAGATTGAACCGGGCACCAAGAATCGGCGATCCGTAGTTGACGAAGCCGTCAAACTCCACCACTTCGGGAGACAGATTCAGATCGATGGTATAACCATCCGGTCCCACCACGGGCTCCACCTCGAGGGTCACACCGAGATTGCGGGTTTCAAACGCGGTCGGAGTGGTCGGGGTGACAACACCGGTGGTGATGATCGTGCCCGGAACCTGGCCACCTCCGATGCTGGTTGTGATGCCGGTCTGCGGCGGAGGAGGCTCCGGCGGATTGAATTCGACCGGATACGGGAACTCACGGACCACACGGACAATCGCCTTGTGACCGCTCTTGGTGGTGACTTTCGGCGCGGACATCAGATCCACACCTTTTTTCTGATCCAGGGCCCGAATGACGACCTGGAATTGCGGATTGGTGAAGATGCCGGACAGACCGAAGATGGACGGCGAGGCAAAGTTCGTTCCGGGCACGATGCCGCTGATCAGCGAATCGATGCTGTTGGCGGAAATGGCCGACTGGGTGCTGGTTCCCACACCCGAACGCAGTCCGGAAGTCACCGGATAGCCGGCCCCGCCGGCGCCGGCGGCGCCCACCGGAACGCCTCCGCTCACGAACGGATAGCTTGCGGGAGAAACCCCGGTTCCGTCATAACCCACGGTGCCACCGGCTCCATAAACTCCCCCGCCGATGGAGAACGGCCCCAGCAGCCAGTCGAAGCCCAGCTCCTTCAGGTTGTTCTGGGTGATCTCAAGAAACTTGGACTCGATCTCCACCTGGGTCGGCTGAACACCGACGGCGGCATCCACGAGGTAATCCACCAGATCGATCGCATCCGGGGTGTTCCGAACAATCAGCTTGCTGCCCGCAGGAACATACTGGGCAAACGCACCGGTCGGGAACGGCACGCCGCTCTGGGCCAGATAGGTCTTGGCGTCCACCCTGGTCCCGATCCGACGGGCGTTGGGCTCGGCGCTGATCGCCCCCGGGGTCGGCAGGGCGTCCCCATCGCCCGATTCCGTGGGAATGAAGCCGGGCGGAACCCGATACTCCTTGGTCACCAGGTCCGTGGTGTTCTCGGACAGCGGGACGATGGACACCGCATACGGGTCGATCTTGTACTTCAGGCCGGAGAGCTCGGTCAGATACCTCAGCGCTTCGATGAGAGGCACATTGTTCAAGCTCAGCGTAATCCGGGTGTTCTCATTGCCGCTCACCTGCGGAGGCGGCGCATTGGGATCCTCGGGGGCATTGGGATCGGCCGGGGCCGCGGCGGGAACGCTGTCCAGCTTGAGTACGATGTTGACGCCGCGACGTTCACCTGGGGATTCCGCCGAGGTGTCGAGATCCCGGCTGCGTTGCTTGAGGAACTCCACCGCATCACGAACGGTGGCCTCCTGCAGATCGATGCGGGGAATGATGATCCGGTTCAGCTTGGCCATGATGGCCTCGGTGTTGCGCACACCCGTGCGATTGAGCGGACCGGTCGCCGTGGAACGGCCTCCCTGAAAACGACGGACAGGACGGTCCCAGGAGTTGTCCACCTGCCACAACATGCGGCTGCGGGTTTCGTTGTAGGCGCTGCCGTAATATTTGGACTTCTGCAGGTTGACCTGGTCCATCCCCTTGCGGGCCGCGATGTTGTAACGGTCGATGTTGAGGACCTGTTCGTAACGTTTCATCGCCAGGTCATACCGGCCGCTCTCATAATACCCTTGAGCTTCGTAAAGCAGACGGGTGACCTCCTCGGTGTCGGCCGCCGAGCGCGGGGTGACCGTCTTGTTGTAATAGTCGGGCTGCTCCAGGTTGGAGAGAAGCTTCACCGCCGGCTTGTAGGTCGGATTGTATTCCGGCAGGAGAACCGTCTTGGCGACCTTTTCCGCGTCGCTGTAGCGGCCGGTGGCAATGAGGTGTTCCGCATACGCGATGGCGGCGCGGCTGAACTTGTCGACCGCGCTGGCCCGCAGAGATTTGCTGGCGCCCCCGGCGGGGATGCGATCCAAGGCATCCAGGTAGTTGACATACGCCTGTTCGTATTCCTTTTCGGCCATCGCTTTGTCGCCACGGGCGATCAGCTTTTCGCCGACAACCAAGTCCTCCTGACGGCGAACGATTTCCCGGTCGGCGATGGAGGCGATGTTCTGAGCGCTGAGAGATCCCAGGGAGGAAACTATCACCAGCGCCGGAACGATGAAGGCCGTTTGTCTCATATACTCGTTAAAGGGCAAAAATCTCATTATCCGGATTGCTGGTTACTTACTGAGGGAGGGCGGAAAGGGGATCGCCGGGAATGATTTCGTTCTCGATCTGCATGGCATCGGGAACGGGGAGGATCTCGCTTTCCTCATCCACCTTGATCAACGGCTGACCGGCGGGATCCAGCAGGCTGGCGGTCACAAACATGATCAGATTCCGTTTGATGTGCTGGTCGGCCGTGCTGCGGAAAAGGCGTCCAGCCAGCGGGATGTCGCCCAGGATCGGCACCTTGTCCTCGACCTTCTGGATGTCTTCGCGCATCAGTCCGCCCAGAACGACCGTCTGACCGTCGTAAACCGTCACTTCCGTCGTCACCTCACGGGTGGAGAAGACCGGCTGGTTGATGGTGTTTTCGGTCATCAACAGCTGACTGGAGACACCGAATCCAGAGGCGGTACCCACCGTGTAGATGGGGTTGCCGTAGTTGATGAAGCCGTCGAACTCGACCACCCGCGGGGAGAGGATCAGATCGATGGTGTATCCGTCCGGACCCACCGTGGGCTCAACCTCGAGAGTGATACCGACCGGCTTCGTTTCGAATCCGGTGGGGGTGGTCGGAGTGGCCGGCGTGTAGATGGAGCCGGCGGACTGGGTGACCTGCGGCAGGTCGAACTCCGTGGGATAGCGGAATTCCCTGACAATCTGAATCGTGGCCCTCACGCCGCTCTTGGTGGTCACCTTGGGCGCGCTGACCAAGTCGACGCCCTTCTGTTGATTCAGGGCACGGATGACAACCTGGAACTGCGGGTTCGTGAAGACTCCGGCCACCGCCAGCATCGCCGGGGCAGGGCCCACCGGGGTGCCGAAGAGCAGCGCGTCGATGGCGTTGACACTGATTGCCGTCGAATAGGACCGGCTGCCCGAACCCGATCGGATGCCCCCGGTGATCGAACCGGAGGTGTCCGAGGTCGCGCCGACCGGCAGGCCGTTCGGATTCAAGATCGGGAAGGCGTTGGAGTTGATGGTCTGATTCAGGCCCGGGGTTCCTCCGCCACCGTAAATGCCCGATCCGAAGGGCATGGCAAACTGTCCAAGCAGCCAGTCAAACCCAAGCTCCTTGAGGTTGTTTTGCGTGACTTCGAGGAACTTCGACTCGATTTCCACCTGGCTGGGCGGCACGGCGAGGGAGTTCTCCACCAAAGTGTCGACCAGATCGAGATTGGACTGGGTGTTCTTGACGATCAGCTTGCTGGTGCTGGCGATGAAATAGGCCGTCGCCCCCGGAGGAAAGGTCACACCGGAGTTCTCCAGAAACTCGCGGGCCCCCGAACGGGCCGCCACCGCAGACTGGGAACCCGGGGCGAGGTTGCCCGCCCCCGGAGCGGGAGCCGCCCCGGACTGGTTGGGAAGGGCCGTGATGAATCCCGGCGGCACCTTGTATTCCTTGGTGATCAGCACATCGGTGGGAGTGGACTGCTGAACCACGGACACCGCATAGGGTTCCACCTTCAGCTTGAGGTTTGCGGCGTTCGCCACGTAGTTGATGGCGGCGCGGAGCGGGATGTCCGTCAGACCGAGAGTGATGCGCGCGGAGGCCTCGGGAGCCGACTCCGGAATGTTCAGCACGATGTTCACGCCCCTCCTGGAGGGATCGGTTTCCGTCGTGTCCAGCGCCGCGGCCCGCTGCTTGATGAAATCGAGGGCTTCGCGAATCGTCACATCCTGGAAGTCGATGCGGGGAATGATGATTTCGTCGAGCTTGCGATTGATGAGCGAGGTGCCGCGCTGATCGATCTGCGGCTGCTCAATGATGGTGGTGGTTCCGATGTCGAACTGACGGACGGGAAGCGCCCAAGCCGCCTCGACATCCGTCAGCATTTTTCCGCGGGCTTCGCTGTAGGCGACGTCGGAGTATTTGGCCCGGGCCTGATTGACCTTCTCCATGCCGCGGCGGGCGGCGATGTTGTAGGGGTCGACGTTGAGAACCTGTTCGTACCGCTTGAACGCGAGATCGAACCGGCCGGTCTGATAAAATCCGTCGGCCTCAATGAGGAGCTGCTTGACCTCCTCCACATTGGCGATGAATCCCGGAGTGAGCGTCTTGTTGAAGGTGTTCGGCTCCTTGAGCTTCTTGCGCAGGGTGAGCGCCGGCCCGTAGGTGGGATTGTACCGCTCCTCGAGAACGACATCGAGCGTGGTCGAGGCATCCTCGAAGCGGCCTTCGGAAATGCGCTGCTGGGCCAGCTTCACACAGGCGCGACTGAAACCGTCGAGCGCCTCCTCGCGCAGGGAAGCCGTGGCGGAGCCACCGCTCGGAAGGACATCCACCGCGCTTTTGAACCAGGCATAGGCCGTTTCATAGTCCTGATTCTTCAGGGCCTCGTTGCCCTTCCTGATCGCATCCTGCGCATGCCGGCTGTTGTGCTCCAGGCGACGGATTTCCCGTTCCGCCGCGGCTTGGCTTCCCGCCTGCTGCGCATGGGAAGCTGATGCGCTGAGTGCCAACAGGGCGGATACGGTGAAAACTTGGAACTTCATGATTAAGGCAACTTTGTCTGGGAACACTATGGAATCGGAAACGCCCGGCTCGGAGCTGGGGACTCCGATCCACTTGCAAACGCGTTGGTTAAGGCGCGCATGGTCAGGCTTGGCAGCGGCTTTAGCGAAGACGAGGAATCTCATGGGTTTCCTTCGTCTCCTGGTCCTGTATTACGGCCTTCTCATCGTTGATGTCAATGAGTTTATACTTGTGCTCCGGCACCGGAACCAGGCCGAATTCATCGTCGAGTTTCACCTCAAACGTCGAGTTATCATAGAGATAACGGAATAGCGCTTTGGAGGTCGGATCATTGGCTTCCTGCCGGTAAACCAGCACGATCATGCGGCCGGTTTCGGTGTTTTCGATGGTCAACTCGGACACATCGACCTCCATCTCGTTCTTGGTGGCGAATTTCTGCTTGTAGCTGACGATCTTGTAGGGGGTGCCCTCGATCATCTCGCCGACGCCACGGAATTGCGACCGGCCTCCCTGGGGATTGATCTGGAAGATCTTGCCTTCATCCGAGACGCCGTTGAACTTCAGACGGAACGGAATGGAGATGAACTTCTCCAGCTGAAGTTTCTTCCAGTAGGGCGGCACGGAGGTTTTGTCCTTCGGGTTCGTTCCGTTTTGAAACTCCTCAAGGTTGGTGAAGCCATCCTCGTCGGGATCCTGATCCTTCACGTCGCTCTCCCACCAGGGCAGATTGTGGGTGATCAACCAGGTGTTCTTGATCGGCGGATGCAGGGGCTCCGGGCTCTCCATCGGGTTGATGATGATCCCGTCCTTCAGCACGTAGGGCAGGGAAACAAACAACGACCCTTCGGAACTCGAAAACTGGGCCGGCCGGGCGACCTGTGCGGCGGCCACCTTCAGCTCTTCCACCGGGTAGGGCTTGATCTCGTGATCCGGCTTTTTCGAACTGTTCCTGCCTTCAAACAGGGCGGGAAAAGCCTGCACCTTGAGAATCACCAGCACGCTGCAGGCCAGCAAGGCGACGGCTGCCAGCGCCAGCAGGGCGCGTTCGTAATTTTGTTTCACCCAATCCATGACAGATTAATTCTTGGCCTCCGGCTTCGGAAAGTTGAAGGCGATCATTTCCAGGCGGAGGGAGACCTTGACCAACTCCCGGCCGAGGATCACGTTCAGCTCCTTGGAACCCTCGACCCCCGTTCCCGCCAGGCTGGCGGTCGCCGTGACCGAGGTCTGCGCATTGTCCTGGACAACCGGAGGTCCGTCCTGGCTGGTGTTGCTGAGGTTCAGCGCCCGAATGATCAAAAAGCGGTTTGATTTCTGGATCCCGTTGAAGACGATCCGGAACTTGCTCTGGTCGGTGGTGAAGGCGATGTCAAACGGGAAGCGTTCCACGATGGCCGGTTTGCGCTGGGCCTGGGCGGCCGAGGGCTGTTCCTCCGGCAGAGGACGGCGCGTCAGGCCGTCAATGGACTGAACTCCCACGTCGATGAGATTGTCGACGATCTCCTTGATGACGGTCAGCTGGCGGGCGAGCAGGGGCGCGGCCTTGTCATTGGGCAGGCTGTTGACGTACTGGCTGAAGCCCAGATAAAAGTCCCGCGGCAGGGTGACCTGCTTTTCGGCCGCCTTTTTCATCACGTCATTGACCGCAGCCCGCAGGTCGTCCTGGAACTGTTGCGGTTTGATGTCCGGGTTGACCGGCGGTTCCAGCTTGGCGAGCTGTTCCTGCAGGGCGGTGAGTTCGGCCTTGTATTCGGCCTCCAGCGCCTTGGATTTGGCCAGGTTCTCGGCATTCGGGAACGGCGACCGATTCTGCAGGCCATGGAGCTTCTGCACGGCCTGGGTGTATTGATCGGAGATCTCGGAGTACTCCGACATGGTCCGGGTCGTCAGGAAGATCAACGCCCCGGATGCCACGACGACAAAAATCGCCAGGCCGGAGACAAAGGGATTTTCACGAAACCAGTTCATGGCAGAGCGATGGGATTACGAAGCGGAAGCACGAGGGTGTAGTTATAGGCCCATTTCTGGCCGTCGGGCGTCTGCCGTTCGATGATGATTCGGGATTTGTCCTTTTCCTCGATCTTGAAAACCGAGGATTTCTGCAGGTTGTTCACAAAATCATCCACCACGAGCTGGGGTTGCGAACGGGTGTCGTTGGGCAGTCGCTCCAGATAGAGGCCGCTGATGCGCAACGCATCGATCTTGGGCGCGGGAGGCGGGGTGGCACCCGGTCGGGCCGCCCCTCCGGACGGCGTGGCGCTGACCGGCGACGTTGTCGAGGATTCACCCACCTGATAGGGGGTCTTTCCATCGACAAGCGGAACGACCTCCGTCACCCAGATGTAGCGGCTCGGCAGGCGCTGACCGAGGTCGTCAATGATCTGCGCCCAGACCCCGCGTTCGGCCGAGGCCAGCAGGAGGGGCGCCGCCGACTCGACCAGTTTCTTGGCCTCGGCGTTCAGGGCGTCGAACTGCTTGGCAACCGCCTCGAGTTTGGCGACATCCTGGTTGACCGAATCCAGGTTTTGCTCGGTGAGGGTCTTGGCCTGATGGAAATAGAACCACCAGGTGGCCGGGGCGAGCACCAGACAGATTCCGGCCAGCACCAGAAAGGGTTTGCGCCGGGCCAGATCCTGCTCCCGGACGACACTGGCGGGACGGAGATTGATCTCCATCGGGCAATTCTTGAGTCCGCGCAGGGCCGTGCCGACCACCTCGCCCAACGCATGCGCCCTGGTGCTGACAAAGGCGGCCGTCTCCTCGTTGGCCACGGTGACATTGCGCAGGGGATTGAAATGCTCGATCGGGATCTGGAGTTTTTCGCTGAAAAACTCCAGCATGTAGGGCAGTCCCGAAGTTCCGCCGCAGAGGAACGCGCGCACGGGGGCGCTGCCTCCCTGGTTCTGACGGTAAAAACTGATGGAGCGCGCAATTTCCGCATGGAGACGGGTCATGGTGTTGCGCACCAGCTTTGAAATGCGGGTTTCCGTCGGATCGTCCGGTTCGGCATAGGCGCCGCCCAGTCCGACAAATCCCTTCTCCAGCTTGAGCTTCTCGCCGACGGTGATGTCCTGCTTGAATTCCTTGCCGATGGCGGCGCTGATGGTGGCGCCGCCCACCGGAATGCTGCGGCTGAAGACCCTCTTGCCCTCCACAAACACGAGGTTGGTCGTGCGGGCTCCGATGTCGATCAGGAGCGAGGATCCGGTGAGTTCGCTGTAATTGTAGCGGAAGGCGTTGTAGAGCGCCATGGGCGCCACGTCGATGACGCCGCTGCGGAAACCTCCGCGATTGACCGCGTCGTTGGTTTCCCCAAGCTGATCAGCCTTGATCGCGACAAGCGCCACGTCCCAGTTGTTCTCCTTGGACTCACCCATAATCTGGTAGTCCCAGACCACCTCATCGATGGGAAACGGCACGTTCTGCTGGGCTTCGAAGGCGATGATCTCCGTGACATCCTCCGGCGTGGCTCCGGGCAGTTTGACAAAGCGGGCGAAAACCGACTGCGAAGGCAGGCAGTAGTTCACCGGGAATTTTGCCGGCAGTTTCAATGCCTTGCGCAGGTTGTCGATTGCAGACTCAATCTGGGCCGGACGGGTGACGTCCGCCGCAGGGTCGACAATCAGCTCTTCCTGCTTGCAGGCATTCAGCGTAATCGCGCCATCCGGCGTGGCATGGAATTCCGCCAGGGTGACGGTTTGCATGCCAAGATTGAGCGAAACAATGCGTGTGGGCGCGGCCATGGGCTAGCTGTAAGGAAAGTTTCCGAGTGGATCCGGGTATTAAAAGCCGGGGCCTTTCGGCTTGATGGCTTCGTAATAATCCCAGGCGAGAGGAGCAAACGGGGTCTCGTTCTTGTTGAGGACGTATCCCGGTGTCTGCTGATAAAGCGGCCACCACTCTCCACTCTTGCTCTTCCAGCTGGTGGAGGCCACCACCTGCCCCTGTTTGCTCAAAGTCACTCCGATGTCCGTCACCGCCTGCGAGGCGTTCGACGGCACCTTGCCGTCAAACATGCGCTCCAGGGTGCGCGGGCTGATGTACACGACCGTGTGCAGGTCCCGTCCCTGCGGGACGCTCATCATGGTCACCGAACCGGTCAGCAGGGCTCCCTTCGGGAACTGCTGGCTCTGATTGTTCAGCAGGATGTAGAAATTGGCGGTCAGTTCCTCCGTGTATTTCGGCTGCTTCTGACGCGGCTGCCATTCAAAGGTCACCTCCACCTCAAGCCAGGATCCGGGCTTCGTTCCCCGCTTGTCGTACCGCGGTCCCGTGTAATTCGGGGACTCGACAAAACTGGGGTCGATCTTGGCAATCTTGTACTCGGTGTTCGGCTGCTGGGCGAAGCTGGTCGAAAACGCGGCCATGAGGATCGCAAGAGAGGCCGCCGGGAGGAGTTTCAAGGGAGACATGGAATGTGAAGAATATGCGAATTACTTAAGGGAGTAAACAAAGAAAAGCCTGCTACCGAACGTGGTTTTTGAAGTACTCGATGGTCTTGCGGATGCCCTCCTCGAAGTCCACCTTGGGCTCCCAGCCGAGAATCTCCCGCGCGCGGGTGATGTCGGGCTGCCGGACCTTCGGGTCGTCCACCGGCAGGGGCCGGTGTTCGATGTTCGCGGAGGCTCCCATGATGCGGATGATCTCGTCGGCGAACTGACGAATGGTCATTTCCCGGGGATTTCCGATGTTCACCGGCTCATGGTAGTCGCTCATCATGAGACGGTAAATGCCATCGATGAGATCCGAGACGTAACAAAAGCTGCGGGTCTGGGAGCCGTCGCCGAAGATGGTCAGCGCCTGACCGGACAGGGCCTGGCCAATGAAGGCCGGCACGACACGTCCGTCGTTGAGGCGCATGCGCGGACCATAGGTGTTGAAAATGCGGACAATCTTGGTGTCGACCTGATGGTACCGGTGGTAGGCCATCGTGAGGGCCTCGGCGAAGCGTTTGGCTTCGTCATACACCCCCCGCGGTCCGATCGGATTGACGTTTCCCCAGTAATCCTCGGTCTGGGGATGGACGAGCGGATCGCCGTAACATTCCGAGGTCGAGGCCAGCAGGAACGAAGCCCCCTTGGCCTTCGCCAGACCCAGGCTGTTGTGGGTGCCCAGGGAACCCACCTTGAGGGTTGGAATGGGATGGTTCAGGTAGTCGATCGGACTGGCCGGACTGGCAAAATGCCAGACGTAATGCACCTCACCCGGCAGGAAAATGTAGTTGGTGACGTCGTGATGGATGAACTTGTAGTTCTTGTTGCCTGCCAGGTGCTCGATATTCGCAACGTTGCCGGTGATCAGGTTGTCAATCGCAATCACCCGATGTCCTTCAGCGAGAAGGCGATCCGTCAAATGGGAGCCAAGAAAGCCTGCTCCGCCGGTGACAACACTGGTGATGGGTCTGGAAGGTTGAGACATCGGGTCGTTTTGATAACCGACGCAAATCGTTTTTGGCTAGTAAGAAAAGTGGATTTTCTCCACGCCCCGCCCGACTATTTGGCGCCGTATCCCTTCAGGACGGCCGGAATTGTCATCAGGAGGATCTTGAAATCCAGTCGCAACGACCAGTTGTCGATGTATTCGAGATCCATCTTCACCCAGTCGTCGAAATTCCGGACATTGTTGCGTCCCCGCACCTGCCAGAGACAGGTCAGTCCGGGTTTCATGCTCAGGCGGCGGCGGTGGGCGGCGGACGAAAAACTCTCCACTTCGTAGAGGGGCAGCGGCCGGGGGCCCACCAGGCTCATGTCGCCCTGCAACACGTTCAACAGCTGCGGCAGTTCGTCCAGGCTGGTCTTGCGCAGGAACCGGCCGATCGGGGTGACCCGGGGATCGTTTTCGATCTTGAAGACCGGTCCGCTCATTTCGTTGCGCGACAGCAATTCCGCATGGCGTTTTTCGGCGTCCACGAACATCGACCGGAATTTCCACATGGTGAAGGGGCGTCCGTGGATTCCCGCCCGTCTCTGACTGAAGAAGGCCGGGCCGGGCGAACTCAGCCGCACGAGGATGGCAAGAATGACAAAGAGCGGCGACAGCACCACCAAGCCGACGAAGGCCCCGACGCGGTCGATGAGGCCCTTGACGAGCAGGGCCCAGGAAAGGTCGGGCGTGGCCCGGAAAACGAGCATGGGACGCCCTCCCAGGTTCTCGTATGTGGGGCGGGCGACGGAGGTCCGGATGAAATCCGCGCTCAACCAGGCCTCGACTCCTTCGACCTCGCAGGCCTCGATGGCCCGCTGCACCTTGTCCATTTCCAGCCGGCTGAATGCCAGGATCACCCGCCCGACGCTGTGACGGTGGATGGCGTTGACCAGTTCACTCACCTCGCAGACCTCAAGATCGATCCGCTCCACAATCCGGACCTCGAGCCGCTGGGCCAGGCTGAGCGTCCGCACGATTTCCCGCATGCGTTCCTGCTCGCCCGCCAGAATGATGCGCTCGCCGGACTCCCCCTGTTTCAGCTTCATCAGCCTCAGCCACGCATAAATCCGCTCCTTGAGGATCAGGGTGACGGGGGCCGCAATGCAGAAAAGGATCAGCACGGAACGGCTCGGCACCGTGAGGCGGAGGAAAATCACCGCCCCTCCGATGATGAGGCCCAGCCACAAGCCCGCCCGGGCGATCTGGTGCAGGGATTTCCAGACCGTCTTTTCCAGCGGGTGCTGGTAATAGCCCTGCAATTCCAGCAGGAAGGGGCCGAAAGGCATGATGACGGCCAGCATCCACAAAAAATGATCAAACGCGGGAATTTCATTCAGCGCGTCGAGAACCAGCAGGCCCGAATGCCGCACCCAGTGGCACAGCCAGAACACCCCGCCCAACAGGACAGCGTCAATCAATTGGTTGACTTGAAGACGAATTTCCTGTTGGCGTGCAATCATATGTCAGCTCTCGCCTTGCGGCAGACAATCTTCTAGTTTTTGGTCGGATATGCGCAAAAAGCAAAGGCGAATTCTTCTTAACCGCCCGAATGTCGTGGGCGTCATCCACACCACCACCGGTTTCGCCGCCGCCCGCCGAACCCCTCTCGACGCCGTCGAAGTGCGGGCCGACATGCTGCCCCAGCCGCCCTCACCCGGGCAGATTGCCGCCCTGCCCCTGCCCGCCATCCTCACCGTTCGGCGCCATGATGAAGGGGGGGCGCGCCCTTTGTCCGACTCCGAGCGTCTTGCCCTCTATCTGGAACTTCTGCCGTCGGCCGCCGCCGTGGACATCGAGGGCCGCTCACTCGCGGCTTTCGGCGGCCTGGTGGAGGCGGCCCGGAAGGCCCGCAAGACCGTCATTGTGTCCTATCATGACTTTGAGGGAACCCCCACCTCCGCACGCCTGAAAGCCTGGGTCACCCGGGCGCGAAAGGGAGGCGCCGACGTGGTGAAAATCGCCACGGTGACGGAATCCCCCGGCTCCGTCGCCCGGCTGCTGACCCTCCTTGACGGTTCCCCAGCCCCGCTGGCCGTGATGGGAATGGGCACCCTGGGTCGCGCCTCCCGGTTGCTTTTTGCCCGGGCCGGTTCGGTGTTGAACTACGGCTGGCTGGCCGAACCCCAGGTGCGGGGACAATGGAGCGCCCCCGACTTGCGTGATCTTCTGAAGCGCGCGTGAGGTGACGGTTTTTCACGGCGCAATCATCGCCCTGCTTGCGGCGTTCGTGTACACCGCGGCATCGCTTTTTCTGAAAGGCGCCCTGGAACGCGGCGCCACCGCGGCCCAGGTCAATACGGCGGTCAATGTCTCCATGGCCCTCATCGTGCAGTCGCTCTGGCTGCTCGACCGGCCGGACATCCCGAACGCCCCGCTGTGGCAGCCCCTGCTGTGCAGCGTGATTTTTTTCGCAGGTCAGGTCCTCACCTTTGCCGCCCTCAGCCACGGGGACGTCTCCCTGGCCACACCGCTGCTGGGAACGAAGATCCTGTTTGTCACCGCGATGAACGCGATCTTCCTGGCGGTTCCGGTCAGTCTCCGCTGGTGGATTGCCGCCCTGGCGGCGTCGGTTTCCGTCGCCCTCATCGCCGGCGGCCGGCACATCCGGAGCCGGGCCGTCGGCTTCACCGTCATCTGCTCCCTGGGCGGCGCCGCCTGCTACTCCCTGGTCGACGTCCTCATCCCGTATTGGGGGGACCGGATTGACGCCGCGGCCTTCCCTCCGGTCATGTTCGGCGCCGCGGGTTTGGTTTCGGTGATTTTTTACGGCTTTCAGGATCGCACCGCCTTCCGTCCGCCGGCGGGAACCCGAACCTTTCTCATTCTCGGCGCCGCCCTTTACGGAGTGCAGATCGTCTTTTTCTTCTTTGCGCTGGTCTGGACCCGGGACGCCACCCTGGCCAACGTGGTGTACAGCTCGCGCACGGTCTGGAGCGTCGCGGCGGCCTGGGTCGGCGGCCATTTCCTCGGCCTGCGTGACGTCGAGGCCGGCACGGGCGTGATGACGCGGCGTCTCATCGGCGCGTTCTTGCTCTTTGGTGCAATCATTCTCATTCTGCTCTGACTGTGCTTTCCACTCTTACTGAAAAACTCCGAGAAGCCGTTCCCCTCACCGCGCAGGACGTCACCGTCGCCTGCGACGCGCTTTTTGACGAAAACCGCTCCCTTGAGGAACGCGCGGACTTCCTTCTCGCCCTGCACCGCAAGGGGGAAACCCCGGAGGAAATCGCCGCCTTTGTCCGGGTGCTGCTCACCCGGGCCGTGCCCGCCGACCTCGGACCCGGACTGCTCGATGTCTGCGGCACCGGAGGCGATCGCGCCGGTTTGTTCAACGTCTCGACCGCGGTCATGTTTGTGGTCGCCGCCTGCGGAGCCCGGGTGGTCAAACACGGCAATCGCGGCATCACCTCGAAAAGCGGCGGGGCGGACGTGCTCGAATCCCTGGGCGTCCGCCTCGACCTGCCTCCCGCCGAATCCCTCGACGCCGCGGGCTGCACATTCCTTTTCGCCCCGCACCATCACCCCACCTTCAAAGCCGTCGCCCCCGTGCGCAAGGCGCTCGCGGAGCAGGGATCCTCGTCCATCTTCAACATGCTTGGACCGCTCCTGAATCCGGCCCGGCCGGATTTTCAGCTCGCCGGCGTCTTCAATCCGGCCCTCCTTCCCGCCTACGCGGAAGTCTTTTCGCTGCTGGGCCGGCAACGCGCCTGGGCGGTTCACGGCGCCGGAGCCCTGGATGAAATTTCCACCCTCGGTCCGACCGAGATCCATGGCGTGGAAAATGGGGCCATCCGCAACTGGCACCTCGACCCTTCGGAGCTCGGCCTCCCCGCCGCCCGCCGTGAGGATCTTCTCGGCGGCACCGCCGACGAAAACGCCGCACTGCTGGAAGACCTGCTGGCCGGACGGCAGAGCGGACCCAAACGGGACATCGTCGCCCTCAATTCCGCCTGCGCCCTCGTCGTGGCCGGACGGGCCGGCTCGGTTTCCGACGCCCTGGCCCTGGCCTCGGAAACCCTCGCCTCCGGCGCCGCCCTCGAACCCCTCCGCGCCCTGCAAAAGCTCAGCGGCACGTCGAAATAGCGCCGCCCCCGCCGCGAAAAAGCGGTGCCAATTTCCGGAAACTGTGGATAAATCCCCCCTTTCCGGAAAACACGCCGCCGGCGTGGCGAAATGGCAGACGCAACGGACTTAAAATCCGTTTTTGGGAAACCAGAGTGCGGGTTCGAATCCCGCCGCCGGCACCATCTTTCCCGGATCAACAAACGATCACCGGGTCGCGGGTGAAGTGGGAGGCCGGATTTTCCGGAAAATTGCCAACCCGCCGATCCCTCCTGTCACCGGCCTGCAGGCTCAATTTCAAATCTGTCGGACCGACAAAAAGCGCCTCCACGCCACGCACCGCCGCAATGGCCTCAGCGCTTTCAACTCTCCTCCCACTTTCCATCTGCAAAAAAAAGGAATGCGGGAAGGATCGGTACCGCCGGAAGGAGGCCTTCCGTTTGGGCTCGCCACCGGTCGGGCTGATCGCGCGGGGGCGCGTTCTAAAGAAATCAGGACGAATGAGGAGTTCGAGGCACATCCTGCGGCGGGAGAAGGTGTATCTGCGAATTCTGCACCCTATTGCCCCGCGGGGGCCGGCACGATTTCGTAGACCTGCATCTCGGAGGGCAGAAGCTGGGCCTTCCAGCCGGTTGTCGCCAGTTGTTCGGTGGTGAATCTCTGTTCCTCCGCCGCAGGCACAAGACGGCGCACGAGCCATTCCCCGCCGCCGGTCAATGCGGGCAGCTTCACCGTCGTATTCGCGGGGACATCCGCCGCCTTTTTGCCGAAACCCAGATAGCGATTGAGAATCACATACCTCGTCCCGTCCTGAACAACCATGAACCCGTCGACGCGGGCATCCGTGGTGATCACCTCGCGGGGGGTCCCGTCCTGCTTCAAGACCGCGGCAACCAACCGTTCCGATTCATCATCCGTTTCCGACAGACACCAGGTCACCCGGCCCTTTTCCAAGGGCCACTCCACCACCACCGGACGATTCTCGCCATCGGCGGTGATCCTCGCCCCGGCCGGAGCGCCGGCAACGGATACCGCCGGTGCCACGGAGAAACGTTCCCCCCCATATTGCACCGTCCGCAGCGGGGCATTGGGCAACGGGATCACCGTAAGCTCCGGTGCCCCCAAATCGCGGAGCCCCGCAAAGGTATCCGTTCCCGTATCGGCCGCGAATTGTCCTGCGCGTCCCCAGAGAATGAGATGTCCGCCTTCCCGGACAAACCGGGCCAGCTTTTCCCGCAGGGCCGGATCCCACACCCTCGCATCTTGGGGAACCAATACGCGCCTGAGGCCCTGCCACGCCGCGTCGGGTGTCCATTCCGTCAACCATTTCACGGGAAGAAATCCCTGCTCCCGCGTCATCGCATCGGCCCGGTCCCCCGGCAGTGTGTACCAGCGCCAGACCCGATTCCGGTAAAGCTGGTCCGCCCAGGAAAGGACCACCCCCGTCTCCGGGGGCGTGGTCGTAGACGACGCCAGCTTGTCCCGCAGGGCGGCCGTGGAGCCCCACCATTCCATCGTCTTTTTCAGGGCCTCATTTTGCGGATAGACGGTGAGGAAGTGGCGGGGCTGGGAGTTGAAGACCAAGTTGAACCGGATCAACCCGCCGCCATTGCGCAAGGCCGCCGCCCACATGTCCATCATGTAGCGCAGATTGGCCGGAGGCACCTCGTGCGACTCGGTCTGGCGCCACAGGCCCCAGTTTTTCGTGATGCCGTTGATGCGGCCCATGCGGTAGTCCTCCCCCGCCCCATCCGCCGTGGCCCACTGGCGCACCTTCAGGCCGGGAAAGAGATATTCAAAGGGTCCGGTCTTCGCCGTGTAATGCACGACGGGCCGGGCGGGGTCCAATTCGGCAAAGAGAGGTTCAAAAAGCTCCACCGACACGGCGCGGTAGGTCTGCAACTTCCAGGCCGTCCAGTCCTTCCAGGCGGGGGTCAGATTGACTTCCCGCTCGAGCTCGGGACGGGGCGGCAGGATATCGTCCCAGTGTTTCCACTCCACACCCCATGCGGCATTGAGTTTGTCGAGCGTGCCGTAACGCTGCCTGAGAAAGCCCCGGAAGGACTCCCGCGCCGACGCCGAGTAATCCATGAGCGTTTCGTGCTGGTCCTGAAAGATTCCGCTGTCGAGTCCCTGGTTCAGCGTGACATAACCCGCCAGATACGGATTTCCCTTGTATCGTTCGATGACGGCCCGAACGAATTCGGGCGCCTCCCGGTGGTAGGTGGGTGACGTGGGGCTTGTCATCGGCAGCTTGCGCCAGAGTGCATATTCCCCCCGGTCGTTCATCGCCCACTCGCCCCACACCCGTTCCGGGCCGTTGCCAAAGAGTACACTGCCAATCGAGGCTAGGGTGAAGGGGATCTTCCGTTCGGTCAGGTAGGCCACATAGGCATCCAGATTACTCCAATCCCGCGCTCCGCCCAACGGTTCGATTTTGCCCCACTGCAGCCAGAGCTGCACGGTCCCGCTGCCGCGTTCCGCCATGGTGCGCAGTTGTTCATCGAGTCCGGTCCGTTGTTCTTGGAACGGGGCCGCGCTCGAAACCGTCTCGCCCGCCGGATAATCAAAGACATTCTGCGGAGGCGCATCCGTCGGCCACTGCGGCGCGGCGGGATAATCTCCCGGCACCGCCAGCCAGGTTTCCGTCCGATCCAGCACCCGTCCGTCTTTCGTCAGTTCGACCCCCACGACCAGCGTCCTTCCCGGCTGTGCCTCGTCCACCGGAATCGTCACCTCCTTCCCGCCCGTCGGAAGGGGCACATTTTTTTCACTCACCGCATCCCCCTCCACCGTGCCGACCTTCACCCGCAGGGAGGCTTCCCCGACGGAGGGATTCCACCCCGAAACCACCACGTTTCCATCCTGTCCGCCCCTCGCCCGCAGGCTGGCAAGCGGCGCGTCCGGTAAGTCGTTCCCGGCAAGCGGCGACTCCAGCACGTTCAGATACAATCGGTAAAAGCCGGTCAGTCCGTCCCCGAAGGTTTTCACGGTGAGCCAATAGCCCCCCCGGGGCAGCGGGGGCAGCACGGCGGGCTCCCCGGCGTGGGTGAATTCGCGTCCGAAGAACGGCTCGACATCCGCCGCCCGCGAAATCTGGATGCTCGCCCGTTTCCACTCCGTCCGGTCCGTGAGATCCTTCCAGTCGAGCACGATGTCCTTGGTGCGCCCGTCCGTCACCGTCGTCCGCCAGGGCGTGGACATCCCTTTTCGGGCTCCGGTGTCCACTTTTTGCAGAACCCAGAGATATTCCTCCGGCTGAAACCACGGCCCGGGCGGAATCTGCCTCACCTCGCGCGGATCCGCCTTGCGGTGGGGAGCGTCGCACGCCGGAAGAACCGACAGCACGACGCAACAAAGGAACATCGTTTTTTTCATGCCTGATTCAAAAAACGGACGTCCGGACTACTTCCAGACGGTGTCAAACGTGGCCCGCCAGGGGGAGCGCGGCGCGGTGCTGTATTCCATGTCGAGCGGTGCAACATGACCGTCGACAAAAAGGGCATTCACCTGCATGCGGTTGGCATCCTCGGACCGCGCGTGGCGTCGCGAGATGCGAGCGGGGGTGTCGAAGAAGATGTTTGCAAAACCGCCCGCACCATCGAGGAAAATCACCGTCTTCTGTGGATCGGGCACCGTCAGCTTGCGACGTTCGGGCACACGTGTGCCGCGGTTTCCCACCAGGATCTGTCCGTTGTTGCTCGGATAGTTGCCGTTGATCCCATACGCGATGGGAATGATCGCGCCATCCTCGTAACGTCCCAGATTGCCACTGGCATTCAAAGGGGCGTCCTTCCTTGTCGCCGCCGGACACCAGAAGATGTTTTTCTCCCGGCCCGTTTCGTTCCCGTACGGCAGCAGCTCCTGCGCCCACCAGTTCACGTCAGGCATGTAGCCCTCGTGATCCTGCAGAAACATCTCCGTCGCCACCCCGATTTGCCGCAGGTTGTTCAGGCAACCCGCCTCCTGCGCACGTCGGATTTGCTTTGTCGCAGTGGGCACCAGCAGAGCCGCCAGGACGGCAATGACCGCAACAACGGCCAGGGTCTCAACCAAGGTGAAGGCTGCGGCGCATCGCGTGCGAAAACGGCAGTGAGGGGGGATCATTCTTCAGGAGCCACCATGGCGGCGGATTGGGATCAAAGAGAGTCGGGCCCTTCCTTCAGTTCCACGTTGCGAAAATAATGTCTCATCGGGGACGTTTCCCCCGCCGCCTCCACGTAGGAACGCGTGCCGAGGACGAGTTTGTTGAAGCTGCTGGGCGCGCCGCCTTCCGCCTGGAGGTAAAGCACCCCATCGACGAAGAGTTGCTGCCGACCCTTCTTGTCCCGCACCCAGCGAATCGGCACGAAGTCATCCGTCGGAAAAACAAACGGCTCCGACTCCAGCGTCTGGCTCAGGGATTTCTCCGCCTTGATCTCCGTCATCAGCGTGTTGCCGGAGGTTCCCTGCGCCACCACGACCTCGTACCCTTGGTTCCCCGACTCACTGTCGCGCATGCGCAGGAAAAAGCGGTTGTTGGGGCTTTTCATGGCCGACTCGAACCTCACTTCCACCCGGAAGTCAAAGGACCCGTCGGTGATCGGGACAAAACTGCGTGTTTCCAGCACGTCAAAGATCACCGTTCCCGACGAAACCACCGCCCCGTCCGAGATTTCCCACGGCGCACTCGCCTTCAGCGGAGTCCATTTCGAGAGATCCCCGGAAAAATCCTCCGAAAAAAGGACGTCACCGGCCCCATGCCCCGCCGGCGAAAGCGCCAGCGCGGCCAGAAGGGACAGGAGGAAGAGGGAAGGTCTTTTCATCATCCGGGGTGATCTCGCGTGCGAAGCAATTTAACACCTCCCCATGCGGCGTCGACGGGTGGCCGCCAGCAGGAAGGCCCCCGCTCCGCCGAGCATCAGTCCGAGCGAACCCGGTTCCGGCACCGAGCTGAGTTCTATGTTGGTGAAGGAATAGTGGTAAATCGTCGTCACCGGATTGCCAATGCCGACACGCCCGCCAATCTCGAGAGTGTCGAACCTCGCGATCGAACTGGCATCCACGCTGATGTACAATTGATCGCCCACGTACACCGTCATGGCCCCCGAGGCGAGACGCTCCCAAGTGATGGTCACATAGGTGTCGAGAGGAAACGTGTAGGGAGAGGAGGTTTTGGTCTGCGTACCGATGGTGGCGGTTCCCAGCAGGTTGATGTTGGTGTTGGCCATGGTTCCTTGGGCAATGGCCAGCTCATAGCCGGAAAAGCCGTTCGTGGAATCACGCATCCGCAGGTAAAAGCGGTTGTCGCCCGTGACCGTGGAGGAGGAGAACTTCACATCCAGGGTGAAGGTGAAGGCTCCATTGGTGATGGCGGTGAAATCCTGGGTGCGCAGATAGGCGTTCGCGGCCGTGCCGGCGGTGTGCACGGCATCATCGCTGACGGTCCACTCGCCCTGCGTCACGGTCCACGCCGGATTGCTCGTATAGTTGCCATCGGAGAAGTCGTCAAAAAGCAGCACATCCGCGCGCGCGGACGCGGTGCAAAAGAGGCCGGAAGCAATTGCCAGCGCGGCCACCATTCGGGGAAGATTCATGGGGTTTCCAAGAGTTTGCATGGAGGGTGTTGGATGGATTGTTGTTGGGATGAAATGGAATGGGCGAGGGTTATGGCGGCGGCGCCACGGTCTGCCGCATCACCAACTGGGGCACCACGCGGCGGATTTGCGCCTCCTGCATGGCCGGTTCCTTGCGAAGCTTCCGCACAAGCAGACTCACCGCCTGATCGACGATGTTCTCGAAATTCACCTCGATGGTGCTCAGGCAGGGCAGGGCCTTTTCGGCGTCGACCGCGGTACCCACCGCGACCAGACTGAGATCGCGCGGTACGTCGAGTCCATGACGCAGGGCTGAGTAGCAAATTCCCCGCGCCAGCACCATGTCATGACAAAGGATGGCCGTGGGACGATCCGGACGGGTCAGGATTTCCCCCGCCCACTCCGAGGCCTTTTGCAACAGCTCGGGACGCAGAGACTCGCTGAATATTCTCTGATCCCTTTCCGGCCGGAAATCCAGGCGGAAATCGGCCACCGCCTTGTTGAAACCATCCAGCGCCAGCCGGTGCGACAGATGAACGTCGGGACGCCCGACATAAGCAAATCTCCGGTGTCCCAACGCCGCCAGTCTCTGCACGGCCTGATACATGCCCTCGTCATTCGCTGACAGCACACAGTAGTTGGCCATCTCGTCGACGCTCACCCATGGAAAACCGCGGGCCTCCAGCCAAGCGTTGAGCCGCTCGTCGATGTACCCGCCCATCAGCACCCCATCAACCAGTCCGCCGGCAACCTGGCGGGGCGGCTCAAAGTCCTCCTTCACGTTGACGATTTCCACATGGTACGGGATGTCACGCTGCTCACAGGCGCGCACAAAATTGCTCAGGATCGGCCCGGCGTGACCCGACTCGCCAATGTCCCCCGCAATGCGCCCGGGCAACAACAGGCCGATGTGACCCGTGGTATTGGACCGCAACAGCCGGGCCGCCATTTTCGGCTCGTAACCCATCTCCCGGGCCAGCGCCTGAATGGACTGACGCAGCTTCTCACTTACCCGTCCGTTCCGATGCAGCGCGGAGGAAACGGTCGTCACCGCCACTCCCGCACGGGCTGCAATGTCTTTGAGCGTGACACGCTCAGGCAATGTCTGGGTGGGCTCTTGCATTTATGTTTGCGGTTACGTTACCGCAAACGCAACACCTGTCAATTAGAAATGCGCCAATGGTGGCGTTCGAATGTTTTTTCCAGCTATTGACGCACAGGGGACCGCCCCTGCTTCCCTCCCGCAATATCTTTCCTATCAAGACATTGCATATCGAAGCCAATTAGAACCGACGGCGCTCCATGCCGTTTCCCAGGCTTTGGAACAGGCCTTCGACACCCCGCCCATCCAAGTCGGATTCACCACGTGGGGTATGCGGACGCTGAATTTGCCTCCCTCACTGCTCCGGACTCATCAGCGCGGCGAGGCGGCATTTGAGGCGGAAGAGGAAGCTGCCGTTTTCGAACTTGCGCAAATCCTCCTCCTTGCTGCGGGCAAAGTCGGCTTCGAACATTTTTTCCACCGAGGCCGCGAAGGCGGCATTCTGGACGACGGCGGACAATTCGAAGTTGAGCATGAAGGAACGGAAGTCGAGATTCACCGAACCGACGATGGCCAGGTCATCGTCGGCCAGCAGCACCTTCTGGTGCATGAAACCGGGCTGGTAGCGCCAGATTCTCACGCCCGCCTCGGCCATGGCGGGGTAAAAGGTGAACGACGAAAGCCAGGGCAGAAGGTGGTCGATGCCCTGCGGCAGGATGATGCGCACGTCGACACCGCGCAGGGCCGCATGGGCCAGGGCGGTGCGCAGGGCGGGATCGGGCACAAAATACGGACTCGCGATCCAGAGCCGCTTGCGCACGTCGTGGATGACTTCGCATATGACCGCCGGCGTGATGTTCCACGACTCCGCAGGTCCCGACGCGAAGGGCAGTACGACCTCGTCCCCGCACACCCGCGGGGTGCACGGCAGATCGGGCACCGTCTTTTCCACGTAGTACCAATCCTCGAGAAATGACAGCTGCAGCGCCTGCACGGCCGGACCTTCCACGGCCATGTGGGTGTCGCGCCAGGCGCCCAAGGGGCCTTCGCCAAGGTATTCGTCCCCGGCATTCAATCCGCCGATGAAAGCCACGCGGCCGTCCACGATGACGAGCTTGCGGTGGTTGCGGAAATTGATCTGAAAGCGTCGGCCGAACTGCCGGTTGGTCACGAAGGCCTGCACCTCCACCCCACCCGCGCGCAGTTCCCCGACATAACTGTCCGGCAGCCCCTTGGCGCCCACCTTGTCGAACAACAGCCAGCAGCGCGCCCCGCGCTTCCGGGCAGCCAGGAGCCGTTCCTTGAGGGCGCGGCCGAGCTTGTCGTCGTGCACGATGTAAAACTGGACCACGACGTATTCGACGGCCGTGTCGATGGCGGCAAAGATCGCCTCAAAGGTCTCCTTTCCATCGATGAGCAGACGGGTGGAATTTCCGCGCGTGGGGGGAAGGCCGCGGAGCCGGAAGGCCAGTTGCTCGGCATCCTCGTATTTTTCCGACATCCGGCACCGGAAGGGTTTGAGGGCCTCCTGGATCCGGGCCAGCGCGTCGTCGAGATCCTTCCGTTTGCCCGCCCCGGCCAGGGTGTAGCCGGAAAACCGCGATTCCCCGAAGATCAGGAAAAGCGGAATGGCGACATAGGGCAGCACCACCAGGGCCAGTCCCCAGGCAATGGACGCCTGCGGCGTACGGGAAATGAGCACGGCCCGCACGGCAAAGGCGATCCCCGCCAGCTGAAAGGTCAGCGTGACCAGCGAAATGATGACGGTGAAGAAGTCGAACATCCGTTCAGCGCCGTTCACGACGGTAGGCGGCGGCCAGCAGGCTGATCGGATGCCTCACGGACACGTCCACGCCAAACTTCCGCGCCCCGCTTTCAATCTGCAGGTGGCAGCCCGGGTTGCCGGTGGCCACGACCGGCGCACCCGCCTTCCGGATGTGTCCGAGCTTGCGTTCCTGCAACTTGGCCGCCATTTCCGGCTGGGTGATGTTGTAAATGCCCGCGCTGCCGCAACACCAGGTGGACTCCGTGAGTTCGGTCAGTCTGAGCCCCGGAATGGCCTTCAGCACCTCACGGGGCTGACGGGTGATTTTCTGGCCATGACACAGATGGCAGGCCTCGTGATAGGTCACATGAAGATCGACGGGTTCCGTCCGCGGCGGACGAATGCCGATTTCCGCCAGCCACTCGTGAATGTCCCGCACCTTGTGCGCCCAGAGGCGGGCCTTGGCCACATAGGCGGGATCGTCCGCGAGCAAATGGTGGTAATGTTTCAGATGCGACCCGCAGCCGGCGGCATTGGTGATGATGGCGTCCAGGGAATCGAGATTGAAGGCGTCGAGCTGCCGGCGGGCCAGTACTTTGGCCGTCTCGACGTCGCCGTTGTGCGCGTGGAGCGATCCGCAGCAGGACTGCTCGCGCGGCGTGAACACCTCGCATCCGTTGGCCACCAGAACCTCCATGGTGTCCCGGTTCACGTCGGACAGCACGATGTCCTGCACACAGCCGGTCAGCAATCCGACCCGGTATTTCCGTTCGCCGTCGGGACGCTCGGTCTCGCGGATCAATTGATGGGAAAATTTCGCCTGGGCGCGCGGGGTCATGCGCTCCAGCTCCCGCAGCCGGTAGGGAAGCAGGCGGTTGAGGCCCAGTCCGCGGAAAAGCGACTGCACCCCGGAGACCCGGTAGAGCCAAAGCAGGCGTCCGATGAAACGCAACAGCCCAGGCCGGGTGAAAATCCCCTTCAGGGCGAATGTCCGAATGAAATCCCGTTTGGGATTGCGCAGCACCCCGGCCCGTTCCGCCTCGGCGCGGGCCGTTTCGAAAAGGGTCGTGTAATCCACCCCGGCCGGACAGGCCGTTTCGCAGGCCAGGCAACCCAGACAAAAATACATCTCCTCGCCGAAGGCCGCGGTCGTCCCGATGCGTCCATCCGCCACCGCCCGCATGAGCGAGATGCGTCCGCGCGGACTGTTCCGTTCGACCTTGGTGGCCTCATACGTCGGACAGGTCGGCAGACACATGCCGCAGTGCATGCACTGCTGCACAATCGCGTAATCCAATTTGCGGAGCAGATTGGGCGATTGTGCAGAACGCTCAACGCTCAACTTGGAATTTTCAACATTCAAGGGACTGATCCTGGTTCTTCTTTGCTGTCTGCAAACTCTTCGCAATAATTCCGACGAGTTCGTCGGATTCCCCAACGCGAGCATCCGGAAACCGGGGCTGGGGAACCAACCCGGTCCGGCGAATCAATTTCAACCGGCGTCTCGACCCACACAGCTCCTTGTAGCAAACCCCGAGCTGGTGGATGAAATCCTTTCGCGACTCCGCTCCCCTCGCCTCGCCATGATTTCCATACGGGGAGAGTCCCGCACGAAGCGATGGATCGCGCCCGTATGGTCCGGCGCCGGCCGGACTGATTTTTTCCGTAGCGCCGATCACCCGCACCACGCATTCAAGCAAACGCCCTTCGGGGTCAAAGCGGGCTTCTCCACTTGAGAGTTGAGAGTTCATCGTTGAGCGTCGGGCGTTTAAAAGATTTTCCCCGGATTCAACACCCCATTGGGATCAAACGCCGCGCGGAGGCGCTTCATGGCCTCCAGGTTCCGGTCGCCGACGGCCTTGGGCAGGAAGGGCTTTTTCGCCACGCCCACGCCATGCTCGCCGGAAATCGTGCCGCCCAGTTCGAGCGCATAGTCAAAAATTTCCTTCATCGCCTCCTCGACGCGGTGCATTTCCTCGCTGTCGCGTTCGTTGGTGAGGAAAGTCGGATGCAGGTTGCCATCGCCCATGTGACCGAAGGTTCCGACCTTGAGCCGGTATTTGTCGGCCACCTTCTGAATGTGTGCCACCATGCGGGCCAGTTCGCTGCGGGGCACGGTGGCGTCCTCGAGGATGGTGGTCGGCGCCAGCCGGGCCAGCGCGGAAAACGCCGTGCGGCGCGCGGTGGCCAGCCGGACCGCCTCCTCGTCCGTCTGCGCGACGGCGATTTCGCGGGCGCGGAACCTCCGGGCGATTTCCTCCATCTTGCGCGCCTCCTCCTCGACGGCCGCCGGATGGCCGTCCGACTCCATCAGCAACACCGCCGCCGCATCGCGGGGCAGGCCGATTCGGGCGTAGTCCTCCACGCAGTTGATGGTCACCCGGTCGAGAAATTCCAGCGTGCAGGGAATGATTTTTTCCTCGATGATGGAGGAAACCGTATTCGCGGCGTCCTCCATGTGGTCGAATATGGCGAGCAGGGTTTTCCGTGCGGCCGGTTTCGGAATGAGGGCAAGAAGCACCTGCGTGATCACCCCGAGCGTCCCCTCGGAACCGATGAACAAATCCCGCAGCGAATACCCCGCCACGTCCTTCACGCATTTGTTGCCGGTGAAAATGACCTCGCCGGTCGGCAGCACGACCTCGAGGCCGATCACATAGTCGCGGGTGACGCCATACTTCAGCCCCCGCAGACCGCCCGAATTTTCCGCCACATTGCCGCCGATGGTGGAAATTTTCATCGAGCCCGGATCCGGCGGATAAAACAGGCCCGCCTTCTCCGCCGCCTCGGCAACGGCCAGCGTGGTGGCGCCGGCCTCCGCGGAGAGCGTGAGATTTTTCGCGTCCACCTCGAGGATGCGGTTCATCTTCGAAAGACACAGAACCACCCCGTCCTTCACCGGCAGACTGCCCCCGCTCAGCCCCGTGCCGGAACCGCGGGTGACCACCGGAAATCCCTTTTCATTGGCCAGGCGGATCAGTTGGCTCACCTGTTCGGTTGAAGTGGCGAAGGCCACAATCGCCGGCATCTGCTGGAGGGCCGCCGTGCCGTCGAAGGAATACGGAACCAGATCCTCCGGGGCGGTCAACAGGTTCTCGGGAGGGAAAATGGATGCCAGAAGTTTTGGGAATTCGGTGGGCGGCATGCCATTGTCTTGCCTTCTCCGGCGCCGTCCCGCACCAAAAAAATGACGTTTCCCAATTGTTCAACCTCCCGTCCGCGAAGGACATGCGGATAAGATTCCCCCCCAACCCCTCCGCTTTAAGCACGTCGCGGAAGGCTTCGGGCGCCTTGAGGGGGGGCCCACACGGGCGTCAGGTGCTCGCGGCGCCGCTCTGATCCTTTTCCTGCGCGACCCAGTCGATGGCAAAACGCACCATCTCCCCGGCATCCCGGAAGCCCAGCTTTTCCTTGATGTGCGCGCGGTGCGTTTCGATGGTCTTCACGCTGAGATGCAATTCGGCGGCGATTTCCTTGGTGCCGAATCCGCGCCCAAGAAGCTCGAGGACCTCGAGTTCCCGGTCGGAGAGCCGGTCCACCGGCGAACCGCTGCCGCCGTCGACGGACTGGATCGCCTGGAAAATCAGCCGTTCGCTCAGGCGCGGACTCACATAAATTTCGCCCTTCAGCGCCTTGCGCAGCGCGTCGAGCACATGCGTCAGCGCCTCCGCCTTCATGACGTATCCCAGCGCGCCGGCCTTGAGCGCGCGCAGGGCATACAGCGATTCGTCGTGCATGGACAGAATGAGCAGCGGCAGGCGCGGATGCTCCGCCTTCATCAGCTTGATCAATTCAATGCCATTCGTGCCCGGCAGCGAGATGTCGAGCAGCGCCACGTCGGGTTTGAGCGTGCGCATGGCTTCGAGGGCGGTGGGCGAGGACGACGCCTCTCCGCAGACGACGAGGTCGGGCTCGGCGTTGATCAGGGAAATGATGCCGTGACGGAAGACCGGATGATCGTCGACGATCAGCACACGCTTCTTGGATTCTTCCGCGGGTTTGGAATTTTTGGTCATGGATTGAAGGGAAATTGACAGGTTACGGTGGTTCCCACGTCGGGCCGGAAGGTCATGACAAGGTCGCCCGCCATGGCCTGGGCGCGATAATGCAGGGTCCGGGCCGCCGCTCCGTCCGGCTCCGCGGTGAGTTCGCTTTCGCGGGGGCCGTCGTGAAAAATGCGCAGCCCGATCCTGCCGCCGCGGCGGGTCAGGGAGATGGAAACATTTCTGGCTCCGCACGGCAGCGCCGAGGAAACCGCCTCCTGCGCGATCCGGTAGGCATTGAGCGCCACGGCGGGATCGCTCACCAGCACATCCTTTTCGCAGTGAAACTGCGCCGGCACGGAATGGCTCACCCGGGCCGCCAGATCCTGCAGGGCCGCCATCAGACCGGCGCAATCCAGTTCCACCGGATGCAGACCCCGCGAGATATCCCGCGCCTGGCTCACCGCGTCGTTGATGAGACGGGCGAGGTCATGCAGTTGGGAGGCGTGCGGAGATTGCTCGCGGTCCAACGCCCCGGCCAGGGCCTTGGCGGAAAAGGCCGCGCCCAGCAGGTGTTGACACAGATGGTCGTGCAAATCCTGTCCGATCCGGCGTTGTTCGCGTTCAGCCGCTTCGAGCAGGGCGCGCTCGAGAAACTTGGTTTCCGAGTTGTCGAGCACCAGAACGAGGCGGCCTCCGTCGTCAAGGGGAGTCGTCCAGATGCGCGCTTCCAGACGCCCACCGTCCCTGACACGCAGCAGGGCCTCGCCTCCCCCGGCTGCCAGGATTTCCCGGCCGTCGGCTTCGTCCCAAAAAAGCCCCCCCGCCGGAGTCCCCAGCACCTCCCCGGCCTTCCAGCCGAAGGTGGCTTCCGCCGAATCGCTCCAGTAGCGGATCGCCCCGGCGGCGTCCGTCTGCAGAAAGACCAGGGCCGAGGACTCCAAAAGGGAAAGCAGAACATCCGCCGGCGGTTTTGCCATTTTGGACGAACTGGAGGCCATCTGCAAAAAAGGGTCCGTCATTCCGCGGCTTCCCGCAACGCTTTTCCTGTCCCTATTCCCGGCCATCGGACACGAAACCGTTTTGCGGAAAGGGCGGACGGGGCAATCCATCGGACATGATAGCGGGCTGACATGCGAAAACTTCCCCGCTTATCGCACCACCCGGTGGATCCGGTCGTATAAAACCGGCCGATGGCCACAGGAAAGAACGCCTTTGCTGGCCCGCCCGCATTTCTCAACCGGCGCCCGCCCAGACTCACATCGCCGCCGCCTGGCGAAGGACGGCGTCGAGATCGGACGGCAGGAAGGGTTTGACCAAATGGTGCCGGAAGCCGGCATCGAGACTCTTGTCGATGTCGTTTTTCATGCCATACCCGCTCATGGCGACGCCAAACGGCGGCGGATCGCACCGTTCGCACACTTTCTTCATCAACTGCCAGCCGTCGCCGTCGGGGAGGCCGATGTCGCAAAGCACGACATCAAAATTGCCCTTCGGCACAAGTTGCAGCGCGGAGGCCATGTCCCGCGCGGTTTCCACATCGTGACCACACGCCCTGAGATAATTGGAGAGATACGTCAGCGTGTCGTTGTGGTTTTCCACCAGAAGGATTTTCATCGAAGAATCGGGAGCCTCGGCCGGAAAGCCGTCCGGCAGCTTACAGGTCCCCCGCCGATCCTTCCAGGGAAAATCATCCACGGAAGGCTTCGAGGTATTTCTCGATCTTTCCGATGACGGCGGCGGGATCGAAGGGATAAGCCAAACAATCATCGGCTCCCACATCAAAGGCCGCCGCCTCAATTTCGCTGTCACCTTCCTCAAGAACAATAAGCACTTGCGTGCCCTCCACCGGATGCACGGCCCGGATTTCCGCAGCGTCCCGGATGGAGTCCACCAGCACAATGAGCGGCAGGGCAAACTCCGCGAGCTTCGCCTTGTCGGTGACAATCATAAGACTCGAATAATGGCTCCGCAAAATGGTCTCGAGCTCCGCCATCATTTCGGAATCCGAAAGAAAAATGGCGACGCGGGGAAAGGCCATGACCTCATGCGGCAGGGATGGGACGGATGTTTTCATAAGTCAGTGAAAGCGTGTCGATTTTTTGTCCGCGCCGGCGCGATGGCCTCCCCGGGACCGGGAACCATTGGCCCAATGCAAACGACGGGCCAGCCGCGCGGACATTTCATCAAAAAGTTCCCGCGCCATCTGACCCACCTCCCTCGGCTGCGACCGGTGGCGTCCACAGAGCAGGCCGACCGCCACTCCGATGAGCAGGGCGCCCAGCACCACGGGAATGGGATTTTCCCGGGCACGCTCGCATCCGGTGCGCAGGGCCTGCTGGGCGCGGTCCCGGGCCAGCCGGACCACGCCGTTCGCCGCTTGACCCGCTTCGAAATTTTCCGGGGGAAAGTCCATGGCAAAAAGGGATTTCCCCAACATCGCATCCGGACATGCGTTTGGACGTATTTGATTGGGAAGTTTCCCCATCCGGGTCCTCCGTCCCATACGAATCCCTCGCGCATGGCGCTTTCCTATTCGCTCGCCCCCCTGCCTTCCCTGCCGCCGCGGATCCGAAAGGTTCTGGTCACCGGGGCCGCCGGCCGCATCGGTTCCTATTACACCGGTCATGCCCCGGGTCATCATCACAGGCGCCTTCTTGTGCGCACCAAGGACGACCGGTCGCACAAACTCGAGGCGTTCGGGGAAATCGTGACAGGCACCCTGGATGACTGCGCCGCCTTGGAAAAAGCCTGCGCCGGCATCGACACCGTGCTTCATCTCGCGGGCAATCCACGGCCGGATGCCGGTTGGGACGAACTGCTGGAAGCCAACATCAAGGGAACCCGCAATGTCCTCGCCGCCGCCAAAACCGCCGGCTGCCGGCGTGTGGTCCTGGCCTCATCCATCCACGCCGTCTCCGGTTATTCCGCCGATGTCCAAGTGCGCACCGCGGAACCGGTCAATCCGGGCGACCTCTACGGAGTTTCCAAATGTTTCGCCGAAGCCCTCGGCCGTTATTATGCCGAAAAGGAAGGCCTTTCCGTCATCGCACTCCGCATCGGCGCCTTCCAATCCATGGAAACGGCGCGAAAGGAGGATTCGCTCTGGATGATGGATTGCTTTGTCTCACGCCGCGATCTGCACAGCCTCATCGTGAAATGCATCGACGACACGCGGCTGCGTTTCGCCATTTTTCACGGCGTCAGCGACAACCGCTTCAAGCGCCTCGACATCTCCGACGCCCGGGAATTGCTCGGCTACCAACCCCAGGACGATCTCACGCGGGAAAATCCCGCTCTCCGTCCGCTGCACCTCGGAGAAACCGTCCTCGCGCACAATGTGACCGATCCCGGACAGAAAAGCGGACTCGAAAATTCCTGATTGGCGGGAGTTCACGCTTCAGCGTGTTTTTCCACCCTCCCGGATTGCGCCCGCCGGTCATCATTTCGGTCCGGCCTTCGATTGCGGCCGCCCGAACGGAGAAATCCTCATTCGATGACCCGCCGCGGATTCCGGGGGAGGCTGATTTCGCTGAAAGCGGCGTCTGCGGTGAAATCCAGACCTTCGCGCATCATGATTCGGAGCATTCTTTCCAGACGCTTCCGGTTGTTCTCCGGTTTGTTTTCGCTCCGTTTGCTCCGTTCTCTGCAGGTGTCGGTTTGCGTACTCATTTGGCGAATGGAAAACTTGTAACTTCCCGCCGTCGGGACGACAATCGGGGTCCACCCTGAACGCGCCCTGAGGCGCGCCGGAGTTGAATCCACGCACCTGCGTCATGGCACACGATTCCCCCGCAACCATCCACGCTCCTCGCCTATGAACACTCCCGGAAGAATCCAAATCCACGGCGCCGGCATCGGCGAACTCAGTGAGAGTGATCTCGAACGACGGGCGCAGGAAATCGCCCGCATGGACGGTCGAAACGCCGCGAATGCCGTGGACCGCGCCCGCGCCCGCGAGGAGTTGCTTCATGCCGGACCACCGCCGGCTCCCGAAGCCGACGAAACCGAACATCCGGTGCGCCTCTGGAGTGAAGCCGCCGGATCAGCCGGTCACCAGGCTCCGCGCATCGGACCCGAGGATGAGGAGAGTCCCGTCGAACAGCTTTTCAATGAAGGCCTCGAGGAAGCCGAACGCGATCAACGGCTCTCCGCCTGCGAAGATCAGGACGATCAATAAGACTCCGCCCCTTCCGCCCCTCGGGCCTAACGGTTTCCCAAATACACCACCGCCACTCCGCCGAGGATCATCGCGCCGCCCACGATCGTCGCCGCGTTGAACTGCGTTTCCCGGAAAAACAGCCACGCAAAGATCGCGACGAACACCGGATACGAAATCTCGATCAGGGATGCCAGGGTGGCGTTCTTTTCACCGATCGCCATGTAAATGAGCAGCGCCCCGCCGGCCGAAGTGACAACGGCCAGGAGAAACCACCCCACATCCCGACCCAAACCGCGCACTTCCGCCGGAAACGCACCCAGGCGTCCCGTGACCAGCATCACCACCGCCGCCGCCACGGCTCCAATCAGCGTGTAGCTGAAAAACATCCCGAGCGGCGACATCCCGCGGTCAATCGCCCGGCCGCTCGCCGCGTAACTGATTCCCCAAATCACCGCCGCCGCCAGCGCATACACCAGCCACATGACGGCGATTCCTAAGCGGGATCCCAAACGGAAGCCAGCCGGGAGTGAGAAAATTTTGCCGGCCTCCCTTGTTCCCGCCCCCTTTTCCCACGCACCCAGACATCCCGTTTTTTTATAAGTCGTTTATTTTCTTGCACCTTTGAAAGCTTATTTCCTCAGGTCTTATGAAGACAAAGCAAACTCCCCCCAGCCCACCCCGATCGGTGCCGAATTTTTTGCTTCGGATTTCCTTGCATATCGACCACTGGACGCATCTGATTCGCGCAACCTCACCTTGACTTCTCTCCCCGCGGGCACCTGGTCGTTTGCTTTGCAGGAAGGAGCTTTCGAGACGACAACCCATCACAGCCCATGTCCGTAACGCAGATTCTCATTCTGATCGGCCTCGCCATCATAATCACCGCGTTCCTCGCCTTCTTCTTTTTGTGCATCCGGAAGATCCAGCCGGGACGCGCCGGGGTGAAGACCGGATTCGGCGGACTCCAGGTCGCCTTCGACTGGATGATCCGGATCCCGTTCCTGCAGACCTACCACATCATCGACATCTCGGTGAAAAAGCTCGAGATCACGCGCAAGGGCAAGGACGGGCTGGTCTGTCGCGACAACATCCGCGCCGACATCACGGTCGCATTTTACATCCGCGTCGAAGCCACCGAGGAGAGCGTGAAAAAAGTCGCCCAGATGCTCACGCCGGAGCGCGTCTCCGACATGAACCAGCTTCGTGAACTCTTCGAAGCCAAGTTTTCGGAGGCGCTCAAGACCGCCGGCAAGCAGATGGAGTTCCACGAACTTTTCACCGAGCGCCTGCGGTTCCGTGACGAGATCCAGAACACCATCGGCAAGGACCTCGACGGATTCATTCTCCAGGACGTCGCCATCGATTACCTCGAACAAACCCCGCTCGAGCAGCACGATCCCGACAACGTGCTCGACTCCGAAGGCATCAAGAAAATCACCCAGATCACCCAGCGCGAACGCGTCCTTGCCAACGAGTTTGCCCAGCGTGCGCAGGTCAATATCGAAAAGGAAAACGCCGACGCCGCCATCGCCAAGCGCGAGCAGCAGCGCCGCGACGCGGAGGACACCGCCAAACAACAGCGCGCCATCCTCGAGGTCAAAACCAACGAGGAGGCCGAAGCCGCCAAGGTGGTCGAACTCCGCCGCCTCGACGTCGAACAAAAACGCCTCGAGACCGACGAAGCCATCCGGCTGCGCACCGAGGACATGAACCGCGCCGTCCAGGAGCGGCAATACACCGTCATCAAGGAGAAACAGCGCCTCGAGGAGGAAGCCAGGCAGGAAGGCGAGGAGGCCCGCGTCCGCCGGGAGCGCATCGTCGCCCTGTCCGAGATGGACAAGGAAATCAAGATCGCCGAGGCCGCCGTGGAGGTCGAACGCAAGCGCGCCATCGTCGTGGCCGAACAAAAGGCCGTCGTCGAGCAGGAGGAGGAGAAAAACACCATCGCCGCCCGCATGACCGCCGAGCGCGAGCGTGAGGTCGCCCTCATCGAAGCCGACAAAAACGCCAAGAAGGAACAGGTCGTCAAGGTCGTCGCCGCCGAAGCCCAGAAGGAAGCCGACCGCAACCTCGCCGAAGCCGAAAAAATCAAGACCATCACCGCCGCCGACGCCGCGCGCGACGCCGCGCTGCGCGAAGCCGAGCGTCTCCAGACCATCGCCGACGCCGAGGCCCGCGCCGCCGAGAAGAAACGTCATGCCATGGAGCAGGAGGCCGAAGGACTCGCCGCCAAGGAGGCCGCGCCCGGACTCGCCGAGGCCAAGGTCATCACCGCCAAGGCCGCCGCGGAAAAAACCGCCGGACTTGCCGAAGCCGAAGTCATTTCGGCCAAGGGCCGCGCCGAAGCCGAGGTCACCCAGACCGTCGCCGAGGCGGAAGCCGAGGGCATCAAGGACAAGGAACTCGCCTCCGCGGCGGGCATCGAGGCCCGCGGCCTCGCCGAAGCCCGGAGCATCGAGGAAAAGGCCAAGGCCATGAAACTCCTCCACGAAGCCGGCCAGCACCACGAGGAGTTCCGCCTGCGCCTCGCCAAGGAGCGCGATGTCGAACTCGCCGCCATCGAGGTCGAGAAAGCCATCGCCGCCTCCCACGCCGCCGTCGTCGGCGAAGCCCTCAAGTCCGCGAAGATCGACATCGTCGGCGGCGAAAACGACTTCTTCCAGAAGGTGGTCCGCGCCGTCGGCACGGGCCGCTCGGTGGATCGCCTCGTTGCCAGCAGCCAGACCATCACGGACGTCAAAAACTCGCTCTTCGGCGGAGACCCGGAGAAATTCAAAACCCGGCTTCGCGCGTGGGTGAAGGATTTCGGAGTGAGCAGTGAGGACCTCAAAAATCTCAGCGTGGCCGCGCTCCTCACCAAGCTCCTCGCCAGCAGCAAGGACGGCGGCACGTCCGCCATGCTGGAATCCGCCCGGGCCTTCGCCCGAGAAGCCGGCCTCGCCGAGATCCCCGCCGATTCCGCGCTCAAGACCGGAAAATGAAACCCCGTCCCTTCAGGACGAACCCATTTTGCGATACCCGCCGACCGACCCCGGGCCGCCGGTTCCCCAACCCGGGCCTCCGGCCTTCGAACCGGGGCCCCCGACTTGGGCCACGGGATGATGCGCCTTTGGTGCAGGTGAAATCGTCTTTGCCCCAAAGGGGCAAAAACAACACTGCCCAGGCCAAAGGCCCGGGTAACGCGATCCACAAAACCCGACCGCGGCCTGCAGGGACGCGATAAATACGTGGCCGATCCCACCCCATCATCCACCCAACCCGACTCCGCCGCCTCGACCCTCGGCAGCGCGACTTACGAGATCATCCGCCAGCGCCTCGGCGCGCAGGCGGATGCCCTGCGCGAACGCACCAAACAACTCGACGCCCGCCGCCAGGAGGTTTTCGGCGCCGTCGAAACCCGCATCCTCCAGGCCGACCGCGTCAACACCGAACACAACTGCGTCCCGGCCGACATGGTGCAACTCGGCAACAGCCGCTTCCTCTTCGGCTTCAACGTCCGTTTTGGCCTCAAGAAGGAAATGGAACTCTCCGACGTCTTCGGCATCTACCGCCGCGACGAGGAGGCCGGCGTCTTCCGCGAGGAACCGCTTCTCGACATCGAGGATCCGCGGTTCCTCAGCGACTTCAAACGGATCTACACCGTCTACGAAAAGACCACCTTTTCGAAATTTTCCCTCATCAGCGGCAGCCTCTACATGGTGTTTCACACCGGAAACAATCCGGGCGACATCGCCGTGTTCAAATGGGCCTTCGACGGCGGCACGCTCAAATACGTCGACGGCCGCGCCGAGTCCGAATACCGCCGCGTCGGGTTTCCGCCCGCGCATTTTTTCCGCTGGCTCACCCCCGACCGCGAATCCTACCGCTACGGCGACCACCCGCACATTTCCATCGAGGACCGCGTCTTCGTCGAATGCGTGGGCGGCAATCTCACCGTCAAAATCGAGGACAACACCTCGACCGGCGCCGGCATCTACGAGGAACCCGTCGACGACAAACGCCAGAAACTCGACGACGCCGACATTTCCTACGCGATTGTCAATCACCTCATCCTGCTGAAGATCCGGCCCTACAAGGAACAGGCCCACCGCCACCTCATCTTCAACGAAAAGACCCAGCAGGTCGTCCGCGTGGACTCTCTCGGCGAATCCTGCGCGCTGCTGCCCGAGGATCACGGGCTTATCTTCCCGGACGGTTATTACCTCGGCACCGGCGAACTCAAACTCTTCGGCTCCGCCCCCGGCGGACACGTTCTCGAACGCGTCATCCACGCCCCCAACGGCGAGGATTCACTCTACGTTTTTTACGCCCACACCACCGGCGAATACGTCCTCCTTCCCTACCGCCTCATCGCGCAAAAGGTGAAGGAACGCCTCACCTGCCACGGATTCTCCATTTTCCCCAACGGACAGATGGTGCTCTTCCGCGCAGACAACGAACCGCAGAAACACCATCAGATCCAGCTCCGCCAGACGCCGTTTTATCAGCCCGGATTTGAACCGACCGGGCAGAAGGACGCCTTCCTCTACCAGGTCGGCAACAAGGAGGTCGTGCGCTGCCTCGCCGAATGCAACGAAATCATCAGTCTCGCCACCCGCGACAATCCCTACGCAGAGCTCTACGCCGACCTCGTCCAGCGTTGCACCTCCGTCCTCGACGGCTACCCCTGGCTCACCAATCCCGAAGGGTTCGGCATCAATGAATCGCTGAAAACCCTCCGCGAAGCCGCCAATCAGGCCGTCGACGAATTCGACAAGGTCCTCCGCCTCCAGCGCGAAGCCGTCGCCCAGGTCGAGGCCGTCCGCAAACGCTGCTCCGAACGCTTCGACGAAATCCGGCGCGCGAATTTCCGGTCCCTCGGCGACTACGTCAAAAACCTCGCCGCCCTGCGCGCCCTCACCGGCGAACTCATCACGCTCAAGGACGTTCGTTACATCGACGTCGCCGCGCTCGAAGCCGCCGGACAGGAAGTCGCCGAACAAACTTCCCGCCTTTCCACCTCCGCGGTTTCCTTCCTCCTCAAGCCCGAGGCGCTCGACCCCTACCGCAAAGCCGCCGCCGATCTCCTCGCCGCCGCGCAGGCCGTCACCAAGGTCGCCGAGGGCAAAAAAATCGAGACCTCCGTCGTCCAGACCAGCGGCGAGCTTGAGATGCTCATCGAGATCGTCAACAGCCTCAAAATCGAGGACGCCACCGAAACGACGCGCATCATCGACGCGATCACCGCGATCTACACCACGCTCAACCAGGTCCGGGGCGCGCTGAAGAACCGCCTGCGCGAACTCGTCGCCGCCGAGGGCGCCGCGCAGTTCGCCGCGCAGATGAAGCTGCTCGGTCAATCCGCCGCCAGCTACCTCGACCTCTGCGACACCCCGCAAAAATGCGAGGAATACCTCAACCGTATCAGCGTCCAGATCGAGGAGCTGGAGGGACAGTTCGCCGAGTTCGACGAATACATCGTCCAGATCGCCGAGCGCCGCACCGAACTCTACGAAGCCTTCGAACAGCGCAAGGTTTCGCTCGTCGAAGCCCGCAACAAACGCGCCACCGCCTTCCTCACCTCCGCCGAACGGGTGCTGAAGGTGGTCGCCAACCGGCTCTCCACCTTCAAGACGACCGAGGAAATCAACACCTACCTCGCGTCGGACATGATGATCGCCAAGGTCCGCGAGACCATCGATCAACTCCTCGAACTCGGAGATTCCGTCAAAGCCGACGACCTGGCCACCCGGTTGAAGAGCCTCGGACAGGAAGCAATCCGGCAGCTCAAGGACCGCCAGGAGCTTTTTGCCGGCGGCCCCGGCGTCATCCAGATCGGACGCCACCAGTTCAACGTCAACACCCAGCCGCTGGACCTCACCATCGTCCACCGCGACGGCCAGCAGTTCATCCACCTCACCGGCACCCGCTACTTCGACCCCATCACCGACCCCGCCTTCCTCGCCACCCGCGACTGCTGGGACCAGGAGGTGGTTTCGGAAAATCGTGATGTCTATCGGGCCGAGTATCTGGCGGTGAGGCTGCTGGAAACGATGGAAAGCGGAACGCCCAACGCCGAACATCCAACGTCCAACGCCCAAGGGGAACCAGTGGCGGGCGGAATGCCCGCATCGGCGGTC
>CALCJD010000144.1 GCA_937960895.1 uncultured Spartobacteria bacterium | reverse complement strand
CATCCGATTAAAAATCAGCTCTTTGCCAACAAAGAAATCCAGTAAAACCCCTTTTCTTCTCCATTGACCCATGAGCAGTCCCGACCTCAATGTCCGCCATGTCGCCCGGCTGGCCCGCCTCGCCCTCACGGACGAGGAGGTCGCCACATTTGAAGGCCAGCTCGGCCGCGTGCTTGAACACATCGAGCATCTGAAGAAGCTCGACGTCACCAACGTCGAGCCCACCGCGCACACCTCGGCGGTGTTTAATGTCGTCCGCGAGGACGTCCCCGGCATCAGCCTGCCCCGCTCCGCGGCGCTGGAGATCGCCCCGCGCACCGCCAACAACCTCGTCATCGTTCCCAAAGTCGTCGAATAAAACCTGAACACCGCCGGGCATCCGGGCCGGACGGATTTCCGTCCGCAAAACGATCCGGGGCCGGACGGTGACGCCCTCTTTCACACATGGACCTCGCCAAGCTCACCATCTCGGAAATTCAGGAAGGATTCCGCTCCAAAAAATTCGGTCCGGTGGACCTGCTGCGCACGCTCGAACTTCGCATCGAGTCGGCCGAACCGAAGATTCAGGCCTTTTTGTCGCGCGACTTCCAGGAGGCGCTGAAACTCGCCGAACACGCCGACGTCTCCCTGCCGCTCGGCGGCATCCCGATCGGCATCAAGGACGTCATCAATGTCAAGGGTCAGTCCTGCACCTGCGCCTCGAAGATCCTGCAGGGCTATGTGGCGCCCTACGATGCCACCGTCATCACCAAGCTGCGCGCCGCGGGAGCCATTCCCTACGGCCGGCTGAACATGGACGAATTCGCCATGGGGTCGTCGACGGAAAACTCGGCCTACCAGGCCACCAAAAATCCGTGGGACACCTCGCGGATTCCCGGGGGATCCAGCGGCGGGTCCGCGGCCGCCGTGGCGGCGTGTGAACTGCCGGCCACCCTCGGCTCGGACACCGGCGGATCCATCCGTCAGCCGGCGGCGCTTTGCGGCTGCGTCGGCCTCAAGCCGAGCTACGGACGCGTCTCGCGCTACGGCCTCGTCGCCTTTGCCTCCTCGCTGGACCAGATCGGACCGTTTGCCCGCAGCACGCGCGACTGCGCCCTTCTGCTGAATGTCATTGCCGGACGCGACCCGATGGATTCGACCTCGCTGGACGTGCCGGTGGAGGATTTCACGGCGCAGTTGGGACGCGATCTCAAGGGCGTGAAGCTCGGCATTCCGAAGGAATATTTCGTGGACGGCATGAATCCCCAGGTGCGCGCCACGGTGGAGGCGGCCATCAAACAATGCGCCGACGCCGGCGCGGAGCTCATCGACATTTCCCTGCCGCACACGGAATACGCCGTTTCGGTGTATTACATCATCGCCACCGCCGAGGCCTCGGCCAACCTGGCCCGCTTCGACGGCGTTCGCTACGGCAAACGCGCCGACGCACCAAAGGATCTCCTCGACCTCTACCTTCGCACCCGCGAGGAGGGATTCGGCAGCGAGGTCAAACGCCGCATCATTCTGGGCACCTATGTGCTCTCGAGCGGCTATTACGATGCCTACTATCTGCGCGCACAGAAGGTCCGCACGCTTATCCGCCGCGATTTCGAGGCGGCTTTCGAGAAGGTGGACGCCATTGTCTGTCCGACCTCGCCGGACGTGGCCTTCCCGATCGGCGAGCGCACCAACGATCCGCTGAAGATGTACCTCGCGGACATCTTCACCATTGCCGCCAATCTGGCCGGCATCTGCGGACTGAGCGTGCCGTGCGGCTTTGTGGAGGAAGGCGGCAGCAAACTGCCCGTCGGCCTGCAGTTCCTCGGCAAGGCCTTTGACGAGGCGCGCCTGCTCGGCATCGCCGACGCCTACGAGCGCCTCTCGGGCTGGACCAGGCAGGTCGCCCCGGTGTAAGCCGGAGATTCCCCGGAGTCTGACGGGGGGCGCCGGATCATCCCCCGCCCCCCGCTCTGCGGAGGAATTCCCGGACGGTTCCCGAAAATCCGCCCCGCGGCAAAGGGGCTTGCAGCGCGGGCGTTATCTGACACCTTATCGACTCATGTTGCGGTTCCTCCTTGCCATCATCTGCCTGTCCTCGACCGCATGGGCCTTGGATTTTTCGGCTCTGGAGCCGATTCCCGTGCAGGAGGGAGGACGCAAGAAACCCTACCTTGTTTTCGCCCAGGAATCCCTCCTCGGCCTCACGGGCAGGACCTCCGTCAAAATCGACGGCCGGGAACGCCCGGCCATGGACATCATCACCTCGCTGTGGCTGACCCCGCAGGGCTGGGACGAAAAGGAAATCCTGCTCGTCAACCACAAACCGCTCAAGGAGGCCCTGGGTCTCGACCCGGAGCGCAAACTGTTTTCCTACCGCGAACTGGCCGGCAACACCCGCCTGGCCTCCCTCCTGGCGGAGGCGCAGGCCCAGCGCAACCGTCCGGGCGCCCCGCGTCTTGCCGGACTGCCCAAGGAAGCCGCCGACGTCGGACTGCGCCTGGCGGAATTCGAAACCCTGTTCAAGGGATCGGCCTTCCGTGTGGTGGCCAATCCGTCTTCCGCCGAGAGCAGCTGGACCACGGCCACACCGGTGCAACTGGCCGCCCTGCGTGACGCCTTTGTCGCCGGGGACCAGACGGCATTTGATCGTGCCGCCGGACAGCTCCGGGAATCCCTCGCCGCCATCGAACCGCAGTTCCAGCCCTCACCGAACCTCCTTCGGATCGAAACCTGGTACCAAAAATTCCACCCCTTCGGCTGGGCGTGGAAGTTCTATCTCGCCGCGGCGGTGGTTCTCCTGCTCTGGAACGCCCGGGGCGGATACCTCGCCGCCTGGGCCCTCGCCGGCGTGGGCCTCTCCCTCCAGATCGCCGGGTTTGCGGCCCGCACGATCATCTCCGGCCGGGCCCCGGTGACCAACATGTACGAATCCGTCATCTGGGTCGCCTTCGGCACGGTGCTCTTCGCCCTCGTTTTCGAAGCAATTTATCGCAGCAGGTTCTTCCTCCTGGGCGCACTTCCGGTGGCGGTCATTTCCCTGATTCTCGCCGACACCCAGCCGGTCGCCCTCAATCCGGGCATCCACCCTCTGGTTCCCGTCCTGCGCGACAACTTCTGGCTGTCCACCCATGTCACCACCATCACCCTGAGCTACGCCGCCTTCCTGCTCGCCCTCGGCATCGGCCACATCGCTCTGGGCACGGTGATGGCCGGCAAAAAGCCTTCCCCCGCACTCTACAACTATCTCTACCGCGTGCTGCAGGTCGGCGTGCTTCTGCTGGCCATCGGCACAATCCTCGGGGCAATCTGGGCCAACTATTCCTGGGGCCGGTTCTGGGATTGGGATCCCAAGGAAACCTGGGCGCTTGTCACCCTGCTGGCCTACCTGTTTCTGCTCCACGGACGGATCGCCGGGAAATGGGGCGGCTTCGGCATGGCCGTCGGTGCCGTGCTGTGCTTTCTCAGCGTGCTGATGGCGTGGTATGGCGTCAATTTTGTCCTCGGCGCGGGCCTCCACAGCTATGGCTTCGGCTCGGGCGGCTTCGGTTATGCCATCGCCTTTGTGGTGGCGGAACTCGTCTTTGTGGCCCTTGCGGTCCGGCGCGCCCGCCGGCTGGCCCCGCATCCCCAGACGCAGACGGCAGCGTCCGGCCATCCCGCCGAAGCGGCTTCCTGATTCGGGAGAAAAAAAATCCCGCTCCTCGCGAGAGGAGCGGGATCCCCCCCAATAACCAACCTGAATCTCAGGAGACCGTGATCTTGCGCGGCTTGGCCGATTCGGCCTTGCGCAGATGGACGGTCAGAAGACCCTGTTCGATGTGGGCGTTGATCGAACCGGTGTCGATGCTCGGATCGAGATCAAAAACCCGGCGGAAGGCACGCGGATTGCGTTCACGGTAGATCAACCTGCCGGAACCCTCGGTCGTCTGGCGATGACCGATGATGACCAGCTTGCCGTCCCCCGCGGTAATCTCCACGCCGTCCTTGCCGACACCCGGCATCTCAACCTCCAGCGTGTAGCCTTCGGCGTCCTGATGCAGGTTCACCGGTGGGGTCGTGTATTCCACCCGGCTCACCGTGGCCGGGGATTTTTCGATGGCATTGCTCATAGTCTTGAAAAGGAAAAAAGGTTGTCTTGAAGGGCCCTGTCCGCGTCGGGCGGACAGGACCGCAGGGGTTCAGTGAACTTCGACCTGGATCTTCCGCGGTTTGGCTTCCTCCGCCTTGGGCAGAGTCACCGTCAGAACACCGTCCTTGTAGGTCGCCTTCACCTCGTCGGACTTGACCGCCGCCGGCAGCGTCACGCTGCGGCTGAACGAGCCGAAACTGCGTTCGCTCCGGAAGCTTTCTCCGTCGCGCTTTTCGCTCTCCGACTTGCGCTCACCGGAAATGGTCAGCACATCGTCGTGCAGGGAAATATCAAAGTCCTCCTTCTTCATTCCCGCGAGCTCAAGCTCGACGGTCACCTTGTCGTCGTCCTCATAGACATCCATGGCCGGCGCCCAGCCGAACGAACCTCTGACAGGGCCCGCCAGCTGAAAGGCGGAATCCAAGAAGTCCCGCAACGACGACCAACGGTCAAACGGAGTCCAAGGGGTCAATTCGGGAGATTTGTATCTGATAATGCTCATAGTGGTTACCTCGCTTTCTTTGCTTCTCAGGTATCCATCAGCCTAAAGCATGCCAGAGAGTGGGATTTTCTTAATACATTTTCAATCAACATGTTACGATAACTCTAAAGTCTCGAATCCCCACAAAAGTGACAAATTGTCTCAAAATCCCGCGAAAATCTGTCGCCAAAAATAGAGACATAATGTCTCACTCTAGCGAGTTCAGAGTGCCTTCGATCGAGCTTGCGACGCCGGTGGCCATGGAGATGATCCGCCAGCCGACGAAAAGCACCACGGCGATGTAGATGATTTTGGGCGTCCATTCGCCCAGGGTTTCCAAGCGCCCCAGGGTGCGGCCCTTGAGGATCTCCGCGGCGCGGAGGGTTTCCTCGTCCAGGCGTCCGGAATGTTCCCCCACTTCGAGAGCCCGGTCCAGGACCTCGGGCAGGGGGCCGCGCAGCCGGAAGGCCTCGCTCAATCCCACGCCCTGCCCGCGAATCAATTCCAAGGCGCCCTGGCTGGTCTGGCGGAGGGAGGCATTGTCACAGGCCCGTCCCGCCGCCTCGACGGCCTTGAGCAGTCCCCCGCCCGCGCGGACGTAAAGCGAAAGAACCGAGGCAAATTTCCACGCGGTCCAATCCTGCAGGAATCCGCCCAAAACGGGAACCGACAGAAAACACCGGGCCGCGGTCACCCGGCGGGCCACCGCCCTGCGGATCGCCACCCAGGCCAGACCCAGAAGGAAAAGCGCGGCATAAATGACCAGGAGCACCGGCACAACGCTTTTCCAATAGGCGGCCCATCCCCCGCCGAGAATGGCCTGGGGAATGGCGAGAAGGAACACCCCCAGGTGCAGCACCACCAGGGGGTAAAGCGAGCGGGCAACGATGGTCCGGCGGGACTGGGCAAGCTGGGAATAATATTGCTCGAGCTCCAGGTAAACCTGCTCCAACCGGCCGGTGGCCTCGGCGGCTTCGATGACGGCCGCATCGCTTTCGGGAAACTTCGCCTCCCGGAAGGCTCCGCTGATCGAACCGGAGACCTGAAGACCCTGCAAAAGCTGGCGTGCGCAATGTGCCAGGCGGTGTCCGGGATTGCGGGCCACGATCTCGAGGGCCCGGAGAACGGGCATCCCGCTGCGCGCCAGTTGGGCCAGTTCATGAAAGAGCTGGGCGTTCCGCTGGGCCGACATGACGGCACCGAATGTTTCCCAAAAGGGCCGAAAAGTCCACCACCGTATCCGGCCCGCAGACGGCGGGCTTCCGGCCCGGGTGGGGTCCGATTTTTCCATTGAACGCCGCCCGCGAAACTCCGAGCGTCATCGCCGTGGACGAAACCTTCATGCAACTGGCCCTCGCGGAGGCCGCCAAGGGCCTCGGCTTCACGCATCCCAATCCGGCGGTGGGGGCGGTGATCGTTCGCAACAACCGCGTGATTGCGCGCGGATGGCACCGGAGGGCGGGCGGGCCGCATGCCGAAATCGAGGCCATCGCGCGCGCGCGAAACACGAAGGGAGCCACGCTTTATGTGACGCTCGAACCGTGTTCCACCCACGGACGCACGCCGCCCTGCACCGAGGCCATAAAACGCGCCGGCTTTGCGCGGGTGGTCTACGGTGCGACCGACCCGAATCCGCGCCACGCGGGGCGCGGACGCGTCATTCTGGAAAACGCCGGCATTGCCGTCACCGCGGGGGTCCTGGCGGACGAATGCACCGCGCTCAATGCGGGTTGGAACAAATGGATTTCCACCGGCCGGCCCCATGTGATCGCCAAGGCCGGCATGAGCCTCGACGGACGGATCAACTCGCCTCCGGAACAGCGCTGGCTGACCGGTCCGGCCTCGCGCCGCGACGCCATGCGCCTGCGCAGCCGCGTGCAGGCGATTCTCGTCGGCGGGGAAACGGTGCGGGTGGACAATCCGCAACTGACCATTCGCGGGGTGCGTCATCGCGAACAACCGCTGCGGGTGGTTTGGACCCGATCGGGCCGTCTCCCCCGCAACGCCAGAATCTTCACCGATGAATTTCGGGACCGCACCCTTGTTTATCAAAACCGCAGCCTGCGTGACGTGCTGGCCGATCTCGGCCGGCGCGGCGTGGCCACCGTGCTGATAGAAGGAGGCGCCCGGGTGCTCGGGGAGGCGTTCGATCGCGGGCTCGTGGACGAGGTCTGTTTTTACCTCGCGCCGCTGCTCATCGGCGGGCCCGTGCCCGTGGTGGGCGGACGGGGCGCCGGAAGCCCTGCGGAGGCCGTCCGGCTGGAAAACCCGGTTTACACGCGGATCGGACCCGATGTGAAACTGACCGGACGCGTCGTCAGCCGATCCCGCCGGCCAGCAGTTCGCTGACCTCGCGTTGCACCTCGGGGATGCGCTCGATGGAGAGGTGCGGATTTTTCAGGACGAAGGTCTCGCCGGTCTGGACGTGTTCGTAAACGAGAATGTCGTCGTCCTGGGATTCCACCGGACGAAGGACGCGTTTCCGCTCCAGCATCAACGCAAGGATGTACTGGGCGTTGATGTGGGCGGGGTCCTGCCCGGCCACAAGGCGGCGCAACAGGCTTTCCGCATCGTCCTTCTTCATCGGCTCGGGCGGAGGCGGAGCCGGCGGCTCGTATTTCGAGCGCCAGAACGAAAAGGGCTGCACGTTGTCGTTGCGCGCATTCCAGGCCTCCTCGCAAAGATCCTCGCGGCGGAAGCCGTCACCTTCGCGATAAAGCAGCGTGTAGAAAAATTCACCCTCCACGAACTCCCTCCCGGTCCGGGAGCAGACGTGGCCGCGTGATTTGATTTCCCAATCGCTTTGCATGTCAGGACATCCAGGGGAGCTTGATTTTCGGAAGATCGCGATTCGTCGAGCGGAACCACAGCAGGACCAACCCCACCAAAAAGAAGAAAATCAGGGGGCCCCACGCGGCCACAAACGGCGAAATCCGGTTGCCCTTGCCCAGCGCGATGAAGAGATAGCTGGAAAGGAAGAGCACCACAAAAAGCCCGATGGCCAGGGCCACCACGCCGAGGATGCCGCGCCGCGAATAGACGATGCCCAGCGGTCCCGCGATCAGAAAGGCCAGGAAACAGATCCACGGCAACGCCCAGCGGTAATGCAGATGGGTGCGGTAGGGCGCCAGCCATTTGTCCGGAAAGTCGGAGTTGAATTTCAGGTAATCGCGCAGGTCGTTGACCGAAAGATAGTCGGGATCCATCACCGAGCTGCTGATGCGCCAGGGGGTTTCACTCCAGCCGGAAACGACCAGATCGTCGAAAAACTCCGACTTGGTCACCTTTCCCGTCGCATCCAATTCCACCACCTTGCCGCGTCCAAGGCTCCAGGTGCCCGTGGTGGGTTCGTAGATGGCGGAGTTGGCATACCAGATTTTGACGATGTCCTGGTTTTCGTCCTCCTGGAGGACCTGGATGTCGAGAAGCCGCTTGTCCTCCACGGTCATGCGTCGGATGTACCACGTCCGGCGGTCCTGACGGTTGCGGAAAAGATGCCCGGCCAGGCCGGTGGTGATGGCCTTGCCCCGTTTGATTTCGCGAAGCATCTGCTTCTTGATCATCGCGGCCTGCGGAACGCTTTCGTAGTTGAAATACATGCAGATGCCGGTGAGCAGAACACCGACGAGAAAAAGCGGCACCAACACCCTCACCACGCTCTGGCCGGCACCCAGCATGGAAATGATCTCGTTCGAGCGTGACATGGCCGTCAGGGAGTACAGCAACGCCAGGAGGGCACAGAACGGCAGCGAAAGCACCATGATCTCGGGGACCTGGGACTTGTAATACCGCAGCAGCACCGCAAAGTCCGCCTTGCCCTGGAGAAAATCCTGCAGATTGTCGCTCAGATCAAAAATGAACCAGATGGCAATGAAGCCGAAAAAACAGTAAATGAACGGCAGCAAAAACTTTTGCAGCACGTAGCGGTCGAGTATTCTCATCTTCGAGGAGCGTAAATCAGTAATGGCCAACCGGAATACAGTCAACCAACCTCTCCCCGCCCTCCTGGACGGCGGGCGGCCCTCGCCGGCGGCTGATTCGTTTTCCCGCCGGGGTCGTTCCCCCGCCAACCTCCAACCCCGCCCGGTTTTCGCGTGATCTCCCTGCGCGAGGAATTTGGGGGGCCGCCGGCGGTCGACTCCGCCCCGATGGGACCGTTTGAGGACGAAATCCACCGCCTCTTTTCCCCGGACGGTCTTCTGGCCAAGGCCGCCAATTACGAATACCGGCCCGAACAGCAGAAGATGGCCCGCGAGGTGGCCTGGGCCATCGAAACCGGCAGCCACCTCGTGATCGAAGCCGGCACCGGGGTCGGCAAATCCCTCGCCTATCTGATCCCCGCCGCCCTGCACGCCGTCCGCACCAAACGCAAGGCGATCATTTCCACCCACACCATCGCCCTGCAGGAGCAGCTCATCTACAAGGATATCCCGCTCGTCCAGAAACTCCTGCCGGTGGAATTCGAGGCGGCCCTGCTCAAGGGACGGCACAATTTTCTCTGCGGCACGCGCTTGGACCGCGCCCTGACCGGCTCGGGCGACCTTTTCACCACCGAGCAGCAGTCCGAACTGGAGCGCATCCGGGAATGGAGCTTCACCACGCGCGACGGCTCGCTGAGCGACTTCATCGAACAACCGGATCCCTCCGTCTGGGAGGAGGTGCGCAGCGAGGACCATGTGTGCACCCAAAAAACCTGCGGCAAAAACCCGCGCTGTTTTTACCAGGCCATGCGGCGGCGGGCCATTTCGGCCGACGTCATCGTCCTCAACCACGCCCTGTTTTTCAGTCTGCTGGGCGGCGTCGAGGAACAGAAGGGGCGCTCAAGCGGGGTGCTCTTCCCGAACGACTTCGTCATTTTCGACGAGGCCCACACCATCGAGGATGTCGCGGCCAAACACATCGGACTGGAGGTGTCCCAGCTCGGGCTGCGACGCACCCTGCAGCGGCTCTACAATCCCCGCACCCGGAAGGGACTCTTCCAGCTCCTGAAAAACGGCGCCGCCTGCAAGGCCGTGGCCGATGCCCTGCCGAAGGCGGACGCCTTTTTTGAAACCGTGGCGGAAAAATGCACCTTCCGTCGCGGACGCGAATACCGCGTGCGTGAAGCCGGCCTGGCGGATGCCGGCGAGTTGGTCACCGAACTGGTCCGGCTTTCCGAACTGCTCAAAATCGAGGCCGGCAAGGTGGACGACGACACGCGCAAGAAGGAATTGCAGGATGCCGCCCGCCGCCTCACCGACGCGCGCCACACAATCACCGATTTCCTCAGCCTCGAGCACGACGGCTACGTCTACTGGGTGGAGCAATTCGGCAAACGCGAGCCGCTCTGCGGTCTGCGCGCCGCCCCGGTGGACCTCGCCGGCACCCTGCGCCGGATGCTCTTCCGGGAAAACACCTGCACCGTCATGACCAGCGCCACCCTTTCGACGGGAAACGCCAGTCTGTCGTATTTCCGCGACCGCGTGGGCGCGGACGGGGCGCATGCCGTGCAGATCGGCAGTCCGTTTGACTACCGCAAACAGATGTCCCTCCACATCGTGAAACGGATGCCCGAGCCGAAGGATCCCGGCTACGACGCGGCGCTGGAGAAATGGATCGCCCACTTTGCCGACCAGAGCCAGGCGCGCGCCTTTGTGCTTTTCACCAGCTACACGACCATGCGCACGGCCGCGCAGGCCCTCGAGTCCCATTTCGCCAAACGCGGCTGGCAGCTGCTCGTCCAGGGCAGCGGCATGCCCGCCCTGCGCATGGTGCAGGAATTCCGGGAAAATCCCCACAGCGTGCTTTTCGGCGTGGACAGCTTCTGGAGCGGGGTGGACGTCCCCGGCGAGGCGCTTTCCAACGTCATCATCACCCGCCTGCCTTTCGCCACACCCGACCATCCGCTGACCGAAGCCCGGCTCGAAGCCATCGAGGCGGAGGGCGGACGCGCCTTCGAGGAATACACCCTGCCCGAGGCCATCCTGAAACTGCGCCAGGGGGTCGGACGCCTCATCCGCACGAAATCGGACACCGGCATGATTGTGATTCTCGACAGCCGCATTCTCAACAAACCCTACGGCCGGGCCTTTCTCCGCGCCCTCCCCGAATGCCCGACGACGATCCATTGAACAGTCCGGAAGGACGGCGTCAGGGCTGCCTCCTCATCATCGGCAGCCTCATCGCCGCCGCCCTCGTCACCCTCGCCATCACGGCCCTCCTGGCCTGGCGCACCGCGGCAAGCGTGACCGACGACGTCCGGCGCCTCGGCGAAACCGTCGCGGCCGCCTTCGACCGCACCCTCAAAATCACCCCCGAGGTGCGGGTGAATTCCGTCGTGATCGTCGACGCCAGCACACCCGTCACCGAACTGGTCGTCCTGGAAAAAAAGACCGTCGTCCGCCACGCCTGGAGTCAGACTTGGCTGCACAGCACCAAGAATTTCGAGGTCGAGGCGACCTTCACCGCCCGCGCCGGCTTCGATCTTTCCGAGCCGTTCCGCGTCAACATCGACCCCGTCACCCACCAGATCGAAACCAGTCTTCCCTCGCCGCGCATCCTCTCCATCGGCATGAGCAACGTGCGCATCCTGCGGGACGAAGACGGACTCTGGAACAAACTCACCGCCGCGGACCGTGAACAGGCCTTCCAGGCGCTGGAAAAACAGGCCCGGCGTCAGTTCTCCGACTCCCCCATCCTGGCCGAAACCCGGCTCGAGGCGGAAAAACGCCTGCGGGAAATCCTGTCACCCAGCGGACGGAAACTCGATTTCGCCCCGCAAAAGAACTTTCTGAAATAGCGGGAACCCCGCGCAGCGTCAGCAGGCCGAGTCCGCGTCGTCGGCCGTGCCGTAATATTTCTGGCCGATGACAATCTTGGGCCGTCCCTTGGAGGCGCGCCACTTGTTCGTATCGCGCAGCGAATACACGCAGCCGCAGTATTCCTGCATGTAAAAGTTCTCCCGTTTTGCGATCTCGACCATGCGGGCAGCGCCGCCCTGTTTGCGCCAGTTGAAGGTCCAGTAGGTGACCCCCGGATATTTCGCGGCGGCCCGCACCCCGCAGTCGTTGATCTGCGCCATGTTTTTCCAGCGGGAAATCCCGAGGCAGCTCGTGATGACGGGAAAGCCGTTTTCGTAGGCGTAGAGCGCCGTCCGCTCAAAGCGCATGTCAAAACACATCGTGCAGCGGGCGCCGCGCTCCGGCTCCCATTCGAGCCCCTTCGCGCGCGCAAACCAATTGTCGGTGTCGTAATCGGCATCCACAAACGGCACGCCCGCCTTCTCCGCAAACCGGATGTTCTCCGACTTGCGCAATTCGTATTCCTCCCGCGGGTGGATGTTGGGGTTGTAAAAATAGATCGTGAAATCGATCCCGGACGCCGCCATGGCCTCCATCACCTCGCCGGAACACGGCGCGCAGCAGGAGTGCAGCAGCACCTTCTTGTTGCCATCCGGCGGCTGGATGACGGGACGTTGGTAGGTCGCGAGATCGAGGCCCATGGGACTATTACTCAAGAACAATCATTTTCGCGTCAATGCCGATGATTTTCTGCACATACGGCTGGACGTATCCGGGACGATAAAACGGGATCCACGACGTGCCTCCCCAGACCCGGCCCTTTTTGTCGCGGTACCAGTTTGAAACGGGCACCCACTCCATCTGCGGCGGCACTTCCAAGAGGCCCAGCTGACGACGTTCCGTGGTTCCTTCAAGCACCACGGCGTCGGCTCCATTGACCTGCGCATTGTAAATCATGCTCCGCCGCATGAATTTCCAGCCCTGATCCGATTCGAACTTCAGGGCTCCGATCACCTTGTGCGGCTCCTTTGGCATGCGGGCCAGGATCGGAATCGGGGTCTTGGGCGGTTTCGGAGGGTAAACTTTCGGCGTATAGGCCACGTAAAACATGGCCGTGTCCTTCACGGAGGCGCAACCCGCCAGGCCCACGGCCAGCAGGACCCCCAAAATGCCAGTTGCCAAACGCCTCGCGCTCATCGAGATTTCTTCACCATAGCCCACCGCCGTGAAAACGAAAGTCGCCGTTTTCCTCACGCTTCTGGCCTCGGCCGGCGCCGTTCTGGCCGGACCGAAAATCCACGTGGCGGTCAATGCGGGCCCCGCCTGCCGTCCGGCTCCCGTCTGCCGCCCCGCCCCCATCTGTCGCCCCGTGGTCTGGCGCACGTTTTCGCCGTGCTGGTGGACACCGGTCACCGCTTTCTATCCTTGGGGCCCCTCCGTCGTGGTCGCCTCGAATGGATCCGGCTTCACCACCGTCTCCCCGCTCATGAACTACGACGGTCAGACCCCCGTTTATCGCGTGCCGCCTCCGGTCCTGCCCGCCCAGCCCATCATCACCCATCCCGGAACCACCTTCCGCTGGCGGCCGTGATTTCCCCCGAGAAAGCGCGGCCCTCCTGCTCGCGAAGAGCCGGAAAGGCCGCTTCTTTTTGTCCGCGAACTTTTTCCCCGTTGACAAACCCTCCCAAAAACCGGATTTAAGAGCGCTCTTCGTCTCACGGAGCGAGCAAAATGGTGACCGTAGCTCAATGGTAGAGCTCCAGATTGTGGTTCTGGCCGTTGCGGGTTCGAGTCCCGTCGGTCACCCCATTCCTGAAGGGAAGACGCGTTTCCCCAACCAAACCGTC
>CALCJD010000143.1 GCA_937960895.1 uncultured Spartobacteria bacterium | reverse complement strand
TTCTTTCTTTGATAACTGCGCCCTCCCTGTCCATCAAATCGGGGGAACTTCAGAGTGTGCTTGGCTTCATCGCTTCGCTTCCTTGGCTCACGCAAGGACCGTCATCGCCGACTTCATCCACCACTTCAACACCCTGCGCCCACACCAGGCCCTCAACTACAAATCACCAACTGAATACCATCGAAACTTATGCAAAAAGGCAGCCTGAATAACACAAATGGCTGTCCAACTTCCAAGGGGGCATTACAAAGGTCCGCTCCCGCATGGCGGAGCAGTTCCGGCGAAACCATTCTTCCCTGAAGGTCCCCGACACCGCGTTTTCAAACAGTCTCTCATGTCGAAAAACACCCCCGATTTGAAAATCATCGAGATTGACCCGAACTTTGTTTCCGTCACGGTCGAAGCGGGCCTGACGTGGTGGGATGCCGGTCGTTTTCCGGTCCAGGGTCAGGCTTGGCCGTCCGAATCCGTTCGCTGGACCCGATTGCCGGACCGGATGGAAGGTCGTGTGCGTCCGCCGGTTTGGAAACTGAGCCGATGCAGCTCGGGGCTGTATGTGGATTTTGAAACGGATTCGCCGACCCTTGCCGCGCGCTGGACGGTGGGGTTCGACGAACTGGCCATGGACCACATGCCGGCCACCGGAGTAAGCGGCTTGGATGTGTATGAATGGAGCGGAACGTCCTGGAAGTGGGTGGCGGTCGGACGACCGAACGGGGCGAAGGGACGGAGTTTTGAAAAGGTTTTATTTGAAAAGCGCGACCGCCAAAACCGGAGATTCCGGATTTATTTTCCGCTCTACAATTCCCTGGAGCACCTGGAACTTGGTGTGGAATCCGGAAGGGAACTGCGCCCGGTGGCCGGCGAGGAGCGCTTTGTCGTTGTGTATGGCACGTCAATTGTCCAGGGAGGCTGTGCCTCTCGCTCCGGGATGGCGTATCCGGCGATTCTGGGGCGGGAACTGGCGGTCCCGATGGTGAATTTCGGCTTTTCCGGAAATGCCCTGGCGGAAAAGGAAATTGCCGGGCTCCTGGCCGAGTTGCGGCCGCGTTGTCTGGTGGTGGATTGTCTGCCCAACATCCCGGTGGAAGGCATCGATGAGCGTCTTCAGACTTTCCTTACGGTGCTGGCGCAAAACGCGCCGAAGACCCCGCTCCTGTTTGTGGATTCTCCCGACATGCCCAAGGCGGCCTCATCACCGGAGTTGGTGTTCCGCATCGCCCAAAGGCGCCGGGCGGCCCGCAAGGCTTTTGATGGACTTCGCGAAGGATTGCCCTGGCACTGGCTGGAGGGAGATCGCCTCCTGGGAGACGACGGCGAGGCCACCGTGGACGGGGTGCACCCGACCGACCTCGGATTCCAACGCATGGCGGCGGAATTGGGTTCCGCCCTGAGAAACATCCTTTAGCGGGCGGCGTTGTGATCCGGCCGTCCGTGTCTGCAAGGACGTTGGTCGTCACCGACAACGCCGCACAAATTCTGTTTTGCCGTCTGCGGCAGATGGGGGCGGGCGCGGTTTGGGGTTCCGAGCGGTCACCCCCGCTCACGACTCCCAGCCAACACCGTCCCGGCATTTTGCTTTTTCGCCCCGCTTTCAAATGCGAGCGGAGGCTCGCCGGGTGGAAGGCAACCGTCATCCATAAGTTCCGCCCCCCTGGCGGAAAACGGTTACGCTTCGTTGACGACCGGATTCGTCAGCCGGCCGATCTTTTCGATTTCGATGGTTACCTCGTCGCCGGCCTTGAGCCAGCGCGGCGGCTTTGCGGCCATGCCAACTCCGTGCGGCGTGCCGGTGAGGATCACCGTTCCCGGAAGGAGCGTCGTGCTGCCGCTGAGAAACTCGATCAGCGCCGGCACATCGAAGATCATGTCATTGGTGTTCCAGTCCTGGACGGTCTCGCCATTGAGAATCGTCTTGATGCCGAGCGCATTGGGATTGGGAATTTCATCCGTCGTCACCAGCACCGGTCCGAGCGGAGCGAAGGTGTCGAAAAATTTCCCGCGGCACCACTGTCCGCCGCCGCGTTTGATTTGCCAGTCGCGGGCACTCACGTCATTGGCGCAGGTGTAGCCCAGCACGTAGTCGAGGGCGTTTTCCCGCTTCACGTTTTTGCAGGGCTTGCCGATGACAACGGCCAGTTCGCATTCGTAGTCGACCTCGGAACTGGCGAGGTGGGTGGGAATCTCAATGGGATCGCCGGGGTTTTGGAGGGTGTTGGGGCCCTTGACGAAGAGAATCGGCAGTTCGGGCGCCTTCATTCCGCTCTCGGCGGCATGATGTTTGTAATTGAGACCGATGCACAGAATCGAAACCGGCACGATCGGGGCGAGGATCTTTTGCACGCGGGCGGCTTCGCCGGTTGCCGTGAGGCCCGCGTAGGGATCGCCTTCGAGGCGTTCGACGCGGTCGGCCTTCTGCTCGCCGTAATGGATTTTGCCTTCGGGATCGAGGTAACGGAGAATTTTCATGGATTGGGAAAAAATTTAATCGGAGCGTCCGCGCGCATCCACCTTCCACCGTTCGATCACCCGGTTTTGCCGGACGAGTGCGACTTCGGAAGCCAGGTTGACGACGGGGCAGACATGCGCGGGCACAAACCGCAGGCGGTCACCCAGGTTCAGGCGATCCACACTCTCACCCGCCAGGTAACCGTGTTCTTCATTGACGCGACGGACGAAGATGTCGGGATATTCGAGACAGCGCCCCGAAAAGCCCTCCCGCGTTTTGTCCCCGCTGAAAACCTTGGATCCCGCATCGATGAGCGCGAGGCCGGGCTCCGGACGGTCAACCACCGTAGCCAGCACCGTCAGCGCGCAGTCCTCCATGGGCACAATCTTCGTGCGCTCGCCCAGCGCAAGGTCGTTGAACACATACGCGCCGGGACGCACGGCATGCACACCGGGGAGGGCCGCCATGCGGGTCGCGCTCACACTGCAACCGGGCCACAGGGTGACATCCCCTCCGATGGCCTCGGCATGGGCGGTGAGGATCCGATGGACTTCCCGCACACGGGTATCCGCCTCTTCCGGCCCATCCACTCCATAGGTGTGCCCTTCATGCGTATAAATTCCGAGCAGGTTCATGCGCTTTGAACCGCGGATGCGCGCGGCGATTTCTGCGGATCGCTCCGGCTGACGCACCCCCTCCCGGCCGAGGCCGGTGTCAACGGCCAGAAGCACCGGAACGGAAATCGAAGCCGCCTCAAGGAGACGTTCCAGCGCCTCGAAATGAGCCTCGCTGGTCACCGCCAAAATCAATTGGTCCAACTTCCCCGCCAGAGCGTGCAGCCGCTCGGCCTTGGCCAGATCCACCAGCGAGTGGGCGATGAAGATGCGGCGCACCCCGGAAGGCAGCATCGCCTCGGCCTCGCCGAGTTTGGCGCAGGTCGCACCCCGCGCGCCCAGTGCGAGCTGGCGGCGAAGAATCGGAACAATCTTGTGCGTTTTGATGTGCGGCCAGAGCTCGACGCCGTGCGCGTCACACACGGACTGCATATGGCGCAGATTGGCGTCGAGACGTTCGTCGTCAATGACGATGGAGGGCGATTCGAGTTCGGGGAAAAGGCTCATGGGATAAACCTGCCAATTTGGCCGACCGTCAGACCGCCGTCCACGACAATCGTCTGGCCGGTCAGGTAGCGGGAGGCCTCGGAACACAGAAAGACGCACGTGCCGCCCAGATCGTCGGGTTCGGCCACACGTCCCAGAAAAATCTTCCGCTCGTAATGCGCCACCAGGTCCGGTTTGGCATCCATCCACCGGGAGGTGAGCGGTGTCCGGACCAGGCCCGGGGCCAGTCCGTTGACGCGAATGCGAAACGGGGCCAACGCCTGGCTGAGGGTGCGGACCATCATGACCAGAGCCCCCTTGGAGGTGTCGTAGGCGGTGGACTTATCCTCGGATTGGAATCCGTTGACCGAACTCACCACCACCACCGCACCCGGCCGGCCTTCGGCGGAAAGGCGCCGGGCAAATTGCTGGATGAGAAAATAATTCTGTTCGACGTTGAGCTGCATCGTCTTCCGGAAGGCGGCCACATCCATTTCCAAAAACGGACGGTCAAAAAAGCCCCCCGCATTGCAAACCAAGAGGTCCGGGGCGGTTCCCGGAATGGCCTCCATCAACCGGCTCGCCGCGTCCGGCTCCAACAGATCAAGCAGAATGGCATCCTTCTGTCCTTCGGCGGGCAGGCCATGGCGCCAGACCCTGGCGCCGGCATTTTCCAAAGCGTCCGCCAGACCGGCGCCGATGCCGCGCGTGGAGCCGGTGACGAGCGCCACGCGGCCGGAGAGGGAAAATTCGTCAGTCATCATCCGAGGTAGGCAAGCGTATTGGACGAGGCGATGCGGGCAACAACTTCCGGCCCCAGCGCCCGGAGGATTTCCACTTCGCGCGCATAGGAACTCATCAGGCTCAGGTTATCGTCGGAGTAGGAATGGAACGGCGCGTCGCTCCCCCAGAGGAGTTTGTCGGGGTAGGCCGCGGCCAGATCGGCGAGCACCCGCACGGGGTCGCGATAGTCGCTCTCAAACCGGCGGTCCTTCGCCGCGACGGCCGGCCGGTCCTGCACAGCCAACTCGCAGTGGATCGCATGCGCAGAGCAGTCGAACCAGGCATTGGGCAGTTCGGCGATGCGATCGAGTGACGGACGGTCGAAGCGGCAGGAATGAGCCAGGTTGAAGCGGATCCCCGGACGGCTTTCCACGATGCGAAGAATGTCCGCCACCGGCGACCAGGGATCGGACGGATGCACGCTGGTATGAATCAACACCGGCCAGTTTTTTTCCTCCGCCAGATCCAGCAGGCATGCGCCGGTGCCAAGCAGACCGGAAATCGGGGATTGAATGATGGTGGCCTGCACCTTCAGTCCCGCACAGGGAAACTCTTCGTGAAGCGCGCGCAGGGCGGCGCATTGACGCTCCGGCTCGCGCGCGGGATCAAACATCCAGAACGGCAGGGCGCGCGCGGCTCCCGGGTGCCGGGCGATTTCCGCCGCCATGCGGCGATTCTCAAACGCATAGGGGACCTGCTCCCAAGCGCCGCCGGTTTCGATCCGCCCCTCCCGCAAAGCCTCCGCCCGCAGGCCGAGATGCGTGGGCATGGGAAACACCACAAACTTATCCACCCGCGACGCGTCACCCGCCTCGCACAGCTCGCTCCATCCCAGCCCGTAGGGGGCATACCCCCTCAGATAAAACAGCAGATCGACACCCACATGGGCGTGCGCGTCGATCACGGAAAGAGAGCCGGAGTTTGCCTTCATTGGAAATTCTGTTTGAAGAAATCCAAATTTCGTATTACGAAACAAGAAAATTCTTCTTCAAACCCGTGCCTTACACATTTTCCCAATCGCAAAATCTCTTCTCCCGCGCCGAAAAGGTGATCGCGGGAGGTGTCAACAGCGGCATCCGCAAGCTCGAACAGCCGGTCCCGCTTTACTTCTCCCGCGGACAGGGCTGCCGCCTGTGGGATGAGGACGGCAACGAATACATCGACTTTCAAAACGGTCAGGGCGCCCTGCTTTACGGTCATGCGGCGAAGGGCCTTGCCGACGCGGTTTATGCCCAGGCCCTCCTGGGCACCCACTGGGCGGCCCAGTCCCGCTTGGAAATCGAGGTCGCGGAGCGCCTCACCAGGATGATGCCGTCCGTCGAATGTGTGCGTTTCAACAATTCCGCGACGGAGGTGGTCAATTCCGCCTTCCGCCTCGCCCGCGCCCACACGGGAAAACCGCTCATTCTCAAGTTCGAGGGACACTATCACGGGTGGGGCGACGAGGGTCTGGTGGGCTACGGCACGCCGCCGGACAAATGGGGGCCCGACGAACGCCCGGCCAGCCTGCATCCGAGCGCCGGGGTGATTCCCGAGGTGCTGGAAAAATTCGTCGTCGCCCGCTGGAACGATCCGGAGCACCTGCGTCAGCGCGTCGAGGAATTCCGCGGTCAGATCGCCGCGATCATTTTTGAACCGGTCCTTTGCAACACCTGCTGCATCGAACCCGTGCCCGGCCTCATCGAGACCATCCGCGAACTCTGCGACCGCGACGGCATGCTCATGATCGCGGACGAAACGATCACCGGCTTCCGCTGCGGTCCCGGCGGTGCACAGGGCCGTTATGGGTTTTCGCCGGACCTGACGGTTCTCGGCAAGGCCATCGGCGGCGGCGTACCCTTCGCCGCCTTGGGAGGCAAGCGTTTTGCGTTCGAGAAAATCATCAGCGGCGCGGTTGTCCACGCCGGCACCCTGAATTCCAACCCTCTGTGCCTCGCCGCCAGCCGCTGGTGCCTCGATCAGGCCGTCGAAAGGAAAGCCACGCTCGAAGCCATGCCGGCCCTCGGCCGCAGGCTGATGGACGGACTCCGCGCGCTCGGCGACCGTCATGGCATACCGATCCGCCCGCAGGGACCGGGTCATATTTTCCACGCGGTGATATTGAAAGCCGGCGCCGAGGACGCCCCGGTGCGCGATTACCGCGATTACGTGCGCAAACATGACGCGCCGCGCTTTGCGCATCTGCGCCGTTGCCTCCTTGAGGAAGGCGTCCGCGCCATCGAGCGGGGACTCTGGTTCATTTGCCTCGAACATCGCGAAGCCGACATTGAAGAGGCCCTGGCACGGGCCGAACGCGCCTTTGCCCGCCACGCTGCCGAGTACAAGCCGTGAAGCCCAAGCGCCTTTTCGTCAGCGGCCTTTACCACGAAACCAACACTTTCGTGGAGAAACCCACCGAACTGGAAAGGTTCAAGATCATCCGCGACAGCGCCATCCTGGACCTGCGCGGCAACGACACCCCGATGGACGGGCTCCTGCAGACGGCCCTCGAATTCGGCTGGGAGGTGTACCCCGGCATCTATTACGGCGCGGCGCCGTCGGGACCGCTGCGCGATCAGATTTTCGAGCAATACTGGAGCGAATTCCGCCCCCGGTTGGAATCCGCCCTGGCCTCGGGGATCGACGGAATCTTTCTGATTCTGCACGGCGCGATGGCCACCGAAAACCTGCCCGACGTGGAAGGCGAATTGCTGCGCCGCATCCGGGAAGTTTCGGGCGCGGAATCCCTGCCGCTCTTTGCCGTTCTGGACCTGCACGCCAACGTGAGCGAACTCATGGCCCGCTGTGCAACCGCCCTGATTCCCTATCGGGAGAATCCGCATGCCGACGCGCGGGAAACCGCCGTGCGCGGCGCCAGACTCCTGCGTCGCGTGTGGGCGGAAAACCTCACGGTGCGCACGCACTACCTGCACTCGCGCATCCTCCTGGCTCCGCCGGACACCGGAACCGCCAATGATCCGATGCGCACGCTGGAACGGCGCGCGCGCACCCTCGAAGAAACCGCCGGACATCTCGAAATCGGCATCGCCGCCGGTTTCGCCCACGCCGACACGCCGGACACCGGACTGACGTTCTGGGTGGTCAGCACCCAGCCGGAAATCGTCTGCACGCGATCGTTGGAAACGCTGCTCCACGAAGCGCGCCACCTTGTCCGGCAAAACCGCACCGAGGAATGGGAGCTGTCCGATGCCATCCGCAGGATCGCGGAGGACCGTCAGTTTCCCGCGCTGCTCGTCGAGCCGGCCGACAACATCGGCGGCGGCGCCGCGGGTGACGCCACCTTCATTCTCCGCGCCCTGCTCGAAAGTCCCTTCGAGAAATGCGGCATCATTCTCAACGACCCCGAGGCCGTGGAGCGCCTGCAGACCGTCGCCCCCGGTTCGACCGTGCGCCTGCCCTTGGGCGGCCGCGGATCCAGCATGGATCCCGGTCCGGTCGAACTCGACGTGACGCTTGTCCGCCTCACCGACGGAAATTTTGTCCTGGAGGACAAACAAAGCCATCTCGCCGCGCTTCGCGGCAGTCACATCGCCATGGGGCCGTGCGCCGTCGTCACGAGCGGGAACATGACCATCCTGCTCACCAGCCGGGCCACGCCGCCCTTCGATCTCGGGCAGTGGCGCAGCCAGGGCGTCGAGCCGGCCGACTTCCAGGTCATCGGCATCAAGGCGGCGGTGGGTCATCGGCGCGCCTACGACGGCATCATGCGCTCCAGCTTCACCGTGCGGACGCCCGGACCGGGAACCAGCGACCTGTTCTCCCTTCCCTATCGAAAAATCCGCCGCCCCATCTACCCCCTCGACCCGTGATCAAGTCCGAAACCTCCTCCATCACCAAAGTTTTCGGACTTCTGGAGTTTCTGGCCGCCGAACCGCGTCCCGCCTCCCTGCAGACCATTTCGGAGGCGGTGAAACTTTCCAAGCCGACCGCCTACCGGCTCCTTCAGTCCCTTCACCAGCTCGGTTATGTGACGCGGCCATCCAACAGCCGGGACTACCTTATCGGACCACGGACGGCGCGTCTGGCCTCGGCCGATCCCTACGCGGAGCTGAAGTCGGCGGTCCGCCCGATCCTCCGCCGACTGCATGAAGCACTGAACGAAACGGTGAATCTCGGCGTCCTTTCCAACGGCCAGGTCATTTATCTCGACTACCTGGAAACCAGCCAGCCGCTGCGTTACATTGTCACGCCCGGCCAGAGCGATCCGTTTTATTGCACGGCCCTCGGCCGCGCCATTGCCGCCCAACTTGACGAGCGCCAGCTCGAACGCCTGCTGGCCAAGACCCGCCTGCACGCCCACACCCCGCAGACGGTCAAATCCCTGCCCGAGCTCCGCAGGCGCATCGCAAAGGCCCGCGAAACCGGCATCGCCGAAGAAATCGAGGAGTCGGTTTCCGGCGTCTGTTGCCTCGCGACCAGCCTCGGCCCCCTGGGCTTTCCCGAAGCGGCCATCAGCATCGCCATTCCCTCCCGGCGTCTCACCGCCAGACGGAAAACCGCCCTCATCAATTCCCTCAAATCCATCAACAACGCCCAATATGCCTGAAATCGAATATCCCAAAGCTCCCGACACCCCCGTCTCCCATCTGCCGTTCAGTCCGGCCGTCCGCTACGGCGATCTGATCTTTGTTTCCGGTCAGGCTTCCGTCGACAAAACCGGCAAGATCATTTCCGGCACCTTCGAGGAGGAATTCCGGCGCTCATTGGAAAATCTCAAGCAAATCCTCCATGATGCCGGCAGCGACCTCGCCCACGTCATTCAGACCCGAAACTACCTGAGGGATCCCGCCAACGGCCCGCTTTACCAGGAACTCTACAAGGAGTATTTCAAGCCCCCCTATCCGGCCCGCACGACAATCACCGGCTGCCTCGCGACGCTGCATTACGAAATCGAATGCATTGCCGTGGTTAAGAAGTAGGAACTTTGGGCGGATCCCCCATCCGTTGAGAAACGGTCCCTTGGGGACCATCCGCGACAAGCCGCCCGACGGGTGCCTCAACCGGAAAGCCTTTGGCTCCCCGCACGAGGCCCGCGTCCTTCCGGAAAGCCGGGGAATCGGGTATCCTGAGCGAACCGCCAAACCTTTTTGCCATTCCCCGGCCAACCTGGCGTGGTGCCCCCGACCTTGTGGCGAATCCGGGCCGACTTTGACCTCATCCCGCGTTTTCACGGCGGATTTGGGGAGGCATCCCCTCTCCTGCCGTCGAAAATGACCGTGAATTATCAAGTGACAGGCCCCGATTTTCATGAGATTTACCCCAGTACGTCGCCGGCATAGCTCAGCGGTAGAGCAACGGTTTTGTAAACCGTCGGTCCTCGGTTCGAATCCGAGTGCCGGCTCCAGTTTTCGGAAGCCGCAAACGGGCGCATCGGCAGGGGGCGCCTGCGGGTCAATTTCCACACGAAAAAAAACAATCCACGCGTAGCCTTCTCCGGGCTCCGGGGGCATGGTCCTGCTTGAACCCGGCCATGAACCCCGATCTCCGAGTGGACTACCTGGGGCTGAAGTTGCGGACGCCCTTTGTGCCGTCCGCCTCACCCCGCAGCGAACATGTCGCCAATGTGGAGCGCATGGCGGAGGCCGGCGCGGCGGCGGTGGTGTTTCATTCGTTGTTTGGGGAACAGTGCGACGGGGAAGACGGCCGTTTTTTTCACGTCACGCCGGATCTGTATTGCCAGCACCTCCGGGACGCGAAGAAGCGCGTGCCGATTCCCCTCATTGCCAGCCTCAATGTCAGCCGGCTCGGACACTGGCTCGAGGCGGCGAAACGGCTCGAGGACGCCGGGGCCGATGCCATTGAGATGAGCCTTCCCCGGGTGCCGGAGGTGAGTGACCGGGCGTCGGAGGAAATCGAACGCGAAACCGTCGAATGGGTGGCCCGGCTTCACGAGATGGTGCGGATTCCCATCGCGGTGAAACTGACGCCCTTTTACACCAATCTCTTCCGGCTGGCCGCCCAGCTGCAGAAAGCCGGCGCGAAAGGGCTGGTTCTTTTTCACCGGTTCGTCCAGCCCGATCTCGCCACCCCGATCAACGGGGAACTTGTCAGTCTGCCGCTGAGCACCACCATGGACAGCCGGCTGCCCATGCATTGGATTGCGGTGATGGCGCCCCGACTGCGGCTTTCCCTGGCGGCGTCCGGAGGCATCCACCGGGCGGAGGACGCGGCCCATTTGATCCTCGCGGGCGCGCACGTCACCATGGTCTGTTCCGCGCTTCTGCGGCGGGGAGTCATGTATCTCGCCGAACTCGAAAAGGGCTTGAGCACCTGGATGTCCGACCACGGATACGCGTCGCTGGCCGCCTTCCGCGGATCGGTCGGTTTTGCCGCCGGTCGCGATCCGGGCGAGACGGAGCGCCGCGCGTATATCCACACCCTCACCCGGTCGGAACACCGGGTTGAGTGAGGGGGAGGAGGTCGGAAGGGGGAAGGCGGAAGATCCGCCTACCGGGTTCCGTATTCCGAATCAAAAAATGGCAAGGCCGACGGGGTCTCTCCCTACCCCGTCGGCTTGCCTGGCTCTCCCTATCTACCCTTTACAGGGGCCCTACCGGATCAGACGGCTTTTTCGCCGGTCTCGTCGGTGCGGATGCGGATGGCTTCCTCGACCGGCGAGACGAAGACCTTGCCGTCACCGATCTTGCCGGTTTTGGCAGCCTTCACAATGGCGGCCACCGCGCTCTCCAGGAGGGAGTCGGCGAGCACCACCTCGATCTTGATCTTGGGCAGGAAATCCACCGTGTATTCGCTTCCGCGGTAAATTTCGGTGTGACCCTTCTGGCGTCCGAAGCCCTTGACCTCGCTGACGGTCATTCCCTCGATGCCGAGGTCGGCCAGCGCGTCCTTCACTTCTTCCAGTTTGAAGGGCTTGATGATTGCTTCGATTTTTTTCATGTCGGTTTATACGTATCGATTGTCGCTGCCGATTAGTCGAGAAGGTAGCCTTCCTCGCCGTGATACGTGGTGTCCAGACCTTCGGTCTCCGCTTCCACAGTGGGCCGCAGACCGATGGTGAACTTCACGATGTAGGCAATGATGGCGGTGGCAACGACGCACCAGACCGCAGTGAAGATCACCGCCTTGATTTGTTCAACAACAAGGTTGACTCCTTCGGCCTGAAGATCCGCAACAACCGAGTTGACGGAGGCGTCGGCGAAGACACCGGTGAGAACCGCTCCGAGGAGACCGCCCACACCGTGCACCCCGAAGGTGTCGAGGGCGTCGTCATAACCGATCATCTTCTTGAGGTAAACCACGGCAAAGAACGGAACCAGGCCGCCGAGGATGCCGAAGATGATGGAGGAACCCACGCTGACGAAGCCCGCCGCGGGAGTGATGGCCACGAGGCCGCCGATGACACCCGAGCAGATGCCGAGCACGCTGGGTTTGCCCTTGAAGATCCATTCCGCGAGGCCCCACACACCGCCCGCGATGGCCGCGGCGAAGGTGGTCGTGGCGAAGGCGTTGCCCGCGAGGCCGTCGGCCGCACCGGCGGAACCGGCGTTGAATCCATACCAGCCGACCCAGAGGATGCCGGTGCCGATGCCGGTGAGCACCACACTGTGCGGCGCCATCGGCTCCTTGCCGTAACCGGTGCGCTTGCCGAGGATGATGCAGAGGATCAGCGCCGAGAATCCGGAGCTCATGTGAACGACCGTGCCGCCGGCGAAGTCAATGGCCTTCACCGTGGTCGCCAGGAACCCGCCGCCCCACACCATGTGGGCGAAGGGGAAGTAAACCGCAAACAGCCAGATCGCGGTGAACAGAAGCACCGCGGAGAATTTGATGCGCTCAGCCACCGCGCCGATGATGAGCGCGGGGGTGATGATGGCGAAGGTCAGCTGGAAGATCGCAAAGATGTTTTCAGAAACCGTGCCCAACGTACCCGGGTTTCCGTCCACACCCTTGAAGAACGCCTTGTCGAAACCTCCGATAAAGGCGTTGCCCTCCGAGAAGGCCAGACTGAAGCCCACGGCCCACCAGATGATCGAGGCCAGCGCGGCGATGGCGAAGATCTGCGCGAAGATGGACAGCACGTTCTTCTTGCGAACGATGCCGCCATAGAACAGCGCCAGGCCGGGCAGGGACATGAAGAGCACCAAGGCGGAGCTCGTCAGCATCCAGGCATTGTCACCGGAGTCCGCGGCGGGGGCCTCCTCCGCCGCAGCTGTCGTCGCCTCGGCCACTACGGTGGCGGTCTCGGTAACGACGGTTTCTTGAGCAAACGCTCCATCAGGTAAGACAACCGCGGCCAGCGCGAACGTTGTCGCGGCCAGGGCTGCCAACAAGGGTTTTCTCTTGAGCATGGGTTTGATACGTCTTGGTTGGTTGTTTGGATGATTTACCGGCGCCAAACGGCGGTCAGTGGAACGCTATAAGCAAACGCCGTGCCAAGTGTCCTTCGGCGACGTATCGTCCCCGGAATCCCCCTGGAAATGCAAAAAACGCGACACGCCCGAAGCGTCTGTCGCGTTTTTGTCATCGCCCGGGCTTCTGACCGGGCGCAAGGGAAGAGAGGGGGGGTTACGCGGCCGATTGGCGCCGTTTTTCCAGCCAGCCCTTGCCCATTTCCCAGATGATGGGGAGGACGGAGACAAAGATGATGCCGAGCACCACCAGCTCAAAATTCTTCTTCACGATGGGGATGTTGCCGAAGAACCATCCGGCGGCGGTGATGAGTCCCACCCAGAGGAAGGCGCCCACCACGTTGAACATCATGAAGCGGGAGTAATTCATCGCCCCGGACCCCGCCACGAAGGGCGCAAAGGTGCGGACGATGGGGACAAAGCGGGCCAGAATGATGGTTTTGCCGCCGTATTTTTCGAAAAAGGCGTGGGTTTTGGCGAGGTACTCCGGTTTGACAATGCGCGGGTATTTGCGCGCCAGGCTTTCTCCGGCGATTTTGCCGACCCAATAATTGACGGTATCCCCGAGGATGGCCGCCACCAGCATGAGGATGGAGGCAAACCAGACGTTGAGATTGTTTTTCGGATCGGCGGCCAGAGCCCCCACCGCAAAGAGCAGAGAGTCGCCCGGAAGGAAGGGGGTCACCACCAGGCCGGTCTCACAGAAGACAATGAGAAAAAGAATACCGTAGATCCACGGCCCGTATTGTTGAATCAGGCCGCCCAGGTGGTCGTCCAGGTGCAGGAAGAATTTGAGGATGTCAGACACGGGTGGTTGTCTAGTTTTCCAAGAGAAGAAGCACAATAGAAATCGGGCATCGCCTTCGGATCGGGCGCAGGCGGGTTTTGGCGGGAAGGACGCTTTTTTCCGGAATCGGGGGCTGAAGGAGAAACATCCTCCGGGCCCCCATTTTGCCCCCTGGGTGTCCCCGTTCCCGCTTCGGGGATGGCATTCTCATCTACAGGCAAGCCCGGGGGTTGTCCCTCCGACGGATTGGAACCGCCTCCTTACGTCGGCGGTCCCCCTTCCGAATTCCGAGATCCGAATTCCCCCTCCCCTGCCGATTGCACATCGTCCGCGTTTTGCTAGAAGTCCTGCCTTTACAACATGACCCATTCCGGCAAATCCCAGTTTCAGCAACTTCTTGGCGGATTTATTTTTTTCAGTCGCTGGCTGCAGGCTCCCCTTTATCTCGGTCTGATCGCCGCCCAGGCCATTTATGTGTACCAGTTCTTCGTTGAGCTGGTGCACCTGATTGAAAAGGTCTTCCTGCCCGAAGCGGCGGCGACAGGCGCCCGGGTGGCCATGACCCTCACCGGCGGGTTGATTGTCCTGACCCCGGAGATTTCCCCTCCCGGCATCACCGAAAAGGACATCATGCTCGCCGTGCTGGGGCTGATCGACGTGGTCATGATCGCCAACCTGCTCATCATGGTGATCGTGGGCGGCTATGAAACCTTTGTTTCCCGTCTGCGGCTGGAGGGGCATCCCGACCAGCCGGAATGGCTTTCGCACGTCAATGCCGGCGTCCTCAAGGTGAAGCTGGCCACCGCCCTGATCGGCATCTCGTCCATCCACCTGCTGAAGACCTTCATCGAGATCAACGGCAACACCTCCGTCAACACCACGGCCGTGATCTGTCAGGCCGGCGTTCATCTCACCTTCGTGATTTCGGCGCTGCTGCTGGCCTACACGGACCGGATTTCGACCTCGACGGCCATCGAGACCCGCGCGCGCGGGCACTGACCTCCCGTGAATGCCGACCCGACGGCCCCCGCCGCCACCGTTGACGAGGCCCTCGACGCCTGCATCCGCCGGGCGGAGGCGGACGACATCGGACTGGAGGAAACGCTCGAAACGCTGGGACCGGCCAGTTTTTGTTTCGTCTGCCTCCTGCTGGCGGTGCCTTTTCTCCAGCCGGTTCCCCTCGGGCCCTACACGATGGCCGGCGCGGCCACCTTCATCGCATGCGGCTGGCAGATGTCGCAGGGGCGCGAGGTCCCGCTTCTGCCCAAGGTCATGCGGGATCTGCGGCTGCACGGCAGGGGGTGGGTGGCCACGCTGCGCCTCTGCCGGAAGGTCCTGCAACTGGGACGAAAAATCTGCCGTCCCCGGCGGGAGGCCTGGGTCACCGGCAAATCCGGCGAACGTCTCATCGGCTGGCTGATCCTCACGGGGGGCGCTCTGCTGGCCGTGCCCATGGCGCAGCTGCCCTTGAACAACTTTTTTCCCGCCCTGATGATCGCCTTCGCCGCCCTGGCGTGGCTGGAACGCGACGGCCTCATGGTGCTGGCTTCCCTGGCGGCCGGGGTGCTTTCGGTGGCCTATTTTGTGGGGGTGTTCGTGCTGCTGTGGCTGTTCGGCACGCAGATTTTCGGCTGGGTGAAGCACCTCTGGCCCTAAGGGCGCCGGCCGGCGCGCCTGACGCTTTGCTATTGACGAAAATCCCCCGGGAAGCCAGTTCCATAAGGCATGCTGCGCCCAATTTTCCTCAAAGCGCTGGCCATGCTCGCCTCCGTCTCGGCGGTCCTTGCCCAGGATGAAATCGTCATCGGAGAATTCGCCTCCCTCACCGGCGGCAGCGCCAGTTTCGGCCAGTCGTCCCACAAGGGGACCGAACTGGCCATTGAAGAAATCAATCGCGCCGGCGGTGTGCTCGGCAAGAAGCTCAAGCTGATCACCGAGGATGACCAGTCCATGGCGGGACAGCCGGCCACGATCGTCCGCAAGCTGATCGCCCAGGACAAGGCGGCAGCCATCCTTGGCGAAGTGGCCTCGTCCAAGTCCCTCGAGGCCGCCCCGATCTGCCAGCAGAACAAAATTCCGATGATCACCCCGGCCTCGACCAACCCGAAGGTGACGGAGGTCGGGGATTACATTTTCCGCATCTGTTTCATCGACCCCTTCCAGGGCACGGTCATGTCGAAGTTTGCGCAGTCCAAGGGGTGGAAAAAAATCGCGGTACTCACCGATGTGAAGCAGGACTACAGCGTGGGTCTCACGGAATGTTTCATCAGGGACTTCACCGCCAACGGGGGGGAGATCGTCAGGGAGCAGAAGTATTCCAGCGGCGACAAGGATTTCAAACCGCAGCTCACCTCGATCAAGGCGGCCAAGCCGGACGCCATCTTTGTTCCCGGCTACTACGGAGAGGTCGCCCTCATCGCCAAGCAGGCCCGTCTGCTCGGCATCAAGGTTCCCCTCCTGGGCGGGGACGGCTGGGTGGGCGACTCCCTGCTGAAGGTCGCCGGCAACGCCCTCGACGGTTCATTCTTCTCCTGCCACTTCTCGGCCGACGACCAGTCGCCGAAGGTCCAGGACTTCGTGAAGAAATACCGGGAAAAATACGGCGAGACGCCCGACGACATGGCCGCCCTGGGCTACGACAGCGCCATGATCCTCGCGGAGGCCATCAAGCGGGCCGGCACCACCGAACCGGAAAAGCTGCGCGATGCCATTGCCGCCACGAAGGATCATGACGGCATCACCGGCCGGATCACGCTGGACGCCCAGCGCAACGCGTCGAAGCCGGCGGTGATCATGACCATCGACAACGGCGGTTTCAAATTCTTGGAGACCGTCACGCCGTGACGGCGTTCCGGCTGCCACGATAAGGGCGGGGCATGTCCGATCAGATCATCGAGTTTCTCCAGCAGCTCATCAACGGGCTCTCGCAGGGCGCCATCTACGCGCTCATTGCCCTGGGCTACACGATGGTCTTCGGCATCCTGCGCTTCATCAATTTCGCCCACGGGGATGTCTACATGCTCGGGGCGTTTGCCGGATTTTACACCGCTCCGCGCCTGCTCCAGCTCTTCGGCGGCGGGCCGTCCTTTCCGGGAGCCACCGCAGTGCTGCTGGTGGCCATGCTGGCCTGTGCGACGATCGGCATCATCATCGAACGCCTTTGCTATCGTCCGCTCCGCGACCAGCCCCGGCTGACCGTGCTCATCACCGCGATCGGCGTGTCGCTTTTTCTGGAAAACGGCGGCCAGTATGTCTTCGGGGCCGACCCGAAATCCTTCCCCGAAATCATCACCGACCGCGCGCTGGAGATCCCGGAATCCTGGGGGGCGCTCTCCGCGCTCACCATCACGGTGGGCCAGGTCATCGTGGTGGGGGTGACGCTGTTTCTCCTCTTCGCCCTGCGGACGGTGGTCCTGCACACCCGGCTCGGCATGGCCATGCGCGCCCTGTCGTTCAATCCGCTGGCCGCCTCGCTGATGGGCGTGAACACCAACATCGTCATTTCCTTCACCTTCGGACTCGGATCCGCGCTGGCCGGGGCGGCGGGAATCCTGACCTCCATCCAGCAGCCGAGCATTGAACCGCTGATGGGCGTCAACGCGGGCCTCAAGGCCTTCGTGGCCGCCGTGCTGGGCGGCATTGGCAACATTCCCGGCGCGGCGCTTGGCGGCCTCCTCATCGGACTGCTGGAGGCCTTTGTGGTGGGATACGTCAGTCCGACCTACCGTGACGCCATCGTTTTCGGCGTGCTGATTCTCATCCTGCTCGTCAAGCCTTCCGGCCTGCTGGGCAAAACCGAACGGGAGAAAGTCTGATGCTCGAGCGCACGAAGATCCTCCTGCTGGCGTCCCTCCTGCTCTGCGGCCTGGCCTCGTGGGGGCTGGGCGGCATCAGTCCGTATTATTACGACATTCTGATCGGCATCGGGATCAACATCATCCTCGCGGTCAGTCTCAACCTGGTCAACGGCTACACCGGACAGTTTTCCCTCGGGCATGCCGGGTTCATGGCGGTGGGAGCCTATGCATCCTCCTGGCTCACCCTCACCTTCGGCTACATTTTGGGCACGCATGCGACGGGCACCACCTTCATGTATGTCGCGGCGCTGCTGGCGGGGGGAATCGGCGCCGCGGTGGCCGGACTGGCCGTGGGCATTCCGTCGTTGAGACTGCGCGGAGACTATCTCGCCATCGTCACCCTCGGGTTCAACGAAATCATCAAGGGCATCATTCAAAACGCCGAACCGCTGGGCGCCCAGCGGGGACTCGGGGGCATGGTGCAGCACACCAACCTGTTTTGGACCTTCGCCTTTGCCGCCATCACCATCTACGTCGTCCTCAACCTGGTTCACTCAACCTACGGCAGCGGATTCCTCGCCGTGCGCGACGACGAGATCGCCGCGGAGGCGATGGGAATCAACACGACCAAATACAAGGTGCTCGCCTTCACCATCGGGGCATTTTTTGCCGGGGTCGCCGGCGGACTCTACGCGCACTACAAGCAGTTCGTGCACCCGGAGGGATTCAATTTCCTGCGCTCCGTGGACATCGTGGTGATGGTCATTCTGGGCGGCATGGGAAGCACCTTTGGTGTGGTGTTTGCCGCCATCCTCCTGACCATCCTGCCCGAATGGCTGCGCGCGGTGTCCGACTACCCCTGGCTGCCCGAATGGCTGCGGGAAATCGCGGAAAACCGCATGATTCTTTATTCGCTCCTTCTCATCATCCTGATGCTGACGCGCCCCCAGGGCCTTTTCGGCGGAATTTCCTTTTCCAAAAAACGGGCATGAAGGCGCCGGCTTGCGTTTTGCAGTTTGGGATTTTGGACGACCTGATGAGGGGCTCCTTGCATCGTCCCCCACCGGTGCCCCTTGCCCCCCGGCTCCCGGCCCCCGGTCCCTGCCCGCCATGAGTACCCCGCTGCTTCAGCTCCAAAATGTCACCATGCAGTTCGGCGGCCTGAAGTGCGTGTCGGACCTTTCGCTGACCATTCACGAGAAGGAACTCGTGGGCCTGATCGGCCCCAACGGCGCCGGCAAAACCACCGTTTTCAACCTGATCACCGGTGTCTATCGGCCGACAAAAGGAGATGTCCTTTTCGACGGAAAACGCATGAACGGACGCCGTCCGTACAGCATCACCGCGCGGGGCATCGCCCGCACGTTTCAAAACATCCGTCTGTTTCAGTCGCTCAGCGTCTTCGACAACGTCCGGACGGCCTGCAACATGCACCTGCGTCATGGCATTGCCCACGCCCTGCTCCGGGCCGGAGGATTCGCGCGCGAGGAGGAGGAGATCACCAGAACCATCGACGAGTTGCTCGACATCTTCGGGCTGACCGCCCAAAGGGACCTGCCCTGCCGCTCGCTGCCCTACGGGGATCAGCGCCGCCTGGAAATCGTCCGGGCCCTCGCCACGCGTCCGCGCCTGCTGCTCCTGGACGAACCGGCCGCCGGCATGAACCCCACGGAAAAGCGCGAGCTGATGGAGCTCATCCGCTTCACCAAGGAAAAATTCGGTCTGGCCGTCCTCCTCGTCGAACACGATATGAAGGTCGTGATGGGCATCTGCGAACGCATCAACGTCCTCGACTACGGAAAAAAGATCGCCGAGGGCACCCCCGCCGAAATTCGCAAGGACCCAAAGGTCATCGCCGCATATCTCGGAAAGGAAACCTCCTAAACACCCACACTGGCTCTTACACCGACACCCAACCTCAACCCCTGCTCCTCCGCAATGATTCCCCGAAGCTTCGATCACGAAAAACCGGCCGTTTACCGACGGTCGATCGACTTCGCCGTTTGGAGCATGGATGTTCTCGAACGCCTTCCGAAGAGTCTGGCGGTTCAGCAGCAATCCGCCCGGACCTCAACCCCCGTTCCCTTGAACATTGCGGAGGGCACGGGCAAAACCCCAACATCCGACCGCTGCGGGTGCAAGTGTATGAGTAGGTTTAAGGTTCAGTATGTGAGTAAGACAGGGAAGCGACCCCATGCTTGAAGTCACCGATCTCGAAGTCTGCTACGGCGCGATCACCGCGCTGCAGGGCGTGTCGCTTCGCGTCGACAAGGGCGCGATTGTCACCCTCGTGGGCGCCAACGGGGCGGGAAAAACCACGCTGCTGCGCACCATATCGGGCCTCATCAAGCCGCGCCGCGGGGCCATTCTTTTTGAAGGGGAAAACATCGCCGGACTGCCCCCGTACAAGATCGTGGCGCGCGGACTCGCCCAGTCCCCGGAGGGCCGCATGGTCTTTGCCAACCTGACCGTGCTCGAGAACCTGCGCATGGGCGCCTACCGGCGCCGGGACAAGGATGGCATCACGCGGGATCTCGAATATTGTTTCGGAATTTTTCCGCGTCTGAAGGAGCGCATGAAGCAGACCGCCGGCACCCTTTCCGGCGGCGAGCAGCAGATGCTGGCGATCAGTCGCGCGCTCATGAGCCAGCCGAAGTGCCTCATGCTGGACGAGCCCTCGCTCGGCATCGCCCCGATCCTGGTGCAGACCATTTTTGAAAAGGTGGTGGAAATCAACCGGCAGCTGGGCCTGACCATTCTCCTTGTCGAACAGAACGCCAACCTCGCGCTGGAAATCTCCCACTACGGCTACGTGCTGGAGACGGGCCGGATCCTGCTGCACGACAAGGCGGACGCCCTGCGGGAAAACCCGGAAATCCAGGCGGCGTATCTCGGCGGATAGAATTTCCATGCACGCGCCGGCGGCATGGGGTAGCCTGAACAACCGGACGTTTCGGCGAGACGTCTTCACCCTTTAATCGGGCGGGGACGGCGGTTCGCACCGTCCGTTGTTTTTGCCATGGCCGTCATTTTTCGCGTTTTCCGTTACCTTCGCCGTTATCCGCTGCTGGCACTCGGCACCCTGGCCAGCGCCATCGCCAGCACGCTGCTGGTCATTGTGTTCCCCGCCGTCACCCAGCGCATCGTCGACGATGTCATCCGGGGCGGCCGTCCGGACCTTCTGCTCCCCTACATCCTGATCGGCCTGGCCGCGTTTGTCGGCCAGGACGGCCTGAACGCGCTGCGCATCATTCTCAACAACACCTTTGAGCAGCGGGTCATTTTCGACCTGCGCAGCGACCTTTACGCCCACATCCAGCGGCTCCCGCTGCCGTGGTTCGACAATCGTTCGACGGGCGACATCATGACCCGCCTGGTCGAGGACGTCACCTCGGTGGAGCGGGTGCTCATCGACGGCATCGAACAGGGTGTGGTGGCCGTGCTGCAGATCGCCGTCGTGGCGGCACTCATGATTTATTACAGTCCGGTTCTCGCCGGCATCGCCATGCTTCCCATCCCGCTGCTTGCGGCCGGAGCCCTCACCTACACCCTCACCGCCAAGCACCGGTACCGCCTGCAGCGACGCGCGGCGTCCGCACTGAACGCCATCCTGCACGACAACATCGCGGGCATCCGGCAAATCAAGACCTACACCAGCGAGGAGCGGGAGCACGAAAGGTTCAACGCCGCCAGTCAGAACCTGCGCCACGCCACCCTGGTGGTCATGCGCGCCTGGGCCCTCTACAACCCGTCGATGAGTTTCCTCGCCTCGCTGGGCATGCTCCTCATCGCGGGGTTCGGCGCGTGGCGGGCGATCAACGGCCAGATCGACATCGGCGTCCTGACCGCCTTCCTCGTCCTCGCCCGGCTGCTGTATGAACCGGTCGGCCGCCTTCACCAGCTCAACCAGCTTTTCCAGGCCGGACGCGCCGCCGGCGAGCGGGTCTTCGAAATCCTCGACACGGCCCTTGAGACCGACGAGGGCGCCGGCCAATCCCCTGCGCCCCTGCGCGGCGAGGTGGAATACCGGCAGGTCCGTTTCTCCTACACACCCGACCTCCCGGTGCTGCAGGACATTTCCTTTCACGCCCGGCCCGGGGAAATGATCGCGCTGGTCGGTCCCACCGGGGCCGGCAAATCCACCATCGTCAACCTGCTCATCCGGTTTTACGAATTCAGCGAGGGCGAAATCCTGCTCGACGGACGTCCGCTGCGCAGCTTCCCCCGGCGTTTCCTGCGCGAAAACATCGCCATGGTCACCCAGGAAAGTTTTCTCTTCAACGGATCCACCGCGGAAAATCTTCGCATGGGCAAGCCCGACGCCACCGAGGAGGAAATGTGGCGGGCCCTTGAAGCCGCCAACGCCGCCCCCTTCATCCGGCGTCTTCCGGAAACCCTGCACACCCCGCTGGGCGAACGCGGCGTCAAACTCAGCGTGGGCGAAAAACAACGCCTCTCCATCGCCCGCGCCCTGTTGAAAAATCCCCCCATCCTCATCCTCGACGAGGCCACGGCCAGCGTGGACAACACCACCGAGCGCCTGATCCAACAGGCTCTCGACCGCCTGATGCAAAACCGGACCAGCTTTGTCATTGCCCACCGGCTCTCCACCGTCCGGCACGCCGACCAGATTCTCGTTCTGGAACGCGGACGGATCGTCGAGCGCGGACGCCATGAGGAGCTCGCCGCACGTGGCGGACTCTACGCCGGACTTCTCCAGCACATGGAGGAATCGCGGGAGAA
>CALCJD010000142.1 GCA_937960895.1 uncultured Spartobacteria bacterium | reverse complement strand
GCGGAAACGCTGAAATAAGGCAGCCGTGGGTGCCGGCGGGAGGGTCAGTCGCCGGCCCGGCCATAAATGATTTCCGATTTCCCATTTCCGCCTTCCGATTTTCCTCTTTCCCACCGCCTCCGCTCCGCTTGCCTGCCGGGCGGTCGGTTGCTAGAGGAGAGGGGCATGAGTGCCCGTCACGCGATTTACCCCGGCAGTTTCGACCCGATCACCCTCGGGCACCTCGATCTCATCCACCGGGCCGGTCAGATTTTCGACTCCCTCATCGTGGCCGTGGCGCACAACGAGGCGAAGAAGGCCCTTTTTTCCGTCGAGGAACGGGTGGAAATGATCCGGGAATCGCTCAACGGCGCTTCGCACATTACCGTGAAGCAGCTCGACGGACTGCTCGTCGATTTTGCGCGAACGGAAAACGCCTTTGTGGTGATCCGCGGACTGCGCGCGGTGTCCGATTTCGAATTTGAGTTCCAGATGGCCCTGATGAACCGGCGGCTGGAACCCCGCCTGGAAACCCTCTTTCTCACCCCCAAGGAGGACTACACCTTCCTCAGCTCCCGCATCGTCAAGGAAGTGGCCAACTTCGGCGGGGACGTGACCCCCTTCGTGCCTCCCCCGGTCGTTCGGCGCCTCAAGGAAAAATTCGGGCACTGATTTCAGTTTTCAGACCGGCTGTTTCGGGGGATATTGGACCCCGGCCCGGAAAATCCGGCCCACCGTCACCATGAAAGTTCATCTGCGTCAGATTCCGGAAGGCCACACCCTCCACCTCGAGGGGAGCGAAGACGCCGCCTACGTCGGGCTGGAGGAGGCCGGCGCCACCGCCCTTTCGCCGGTGGAATACTCCCTCGATGTCGGCATTTCCGACGGCGGGATCTTCGCAACCGGCCACCTGGCGGTGAAAGTCCGGTTGCGTTGCGTTGCATGCCTGGAGGATTTCGAAACCGAGTTGCGTGTCCCCGAGTTTGCCCTGCAAAAGCAACTGGAGGGGCCGGAGTTGGTTGACTTTTCCGAGGAAGTGCGGGAGGATATTCAGCTTGCCCTTCCCGCCTATCCGCGATGTGATGCGGAAGGACGCAAAACGTGTTCAGCCAGCTTTCCGCAGGCGCCTGCCGATTCCTCACCGTCTCCCGGCGCGAGCGCATGGAACGCTCTGGACCAACTAAAGACCGACAACTGACCAATCCAATCTTTGACCTATGGGAGTTCCCAAACGTAAAACCTCGAAGATGCGCCTGCGCACCCGCAAGGCGGCCAACCGCTGGCACGCCCCGAAACTTTCCAAATGCCCGCAATGCGGCGGAGCCGTCCGCGCCCACGTGGCCTGCCCGTCCTGCGGCTATTACAAGGAGCGCCAGGTTCTGACGGTTGACGCAGGCTAGGTCGCAATGAGGATCGCCCTCGATGCCATGGGCGGGGATTTCGCCCCGGTCAATCCTGTGGCCGGCGTCCTCCAGGCCCTGCGCGAATATTCCGATTTTACCGTCGTCCTGGTGGGCGATGAAGCAAAAGTCCGCGCAGAAATGGCGCGGCACGACTTTTCCGGACTCGAGGACCGCGTCACCATTCTCCACGCCTCCCAGGTGGTGGAGATGAATGACGCCGCCATTGACAGCGTTCGGCGCAAGAAGGATTCCTCGGTCAGCCGGGCTGTGGATCTGGTCAAGGCCGGCGAAGTGGATGCCGTCGTGTCCGCCGGGCACACCGGTGCTTTGGTCGCCGCCGCCACCATCAAATTGCGCACGCTCCCGGGCATTCACCGGCCGGGGCTGGCTGTGGTCATTCCCACGGAAAGGGGCGGTTTCCTGCTGCTGGACGCCGGCGCCAACATCGACGCCACCCCCGAACACGTCCGGGACTATGCGATCATGGGCAGCATTTACGCCCGGGAAATCATGGGCCGTTCCAATCCCCGGGTGGGCCTCATGTCCATCGGCACGGAGGACTCCAAGGGCAATGAGTTCACGAAGGAATGTTTCCAGCTGCTGGCCCAGGCACCGATCAATTTTGCCGGAAACACCGAGGGCCATGCCCTCTTTCGGGAATCGCTCGACGTGGTCGTCTGTGACGGCTTCGTCGGCAACATCGTTCTGAAAACCATCGAGGGCCTCGCCAAGTCGCTGCTCGGATGGCTGAAACGCGAGCTGACCAGCTCCCCCGTCCGGGCCTTGGGCGCCTGGCTGGCCAAAGGCGCGTTTCTTTCCATCAAAAAACGCATCAGTGCGGATGAATACGGCGGCAGCCCTCTTCTGGGCGTGAACGGCATCTGCATCAAGGCCCACGGAAATTCATCGCCCGTGGCCATCAAGAATGCCATCCGCGTCGCCCGCGAATTCGTCACCCAAAAAATCAACTCCCGCATCGTCGAGGCCACTGCGTCGTATCACCATGAAGCGCAATCCGCTGACCCGCTCCCCTCAACCTAGCCGCACGGTTTCCATCATCGGCACGGGCAGCTACGTTCCGGAGCGTGTCCTCAGCAATGCCGATCTGGAAAAGCTCGTCGACACCACGGACATCTGGATCACGACCCGCACCGGGATCAAGGAACGCCGCATTGCCGCGGAGGGGGAAACCACCAGCCACATGGCGGCCAAGGCCGCCAAACGGGCCATGGAGCAGGCCAGGGTCAAGGCGTCCGAGATCGACCTGATCATCGTGGCCACGGTCACGCCCGACACGTTTTTCCCCTCCACGGCCTGCCACGTGCAGCGCATTCTCGGCGCCAAGAACGCGGCGTGCTTTGACATTTCCGCCGCCTGCTCGGGCTTTCTTTACGCCATCGAGGTCGCGCAGCAGTTCATTTCCAACCACGCCTGCAACACCATTCTCGTCATCGGAGCCGACAAGCTGAGCTCCATCGTCAACTGGCAGGATCGCAACACCTGCGTGCTTTTCGGCGACGGGGCGGGCGCGGCGATCCTGCGCTACCGGGCGGGTTCCCACGGCGTCATCACCACCTACATGGGCAGCGACGGCAACTACGCCGACATCCTGCACATTCCGGGCGGCGGCTGCGCCCTGCCGGTGACCAAGGAGAACATCGACCAGAAGCTCAACACCCTCCACATGAACGGACGTGAGACGTTCAAGCATGCCGTCACCTCCATGCTTGCGGCCGCACGGGAGGCCCTCCGCCGCAGCGGACTCACCGTCGACGATCTCACCTGCATCATCCCGCACCAGGCCAACGCCCGCATCATCGAAGCCCTGGCCGAGCGTCTCGACCTGCCGCTGAGCAAGTTTCACGTCAATCTTGACCGCTACGGAAACACCTCGGCCGCGGCCGTGGCCATCGCGCTCGACGAGGCCAACCGAACCGGACGGTTCAAGGAGGGCGATTACATCCTGATGGTCGTCTTCGGCGGCGGCCTCACCTACGCGAGCTCCGTCGTGCAGTGGTGAGGGAAGAGCCAAGGATCACCTCTTGGGTTTGTAAGTTTCGGGAGCACCGCCCGCACGACAGGCCATCTTAAAACGTACAAACTCGATTCTCAAAACTCCCCACCGCCATGCTCATCGACACCCACGCCCATCTCGATTATCCCGATTTTGCGGAGGACTTTGACGCCGTCTTGGACCGCGCCAGGGAGGCCGGCGTCGAGCGCATCATCACGATCGGCACCGGCATCGAGAGCAGCCGCCGGGCCGTGGCCCTGGCGGAAAAACACGCCGGCGTTTACGCGGTCGTCGGCGTGCATCCCACCAATGTCCAGAACGAACCGGAGGATTTTGTCGAAGCCCTGCGGGAGCTGGCCCGTCATCCCAAGGTGGCGGCCATCGGCGAAACCGGCCTCGACTACCACCATCTGCCCAGCGAAACCCAGGCCCAAAGCTCGCCCGCCATGGCCGCCCTGCAGGCGGAAACCCCGGCCGACGTGGCGGCCTCCGTCATGGACGGCGCCTATCGGGACGCGCAGGCGGACGCCTTCCGCATGCAGCTCGATCTGGCCGTGGAGCTCGGTCTGAATGTGGTGATCCACCAGCGCGACGCCTGGGACGACACGATCGCCATTCTGGCTCCCTACGCCGGCAAACTCCGCGGCGTTTTCCACTGTTTTGGCAACCGTCCCGACCAGGCGGCGGAAATCCTCGCCCAGGGACACCTCGTTTCCTTCACGGGCATCGTGACGTTCAAGAACGCCGCGCTCGTCCGCGAAACCGTCGCCTCCCTGCCGGAAGGCCGTTTCATGGTCGAAACGGATTGTCCCTATCTGGCTCCCACGCCCCACCGCGGCAAACGTTGCGAGCCCTGGCACACCCGGCTCGTGGCGGAAAAAATCGCGGAAATCCGCGGACTCCGCCTTGAGGACGTGGCCGAACAAACGACCCGCACGGCGGAGGCATTTTTCCGGCTGAATCCGCACTGAGCCCGCCGCCCGGTTCCGCGCAGGAAGGGGGGGGATCCGTTCCCGGATTTTTCCGATCCGGCCCGGTATTGCAGCCGGGCCGCTTCCGCGGCATCCTCGGGGCATGCCCTCGTTCGACATTGTTTCCGAAGTGAACCGCATGGAGGTCAAGAATGCCGTCGACCAGGCCCAGAAGGAACTGGCCGGCCGCTTCGACTTCAAGGGAGCCACCGCCACGATCTCCATTGATCCCAAGTCCGGCTCCATCCTTCTCGCGATCGACGACGGAGCCCGCCTCAAGGGACTGCGCGAAATCGTCATCGCCAAACTCGCCAAACGCAACGTGGACCTGCGCAATGTCGACCAGAAGGATCCCGACATTTCCCCTCTCGGCCACTCCCGCCAGGAACTCGCGATCAAACAGGGCATCGACGGCGACAAGGCCAAGGAGATCATCCGTTTCATCAAGGATCTGGGCCTGAAGGTTCAGGCGGCCCTGCAGGACCGCAAAATCCGGGTGACCGGGGCCAAGAAGGACGACCTGCAAAAGGTCATCGCCGCCCTGCGGGGCAGGGATTTTGACGTGAGCCTCGCCTTCAACAACTTCCGCGACTGAGTTCGCTCGCCCGCACTCTTGAATTCATCCCCGCTTTCACGGATTCTGCCTTCCCTTTGATGGACATCGTCTACTTCGATCTGGAAACGCAGCGCACCGCCAATGATGTCGGCGGCTGGGACCGGAAGGCGGAAATGGGCATGTCGGTCGGAGTCACCTACAGCACGGCCGAAAACCGTTACGAAATTTTTTCCGAAAAGCGCGCCGGCGACCTCATTGCGCGCCTGCAGCGGGCCGACCTCGTGGTGGGCTACAACATCCTAGGGTTCGATTACGAGGTCCTTATGGGCTACACCATCCTCGATCTTCCCCATCACCTTCCCACCCTGGATCTCCTCCTCGAAGTGGAAAAGGCCGTTGGACACCGCCTCAAGCTGGAGGACGTCGCCCAGGGCACGCTCGGAGTCGGCAAGATCGCGGAGGGCCTTGACGCCATCCGCTGGTGGCGCGAAGGAAAACTGATGGAGATCGCCGAATACTGCTGCTTCGACGTGAAGGTCACCCGCATGGTGCACGAACACGGTTCGAAACATCGCGAGCTCTTTTACACGGACCGTTCCGGACGCCGGCAACGCATGGAGGTGACCTGGGCGTGATCCAGCCGGTCCGATCATCCAAGACCACGTGGTTCGTCTACTGGGTCGACCTCGAAGAACCGGTTCCCGGCGCCGGAAGGGACTACTTTCTTCCCACCCTCCTCATCATCTGCGATCCCACCGGCACTCCGCTCGCCGCCCCGGAAATTCTCGAAGAACTGGACCAGGCCCGGGTGGAAAATTACCTCGTGCGCCTCTTCGACCGGCTCGGTCCGCCCGACCGCCTCGCGGTTTGTGAAAGCGAGGATTGGGATGAGGAGGCCTGGAGAACCTTCTCGGAGGAACACCAGGTCGACATCCGCTTCCAGCGTTTCGACCAGGACCTCCCCGCCGCCTTCCGCGCGCTCACCCGCACGGTGGTGCTCCGTTTTTCCAAGGACAACAGGGAACTGCCCGACCGCAGGGAAGTCGCCCGCGGACTGGTCAACACGGCCCTGCGCATTCGTTCGTCGCAGAAAAAGGTCGCCCTGCTCCGCCTTGCCCTCGAAAACGATCCCGACTGCGCGGCCGCCCGCATCGAGCTGGCCGACATCGCGTTTCAGAACGGCAACTGGAAAAATTGCCTCGCCGCCTACGAGGAACTCATCGCCCGCGAAATGCCGCGCTGGCAGGGGCTCAATCCGGATTGGTGGAACGAACCCGAGACGCGGCCGGTGCTGCGGGCCCTCTATGGACGGGCCATGACCCTCTGGCACCAAGGCCACCACGGCCGCGCCGCCGGCCAGTTCGAGCGACTCCTCGAGCTCAACAAGCGGGACAACCAGGGGGTGCGGTTTTTCATTCCGCTTCTCCGTCTGCTGGCCGAGGAACCGGAGGCCGCCGCCGCGTTTTTTGAACGCTACGAGAAGGACTATGCCGGCGATTACATCGAGCCGTCCTTTTCCTTCGGCTGGGCGCTCACCCTTTCCCTCTGCGGAATGGAGACGGAAGCCAAGGCGAAATATCGCGAAGGCATCCTGAAGAACCTCTACATCGCCCCCATGCTCCTGGAGGAACCGGAGCCCCCCCGCAACATCTGGCATCCCAACGACCGGGCGGAACCCAACTATGCGGCGGAATTCATCGATTCCTATGCCGTGCTCTGGGACCGCGAACCGGGCGCCCTGCGCCTCCTGCGGGAAACCTGGCAGGAACTCGCGCCCCGCGTGCAGGAAATCGTCGCCCAACGCATCCGCATGCTCGACTTCCAGGACCAGCGCTACGAGCCCAACTACAAAAAGCTCTGGCAGGAACTCGTCGATGCCGACGAAAAACTGACTGCAAACACCGCGGCCTAACCC
>CALCJD010000141.1 GCA_937960895.1 uncultured Spartobacteria bacterium | reverse complement strand
GACGTGAAGCGCAGCAGATAGCCAAAATCACCGCCCGTGTATTCCGGAACGTCCACCCACACGCTGTCGATGTCATTCCAGTAGGCCGTCATTGCGGGAGCCGCGTTTCCATAGAACCGCTCGTTGAGTTCGCGGATGATGGCCTCCGGATCCTGCGAGGGATCCCAGGCCAGGCGCATGCCAAGATAGAGACCATGCATCGTCGACTCGAAATTGGCGGTGGTCTCCGGCTGCCAAAAGGCGCAGTGGTTTCTGTAATAGAGCGGAAGATCCACGCTCCATTTGCGGATCAAAGGGTACGGTGCCGAAATTTCCGCCAGGTGGTAGGCATAAGGATAATAGGAAATCCGCGGAGCGACCCGGGCCCAGCCTTCGATGAGCTTGCGATATTCGGCATTGTTGGGCGCATCCTCGTCGGTGATGGGATGAGCCCGGTCGTAACTGATCGGCGCAATCTGCGGGATGAGATTGGGATGCAGCCTCTCCCGCACCGGCGGCCGTGTGTACTGCACATAAGCGAGGACTCCAAACAGCGTGTCGGGATGGCGTTTGACGACCTCGTCGACAATGCGGTTGCAAAGGACCATCAGGCGATCCGTCAGGGAAACCGTCTGGAAGGTCGGATCGAAATCCCCGGCATCGAGTTTCCGATCGTCCTCCGACTCGTCGAATTTTGCGCCGTCATCCGGAGACAGCGAAACGGAGTCCTGCGGCACCTTGTCCAGCCGCGCGATGATTTTTTCGGCAATGGCGAGGGCAACCTCCCTGCTGCTCCACTTGAGTCGCTTGTCGGACGGAACGCCATCCACAACGGCCCGGTATTCGGGATGGGCCTCGCGATCCTTCTTGGTGAGATAACCTTCCAGGGCATGGTTGGGCTGCAGATTGATTCCTCCCAGGCGATTGCGCCGCCGAAACGCATCGTCGGCCGCCCAGATCTGGCGGCACAAGGTGCCGGGGCTTTTCGCATAATCTTCGGGAAGGATTTCCAGCCGCTCGAACGTGGGAATGCATTCCCCCAGTTCGCCCGGGATGAACCACCGGCATCCCAGTTTGTCCAGCAGTTCATAAACCGCATAGCTGGAGGCAAGGTCGGACTCGCCATAGAGTCCCAGACCCCGTCGGTTCGCGACATATCGAAAGGCCTGTTTTCCGGGAAACGTTTTCCCGACGGGACCAAATTTTTCCTCGGCCAGTTCACCGAGACAGATCGGAATTTTCCCCGCCGGCACGGCCTGCGTCGAAGTGACAATTTCCACCGGAGGCGTCCCTCCCATTCTGCCGAGGTACACGCTCAAATCCCTCGCCGACTCCCGCAACCTCCGCCTGTCCATTTCACGTTGAGCGTCGCGGGAGCGGCCCGGAATTTTGGAGATGTCACGATCGTCTTCCATGACCCTGGAAGGGGCGACAATCACCGCGCGGGACTTGCCGTCGGATGCCAGGCTGATCGGCGTGGCCAGGGAAACCAGCGGGAGGCTGCAGCACAGCGCGACGAGGAGCGGCAGGAAACGCATGGGATGGAATCGAAGAACGGGATTAGAAATGACAGCGTATCCGCCGCTGCGGAGTCGGGATGACTTTCATTCCTCCGGAGTCAGTTTGTCCGCCTCCGCAATGGCTCGCGGAACCAGAAGCGCCGAGGGGCTTTTGGCCCAAAGGAACGGAACGGAATAAATATCCTTCACAAGCAACGGTCCCTTGCTGGCAATCATGGCCAGGCTGCCATCCTCCCCGGCTTCCAGGGGGACCGACTGATATCCCGCCTTGTCCACGGCAATCTTGCGGGAAAGAGACATCCCGGTGGAGGGCAGTCCGGTGTGCAGACACACATCGACTTTTCCCTCCCTTGGCAATTCGAAATCCAACTGCTTCGTCCCTTGGGGAAGATAAATCCAAACCGGATCCTGGGTCAGACCGCGCACGGAAACCGGGAAGGTCATTCCGTGCTCTCCGGAGGCCCCATTTTCATCCGCCCCGTCCAAGGTCAGCAAATGCGCATTGCTGCCACCCCGTCCCACGGAAAAGCGGTAGGTCCCCGGCTGCGGAGCCTTGTAGCGAACTTCCACCCATTGGAGGGGTTTGCCGTCCGCCCCGTCCCGGGTCTGCGAATCCTCGCTGGTCATGGCCTCGTCAACCCGTTCCTCCCACTGTCGGGCCGACGGATTCCAACGATCGATGCCATAGGAAACGGAGGCGGGACGGTGATAGCGAAAATCCGGATTGGACGGCCAATACAGGATGAATCCGATTTCTTCGCCGGCCTTCCGGGCCACGGTGAGAAAACTCAACGCCGGTTCCAGACTGCTGTTGTAATACAACCCCTTCCCTCCGGGTCCTCCGCGAAACTCGGCCACCTTCACAAGATCATTCAGATCCGCCCGCGCCGCGACCGTTCCATCGGCGAGGGCGCCTTCGCTGAATTCGACCACGGATACGGGCGGCCAGAAATCCAGGATTTTTTTCCACCATCGCCGGGTTTCCTCGCGGCTAAAATGTGCCGGACCGGCTTGGAATTCCTCTCCCGCCAATTGCGGGACCAGGCGGATGCTGTCCTTTTGTTTGAAAGCCACGATTTGCACCATGATCATGGAGGTCATGTAGGACATCTGGCCCTTCCAAAGGAACTCGCGCAGCTCCCGCGATTGGGGCGTCGCCTGGCCGCTGGCCACGAGATAATAATAATACCAGAATTGTTTGAGGTCATCGAGACGCCGCAGGGCGTCGGTTTCCTGCGCTGCGGAGAGGATCCGGTCCGCCTCATCGAGCATGCGTATGGCCTTGGCAAAATTCCTCTGCGAGCCGGTCTTGAAGTTTTCCACGCTCATGAAGTCGTAATATTCCTTCATTTGCTTCCAGGCGGATCCGAACGCACGCTGGAACCAACGGTCGCGCAGGGCGTCGAGCTCGTCCGCGGTCATCGTGGGATTCCAGAGCATCTTGGCGGAAAGATAATAAAAGAGCCCCAGCTTGCCGAAGTTCAGGTCGGTCTCGGCCGTAAACGCCCGGAAGCCGGCGTCGTATTTGTCGCGATAATACTTCTGAATCACCGGCGCCATGGTGGATTTCCCGGGAATGCCGGCCAGGGTGCCGTCGCGAAAGCGGGCGTTGCTGAAGATCTGGTAATCGGCCGCGGGCTGTCGTGGCAACAAGGTGCGGAACGCCGAGGCGATATCCTCGTTTGTCTTGAAGTTTTTCCATTTCCCCGTCCCGCGGTTCTTGGGGAAACCCGCCACCATGACGCGGATGCGGGGATCCAGATTAAAATTCGGGGGGACGTCGTGGTAATTGTAACTCAGGAGCGAGCAGGCGATCAGATCCTTTTTCGAATTTCCCGTCGCCGTCACCCGCTCGTTCTCCGGGAGGGAATCAATCCATTTGTCATACTCCCGCAGGAGCCAGTTGGTGAATCCGAACACCGTGTCGCTGGCCGCGGCGGGATCCCAGGTTTCCCGGGGCTGGTCGAGTCCGTTGACACCATGAAGCGGATACGGTTTTCCAAACGCGACACCCTCCGCCCGCAAATACTCGGGATACCAATTTTTGTTTTTGGCGTAGGCGAGCGCACCCAGGCCGGAACCGTCCGCAGGATCACAACCAAAGACAAACACCTCGTCCGGACGCCTGGCAAAGGCCTCCTCCGAACGGGTTTTCATGGTTTCGAAAAACAACTCGCGAACATAGGACAGCGACAGATCCGTGGCGCTTTCGCGATAGGTGTTTTCCTTCCACTCCATACCGTTCGAGCTGAAAAATTTGCCCGCTCCCGGACTGCCGGGCGGGTCGTCATTGATCCAAAAATGCCCCTTGTTTTCGGCGGAGGCCGGAGGACGCGAAGCGTCCGGCCCAATGGTGGCCTTCTCGATCAGGAATCCGTCGGGGTTTCGGGTTTCCCTCATGATTTCGATCACTTTCTGCCGGAGGGGCGTCAGGGCATGACCGGGAAAAACGGGCATCGAACGCCCTTCCATGCGGGTTCCGATGCGCCACCTCAGCAGGCTGGCCTCCACAGGTTCGTCGCGGGGATCCGAGAGCGGAACATTACGGGTGAGGGTGCCGGCCCCCACATGCGCGCCGCTCGCCACGGCGAGATTGCGCAGATAAAACCCGGGACGGCCGGATTCGCGGACGGAAAAGACCAACGGGCGGGTGGTGAAATCCGGCACATGCGTCCAATTCGGCCCCATGCCGAGCGTTTCGTATCCCACGGATTCCAACAGGGCCGCCACCCCGGCCAGGATGCCGTTCCAGGTGTTGGCGACGACCCAAACCCTCTCCGGTTCGGAACGCAGACAATAGGCCTCAAGATGATTGTAGTCGTCGCGTCCGTCGTTCTGAAGAACCTTCCGGATCTCCTCGTCATTCCGGATCTCCGGCGGCGCATTTTCAAATCGCAAGAGAACGATGCCCCGGGAGGAGGCGCCGCCTTCCTCCACAACCGGCGTTTTTCCGGTCATGCGTGTGATGGCCTCCCGAAGGTAATGGACCGCATTGATCAGCGCCTTCGCCGGCGATGGCGAAGGGAGCAGGACCGTCTTCTCCAGTTCGTCCCAATTCACGGGCTTGCCGCCCTGATCCGGGAGGGTTTCAATGACAATCGGCGCGATCGTCCCTCCCGGTTCTGCGACAACAAACGAACCGGCCGATGGTCCCGCCCGCACGCAGGAAAGCGAGGTCAACAGGACCGCCACCAGGAGGCGGGCGGTCCGGGAAGAATACTTCATGGGTAAGGCTAATTCCGGCGGCGACGGGACGTGCTCAGCGCCAGAACGGAGGCGGCAAACAACAAAGAAGCCACACCGGGTT
>CALCJD010000140.1 GCA_937960895.1 uncultured Spartobacteria bacterium | reverse complement strand
AAACACGCACGCGTCGCAACAATTATGCCCTGATCTATGACGAACGCGTTGCCGCAGGCATGGTGAAGCTCGTAAGCCCTTGGGCCAGCAGTTGCGTGGAGAGCTCAGCTCCTCGTGCATACCTCGACCCCCAAGCAGGCCCCCTAGCGAATAAGAAGCGCTTGGGGGAGGCGTGGACCAAGTATTGGTCCTACGTCGAAGGCTGCCACACCATCGCTAAAGCACTGAATACCCAAGCAGACCACGTGGAGTATTTCCTGTTTCAAAACCGCCAGGCGCGCTAACCCAACAAATTGATCGCAAGGACTCGCCGTGCTCTTCCCCAATCAGCCCCTCTCCGAAAAATCCTTGTCCCGTCATGCCGCCTCCCGCTTCGATCCATCATAAGACGACGACCAAGAGCGTGCTCGACCTCCAGCACCTGTATGAGAACGACCATCTCAATCTGGAGCCAGGCTTCCAAAGGCAGTCGGTTTGGACCGAACGGGATCGGGCCAAGCTGATCGACAGTCCGGCGGGAAAAATCAAGGTTCGATCAAGGGCGTGAACATCGAGGTGAGCGAATCGGAGACTCGACGACGTTTCCGCCGTAGAATTTGCAGATTCCGTTCGGGGACCGGATCGAGGAAGTCGGGGTGGGGAGATTGGGGAGGAGTCTGCTGTTTGGGCGTGAGCCTTCCGGTAAGAACGTTCCGAATGGCGCGTAAAAAAAAAGGAGCTCTCGGATGGAGAGCTCCTTTTTGTGAGGAGATGTTTGGGAACTCCTTGCGTCATCCCCTACGGGGCGATCAGAAGAAGATCGGGATGATGAGGATGGCGACGATGTTGACGACCTTGATCATCGGGTTGATGGCCGGACCGCTGGTGTCCTTGTAGGGATCGCCGACGGTGTCGCCGGTGACCGACGCCTTGTGGGCTTCGGAGTTCTTTCCGCCGAAGTGGCCTTCCTCGATGTATTTCTTGGCGTTGTCCCACGCGCCGCCGCTGGAGGTCATGGAGATGCCCATGAACAGGCCGGTGACGATGCTGCCGACGAGCACGCCGCCGAGGATTTTTATGCCGTCGTTCGGGATGGCGGCCACAAGAATGACCGCCAGCACGGGCAGGAGGGCGGGCACGATCATTTCCTTGAGCGCGGCCTTGGTCACGATGTCGACGCAGGCGCCGTATTCCGGGGTGTCTTCTCCCCTGAGGATGCCGGGGTGCTTGGCGAGCTGACGGCGGACTTCCTCGACGACCGAGCCGGCGGCGCGGCCGACGGCGTTCATGCTGAAGGCCGAGAACAGGCAGGGCAGCAGTCCGCCGATAAAGAGACCGATGATGATGGTCGGGTCCTTCAGCGAGAAGGCGAGCTCCTGGGCGATCTGGCTTTCCGTCAGATGACGGACGGTTTCGAGGTGGTGCTTGAGATCGACAAAATACGAACCGAAGAGAACGACCGCCGCCAGGCCGGCGCTGGCGATGGCGTAGCCCTTGGTCACCGCCTTCATGGTGTTGCCGACGGCGTCGAGTTCGTCGGTGATGGCGCGGACCTCCTTGGGCAGGCCGCTCATGACGGCGATGCCGCCCGCGTTGTCGGTGATGGGTCCGAATGCGTCGAGGGAGATGATGATGCCGGACATGGCGAGCATGGCCATGACGGCGACGGCGATGCCGTAGAGGCCCGCGCTGTAGTAGCTCAGCCAGATGGCGGCGCCGATGCAGATGACGGGCAGCGCCGTGGCATGCAGACCCACGCCGAGACCGGCGATGATGTTGGTGGCGTGACCGGTGACCGACGCCTGGGCGATCTTGCGGACCGGTGAGTAGGCCGTGGAGGTGTAGTAGTTGGTGATCAGCACGGCCGCACCGGTCATGAGCAGGCCGATGATGGAGGCAAAGAAGATGCCATTGGCCGAGAAGGTTTCCTGCGCGCCGCTCATCACGTCCTTCACCTCAAGGCCCGACGGGAACATGGCGTGCGTGACGGGCCAGAAGGCCAGGGCGGAAAGCAGGGTGCTGACCAGAACCCCGCCCATCAGGGCGTTGGAGGGTTTGAGGCCGGCGACATTGACAAAGAAAATGCCGACCACGGAGGCCAGGATGGCGATCCCTCCCAGGACGAAGGGGAAGATGACCGGCGCGCCGGTTCCGGCGGTGAGGGCGCCGACGAGGATGGTGCCGATGAGGGCCACGGCGTAGGTTTCAAAAACGTCGGCCGCCATTCCGGCGCAGTCGCCGACATTGTCGCCCACGTTGTCGGCGATGGTGGCCGGATTGCGCGGATCGTCCTCGTCAAGGTTTGACTCCACCTTGCCCACCAAGTCCGCACCGACGTCGGCCGCCTTGGTGTAGATGCCGCCGCCGAGTCGCGCGAAGACCGAGATCAGGGAGGCCCCGAGGGCCACGCCGACGAGGCTGGTGACCGCCTTGTCGGGATTGATGGCGCTCATGATGAGCCAGAAAATGCCGACCGAGAGCAGTGCCAGGGCGACGACCAGAAGGCCGGTGACCGCCCCGCCGTTGAAGGCGGCCTGCAGGGCCTTCTTGCGGCCGATGGTGGCGCCCTGCGCCGTGCGGACGTTGGCCACCACGGCAATGCGCATGCCGATGTAGCCGGCCGCCAGCGAGCACACCGCGCCCAGCAGGAAGCCCAGGGCGGTCGGCATGTCGCGCAGGATGCCGAGGAGGATGAAGATCACCGCCGAAATGATCCCGATCGTCATGATTTGGCGGTTCAGATAGGCCTTGGCACCTTCCTGGATGGCGCCGGCGATTTCCTTCATGCGCGCGTTACCGGCCGGTGAGCCGATGACCTTGCTGATAAGGAAAACCGCTGCGGCCAATCCGAGGATGGCGCAGACCAAAGATAGGGGAATGCCGTAAAGGAGGAGGATACTGGAAAGCACGGGGCGAGGAGAGTTAAGGGTGGGTGATACTAGGCAAACCGTTTCCGGAAGCAACGCCGTTTTAACCGGCGTTGCCCGGGACGGTGCAGGATTTGTTCAGTCCGCCAGCAGCGAAAGGATGGCTTTTTGCGCATGCAGGCGGTTCTCGGCCTGGCGGAAAATGGTGTCCGCATGGGCTTCGAAAACGGATTCGGTGATCTCCTTGCCGCGGTAGGCCGGCAGGCAGTGCAACACCAGCGCCCCAGGGGCGACGGCGAGGAGGGAGTCGTTGATCTGATAGTTCTGGAACTGGGCGATCCGGAAGGCGGCTTCCTGCTCGCGGCCCATGCTCACCCAGACGTCGGTATAGAGGGCGTCCGCCCCCCGGGCGGCTTCGAGGGGATCCTCGGTGAGGTAAACCCGGCCGCCGGCGCGTTCCACCAGGTCCTTCGGCGGTTGGAATTTCTCCGGCGCCGCGATGCGCAGTTCGAAACCCAGGCGGGCCGCCGCCCAGATCCAGGAGCGGCCCATGTTGCAGTCGCCGTCGCCGATGAAGGCGAGCTTCAAATCGCGCAGCGATTTGCCGGATTCCTGGAGGGTGAAAAGATCCGAGAGGATCTGGCAGGGATGTTCCTCGTCTGTGAGGGCGTTGATGGTGGGAATGCCGCTGTAGGAGGCGAATTCCTCGACATCGCTTTGCGCGAAGGTGCGGATGACCGCGCCGTGCACCATGCGGCCCATGACCCGCGCGGTGTCCTTGATGGGTTCGCCGCGTCCGAGCTGGATGTCGTGGGCGGCCAAAAACATCACATCGCCGCCGAGTTCCCGGATGCCCACTTCAAAGGAGACACGGGTGCGGGTGGACGATTTGGAAAAAAGCAGCGCCCAAACGGTGTGACGCAGGGGGTGCGCGGCGTGACGCCCGCGCGTGGCCTTCATCTCGCCCGCGAGCGCGACAATGCGTTCGATGTCCTCGCGGCTGAGGGATTCGATGGAAAGGAGATGTTTCACCGGGTTCCCATAGGGGAAAACCGGCGCTCTGTCCATAGGCGAGGTCGTGGGAAAAAAGCCTGTCGTTGAAGGGCTTCAAGCGGGGTGATTTCGGGAACATTGCGGGAGAAAGGCGGGAGGCCCCAAGCGATCTCCGGGGTGGTCGGGAGGGAGGGGATGAGAGTGGTGTTGTGTAAGTAACGGAAAATCAATTAAAAACATCAGTCTTTCCCGTGACGCGTCTTCAGGGAATGCCGTTCGCCCGTTTTCAACGCTGCCGAAGCGGTCGGACGTGTGGTGTCATGTCCGATTAACCTCGCTTTAGGCCCCCAATTGGGTAAATTTTTCTTATGTTTCCCCAGAAACTCCTTGCGGCCGTCCGCGATCGGCTCGCCGAATCGCGATTTTTCACCATATCCCTCACCTTGCATGCTCTTCTGATCGTCGTTTTGGCGACGGTTGTGGTGGTGCGACCGCTGACTCCGCCGGAGCCGGAATTTGTGTCCTCCGGACCCGACTTTGTGGAACGTGGGGAGTCGAATCCGGCTCCGCTGCTCGACAAGGCGCCCCCCGTTCCGCAGCCGAAGGAATTTACGCCCCAGCCCGCGGGGCCGAGCCCGCAGGATTTTGCCCGGGTGCTGGACACAGCGAAGCCTGACGCCTTGGAAAGATTTACCGTGCCTTCCCCCGCTCAGGGGCCGACGGTGTCCGACGCCTTTGGGACGCGCGAGGTGTTCGAACCGGGCAAACCTTGCGTCAACCTTCCTCCGGGTCTCACCGCGGGCGAATTGAAGGAGATCGGGAAATTCACGGACTACCGGATTCCCGGCCGCTCCTCCAAAGGCGAGTATGAATTCACGGCCTACATCGGCCGCTACAAGGGCAACTGGCACTCCACCGTGCGCCTCCACAATGGACAAATCACCGCCGGCAGCCTGCCCAATCTGCTCTCCATCACCAGCCGTTGGACGAAGGATCGCCTGAAGACCAACGAGCGGAACGTCAAGGCCATCCCACTGGACAGTGACGAAATTTTCACGACCCGTCCGCCGTTCATTTTCCTGACCGGAACGCAGGATTTCCGCCTGACCGATCGGGAGGTGGAAAACCTTCGGAAATACATCCGCCTCGGCGGGGCGGTCTGGGGGGACAGTTCGGTGCCGGGGCGCCGGTCCGCTTTCGACATCGCCTTCGAACGGGAAATGAAACGGGTGCTGGGAGGGGATCAGGTTTTCGAGGCCCTTCCGGACAATCATCCGATTTTCACCCAGGGATATTTCCCGAAGGTCAAAGCCTTGCCGGAAGGTCTCAATTATTACCGAGAACCCGTGCGGGTGCTGCGCTGGGGCGGGGAGATTGCCGTCATCCAGACCCGCAACGATTACGGGGACATGTGGCAGATCGGCCTGACCAAGGACGGGAAGTTCGATCTTTCGCGGAACATTCACGGTCAGTACGTCGCCATGAACAGCACCCTCTGGGCGAACCGCGGCGTTTATGTCCGGAACATTGATCAACCCGCCGTCGAACAGGCCTACCGGTTCGGGATCAATGTGATTTTCCACCTGATCACCCGATGGGAGGCCCGGACGGCCCGCCTGACCGCGCTCTGAAAAAAAGGCGGTTCCCCCGGTTCGGATGGACGGCGACCGACCGGCTGACGGTGCCGGGGCGGGGTGTGAGACTCCCGGATGGTGGCGGGGCAAAGTGACCGGTTCCCGGATTTCAGGGTTGCTTTTCCCCGGATTTCGTCCAGATTTCCCGCCCCTATGAGTCAACATCCCAGCCTTAAGGGCAAAGGCACGATCAAAGCCAAGCGCAGCGTTTTGAAGCGCTTCGAGCGCGTTGAGCTGCTCAAGAAGCGCGGCCAGTTCAAGGACGGCCAGCGTGTGATTGGCCTGCCCAAAACCAAGCCTGAAGACTAGGCGCTTTTGCGAGTGAGGTGAGAGTGAAGGTGAAAGGGGAGAAGAGCGCGCGCCGCTCCCCCTCCTTTTCCCTTTCACTTTCATTTTCACTCCGCCACAGCCGAACATGAGATTAAACCGCTTTCTGGCAGCCGCCGGCTTCGGTTCGCGGAGGGCCTGCGAAGCGCTGATTCTCGACGGCAAGGTTTCCATCAACGGCCATTTCATTCGCGAACTGGCCACGACCGTGCAGCCCGGAGACGACGTCCGGGTGGCCGGCAAACCCGCGCGCGCCGCACTTCCGGTCTACCTGCTGCTCTACAAACCGCGGGGGTTTGTGTGCACACGTTCCGACGAGCGGGGACGCCGGACCCTGTTCGACCTGGTTCCCGCGCATTTCGGCCGGCTTTTCCATGTCGGCCGCCTCGACAAGGACAGCGAGGGGCTCATTTTGCTGACCAACGACGGGGAACTGGCCCAGCGGCTGACCCATCCGGCCCACGAGATCGAGAAGGAATACGAGGTGCTGCTCGACAAGGCCTTCGACACCGCGCTGACGCCCAAAATGCTCCGCGGATTCCTCATTCCGGGCGGACGCGCCCGCATGGAGCGGCTCCACGTCGTGGCGCCGCAGCATGTGAAGGTGGTGTTGCGCCAGGGGCTCAAACGCCAGATCCGTCTGATGTTTTACAAATTCGGCTACGAGGTGAAGCGCCTTGTGCGCACGCGCATCGGGGAACTGGAACGCGGCAACCTCAAGCCGGGTGAATGGCGCCTGCTCCGGAAGGGGGAAGTCGCCCTCCTTTCGGGAAAAAGTGGAAAGTCCGCGTCCGCGCGTGCAAAATCCCCGAAGCCATGAAATCGCCCATTGCCGCTTTCCCCGGTTCTCCCCCGGCCCTTGGTCCCTACTCGTTGGGAGTGGTGGCCGAAGGCAAATTTGTCTTTGTTTCCGGCATGACGCCCTACGATCCCGCCCGGGGCGGGATCGACCGCGGGTCCATCGCCCGCCAGACCGAGCTTGTTATCGAGAACATCAGGAATGTCCTCGCGCAGGCCGGGGCCACGCTGGAGAACGTCGTGAGCTGCCGCGTGTATCTTTCCAACCTCACGCCGGAAAACTTCAAGGAGATGAACGAGGTGTACGCCCGCTATTTCAGCGAAGCCAAACCGGCGCGCGCCACCATCGGGGCGCAGTTGCCTCCCGGGTTTGATGTCGAAATTGAGTGCATTGCGGTGATCGGCTGATCCGCATCCTGCGATGGACAAAACCCTGGCCGCCCGACTCGGCCGCCTGGCGCGCGGGGCCGGCCGCCGGTTTGTGGGGCGGTTTGCCCTGTTTGTCGGCACGGTTTTTCTCGCCCGGCAACTGCCCGGCCCGCTCAGGGACCCGGCTTGGCTGATCGCCTTCGCCGTGGGCGCGTGGGCGTTTGCGGCCCTCGTGCGGGAATCCAGCGCGCTCTGGGAGGTCGTCGTGCCCCGGCTGGGCGCGGGGTGGAAAAACCTGGGCGTCTGGGTGACGCGCCGGACGGTGCTCTGGGGGGTGCTCAGCCTTTTCTGCGGTGTGGTCCTGGCCGGCATCGTCATCCATCACGCCTGGCCGGCCTGGCGTTTTCTGGCGACCTCCTCATTGCGCGAGGATGAAATCCTGAACATCGGCCGATACACCTCGCAGGGAATCGCCCCCGCAGTCGGCTCCTACAACCTCGCCAGGAATCACATTTTCTTCAATGTGGTGAACGCCCTCCTGCCGGGCGCGGATTCGCTGTCTCCATTGCGCGCCCGGTTTGTGTCCTTCGCATCGGTCCTTGCCACGCTGGTTCTGCTGGTGCTTTACGCCGTGCGGCGGGGGTGGTTTCTGGCGGGGGTGGCCTTTGCCGGACTGCTCGCGATCGACCTTTATGCGCTCAAGGTGCTGCTGGAGGCCCGGGGCTACGGACTCATCGGCCTTCTGGGCACCGTCGGCGCGGTGGCGCTGTGCGAATGGCTGCGGACCCGACGGGCGGTGTGGTTGACCGTGCTGGCCGTCACCACCGTCTTCGGCACCTACACGCTGCCTTATTATGTGATTTTCGGCGGGGGGCTGATGCTGGCCGCCTTTTTTCATCAGCCGTCCCGCGAGACATTCCTTTCCGGGTTTCTCGCGCTCGCCGCGATCGGCATGCTGTACCTGCCGGTGGCCGGAGACGTCCTGAAGGTGGCGGCGGGCTATGATGGGGAATACGGCGATTCGGTCACCTACAACTTCGGCTCCATCGAGGCCTTCTACCGCACGCTGCAATACCTCTTTTCCTACGAAATCGTGCAGATCGGACCGCTTTTTCTGGTTCTGACGCTGCTCCTGGTTCTGCTGTTTGTGATATTCGGGCATTTTGCCCGCCGCTCGGACCGGATTGCCGCCGCCGGGGTGGCGGCCGCCGTGCTGGCCATGCTGGCGTTTTTGTTTTTTCTCAAATCGGTGCCCATTCGGGTGAGCGCCTTTCTGGCCGGTCCGCTGGCGTTGCTGGCAACGATCATGACCGGTTCCCTGATGGCCGCGCCGTTTTTGGTTCCGGTGCGGCCGCTGGTCATTGTCGGATTTTCCACCCTTGCCGCCTGCGTGCTCTGGAAGGCCGAAATTCGGGAGCCGTTGATTCCGCGACAGAACTGGGGCGGAATTGCTCAATTGGTCGGGCGGGGATTTCCGCCTGATGCGGTCCTGTGGGCGCCCAAAAAATATGCCAAGCTCATGCGTCCCTATCTTCCCGATCGCGAGGTCACGGACGGTCCGATTGACGACGGGGCGTTCGCCGGGGGGCGGTGGCTGGTCTTTGATGCCGCATTCAAGGGGGGACCCGAACGGGCCCGCTTCACCTGGGAGTCTTTGCCTGAAGGTGTGCGTTATGTTTCGACCCCGCTGCTGATCAATTACCAACGGCTGTTTTTTGTGCCGCCGGCCAACCGCGGCATTGTCCGGATCGACCAGGAGGGCCGTGACATTCCGTTCCCGGCCGCCGGCCGACAGCCCCGCGATCCGGCCCTGCTGGCGGATTCCGCGGGCGATGGGGATGCGCTTTATCCGCCGGGTGCGGAGGGGGAATTTGCCCGGTTCGAGCCGGCGCTTTCCGTCCCGGGGGAATTGACGGTCATGCTCCAGGACGGAGCGCCCGCCGGGTCGTGCAATCTGCTGTTTTCCCAGATCCTCGCCGACAAGCGGGTCCGGGCCGGGGTTCAAGGGCCCGATGGGGTCTGGCGGCAGGTGGCGCCGTTCGTACTCGGCGAATTGGTGAGCGTGCCGCTCGCGAAGGAAAACAGCCGGGCGGTGCGTCTTCACCTGACCCCCAATCCGGATTACCGGCCGGGTCCGCGCCTCTCCGGCGAACGCCCGGCCTTGGGGCTGGTGGACGCCTGGGTGACCCGCGGCACGCCGCGCTGAGTTTTCGAGGCGTTCAGCCCGGACGTCGGACGCCGTCGTCGGAGTTTCGAAGCGCCGTGTAAATGCTCGCCACGCCGTTGAAAAGCAGCCGGCGCTCCGGATTTTTGAATCCGCAGCGGATCAGCAAATCGAGCATGCCGGCGCCGCGCGGAAACGATTCGATGGACTCCCCGAGATATTCGTAGGCGGCGCGATTGCCGGTTACGAGCGCCGCCAGCCGGGGCAGGCCGTGATGCAGATAGGCCCGGTAGACGGCCCGAAAGGGGGCAAATTCCGGCAGGGAAAAATCCATCACGAGCAGCAGGCCGCCCGGACGCAGCACGCGATGCATTTCGCGCAGGGCCTGATCCCAGGACGCCATGTTGCGCAAGCCGAACGCCACCGTGAGCGCGTCGAAGACGCCGTCGCGAAACGGCAGGTGCAGTCCGTCCGCCTGAACCAGGGCGGGAATTTTTTTGTCCCGCGCCACCTCCAGCATGGGCAGACAAAAATCCGCCCCCACCACCTGGGCGTCCGGACAGGCCGCGCGCAGGGTCTTCGCGAGATCTCCGCTGCCCGTCGCGAGATCCAGAATTCGTCGGGGTCGCGCCGCCGCCACCAGACGGGCGGCCTTGGCCCGCCAAAGAAAATCCGCTCCTCCGCTCAGAACATGATTCGCGAGATCGTAGCGCTTCGCGATGGAGGAGAAGGTCTGGCGGACAAAGCCGGGATTTTGTTGTGGCAGTGCAGGTTTGATGGTCGGCACGGTAAAAACGAAAACGGAAAAGCGGAAGGAGGAAACACTGAAAAGCGGAAGGAGGAAGGCGGAAAGCGAAAACGAAAGACACGCCGAAGTGTGAACTCCAACCGGGGTTAACCCTCTCGGGATGATAGGGAAGGGAGGGGGAGCTTCAATCTCCACGCCCCTTTTCAGGGAAAGATGGTGCTCACGAGAGGATTCGAACCTCCAAGGGTTGCCCCATGCGCTCCTGAGGCGCACGCGTCTGCCAGTTCCGCCACGTGAGCGGAGATTGAACGAAAAGAATCGCCTTGCTGTCTCTTGATGTAAATCCGAAAATTCAGAAATTCGTCTGGTGTTGCTTTTCTCCCCATGCGAAGACACTTTTTCCTGCATCAATGAACAAAACTTCCTCTCTCGTGCTGGCGGCTGCTTCGGCGGCGGCGGTGGCTGTATTCTCTTCCTGCAAACCCGTCCCGCCCGCTGCGGAAAACCTGGCGTCGCCCACTCCCGCGCCGACCGCGACTTCCGCCGCCCCTTCGGGGACGGCTCCCTCGGACGCCGCTCCCGCAACCCCCGGAGCCTCGCCGGCGGCCTCCCTCGACGGCCTCAAGGATCCCGTGGCCACGGTCAATGGGGAGCCCATTTCCAAAGCCGAGCTCGATGAGGCCTTCAATGAAGCCGTCAAGGCGGCCGGCGTTCCGGTGAACGAACTTTCCACCGATCAGAAGCTGATGGGATACCGCCAGCTCCTCGACCGGATCATTCTGGACAAACTCCTCACCAAGGCTTCGGAGGGCGTGGAGATTTCCCAGGCGGACATCGACAAGCAGATCGCCGAAATCAAGGCCCAGTTCCCTTCGGAGGAGGAGTTCAGCAAACAGCTCAGCGAGGTGGGCCAGACGCCGGAAAAATTCGGTGAGAACCTCAAGAAGATGCTCCAGCAGGAGAAGTGGGTGACCAGCCAGATTGCCGGCAAGACCGACGTGACCGAGGACGAGGCCCGGAAATTCTACGACGCCAACAAGGCGGAGTTCGAACAGGGCGAAACCGTCAAGGCCAGCCACATTCTCTTCGCCGTGAAGCCGGGTGCTTCCGCGGAGGAGGACAAAAAACAGCTCGAGGCGGCCAAGAAGGCCATCGCCCGTGCCAAGAAGGAAGACTTTGCCGCGCTCGCCAAGGAGCTTTCGGATGATCCCGGGTCCGCCCAGGAAGGCGGCGACCTCGGGTTCTTCGAGAAGGACCGCATGGTGCCGGAGTTTGCGGAAGCGGCCTTCAGCCAGAAGGTCGACACCGTGAGCGCCGAGCCGGTCAAAACCCAGTTTGGCTATCACGTCATCAAGGTCACCGACCGGAAACCCGCCCAGACGGAGTCCTTTGAGGAAGTCAAGGACCGGCTCATCGCCTACCTGAAAAGGATGAAGGAGGGCGAGGCGGTGAACAATCTGCTCCAGTCGCTGAAGAACTCGGCCAAGATCGAGGACACGCTGCCGACGCCGCAGCCTCCGTCCCTGCCCATGCTGCCCGGCATGGAAGAATCCGCCCCGCAATCCTCGGACGCCGTGGCTCCCGCGACCGGTGCGGAACCGGCCGCCCAGGGCAACTAACCGTCGCATGGCGCGTCCAGCGAAGCCCAATGTCGGTGTCATCGGCCTGGGAATCATTGGTTCCCGGGTCGCTGCCAATCTGCGCAAGGCCGGCAACCAGGTCTGGGTGTGGAACCGTTCGCCGCGCCCGGAACCGAACTTCCTCTCCTCGCCGGCCGAGGTGGCGGAATCCGCGAAAGTCATCCAGATTTTCGTCTCGGATGGTCCGGCTTTGCTCGAGGTCGTCACGGCCATGGCCCCGGCGCTCGGACCCGAACATATCGTGGTCAATCACTCCACCGTGGCGCCGCCCGAAACCATCGAGGCCGCCCGCATCGTGGAGGGGCGCCATGCCAAATATCTCGACGCCCCGTTCACCGGGAGCCGGGATGTGGCCGCCGCCGGCCAGCTGGTGTTTTACATCGGGGGAGCCTCCGACGTGCTCGAAAAAGTCCGGCCGATGCTTGAGGTCAACGCCCGCGCCATCCTTCCCATCGGGGAAATCGGCCAGGCGGCCGCACTCAAGATCGCCATGAATGTCATCGCGGCCGTCTCGGTGAGTTCCTACGCCGAAGCCCTCAGCCTTCTCCACAAGAGCGGCATTCCGCTGGAGAAGCTCGGCGAGGTGTTCCCCACACACGCGGCGTATTGCCCGCTCGTGGATCTCAAGGTCCCGGGCATGATCACCGACGACTTCGAGCCCCGCTTCTCGCTCAAGCACATGTTCAAGGACGTGCAGATCGCCCTGGCCATGGCGGCGGATTTCGGCGTGGACCTTCCCGCTTCGGCGGCGTTCGCCGGCGCGGCCATGTCGGGGCTGCAAAACGGCTGGGGAGACCTCGATTTTTCCGTCGTGGCGCGGCATTACGGCTATCCCAACCGGGAAAACACCCTTCCCGCCGGGCTCTTCAACAACGAGTCCGCCGGCGGAGGGGTTCCGGCTCCCGCCGAAACGAAGGAAAAGAAAAAGATTTTCCCGCTCTTCGGCTCAAAGTAGGCCGTGTCCGAGTCCCGCCTCCGCCAACTCCGTCATTCGGGCGGCGCCTTCGCCCTCGCCCCGACCGCGCGGGTGCGTGTCACCGGCCCGGATCGCCTGCGTTACCTGAACGGTCAGGTCAGCAACGACCTTCGGAGCCTGGCGGAAGGGGAGGCCAGGGCGGCCCTCGTGCTCACCGCCAAGGGAAGGCTTTGCGCGCAGGTTTTCGTTTGGATGGAAACGGACGCGTTGGTGGTGGAATCCGGGGGCGTGGACGGCGACACCCTGCTGGCCCGGCTGGAACGTTATGCCATCGCCGACGATGTCGCCTTTGAACTTCTCCCGCCGCCCCCGTCCGCCTGGCACGTTTTCGGCGCCGTCTCCGCGAACTTCCAGGGCGTACGCATCCGCCGCCTGGGGGTCGAAGGTGTCGATCTTGCGGAATGTCCGGCCGACGTTTTGCCCGCCACCGACGAAGAGCGCGAGATCCTGCGCATCGAACGCGGAGTGCCCCGGTGGGGGCGCGAGTTGAACGAGGACACCCTTCCGCAGGAGGCCGGACTGGAAAAATATGCCATCGATTTTCGCAAGGGCTGCTATGTGGGGCAGGAAGTCGTTTCCCGCATCCAGAGTGTCGGCCGGGTCAACCGTCAGTTGGCCGGACTGGTGGGGGATTTCGACCCCGCCCGCGCCCGCGCGGTCCAAACCCCGTCCGGTGAGAACGCCGGAACGGTGACCAGCGCCGTCTTTCACCCGGAACTCGGCCGGACCGCCGCCCTGGGATATCTCTCGACCCGCCTCTCCGACACCTCCTTTGTCGTGCTTGATGAAAGTGGTGCTTGCCTTGGAGCGGCGGAACGTTCTCAATTCCCGCTCGTCTCCTGAATGAAAATCTGTCGCGTCGCTCTCGCTCTTGTCTGTGCCGCGCTGACCGGTGCCGTTGCGGCGTCGGTTGGCCCGGAGGTTGCCGTGATGGAAATTCAATTCGGCAAGGACAAGCAGACCCAGCAGGTCGTTCTGGGGCTCTATGACTCCGCAGCCCCGCTCACCGTCGCGAATTTCAAGGAACTCGTCGGGAAAAAATTCTACGACGGCATGCGTTTTCACCGCGTCTTCCCGAGCACGCTCGTGCAGACCGGGGACCCCAAGAGCCGTCATGGGGATGCGGACCGTTCCGGCACCGGCGGCCCCGGCTACACCGTGCCCGCCGAACTCGGCGGCAAGCACGTCCGTGGCGCCATCGCCATGTCCCGCCTCGGCGACGCCGTGAACCCCACCCGCGCCTCCAACGGCAGCCAGTTCTACATCTGCCTGACCGCCCTGCCCAAGCTCGACGGCAAGTACACCGTGTTCGGGGAGGTCCTCGAGGGTCTCGACGTGCTGGAGGCCATCAGCAATCAACCGACAGATAGTAACGATTTTCCATTGGCAAAAATCAGAATTAAATCTATTACCATTCAACCGCGTTTCGCCGGACAGGCGAGGCAGTAACTGTCAACGCGGTTTGCGGAAGCAAAACGGGTAGGTACCGAAGTGGCCAAACGGGGCGGACTGTAAATCCGCTGGCTCACGCCTTCGCTGGTTCGAATCCAGCCCTGCCCACCACCTTCGCTGCGTGGAGGGGGAAGGTGAGAATGAAAGGGCCGAGGCTGACGCGAGAGCATGGTCTGCATTTTCCGTTTTTGCAGGTCCGCCGGATTGAATCGGGCCCTTGAAAAGGGAAATTTGTGGCCCGTCGATCCCGTCCGTTCCTTGCGTCCTCGCCGCTGTTCCGGATAGGGCTCCGAGATCAACGCACGACCGGCTGGGGGAGCCGGGCGGACCGGTCAGAGGCCGAGTCGATGGCTCAGGTATTCCTCAACGTTCATCACCTTGATGCCTTTTTGCACGTTGAAGGTTTTTGACGGATCCCACCACATGCCGTTTCCTTGGGCAAACGCCGTACGATACCGGGCCATGACATCGGAGGGCGCGGCCGCCAGATCGTCGCGCAATTTCTCCAGGGTCCATTCCTCCTTCGTGAAGGGGGAACCCGTCACCCGCTCCACCACTTCCGCCAGTCGGCCGTAGGAAATGGTATCGCCCGCGACGTATACAATTTCGTCAACGATCCGCGGTTCCGTCAGCAGGATTTCCGTCGTCAACTTTCCGATGTCTTCCGGCGTTGTCACCGTGACCTTTGTGTTCCAACTGCCGAGTGCGTGAACCGTCCGGCGGTCGAGATTGACCACGTCAAACGCCGGTTCGAACAGGAAGCTTGTGAACATGCCCGTCGAGACAATGACCCATTCGGTTCCGCTCTGGGCGCGCAGGATCTGCCGGACGTCATATTGTTCGTCGAACACCGGCTGACCGCTGCCGCGACCGACGACGTCGTAATCGACCCCGAACTGCCAGGGAAAATAACGTTTCACCCCCGCATTCAAGACGGCCCGCGTGATTTTCCGTTGCGTTCCCGGACCGGCGACGAAACCGCTGCAGTTGACCACGGTTCGAAAACGCCTGAAGAAATCGGCCAGCGACGCCTCGTCCGCGCCAAGGTCGAAGCCCAAAACCTCCACGCCGAGGGCGCGCAATTCGGCCAGGTTTGCCGCGTTTTGCCCCGAGGGATGGTGAGCTGTGCGGGGCGACACCAGAACCGAAACCGCCTGCCCGGCCGCCCGCACCTTGGGGGCAAGCGCCCGAAGTACGGCCATGCCCAGTTCGCCGGCACCAAGGACCAAAATATCCCTCACATCAACCTTTGTATTATTCATGGCATCCGGTCTTGTGGCCAACGACTCTTCATTTAAGGGCGGAGGCGCATGACAGGAAAATATCAGGGCGGCACCCTTTGTCGAGTGTGCCCACTGATGATGGTTTTCCAGGCAAGTCCGGAATGCGCGGTTCAGTTCTCCGCCGGCCTTCGGAAAACGTGGTTGTCATTGGCTCCCCTTTTGGCGCCTCCGAAATCCCATCGCTTAGCGGGTGGACGCGGATTCTAGGTGATCACGACCCCGGCTACAATCGTTCACGTGTCCCGCACCGATTCGCTTTTGCCAAAGCCACATTTACCCCTGAAAAAACCTCGGATTTCCTTGTGTGGGCTTGCATCGCTTGGGCGATGCTCTGTGAAAGAGGTTTCGCATTTTGGAAAAGTCCGCGAGGCGTGACAGGTCGTCGAACGGAGTTCTCATCCCACGGGAAGGTCGAGAGACTCGCTGCGCTCGTATAAAACGGAGAGGGTGGGATTCGAACCCACGGGACGTTGCCGCCCAGCGGTTTTCAAGACCGCCGCAATCGACCACTCTGCCACCTCTCCCGGGAGGCGTGCCAAGGCACGCGCTGGGTGTTTAATACGCTGTCCCGCGGCAGGTTCAAGCTCTTCGCACTCGGTGAGGGGCGGCATTTGCCTTGTTCTTCCCGCCGGAGGACGGATACTGCGCCCGCTCGATCCGTGTTCCCATGCGCATTCTGATTGCACCCGACAAGTTCAAGGGGTCCCTGTCCGCCGGGGCGGCGGCGGAAGCCATTCGTCAGGGCATGGTCCGGGTTTTCCCCGAGGCCGAATATGATCTCGCTCCCATCGCCGACGGAGGAGAAGGAACGGCGGACATCTTCTGTGAGGCGCTCGGGGGAATCCCGGTGACGACGCCGGCCCATGACGCGCTTGGCCGCCCCATCGAGGCGTCCTTCGTGGAGTTTCCCGGCAAACACCTGGCCCTGGTGGAAATGAGCGAGGCCTCCGGGCTGTGGCGATTGAACCCGGTGGAACTGGATCCGCTGCAGGCCTCCACCTTCGGGACGGGCGAATTGATGGTCCGGGCGCTCGAGCGTGGCGCCCGGATGCTGTATCTTGCCTTGGGGGGGAGTGCGACGAATGACGCCGGAGTGGGGATGGCGCGGGCTCTCGGGTGGGATTTTCTTGATGACGACGGAAGGTCCGTTCCCCCGGTGCCGGCGGAGTTTTCCCGCATCCGTCGGCTTCGACCGCCCGCCCGGCCGTTTGGCGCCGAGGTGATTGCGTTGTGCGACGTGCAAAATCCGCTGCTCGGTCCCACGGGGGCGACGCACATGTTTGGTCCCCAAAAGGGGGCGACGCCGGCGATGCTCCCGCAGTTGGAATCCGCCCTGGCGCACATCGCGGATCTTTGCCGGGATCAACTCGGCTGTGACTTCCGGGACGCCCCCGGCGCCGGGGCCACCGGCGGGCTGGCCTTTGGTCTCATGACGTTTTGTGGTGGCCGGCTGGAAAAAGGTTTTGCCGCCGTTTCGCGTCTGCTCGGTCTGGAGTCGCGCGTGGCGGAGGCGGATTTGGTGGTCACCGGAGAAGGGCGCATCGACGCGCAGACCGAACACGGCAAGGGACCCGCGGAGGTGGCCCGCATGGCCCGGACCTGCGGGCGTCCGGTGGTGGCGCTGGCCGGGCGGGTGGACGGACGGCCGGCGGACTTCGACGTCTGTCTTCCGATTGCCAACGGGCCTTTGACGCTTGATGAATCCCGGCGCGATGCGGCACAGTTGCTGGAGGCGGCCGCGGAACGTGCCGCGCGCCTGCTGAAAATTTCCATATGAGTAAAAAAATCGCATTGTTGTTCGCCGGGCAGGGAGCCCAGGCCGTGGGCATGGGCAAGGACCTCGCCGCGCACTTTTCCGACGTGGCCCAGCTTTATCGTCAGGCCGACGAGATTCTCGGCTTTCCGCTTTCCAAAATTTCCTTCGAGGGACCGGTGGAGGAGCTCACCAAGACGTCGGTGTGCCAGCCCGCCCTTTACGTTCACGGGCTCGCCTGTCTGACCGCGCTGAACCTGAAGCATCCGGATTTTGTTTTTCACGCGACGGCCGGATTGTCGCTCGGGGAATTCACCGCCCACGCCGCGGCGGGCACCTTCGATTTTGAGACCGGACTGCGGCTGGTTTCCAAGCGTGCGAATGCCATGCAAAAGGCCTGCGAGGAGACGGAAGGCGGCATGGCGGCCATCATTGGAGGCGAGGAAAACCGCATCCGCGACCTGGCCGCCGCCGCGGAGGTGGATGTTGCCAACCTCAACAGCCCGGGCCAGATCGTGCTCTCGGGTGAAGCCTCAAAAATCGCCGTGGCCGTGTCCCTCGCGAAGGAATACGGAGCCCGCAAGGCGGTGGAGCTTCAGGTGGCGGGCGCGTTTCACTCGCGCCTGATGGACAGCGCCTACGTCACCCTCCAGGAAGCGCTGAACGAGACGCCGATGGCCGAGCCGCGCGTGCCGGTGGTTTGCAATGTCGACGCCCAGGCGGTGTCCGCCCCGGAGGTCATTCGCCGCACGCTGGCCGAGCAGGTGACCGGCAGTGTGCGCTGGACCGAAAGCGTGGAGTATCTCATCGACCATCTCCATTGCACCGATTTCCTGGAACTCGGACCCGGCGGGGTTTTGGCCGGTCTGGTGGGTCGCATTCGCAAAGGCACCCCGGTGACCTCCATCGCCAACCTGGCCGATCTCGAGGCGTATTCCGGATAACGGAAAAGCATGGCAAACAGGGCGGAGGCAACAGTTCCTCCGCCCGATGCGTTGGGGCAACGGTCCAACGACCCGCGGGCCGGTCCGCGCCCGCCCCGCATCTCAGAGTCCGCGGTGCAGGCGCCAGCCCGCACGGTGTTTGATGATCCACTCGATGAGCGCGCGCTCAAAGCCGATGTCGTGGCCGGCCTTTTCGCTTTCGAGCCATTTGTGCCGCAGGACCTCTTCGCGTTCGGCCAGAAATTCGAGATACAGCGAGGAGTTTCTCACCAGTTTCCACGCGACATCCCCCTCGGGGGTCAAGGCGGTTCCCATGGGCGGTAGCCCCCTTTGCTCCCGTTTCATGCCCGGCATGCTGCCGCGTCACACGACGGGGCGCCATCGTGTTTTTCCTGACGCTTCCATCCGGGCCCCGCGGCGGTCTACAGCCACCTTTTGATCTGTTCGGCAAAACGGTTGTAGATGAATCCGAGGGCCAGCAGCACAACCGCCAGGCCCAGGATGCCGAGAATGCCGGCCAGTTGGCCGAATTTCCAGACGTCGATCAAAAAGACGTGTCCCACCGCCACGGCCAAAATGAGCAGGCCCATCAGACGGTAGGTGCGCTCCCGGAGAAGAAATCCGGCTCCGAGTGCCGCGAAGGCCAGTCCGGCCCAGACGACGGTGACCGCCACCGGGGTCGAGCCGTCCCACACCCAGCGTGACGTCTGGAACCACATTCCCCCGAGGGTCGCCGCGGCCAGGACGGTTTGGGCGACGGCGGGAAAATACGGAGTGCCGGCGAGCCATTTTTTCCCGGCTTGTTGCACGGCGAGCAGCACAAGGAGCGCCAGAAAATCCCCGCCGGACCCCGGCTGTCCGTCCACAAGGTTCCAGACGTAGCTTCCCGCCCCGGCAATCAGGAATGCGGCGGCATGGAAAAGAAATTCGGGATTTTTGCGCAGGGCCGCCGGAAGGAAAACCAGCGCCCCGCAAAGGGTCAGCGTCAGGAATGTCCAGGACCCGGGCGTGTAGTGGAACAGCCACGCGAGCCCCAGCGCCAGAAGTATCAGACGGTATGCGACCAGAAGGGGAGCAAGCTTGGCCCGTTGTTCCGCGGGGAGATGGCGGACAACGCCGATTTGCGCGGCGATCAGGGCCGGCACCGCGAGGGTTTGGATCCAGGGCGCCTCACCCCAGGCCAGGGTTTGGAAACACAGCACGGCGGCGGCGAGGGTGAAGCCCTGACTGAGTGCGGCCAGGAAAACGGCACGCGTCAGCGCTCCGTAAGCCAATACCCCGGCACCGAGCAGCGCCAGCCGGAGCATTTCATGAGCCGAAGTCCAATCGGGCGAAAACCAGAGGAGAAGAACCGCGCAGGCCGCCAGGGCATCGATCCCCTCCCAGACCCGCCGTGTGATCACCGACAGCCCACCGCACCTCGGCCACCAATGCATGAGCGCCAGGGAGACGGCGAGAACGGGCGGCGCGTTGCGCCAGTCCAGGCCGCTCGCGCTCGAGATCGGGAGCAACGCCAGCACGGAAGAGAACACATAAGCTTCCGCTCCGACGGCCAGTTCCGGCAAGCGATGCAGCCGCACCGAAAAGGCCGCCACGGCGGCGGCGGCCGCGAGGACCCACAACAGGCGGTCCCCGGAAAAACAGTCCGCGAGAAGCACGCCGAGCATCAACTGGCCCGCCCAGGCGTATGCCGCGGCACCCCAATGCCAGTCCGGTGCCGGCCATTTGCCGTGCAGCCGCTTTGCGAGGAGGGCGTTGAAAATCAGCAGCGCCGTGAGGAAGGTTGCGGTCAGCCAGGCATACGGCGCCGCGCGAAGAAATCCGTACAGTCCCGCCAAAACGGCTCCCCCCGCCGCCAGAGCCGCGGCCGTCCGCAAAAGGAGGGCGTGCCGGAATTTGCTGAAGAAGAGCAGGGCCGTGCTTTCGGTCATCAGGATCAGCGCAAGTTGGTATCCGGTGAATCGGGTCACCCATCCCAGTGTCAGCACGAAGAGCGCCTGGACCAGATAGACGCCGTCAAAAATCCGCTCGTCATTCCGCAGGTGTCGCGCCAGTTGGGAAAGTCCGAGCAGGATCACCCCAAAGAGCGTGGCAAACAGCCAGAACTGCTTCGGATACACCGCGTGGACGGCGGGGGCGAACAGCGCGAAAAACGCCAGATTGTTGGCCGTGTAAAACACCTCGCGGAGTCCCCGCGGAAAGGCCGCGCCCCGGTTCAGGAAGACCGCTCCCGTGAAAATCAACCAGTAGGCGGGCAGAAATCCGTGGGCGAACCAAAAGGTGTCCGGCGTGGGACCGCCCGAGTGAAGCCGCCAGTACGCGAAACTGGCATAAGATCCCGCGAGGCTCAGCCAGGACACGCCCAGCCAGCGGTGTCGGGCCAGCAGAAAGACCGCCGCCGCGGTCAGCACCAGGTTGGAGAACAGGGTGAAATGGGCGGCCGGATTGATGGTGGACGTATAGTAGGACAGCAGCACGGCGGTGAATGCCACCCCCTCCGATCTGCGGCGAATCGCCACTCCCACCAACACCGCCGCCAGCGCCAGCAACGCTCCCCCGCCGAGGATCGGGTTTTCGATCACCCGCAGACCGGCCACGAAGTGGGCGCCGTACGTTGCGTAATAAATGGTGGCCGCCCCGCCCGCCAGGAGGACCTGTCCGTAGTTCCGCACCGCGGAAGACTTTCGGGCCAGCCACGCGCCGATCCCGCCCAAGGCCGCCCCGGCGGCATAGAGCAGTGCCAGCTTGCCCGCCGCGCCCAGTTTCACAATCAGGCTGTGGTAGGCCAGGTTGCCCAGCAGAACGAGACCGGTCAGCAAAACGAGAATGCCGATGCGCACCAGCCAGTATTGGCCGACCTTGAGTTCCAGGTCGGGGGTGGAGGGAAGCGGCGGCGGCCCGGGAGGAGGGGGAACCTCGGCGTGGACGGGAGTTTCGGGCTCCGCCTTGCGTTCCAAACGGGGAATCGGAGCGGAGGGCGGTTCGATATGATCCACCGGCAACGGCGGAGGAACCACTTGGCGGACCGGAGGGGATTCCGGGGCGGGGCAGTCCCCCGGGGACGTTTCCGTCAACCGGGTCCGCAGGGCCGCGATCTGGCTGTCCAACTCCTCCAGCCGGCGGCGCAAATCGTCCTGGACCTGTTCCAACGCGCGAAGGTCCTCCTGCCAGGAATTTTTCATCGGACCCAGAATGATCGGTATTTCAAAAATCCCAAATTGATAATCTTTTTCTGAATATTGGTCCTGTCGATATCGTTCCCCCGCGGGGGCCCCTTCGACATGTCGCTTGATGCGGGGGCCGTTTTTCGCGAAGTTGGAATGATGGTTGGCGTGGCCACAGATATTGTTGAGGAGATTCTCGAACTGAAGAGAAAGCGCAATGCCGTGATCCTGGCGCACAATTACCAGGTCGGCGAGATCCAGGACCTGGCCGATTTTGTGGGGGACTCCCTGGGACTCAGCTTCAAGGCCGCGGAGACGAACGCCGATGTCATTGCCTTTTGCGGGGTTCATTTCATGGGCGAAACGGCCAAGATTCTCAGTCCCGACAAAAAGGTCGTGATCCCCGACATGGACGCCGGATGTTCGCTTTCCGACTCATGTCCCGCGGACAAACTGGCCGCCTTCCTCGCGGCCCATCCCGAAAAGAATTATTACGTCATCGCCTACATCAATTGCAGTGCCGGGGTGAAGGCCCTGGCCGATTGCATATGCACCAGCGGCAACGCGGTGAAGATCGTGGAGGCCGCCCCGGCAGACCGGAACATCCTCTTTGTGCCCGATCAGAACCTGGGGTCCTGGGTGATGGAAAAGACGGGCCGGAAGATGGATCTCTGGCAGGGCAATTGTTACGTTCACGTGGATTTCACGCGCGCCAGCATCGCGAAGATCCGCGAACAATATCCCGACGCCAAGGTGGTCGCCCACCCGGAATGCACCTACGCCGTCCGCATGCTGGCCGACGAGGTGTGTTCGACGGAAAAAATGGTCGGCTATTGCAAGGACAGTCCGGCGAAGGATTTTATCATCGTCACCGAGAGCGGCATGCTGCACCGCCTGAAGAAGGAGGTGCCGGGCAAGAATTTCATTCCCGGACCCACCGATCTCTGCGCCTGCAACGACTGCCGCTTCATGAAGCTCAACACCCTCGAGAAGCTGCGGGACTGCCTGGACTTCCTCGAACCGGAAATTCTCATTCCGGAGGACGTCCGCGCAAAGGCCGAACGCTCCGTGCGCCGCATGCTGGAGTTGAGCCGGTAGGACGTTGCAAGAAGGCAAGCTCCCCGGCGGGAGTTCCCGGCGACGGCTTTACGATTCCGGATCGTCCGGTTCCGGAGGGCCGGATTCGTCCATCAGCGCCCGCAACGTCGGTTCCTCATCGCTCAGCACCCGGTAAAACCAGGTTTCCTCACCCCGGTGAAGGTCGATCCAGCCGGCGAGTTGCAGGGCGGTGAGCAGGCGGGTGCGCAAACGGGTGTCGGGGAATTCCCGGGTGAGTCGGGGCAGTTCGGCGCGCCCGAGGGAGAGAATGATCCGGAGGAGACGCCAGGATTCCGCGAGCTGCCACGGGGTGAGGGTCACCCGGGCGTCCAGATGATCCCAGATGGCGAAGGTCATTTTGGCCGGCAGGAGGAGAAATTCGGGCAGGAGATGCCAGCCGATGATCGGGCGGTCCGGCGGAAGACGAAAACGGTTTTTCCAGCGGTCCACGGCGCCCCACACCAGCAGCACGGACGCCCCGCAGAATCCGACCGGCGCGTACCAGCGCGGCGGATGAAAGAGGCTCGGATTGCCCGTTCGTACCGTTTCAAAAAGCAGAATGGCGCCGGTGTAGACGGCGAAAAAAAACAACCAGGCCAGAAGGGCTCCCAGCAGGCTGAGGAGGGCGGCCGCCCAGCAGGCGCGGTTGTGATGGGCAAAACGGTCCAGAAACTCGCGGGGCGGTTCGTTCACAGGTTCCCGACGTCAGGCGGAAATTCCCCGGTATCCGTCCGGATCGATCGTGACCGATCCGAATCCCACAGCCCGCAGGCCCGCCATAAGTCGCTCCTGCCGGGCCTGCAGGAGAGCGTTTTCCGCCGGCGCGACCTGCACCAGGGCCCCGGCCGGGGAACCCGCCTGGTAGCGCACACGAAACACCCGGAAACCCAGCGAGCGCAGGAAGGCCTCGCCCCGCTCCACCAGGTTGAGCGCCTCCCGGGTGACCGGCGTTCCATGGGGAATGCGGGAGGACAGACACGGCTGGGCCGGGGCGTCCGCCGTGGGCAGACCGAGCCGTCGCGAAAGTTCCCGCACGTCCGCCTTGGTGAGCCCCGCCTGCCGCAACGGGGCAATCACGGCAAATTCCTCCGCCGCCTGGGATCCGGGTCTCAGATGGGCCGGGTCGTCCGCGTTTTCCCCGTAGGCGATGGCCGCCAGTCCGCGCTCGCGGGCCAGCGCGTCCATGCGGGAAAACAACTCGGCCTTGCAAAAATAACAGCGGTTGGGCGGGTTGATCAGGTAGTCCGGATTGGAAAATTCCTCGGTGGCGATCACCTCCACCCGGGCGCCGAACCCGCGGGCCACCTCCAGCGCCTCCGCGAGCGCCTGGCGGGGCAGGCTCGGACTGTCGGCAATGACCCCGGTCACCCGCTCTCCCAGGGTGCGGTGCGCCACCGCAAGCAGGCAGGTGCTGTCCACTCCGCCCGAGTAGGCCACCAACAGCGGCGCATGGCGGCGGAGCACGTCCTCAAGGATGGAGAGCTTTTCCGTCATCCCTTCACTCATTCCCCCGACGGCGGGATGCGTCCAGCGCCAATTGCCGTTTCCGGCAAAACCCGCGCGGCGGGAGGGCGGGCCCCGGCGCGGCGCACGGAAGGTTTGTCGGGACTGGGCATGGGGAGCATTATCGCGCCTCACGGCGAAAAAACGATTGCAATCCTCGGACCGGACCGTAGTTTGCGCGACGAGGACAAAACCTATGGCAGATGTAGCAAACAAATACGCGCAAAACGTGGCCGGTCGTTATTACGTGGACGACCAGTGCATTGACTGCGACTTGTGCCGCGAAACCGCACCGGCGAACTTCAAACGTGATGACGACGGAGGTCACAGCTTCGTTTACAAGCAGCCCGAGACTCCCGACGAGGAGGCGCTTTGCAAGGAAGCGATGGAAGGCTGCCCGGTTGAGGCCATCGGCGACGACGGTGAATAACCCGCATTCCGCGGCGATTTTGTGAAGGCCTCCGTGACCCGGGGGCCTTTTTTTTTCCATGCGCATTGAGGATATCCGCCGCCGCGTGCTGGAGGAGTGGCGCGGCCTTCCGGAGGTGTCCGAAAAGGACGAGCGGTGTGTATTGGTCGGCGACGCCCTCAAAAAGATCCTCCCGAAACTCGGACTCACCCAGCGCCTCAACGAACAGGAGGTTCGGGACGCCTGGCGGGAGATCGTGGGGGATTTCCTGGCCGAGCACTCCGTCCCCGTGTCCCTGAAGGACGGGGTGGTCATCATCCAGGTTCTCCAGCCCACGGTTCGTTACGAGTTGGACCGGACCTGGAAACCGGAAATCCTGCGCAAGCTCAAGGCCCGCTTCGGCGCCCGCATCATTCGCGAGGTGCGTTTCCGTTAGGGGAAGGACAGCCGCCCGGGCGGGGATTTTTCGTTTCCGCCGGCCGGCCCCTTGGATTTCACTGGCACGCAGCATGATCAAAAACATTATTTTCGACTGGTCCGGAACCCTGGCGGACGACCTGCGTCCGGTGCTGGAGGCGACCAATGCGATCTTCCGGCATTTTGGTCGGGAGGAATTTTCGCTTGAGGAGTTTCGCCGGCATTTCCGCCTGCCTTTCAGCGGGTTTTATGCCGAGTTTCTCCCCGAGGCGACCAACGAGGGACTGGAGGTGCTTTACGAGCGGTATTTCGCCGGCCGCCAGGGCGAGGTGGAACTGCTGCCGGGCGCCCGCGAGATGCTGGAATTCTGCCACCGGACGGGCCGCCGCACCTTTCTGCTGAGCACCATTAAGAGCTCCCATTTCGACGCGCAGGCCGGCCGCCTGGGCGTGCGGGACGCCTTCGAACATCCGTATGTTGAGATCATGGACAAACGGCAAAAGATCCGCGAAATCCTCGCCGTCCATCACCTCGTCCCGGAGGAAACGATGTTTGTCGGCGACATGGTGCACGACATCGAAACGGCCCGGCACGGCGGGGTTCTGGACGTGGCCGTGCTCACGGGATTCGATCCCCTGGAAAAACTGGCGGCCGCCCATCCCTCCGTCATCGTAGCCAACCTGCCCGCCCTGCAACATCTCCTCTCATGAACGAAATCCTCATCAAAGGCCTCTCGGTCGAGTGTCGGGTCGGCGTGCCCGACGGGGAACGGGCGCACCCCCAGCGGCTCCTGATCGACGTTCTCCTGGTTCCGCGCACGGCCTTCGCCGACCTTCACGAGGACCTCGCCCGGACCGCCGACTACGATGCCGCCGCCCGACGCATCGCCGCCGTGGCTGCCGAGCGTCCGCGCCGCCTCATCGAAACCCTGGCCTCCGATCTGACCGACATGCTTCTGCGCGAATTCCCGGTGGCTTCCGCCACGGTGGAAATCCGGAAATTCATCCTCCCGCAGACCGAATACGTCGCCGTCCGCTGCCGGAAGGACGCCCCGTCCGCTTTCCGGGGGTAGGGAAGCCCGCGGACGCCCCCCATTTCGGGAAAAATTTTTTCGAATTCCCCCATTGACGTTCTGCGCATCCTGATTATTCTCATGCCTCGCTCAAGCGGGTGTAACTCAGTTGGTAGAGTGCAACCTTGCCAAGGTTGATGTCGCGAGTTCGAGTCTCGTCACCCGCTCCATTTTTTATCAGGAACTTGCGCAAGTTCTGCCCCCCCTAAGGAATGCTGAGGCATAACGCCAGGTCGTAATCTGTATCAGCATGTTTTATGCATGTCCGCGGATGTTCGCGGTACCAATGCACCCAAGGACTGTATGCGCTTTCGTATCCCGGAGGAGTGGCTCTCCGCCAAAAATGGGGATGAGGTCATTGTTGAGGTTTGTGGTTAACCGCAGTTGGCGATGACACGCAAGCGGTAGGTGTGGAAGGGGAACCCCCCGCCTTGAAAGCGCCCTTTGCGGCCCTCCGGAATGTTCATTGAGTTGTCGGCGGGATTGCGAGTTTCGCCCTCCATGGACGAAAAGGGGTTGGCAGAACGGAGAAAAAGAGGGAGTAGAGCGGAATGATGTCCGCTTCCGCGCACTCCGAAGTCCGATCCTTGTCTGCAGGCAGTCCTCCATACTCCCGGATGTGGGTGGTCGAATGTTTTCAACGGATTGTGGAGGGATGGTTCAGGACGTTGCGGAACACGTCGTCGAGCGGGGCCGTCTGGGAGCCGGAGGGAGGCGTTCTGACCGACAATTTCAAAAGCCGGAGCGGCAGGCAATGCGACGGGGTCACCCGGATGCTGCCGGCGCTGGCGGCATGGGCGTTTCAGCCGGAGAATCCGTCCGAGTGGACGACGGAGGATGGGCAGACCATCCGGCCCCGCCCGCTGATCCGCGACGCGCTGGTGAACGGCACTGACCCCGCGCATCCGGACTTCTGGGAATACGGGTTCGCCGACAGGCAGAACCAGCGGCAGGTGGAATCGTCGGTGGTGGCATGGACGCTCTGGCTTTCCCGGGACTGGCTCCTGCCCACGCTGAACAGCCGGGAGATCGCCCACATTCAGGCCTGGCTCGCCTCCTGCACCCGGTATGGCGGTTTTCAGAACAACTGGACGATGTTCATCGCCGTCAATCACGCGGCGCGGCTGGCACTGGCCGATGCGGGATTTGAAGGGGATGAGGAGGCCATCCGGCATAACCTGATCGTGGGTGACGAGGCCGATGTGGGCGACGGATGGCTGTGGGATATCAAGGGGCGCGGCCTGGATTATTACAATTTCTGGGTCAACGGTTCGCACCACGGCTATTTGCGAGCCATGCTGCCCGGTTTTGAGGATGCGCGGCTTGACCGGATCATGGCGCGTTTCGAGAAACGCGCGGGCGATCTGCCGTTTTTGATCGGCTCCCGCGGAGAGAACGTGCTCTTTGGTCGCTCGCTGCCCTACCGGTGGGGCTGGCTCACCGGCCTGATGGTCCTGCATTTTCTGGGACGGTCGCCGGTGGCGCCCGGTTTGAGCCGGGCGATGCTGGGACGCAATCTGGAGTGGTGGCTGGCGGTCGGCTCCCTGAACGAAAAAGGCGTGTTGCGGGAGAGGCTGACGGCGGCGGGGTCGGGGGGCGCACGCGATTCGTATATCAACTGCGGTCATCCCTATTGGGGCATGCAGGCCTTTCTCTGTCTGGCGTTGCCCTCCTCGCATCCCTTCTGGGCGGAGGATTTGCAGCCATTTCCTGTGGAGCGCGGAGATTTTGTCGAAGTGCGCCCAGGTGTGGGCTGGATTTTTCAGGGAATCGGGCGGACCGGCGAGGTGCGGCTTTTCAACACCCGGAACCTTTCCCATGGTCAAAAAGTGGGGGGACGATCGGTGCTCTACGAAAAACTGGTCTACTCGAGCGGGTTCCCCTGCAATGTCCCGTCCGCGGGGACGCATTGGGACAATCAATTCGGCCTGCGTCTGGCCGACGGTTCCCACGTGTCTCCCAAGGAGATCTCCCGTGTGGAGATCGAGGACGGACGCCGGATTTTGTTGTCATGGCTCTTCGAGGGAGAGGGGTTCTCGGCGCGGGTGGAGACGAGCCTTGTGGTGGAGGGCGAGTCCTATGCGACGAGGCATGCGATCCGTGTCCAGGGAGCCGTTCCCGAAGGAAGCACCTGGGTCGAGGGGGGATTTCCGATCTTCCTGAACAAAGGCGAAAAGGCGGTCTGGGAGGAAGAGGAAGGACGGTGGACCGCCCGGTTCGGGAAGCGGAGGATCTGGACCGAGCGAAAAGAGGGATGGTCCGACGGGGTCGAAGTGTGCGATTCTGCGGTTCTGCCGGAGAGCCCCAACCTCCTGTATGCCGGTTCCCTCCATTTTGTCCTGGTGGCGCCGGTGGGGAAAACCCCGCTGGTGCTGGCGGCACGCCATGGCGCCTCCCTTTTCTGAGATCAGTCCCGGGCCGGAAAGGCCCAAGGAAACTTCCGGCGAAAGGCACGTTCCGCCGGAACGGCAGGCTTGGGGAAAAAGCGGGAGGGAACGTCGGGTGGACCGGACTGTTGCCGCGATGACGTCGGGACGGGACCCGCGACGGCGCCTCCCGTCCTGCATCCGGCCGAGACTTGCCCGGTGACAGGACGCGTCCTCCCGGAAGGAAAGAAGGCGTTTCCTTTATAAAGTAAATTTAAAAACACTTTATTGACTTTTCTCCGGGATTCGATTTTTTACCCCTGAACAACCGATGCGCATCTGTGCTCTCCCCCGACACTTCGCCAGCCTTGAAACAATCTGACGTTCAGAATGAGCGAGGAGCCGCCTTGGTCGTCGTGCTGGCCTTGGTGGTGATGCTTTCCTTGCTGATTGTGGGGCTGTTGCTGAATGCCCAAAGTCAGCGGCAGTTGGCGGTGAGCCAGTCCTCGGCGCTGGACGCGCGGCTGGGGGCGGAGTCGGCTTTGGAAATTGTCGAGGGTCAGATTCGCCGGGCGACCACGCAGGGCATCGACTCCGAGGGGCGGGGAACCTTTACCTGGGCCAGCCAGCCGGGGGCGGTGCGGGTCTTTGACGACCAGGGCAACGAACGCGAGATTCTCAAGCTCTATTCCAGCGCCGAAATGATTGTTCCCGGTGGCGGTTCGCTGGCCGGCGACATGCCGTCCGACTGGGCGGAGCGGCCGGATGAATTCGTGGATCTCAACGAGCCCGTCAGGCGGGGGGGCGACTGGGTCTATCCGATTGCGAGTCCCGAGGCTTTGGGAACGATCAGTGGTTTTGCCAGTTCCCTGGCCAAGACCGGCGGGCCGGATGAGCCCGACGACAGGCTTGTCATGCCGGTGCGCTGGCTTTACGTCCAGGAGGACGGCACGGTTTCCGCCGATCCTTCCGAGGGGGATCCCTATCTGCGAATCGCCTTCTGGACGGATGACGAGTCGAGCAAGATCAATCTGAACACGGCCTCCGCCAGTACTCCGGAGAGCTATTGGGACATGCCGAGGACGGCATCGCGGGATGATCGCGACCTTTATGCCTGGAGGCAGCCGGTGGAAAACGAGTTCAACCGCTATCCGGGTCATCCCGCCACCGTCAGTCTGCGCACGGTCTTTCCGGACGCCTCGGTCCGGGAGCTGATCGAAGCCTCGCCGCGGTATGAGTGGGGCGGCTCGGAAAACGGCACCGTGAATGTGGGCGTGTCGGCGGCTCTCCCGAACGCCAAGCAGAACCGCCTGTATGCGACGCCCGACGAATATTTTTACAATCCGCAGCGTGGCTCGCAGCCCTTTGTGCTCGACGCCCCTTCGCTGGACAAACGCCGCTTCTTTTTGACGACCTCCAGCCGGACGTCCGATCTCAACCTTTTTGGACAGCCCCGGGTGACCATCTGGCCGATCAGCGGGATCGATGACAACCAGCACCGCACGATTTACGACCGGACAATCGCTTTCAACTCCACGATCGGGTTCGGAGCCTTGGGCAAGGCGTATTATTTCCTCCGGAGCAATCCCAACAGCCAAACCTACGATTGGGATAATTTCCCCCGGAATCAGGAGCTGTTTGCCTATCTTCGCGATCTGACCGGCCGGAACATTCCGGGTTTCGGGGGCAGCTTCGAGGACAAGTATGACGGGGATGTCGCGGGGGAGCGCGACCAGATTCTGACCGAAATCTTTGACTACATCCGCACGGTCAACCTGAATGAAACCTTTGGGGCGCGGGGGGGTGGTTCGTTTGTCTCCTACACCAAGGAGGGGGTGGGAAACAGCGCCACCGCCGCCAGCTTCAGGAACGCGAGCGGGTCCGGTTGGGTGTTGCCCATCAAAACCCCCTTTGGCCGCGGTGCGGGCCGGGTGCCGGTCCTTTCGGAACTGGGGATCTGGTTCATCCAGATGCAGGATGTGGTCAATGGCAACGAGTATCAGGATCCCGACCCGCCGGAAGTGCAGCCCGGCTTGATTCTGGAAACCTTTTCGCCCATGCAGGGGGTCCTTCCGTGGGTGCCGTTCAATTTCAGCTACCGCGTCCGAAACATCGTTCCCCCGCAGATCAACGGACAGAATGTTTTTCCGGACGATGAAACGGAGTCCAGCTATTTTCCGCCAAGCAGTTCCTACGCGCGTTCGCGGAGCTTCGGAGGCACAGACGGCTTTGCGTGGCTGATGTCGAGCGGCCTTTCGTCGGGGCTCCCCAATCATCTGGGCGCCAATCCTTTTCTGCGGAGCAAGCCGAATGCGATCAAATTGCCGGCCGGCGCGACGTCGTTCACCATGACGGAGGGGGAAATCGAAATTGATTTCATGACCAGCCCCAACTCCAGGACGAAGGGTGGGGGACAGGTGTTTCAGACCTACCGCATCAGGATTCCCTCGGTCACGCTGCCGGTGCCCCAACCCGTCAAACCCGATGATCACGAAACGTATCAGGCTACGGTCCGCAACGGCTGGCATCAGCGCAAGGGATCCTCGACGTCGCCCCCGGTCTTTTTCGCGGAGGATGTTGTGTGCGGACTGGCCGTCCGGCACGGCGATTTCCGCACCATGGCCTACCTGGAGAATGTGCCGCCCGGGTTCTTCCGGGACAGTTTTTCTGCCCCCCACGGTTTCCGGACCGACCGGTTCACCGCTTATCCCGGAGCAAAAAACGGAAGTTATGTCCGAGGGCTGGGTTATGCCGCCGTGGAGAGTTCCAGTGAGCCTTTCAATACGCCCCGGCCCAAGATTGCGGAGGAAATCGACGGTCTGATTGAGGCCGGCTGGGATGCGGATTTCGACAACGGCATGGCCAACACGGTGGATGGCCCCTACCTCAACAAGTCGGACGAGGGCGCTCTGCCCGTGGGCGGCGCTTCGACCCATCCCTATTTCTATGAGCGTGCCAACCTGGCCGAGGGACTCTTTTCCCCTTTGCGCCAAGTGCCTTCCGCGGTGGTGTTCGGTTCGCTGCCTACGGGGGTCAAGCATGCCGAGGCGGGCCGGGAGACCTTCTGGCGGACGCTGAACTTCTGCCCCAATCCTCTTTCGGGCTCGTCGCATTATGGACTGAGTGATCCGCCGGATCATTTGCTGCTCGACCTCTTCACGATGCCCATCGTGGAGCCCTATGCCATCAGTGAACCGTTCTCCACGGCGGGCCGGGTGAATCTCAACCGCAAGTTGGCGCCTTTCACCCACATCACGCGCGATACCGCGTTGCATGCCGTGTTGGCCTCACAGAAGATCGTCGCGATCGCCGATTCGCTCGTCAACACCTACAAGACCGCCACCAACTATCCGATCTTCCAGACCCGTTTCGCAGTGGACGCGGCCGAAACCCTGAAGGCGATGGACGCGTATCTGGCCTCGAAGGGCCAGAACCTTTTCCGCTCCGCCTCCGAGATTTGCGGCGTCTATCTCGTGCCGGAGGGCCGCACGGCGGCAAACGTCGCTTCGTGGTGGAACGATTACCGGCTCACGGGCAACAACAGTCGTGAGAGACCTTACGCGACCCTGTATCCCCTCCTGACCACACGCTCGAACGTGTTCACGACGCACGTGCGGGCGCAGTCCATCAAACGCCTTCCCTCCGGAAAGATCGCGGTGAAGGGGGAATTTCGCGGTTCCCTGCTGTTTGAACGCTATCTCGATCCGAACGACCCCATCTTCAAAGAGGGCACGGTGGATCCCGACATGGAGTCCCTGGAGCCGTATTTCCGTTTCCGGACGCTAAGCGTCAAACAGTTCGATCTCTAATTTTTCCCAAAGTTTTCCATCATGCATCGATTCGTTTTTCTTGCCGTCACCGGTCTGTTTTCCTTGAGCAATCTTCCGGCGGCGCCCGTCCCGCTGGTGCGTGACGGCGCTCCCGTGGCCAAGATCTACCTGACCGAACCGTCCCCCGCGTCCGCGAACGGCAAAAAGGGCGGGGGAAAGACTCCTGATGCCTCCCGGCGGCTCAGGAGCGCGGTGGACGACCTGAATTATCACATTGAGAAAATGACCGGCTCCGCCCTGGAGGTGGTTTACACGGACTCCCCCGCGGAGATTCGGGAACCCGCCGTGGTCATCGGTCCGCTGGCGCAAAAATGCGGTCTCGAAATTTCCGCCACGCCCCACCGAAATTCCATTCGTCTTTTGACCGGGGACAACCGCCTCCTGATCGCCGGGGAAACGGATTCCGCCACGGTCAGCGGGATATACACCTTGCTGGGGAAGCTGGGTTGCGACTGGGTGATGCCGGGCCCGATCGGGGAGATCATCCCCCGTCACGCCACCCTCACCGTTCCCGAGCTCGATCTCACGGAGACTCCCAGTTTTGCCGGGCGCAACCTCTGGTATCGGGGAGGCAAAAAGCTGAACACCGAGGAGGATCTGAAGAACTTTGACCTCTGGCGGCAGCGGCAGCGTCTGGACGCCCCCGGGGAAACCATCGACCTGGGTGCCGGCCATGTGTGGGACGTGCTGATCAAGCGAAACAAGGAGGCCTTTGAAAAGGACCCGACGATGCTGGCGCTGGTTCGCGATGAAAAGGGGGAACTGGTGCGGAGCGGTCCGCAAATTGAGTCCACCCATCCGGGAATCATCGATCTGTTTGTCAAACAGATCGGGGAGACTTTTGCCAAAAACAACTGGCCCAAGGACAAGGCGGTCGCCTTTGGCATCGGGCCCGCCGACGGCCTGGGTTTCTCGGTTTCCCCGGAGACCGTTTCGGCGGGGGCGGGGAGGGTGGATCCGTTGACCGGCAGCCCGGACATGACGGATGTCTGCGTGCTGCTGGGCAACAAAATTCTCGAGCGTATCGGGAAGGAGTATCCCAACGTTTCGCTCGGCTATTACAGCTACTCGGTGCACGCCGACTATCCGGCGAGATACCGGCCGCATCCCCGCCTCAACCAGATCTTTGCCCCCATCAACTTCTCGCGCTTTCACAGTCCGCTCTCCCCCAACAGCAAGACCTGGCCCTATTACGTCGAGGTGGTGGAAAAATGGAGCGCCCTAGCCAAGGAACAGGGCAATCAGCTCGCCTACCGCGGCTACAACTGGAACCTCGCCGAGAACTTCGCCCCCTACAGCAAACTGCAGATCTATGGCGAAGAGATCCCCTGGTATCACGACATGGGATTCATCGTGGTCAACATCGAAGCCACCAAGGCCTGGGCGGTGAACGGTCCGTCGGACTATCTTCTGGTCAAACTGCTGTGGAACTGTGATCAGGACTGGAAGGCCGTGCTCAGGGAATATTGCGAAAAGTCGTTTGCCGAGGGCGCCGGGGACATGGAGCGCTATTTTCTCAACCTGACCGCCCGCCAGCACGAGGCCGGTCAGGAAGCCGGTTCCTACCACGCGCTTCACCTCATTTACGACCGGGATTTTGTGGCGGAATCGAAGAAGCTCATCTCCGCGGCGATTGCCAAGGCCTCCGAGCCCGAAGCCCGCACGCGGGCGGGGTATTTCCTCTTCCCGCTGGAGGAGCTCGAGCTCTACCTGAAGTTTCGTGAGGCATTCACGAACTTTGATTTTCCGTTGGCCGCCGATTATTTCCGGCAGCTCCACGCCAATTGGGAACAGGCCTATGCCAGCAATACGCAGATTGTGGCCAGGGAGGTGCCCCAGTATCTGAAGCGGTACTTTGAAAAATTTGTGACGGAAGGGGCGAAGTATTCCACCGCTCCGTATCGGATCGTGCTGCCCCTGCCGGACGAATTGCCGACACAGATGGATCCCGCCGGGGTGGGGGAGCGGATGGGTTTCCAGCGGCCGGAGCTCAACGATTCGCTATTCCTGAAAACCCGCACCTGGTCGGCAACCTGGGATGCCCAGGGGCTCGGGGCACTGCGCAGCGGCGCCGTCTGGTATCGGTTCCACTTCGACACTCCCGCGGATCTGGGCGATCAGGCCCTGGGGCTCTTCGTGGGGGGCGTAGAAGACCAGGTCGATGTCTGGCTCAACGGGGAGAAGGTCGGCAGCAGTCCGCGCGGGTTCAGTGTGCCGTTTGTGTTCGATCTTTCGAAGGCGGTGAAGCCTTCCGGTTCCAATGTTCTGGTCATGAAGGTGTCCCGCCGGAGCACAATCAACGAAATTGGGCTGGGCGGCATCATCCGTCCCTGTTTCCTCTTCGCGGGTCCGCCCGTGGGGACGGACTCCTCCCAAGAAGTTCCGGCGGGCCGCGTGTTGCCCGGGGGCGAGGTTCAGAACTGAGCCCGCCGGCCTTGATCGGACGGAGGGAGACGACCCCGGCGGGGGAGGCCCGCATTCGAAGAATGCTTGAATTTTATAAAGCATTTTACCATTACTACATGGGAGTTAATGTCTTCATCCTCTTCCAAAGCCGCCTTAACCAAAGAAAAACCGAAACGGGTCAGCATGCAGTTGATCGCGGAGAAGGCGGGGGTTTCCACCACGACGGTTTCTCTGGCGCTGCGGGATCACTTTTCGATCAGCGAGGAAACCAAGAGGCGGATCATTGAGATTCAGCAGGCCTTGGGGTATTCGTTTTCCGCCCGCCGGGGCAAATCGAAGCTGCCGTACCGTCCGAACCTCGAGCAGGTGGTCTACCGGACGGTTGGGGTGGACATGAACGAGGAGAACTATGCCCCCTTTTTGGCGGGGGTGGCTGCGGAATGCCGGACCCGCGGTCTGAAGCTCGAGTTGGACAACGTTCCGGAGTCCGAATTCGGATCGGGTTTGGACGCCGCCGTTCCGGGAACGGTTTCCAAGCGGGGAGTGATCATTTCGGGCCGGTTGACGGACGAGGACATCGACAGGCTGCAGGCCTCGGGACTTCCCTTTGTCGTGCTGGGCAACTACACCCTGAACCGTCCCTGCCACCTGATTGGGGTGGATCTTTTCGACGTGGCCGAGCGTGCCATGCGGGATCTGGTGGTCGAGGGGATGAAGCAGGCGATCTTTTTTGTGGAAACCCGGGAGCGGGGTTTTGAACGCGGGTTTTTGCGCTGCCTGCAGGTGGTCCTGCAGGATTTGAAGATTGAAAACCGGGTCGTGGAGGGGGGCATTGGTTTTTGCGACGTGGAAAGTGCGACGGCCACGATGGTGGCCGGGCTCAAGCCGGGAGGTTGGGTGATCACACTCGAGCGGCATTGTGCGGAGGCTCTCGTGCAATCGCTGCGGCATCTTCGGGGCCGGACGTCCCCCAACATTGCCTCCTTTGTCACGAGCCCGCCTCGCCTGCAGAATCCCGGGTACAAACTCTTTGATTTGGGGGTGCAGGTTTGCGGCCGTCTGGCGGTGGCCCGCCTGGCCGAACTGCAGCGCAGCCCCGACCTTCCCGTCAGCAAGTCTTACATTCACAGTCCGGGTTGGATCCTCTGAAGGGCCCGGAGCGGCGGTCGTCTGCGATTATCCGGAAACCCGCCGGTGCTCAAGCAACGCGGGATATTCGAAGCGCCGGAGCCGGCCGCATTTTTCCAGCGCTCCCAAAAGGCGCGCCAGGCCGCGGTGAGTCATCGCGGAGGGTTTCACCTGTCCGGTGCTCGGGGCGGATGACCCGGGCAGGACCGGATCGAGGTGGTGTTCCAGCGCAAGTTCCCCCGCGGCGAGGAAGTCGGGATCGCCGGTCCGTTCAAAGCCGATCGCCATCATCAGTCCGATCATGTTGCGGACGGTGGGAAGTTCGCCGTCGTTCACCTTGGCCCAGAGTTCGGACTTCAGTTCCCGCAGCAATTCCCGCAGCCATTCCTCCATACCCTCCGCCCCGGTCAGGCGCTCGTACCGGTCCAGGGCTTCGACCATGGAGGCATAACCAAAACCACAGTCGATCATCTGCCGGACCAGGGACCGGCCTTCTTTTCCTGCGGAGAGTTTGACCGCGCCGCTGAAGCTCCTCCGGTCGTATTCCTGAAGGAAACGGGCCAGCTGGTCGGCCTCCTCGCGGAACCGGTCGAAACCGCACTCCAGCAGGGAAACCAGGGCGAGCAGCGCCCAGCCGATTTCCCGGTCGAATTTCCATTGGGCGGACACTCCGGAATGATTGATCTCGAGGATCTTGTCGCCCAGCGCCAGGGCCACTTCCAGGGCGTCGTCGTCCCCGGTCAGGCAGTGGTATTCCAGCAGCCCCTGCGTCCAGAAATGGCTGGTGATGGCTCCCTTGGTGTTGTGGAAATGGGAATGAAACGGAGAGGCGCGGTGGTGGCGCGGGTCGTCGGAATAGACCACGAAATCGACCTCAATGTTGTGGCGGGCCGCCCAGCGCAGGGTGGGGAAATGTTCCGCCTGTCCGGTTCGCATCACCTCGAGGGCGAGAGCGTGGATGATGTCGTATTCGTTGTTTGTCCAGACCGGTTCGACGCCGTGGGCCACCGAGTCGGGATAAAGGCGGGCGCCGATTGCGAACTGTTTGGGCGGGAGAGGCGCCCCGGGAAGGGGGAGGTATTGGTTGAGGCCGGCTCCGTAGGTCAGAGTGTAGTTCCAGTCGGGGGTGTCCCCGAGATTCCATTTCCCGGCCGGCATCTGCAGCTCGCAGAGGCCGGCCAGGAGATGGTTCATGCGGACGTTTTCGCCGGGAACGAAAGGAAGAAGGCGGTCGAGGTCGAAACAGCGCGCGGCAATGAGCGTTCGCGGCGCCGGCTGGGCGCGCCCGATGGCAAACAGGGACGACGCGAGGCGTTCCAGCCCGTCAACGTCGGTTTCCCGTCCATCCGACGAGAAGGCGAGAAGAACGTTTTGCTGCCTGCGGCGACCTTGCGGCCAATTCAGGCCCTTCCCCGGGGGAACCATGAAATAATTGAGACAATCCCCTGAGGACTCCAGGGCGTTGGGGCGGCTTTCGACAAAATCCTTCACGGTCAGGCAAACGGCGCCGGTCTTCCCGTGGAGCTGCAGCCAGGGAGGGACGGCGGTCACAGCGGGCCGGCAATAGCTGGGATACACGGAATTGTCCAAAAGCATGCCGGGATCGGAAACGTGGGCGCTCCACCCGAGGTCGTCGGCCAGTATGGTCACCGGATCGGGATTGCGGACGATGCGGGGAATGTACTCCGCGGTGTGATGCGTCTGCCGGAACACCCGTTCGCCGGGCCCTCCCAGCCGCCATTCCCCGAGGAGCGCGGCCCGTTCCACCGTCATTTCCGGCACGCCCGGGGTTTCGTGGGAAAGAGTCCAGTCGATGCCCAGGGCGTTCAGGTCGTTCCAAATCTCCACCGCGAGGCGATAACGGAAGAAGCGCCGTCCATCGGCTGAGGAAAGGAGGCCGTGCACCTCGGCCCGTCCCCGGAGCGGTCCATTGCGCGTCACCCGCAACGAACGCCGCGGGGCGGAGGGTTCCCGCAGGTCGGATCCATCGGCCCGCATCTCGGGAACGAGGGAACCTTCGCCTCCCTTCCAGGAGACTCGCAGCGGAGGCATTGCGGCGTCCCCGGCCAGTTCCACCTTGAGAAGTCCGTTGTCGAGCGCGAGTCCGCCGGGTGTTGTCGCGATCAGGGGCCGCTCCACGGGCGCCTTCCCGGTGAGCCGCACCTCCGCCTCGCCACCACGGGGACAAAGGAAGGACAACTCCACCCACGTGATTCCGCCTGGTGTGCGGGTGATGAGCTCCCTCGTCTGCGCGGGCACGGTGGCTCCATCCGAAAGGATGATCTCCGCGACGCCGCCCTCCGTGGGGACCGCATCCCCGGGAAAGGGGCAGCCCGTCACGACGGGAACGGGCGATTGACTCGTGGAATGAATGAGAATGCAGGGTTTCCTGACCATGAAACAAGGGTGGGGCGGCGGTTGGGACATGGACCGGCGCACCGTTTGCCAAATGGCGAACGGGCGCTGAGGGCAAAACAATTCACGCCGCGGTAAAAGTCAATAAAGTATTTTATAAATCTAATTGATAAATGTGGACAAAACCGGGGCATTCTGTATTTTTGCCGTAAGCAAATGGTCCGGTTCCCCATGCCGTCGCGCGGAGAAGCTCCAGGATTTTCCTTGGTGGAGGTCCTGATGGCGATGGCTGTGCTGATGCTGATTCTGGCGCTGACGTTTTCGATGATGAACAACGTCGGCACCATCTGGCAGCGCCAGCGCCATCAGTCCGCGGCCTTTGAGGGGGCAAACGCAGCCTTCCAGACGCTCACCCGCGCCCTGAGTCAGGCGACCCTCGCGACGTATTGGGACTACCAGAAGGACGCCAATCAGCAGCCTGTCGCCTTTCGGCGCAATTCCGATCTGCATTTCCGGATGGGGCGCACCGCGGATCTGCTGGGGCTTCCGGCGGACCGGTATCCCGGCTCGGCCCTGTTCTTTCAGGCCCCGGAGGGCCGGACCACGCTTCCGGAGATGAAGCGTCTTCCCTCGCTGCTCAACGGACTGGGCTACTTCGTCGCCTTTGGGGATACGCCCAACAAACCGGCCTTTCTCGAGCCGGTTCTTGCGCCCCGCCACCGCTTTCGTCTGATGGAGTGGCAGGAACCGGTGGAGGACCTGAAGGTGTACGAAACGCGGACGGGGGACGGGTGGTTTTCGTCGCGGCTGCTCTCCGGCGACGGTCTTCGGAACACGGCGGTTTTGGCGGAGAACATTGTGGCCCTGATTGTGATGGCCGAGTATCCGGCTCCCGACGGTTCGACCGAGTTCACCTTTGTTTACGACTCCCGCGATGAGTCGCAGCCGGCGCGCATGCATCAATTGCCGCCGTATCTGCATGTGGTGATGGCGGCCGTCGCGGAGGATTCCGCCAGGCGGCTTGCCGACCAATACGGCGCCACCCCGCCGCCTTTGGCTCCCGCCGACGGTCTTTTTCAGAACCCTGCGCAATTCCGGGAGGACATCGCCCAATGGGAGGCGGACCTGCGGGCCATTTCGCCCCGGGTGGAGTTCCAGGTGTTCAGTTCCAAAATCCCTCTCAAAAACGCCAAATGGAGTCAGTAAACAATCCCCTGCCGGGCGGCGGTCACATTGCCCCCTTTTTGGTTCTGAACGACGAACTGCGGGCCGAGCGCCTTCGGGAACGGGTGGAGGAGTGCGCCCAGGCGGGCTTTGACGGCGTCATCATCCATCCGCGGCCGGGATTGCGCACCCCGTACCTTTCGAAGGCTTGGTTTGAGGCGGTCGACTGCTGCATTCAGGCGGCCCGGAAGGCGGGCCTGAAGGTCTGGCTCTATGATGAATATCCCTACCCGAGCGGGGCGGCGGGCGGACGGGTGATCCAGTACAATCCCGATTTCGCGGAGAAACATCTTCTCATTCAGACTTATCCGCTCGTCGGCGGGGGAAGGGTGACCCGGGCGCTGGGCGGCGCACCCGTGCTGCAGGCCTTCCTGGTGCCGGAGGACGAACGGGGGCTGCCCCAATGGTCCGGAGCCCAGACGGTCACCGAACACCTGGGCATGCGCAACACGACCTGGATTACGCGGCCGTGGGACAGCCGGTATTATTATCCGCCGGACTACACGCGGCGATACGAATGTCCGCGCGGCATGGAATATCTGCCCGAGCAGGTTTTCGAAGCGGAATTGCCGGAGGGCAGCTGGCGGCTGATCACGTTCACGGTCGTTACGGGGGGGGATTTTCTCGAACCGTTCGGTCATTACGTCGACCTGAGCAACCGCGAGGCCACCGAGGTTTTCCTGAAGGAAACGCATGAACGCTACCGGCGTCATTTTTCCAAGCTGTTCGGATCCGAAATTCTGGGCGTCTTCACCGACGAACCCAAGTATCGCAATGTCCATCCCTGGAGCCGGTGCATCGCCGCCGCCTGGAAGGACTATCAGCGTGATCCTCGCGCCCTGCTGGCGTTGCTTCCGGATTATGAACCCGGGGAACTTCGCCGGAGCTATCGTCAGCTGACCTCCCGGCTTTTCACCGAGAACTGGGTGCGGCCCATCAGCGCATGGTGCAAACGCCAGAATCTGCGGCTGATCGGTCACATCAGTCCCGAGGAGGACTGGTGGATGGAGAGCCGCTCGGTGGGCAGCATCCTGCGCAACCTGCGGGAGTTTTCGGTGCCGGGTTGCGATCTGATCATTCCCGCCGTCGGGGATCGCGCCCATCCCGTGCTGAGTTTGACACCCTCGCTCGCCGTGTCCGCGGCGGCCCAGACGGGGGCTTCCCACGCCCTGTGCGAAGTCTTCGGGGCGAACGGCTACGGGCTGGATTTGCAGACGCTGAAGCGGGTGGCGGATTGGTTGATGGCGCTGGGAATCAATTTCATCGTACCCCACGGAGGCTTTTACAGCATAGCCGGTCCCCGTCGCTTCGACGCGCCGCCGACCTTTCTGCCGCCGAGCACGCTGCATCCCTTTCTGCGGGAGTGGACCGCTTGGCTTCACGACACGATGAAAACGCTCGGCCCCCTGCGTCCGGCCGACGTGGCAATCGTCCGTCCGATGACGTATCTGCAGACCCTCTCCGAAAACGGAAAAGCGGAGGCCGACCGCCTCTTTCACGAGGCGGTGAGCCTGACCCAGCATCTCCTGGAGCAGGGCATCTCCTTCCACTGGGTGGAAGATTCCGATCTGGAGGATTTTCCGATCGAGGGTGGAGCGCTCCGCGTGGGGCAGGCCGAATACCGGCAGTTGATCGTCTGGCCGGAGTTGCTGTCGCCCGCCGCCGCCCGGCGTCTGAAAAAACTGTCCTTTCTCACGCCGGAACAGGCGTTGACCCTGGTCGGTCCGCTGGAATGCGAGGAAGGGGACGTGCGGGCGGCGCTCGACGCGGAGGGACGGTGGTTTTGTGTCAACCTTTCCCCCGAGGCCCGTCAGTTCCGCATCGATGGAGTCCGCGTCCGCCTGGAGGGCTACGAGAGCCGCTGGATCGATACCTCCGCCGAGCCGGCGGTGGAGAGGGCGGGTACCCGTCAGTCCCTCGGCGAGGACTGGGACATCCGACCGGTGGGAAAAAATGCCTTCCGCCTCAAGGATTGGACATGCAATGGCGTTCCGCGTCCGCTGGGGCCTGCGTATCACACGCTGGTGGCCGAAGCCGACTCGCTGGACACGGTTTTTGGTCCGGTGCCGCGCACTCTCTCGCTCAGGCACCCGCGGGATCTTGTTTTTGAAACCTCCGTGCAATGGCAGGGGCCCCCTTCATCGGTCGCCCTGTGTCTCGAGGATGGTGCGGTGGAAGGTGCATGGCAGGTCTGGGTCAACGAGGTTCTCCTGACCGACTGGCGGCCGTCCACCGGATGGCTCGGCGGAGTCCGGCACGATCTCACCTCCCTGTTGCGGGAGGGCTGCAATACAATCCGCATCGGAGTCACAGCCGGGGATGCACGCCATGGGCTTTGGCTGGAGCCGGTTTTGCGCGGAGACTTTGTGGTGGGCGAGGCCGATCGCCTGCGGGCGCCTTCGCAGCCGCTGCGAGGTGGCGATTGGAGCAAGCTGGGGTATCCGCATTTCAGCGGGGCCATGGATTTTGAGAAGGATTTCTTCTGGGAACCCGATCCCTCCGCGGAGGCCTGGCTGGTGTTCTCCTCGCCGCCCGCCGGGATGGTGGAGGTTTTTGTGAATGAAAAACCGATGGGAACCCTGCTGTGGGCCCCGTGGCGCCGGCGTATTCAGGAGGCGCTGGCGCCCGGACTCAACCGGATCCGGTTGCGCGTGACCAACACCCTGCAAAATTTCCTGGTGGGGGAACCCCTTGCCGCCGGCCCGATGGCGGGCGCGGAAATTCACATGCTGCCCAGTACCCTTGAGAAGGGCGACGCCGTTTCGGACGGGGCGCCGAGAGAAACCGAAACCTTTGCATCATGAAAGCCAAACCTCGTCGACAAAACGGGATGTCCCTGGTGGAGGTCACGATCTCCATGGGCATCATCACCTTTTGTGCGGTCGCCCTCATGGGGCTGTTGCCGGTGGTGTTCAGCACCGCCCGGGAATCGCGCGAATCGACGGTGACGGCCCGCATCCACCAGACGGTGGCCGGCATGCTGAGGGAGGATTTCGATCTTTCCACGGGTCCCTGGCTTTTCAACCACGAGGGGCTGCCGGTGACCGATGCCTCGGAGGCCCATTACCGGGCCATGACGAATGCGCCCATTCCGGCGAACCTGTCCGGCAGCACGAGTTCCCACATTTTGATGGTTCCCGTCGTCATTGAAAACACCGTCCGGGGCCACACCAGCCTGATCCGACCCGTATTCATCAACCATGAATCCGCGCAAACTCCGTCCTCCTGAGTCCGGCGGGTTCTCGCTCACGGAACTGCTCATCGTCGTCGCCATCACGGTGACCCTGATGTCGCTTCTGGTCCCCAGTGTCGGCCAGTTTGTGGTCAGCCACCGACTGACCCAGGCCGGCCAGATGGTCGTGGACGAAATCAACAATGCGCGCGCCCTCGCGACCGCCCGCAACCAACCGGTGGAGGTCTGGTTTCTGTGCACCTCGGGGGAAACGGAGGGCGGGTGGGTTTATCGGACGATCGGCTCACGCCTTCTCGAGGCCTCGCGCGACATGCCTTGGGTGACGCGGAGCCGCCGCCTGCCCGAACCGATGGTGATCTCCCCGTCGGAAGCCCGTTCCAATTGCATCGGCGGACAGACGCCCCAGGACGTCGAGGGTGTACCCGGGCTGTCCAAGGGGGTCGCCATTCGCATCCATCCCAACGGGCGCATGGAAGCCGTCAATCCCAAGGGAAATTTGAAACTCGGAGACCCGCTCTTCCTCACGATCGGTGCCCAGGCTGAGGTGGGTGATGCGGGCAATTCGCTGCCGCGCAATTTTGTGACCGTTCAAATCGAACCGCGAAACGGCCGTGTGACGTCATTCCGTCCCTGAGGCCGGACCACGACGCGCCGTTTCCCTTCTCTCGCAACCGCCGATAACACACCTCGCTTTCGACCTCCCATCCATGAAACTCCACGCTCTCCTTTTCACGATCCTGGCCGTCCTTTTTTCGTTCCGGGCGGATGCCGCCGAAACCGTCCTTGCCGAGAACGGCAGGGCGCGTTTTCCCATCGTGATTGCCTCCGGCGCCTCCGAAGAGACAAGGCGGAACGCGGAGACCCTCGCCACCTATCTGAAGAAAATCACGGGCGCCGATTTTGCCATTGAGACCGGGGACGGCTCGCGGGGCATTGTGCTGGGGGTGGCCCGCGATTTTTCCCGGCTGCCCCGGGTCTCCGAACTGAATTCCGACGATCCGTTGCGAACCGAGGAGTATGTGATCCGGAGTCACCCCGACGGGCTGCTCCTGGTGGGCGCCTCCGACCTGGGGGCCCAGAATGCCCTGTGGGATTTTCTGTGGCGGCAGGGGTATCGCCAGTACTTTCCCGGGGAAACATGGGAGGTGATTCCCGCCCTTCCCCGACTGGCCGTGGAAGTGGACGCCTTCGAAAAGCCCGACTATCTCATGCGGGCCATCTGGTACAGCGGCGGGGTCTATCCGGAGCGGCAGGAATTGATGCGGGACTGGATGAAAAAAAACCGCATGCAAAGCGGCATCCACATTCAGGCCGGCCATTCCTACGAGACGATCGTCTCCCGCAATGAGGCCTTCTTCGAAGCAAACCCCGACTATCTCACGGAAAAGAAAAAACCCCGGCTGTGGCGGCCGGAGGTGCGCAGGTTTTTTGTGGAACAGTATTTGAAGGCCTTTCACTCCCGGCCGGAATCCAGGAGCATTTCGGTGGATCCCAGTGACGGTGGAGGGTGGGACACCGGCCCCGAGTCGAAGGCCTTCGGTTCCATTTCCGACCAGGTGATCACCCTGGCCAATGAAGTTGCGGAGGCGCTGGAAAAGGAGGCACCGGGGATCCGGGTCGGCCTTTACAGCTACAATGAGCATGCCGATCCGCCCACCATTCGCGTTCATCCCAACGTCGCCGTGTTGGTGACCACCGCCTTCCGCAACACCAGACTCCCGCTGCGCGAACAGATGCAGGCGTGGTCCCGGCAGGGGGCGACCATCGGCATTCGCGATTATCTGTCCTATGCCGCCATGGATTACGACCTGCCTTCCCGGGCGAGGGGCCAGAAGGCGATCGGCGGGTTTGTCAAAAACTGGGCGGATTATCACGCGTGGGGCGCCCGTTATTACAGCGGGGAGGCCCAGGACAATTGGGGAATCAACGGCCTGCTCTACTACGCCGCCTCCCGCTCGCTCTGGAATGTCGGGGAACCCGTCAGCCTGCAGGGGATCCGCGAGGAGTTCCTGGAAAAATGCTTTGGGCCGGTGAAGGACGACATCGGTCCCTATTTTGAGGAGCTCGAAGTGCGTCCCGCGTTGGACGAGGATCTCGTGCACCGGCTCTATCGTTTCATCGCAAATGCCCGGGCGAAGACCGGGGACCCCGCCGTTCTCCGGCGGTTGAACGACCTGACCCTTTATGTGCGATACCTGGAACTGCACAACCGCTACGCCACCGCCGCGCCTTCCCTGAAGCGGAAGGCGGTGGAACAAATGTTCACCCACCTCTATCGGGCGCGCCTGCATTCCGTCGACCACGCCCGGGGCATCATGCGGGACATGAACAAGCGGGCCTCGGTGTCGCGGAACGAGGCGGAAAGCAAGTCGCTGCGGGCCGGGGTTCCCCCCTGGTCGCCGGATGCGCCTCCCTACACGGAGGAGGAAATCGTGGCGATGGTTGATGAGGGATTGAAAAACAATCAGCCGCTGGACTTCCGGATTCCCAGCTACAGCGGCGACCTGATTCCGGCGCAAAAGCTTTTTCCGGATGCGCCGGACGCCCCTGGCAGGATGGGTGCAGCCGATCGCCAGGCGGTTTATTACACGTGGGCCGAAGCGCCCGACACTTCGTGGAAGATCCGCCTCGGCAACTCCCGTGACCAGACGATTGTCCTGAAGGCGGAACTCTGGGCCCAGGCGGAACCGGAGGAGGCCCCGGTTTCGGTCCGGGAGATCGAGATCGGCCCCGGCGAAACGGGGGAGATTCAACTCACCTCAGGCCATGCCGGTCTCCACTGGGTTTTTCTGACCGGACCGAAGATCGGGGATGCGCTGGAACTCGATCCCGACCGGCCCTGGACCATCAGCGTGGCGCGGGAGGCCCCCGTGCAGACGCTGGCCTCCATGCGCATGAACGATCTTTATTTCTACGTGCCCAAGGGCACCCGGCTCATTGCCGCCCGTGGGGGTAACTGTCGCGGACAGGTGGTGGATCCCGAAGGCACGGTGGTCCTCACCGTCGACAACGATCCTCTGATCCGGGTGGAGGTTCCCGAAGGTATGGATGGCCGGTTGTGGAAAATCGCCAAGTGGAGGGGCTCGCCGTTCCAGTTGTTGACGGCTCCGCCCTACCTGGCCGTCTCGCCCCGCGATCTTCTGCTTCCCCGCGAAGTGGTGGAAGCCGATTCCCCCTGAAACAGGCGAGGGAGACGTCCGTGATCAGGATGGGTCCGAAAAACCGTCCCAACTTCGGGCAGACCGGGCGGCCCCCGTGTCCCGGTGGGTGGACGCTTCACTCCGCCCAGGTGGTTCCGATTTGCGAGTGTTATTTTTATAAATTTACTTTACAAAATCATATAATTTAGTTGATTTAAAAGAATGAGAAGAATCTTCCCCCTCCTAACCGTGATCGGGTCGCTCACTTTGGGAGCTCTTCCTGTTCTCGCGGATGATCGGTACTTCCGTCCCGAAGCGGGCGGAGGAAATCCGCAGTCCAACCAGACCTACGATTGGAACACCACCAGCGCCGTCTGGTATGATGCGGCCGCGGGGGGAACGGCGACGACGTGGAACAACGGCGATCCCGCGGTTGCCTACATCCCCCTGACGGCAGGCTCCTTTGTCATTCGTTTGACCGAGGATATTTCGGTGGCAGGATTTCGTCGCACGGGCGGCGAGCCCCCCACGAACTCACCTGTCACCATTACATCATCCGATCCCGGCTCGCCTTTCACCCTGACTTTCTCCGAAGGAACCGTTGTGGATTTCAATCTGGGAACCAACCGTTTCGTGATTTTCGAAAACCTGAAAATCAGCGGCGGCTTTGTCGTGCAGGGGAGGGGGTTCACCTTGGGCAATGGACTGGTTTTTGAAAATTCCACAATCACGAACAAAGGAACCATTGCTCTGAACGGCACCACCTCCGCCTCCATCGTAATGGAGACCGGCTCAGAGCTGATGTTGAATGTCCCAGCGGCGATGAGCGTTGCCCGGCTTTCGGGGGTGGGTTCCATCACCAGAAGCGGCCCGGGAAGCGGCGGCTCCTTCACTTTGGATCAGAGCGATAACACGACTTTCACGGGCAGATTCGCCGCCAGCAATGTGAATTTCACGAAGCAGGGGGTCGGCACGTTCATCATGAACGGAGGGGGTAATCATGCGTTCAACCGGATCATCGCCGTAAACGCGGGGGGGTTCTATACAGACGGGAGCATCGGATCCGCTGTAACCTCCTTCACCGTTGCCGGCGGAGCCACACTGGGGGGGACGTTCACGTCCGAAGAGACGGTCGTGCTCAGCGCCGCCAACAGCGTGCTGAGCCCCGGCATGGCCACCCTTGATGGAAACGGCAACGTGCTGAATCACGCGGGTACCCTGGTTCTGGCGGCGGGCCTGAGCGCGCCGAACGGTGCCACTTTTGACTTTTTCCTGGGTGAGGACGACGGCAACGGAGGTTTGCTCAACAGCCGCATCGACATCACGGGTGGAACCGTCAGCCTGGGGGGGACGAAGACCGTCAACCTATTCGACCTTGGCGGGGGCTTGCTGGAAGATGGGATCGCCTACATCCTGTTTGATGCCTCTCAGGCGGGTACCTTGGCCCCGGGTTGGGATGAGAACTGGGTTCTGGGCCAGAACACGACCGGACGGGATGTCGCCTTCCTTGGGTTCGTCGACAACAAGCTACAGGTCGTTTTTGCCATTCCCGAGCCGGGCACCGGTGTTCTCCTTGTCGCCGGTCTCACGGGTTTGTTGGCGTTGGGCTCCCGGCGCTCCGTCAGGCGTTGACCGGGATCGCCCTCCCCAAGTTCTTTTGAGGTCGCAGAACGCCGTGGCAACGGCGCGTTGAACCCGGACTTCGCCGGGATCCGGATGGGCGGAAAGTGCCCATGGATCCGGAGTGACTATTCATCCGGGTCGCCGGCAAGACCGGCCTGAGGAGCCAGATGGTCCGATCGCAGCGGCGTGGCGCCGATCGTATTCCAAAATGCCGCCGGCCCATTCGAAGGCCCAGGCGGTCAGCGTGTCCGCACCCGATTCCCCGGCGCAGCACGCCGTCGGGCAGGGGCGGCGTGCCCGCGTGGGGAATGTTTTCCATCGAAATGACCGACAGCCATGATCCGCCGTTCTTGGCGAGATGGACACCCCGCAAACGCCCGCGCGGCGGGGAATATCTTGAGGGCGGGTTGGGTATGAAGTTCCGGTCGGCCGTCGAACGAATGCGTCACCGATTGGTCCCAGGGAAGTGGATGCCGCGGATGCGCCGGACCTTCTGCAGATTGCCAGGGCGACGGTCAAAAAATTT
>CALCJD010000139.1 GCA_937960895.1 uncultured Spartobacteria bacterium | reverse complement strand
GTGTTCATAACAGGACGGTTCGCGGTCTGAACCCCGTGTGGACGTATCCGTGTCGGGACTGTTGACATCGCTTCATGGGCGGGCCGGAGGTGAGGATCAGGAAGGGACAAAGGTTGTCCCTGAGATAGGAGGTTGGCGGCGAGGGAATTGGGTGAATCCGGAAAAACGGCGCCCGGTCCTGCTCATGCCGGGACCGGCCGACACGGGGGGGCGTGGAATCATCCGAGGCCTGGATGCCACCCCGCCGTGAATCGGGCCTGCCCCTTGGAAGGAATACCGGAAATTTCGGGAACGCATTCCTTCCGGGAATCACCCCCAGACTTGCCAAGCCGGGAGGCAGCCGCTTTTCTCAGGGGACAAATTATGAGTCTCGACATCACCTCTCTTGAATTGGCCGCCCGCGATGCGCGGGGGTTGGCGATGGACGCTGTCGCCAAATGCAAATCGGGCCATCTGGGCCTGCCCCTGGGCGCCGCGGAAATCGGCGCCGTGTTGTACGGGCACGCCCTGAGCCACAATCCCGATGAACCCAAGTGGCTGAACCGCGACCGCTTCATCCTCTCGGCCGGTCATGGCAGCATGTTCCTCTACTCTTGGCTGCATCTTTCCGGCTACGCCGTTTCGATTGAGGACGTGGCCAATTTCCGCACGCTGCACAGCATCACCCCGGGCCATCCGGAGTTCAATGAAACGCCGGGCGTGGAGGCGACCACCGGTCCGCTGGGCCAGGGCGTGTCCAACGGCGTGGGCTACGCCATCTCGGCCAAGATGTGCGAGGCGAAGTTCAACACGGCCGAACACCGCATTTTCGACCACCACGTCATCGTGCTGGCCGGGGACGGCTGTCTTCAGGAAGGCGTGGCCCAGGAGGCATCGGCCCTCGCCGCCCACCTCGGCCTGGACAACCTGATTCTCATCTACGATTCCAACAACGTCACCCTCGACGCCATGGCGCCGATGACGCAGAGCGAGGACACCGCCGAGCGTTACAAGGCCTACGGGTGGGATGTGCAGCAGATTGACGGAAACAATCTCCAGGAGATCCTGAACGCCATCGAAAAGGCCAAGGCGGCGACGAGCGGCAAGCCGCAGTTCATCATTGCAAAGACACTCATCGGCAAGGGCATTCCGGAAGTGGCCGGCACGAACAAGGCGCACGGCGAGGCGGGTGTGAAGTTTGTGCCCGAGGCCCGCAAGGCCCTCGGTCTTCCCGACGAGACCTTTTATGTTTCGCCGGAAACCCGCGCGTATTTCGAAAAACACAAGGCGAAGCTCAAGTCGGATTACGCCAAGTGGGAAAACGCCTACAAGGCTTGGCGCGCCGCCAACGCCGATCTCGCCGCGGAACTCGACGCCGCATTGTCGGCCAAGGTGCCGGATCTCCTTTCGGTGATTCCGGAGTTTGATCCCTCGCTGACCATTGCCACGCGCAAGGCCGGCAGCGAAGTGCTCCAGCCGATCGCCCAGGCGATGCCGACGCTGATTTCGGGCAGCGCCGACCTGCACGGCTCGACGCTCAACTACATCAAGGACGGCGGGGATTTCACCCGTCAGAACCGCGAAGGCCGCAATCTCCACTTCGGCATCCGCGAGCATGCCATGTGCGGTCTGCTGAACGGCATCGCCTACGACGGCATCTTCCGTCCGAGCGGGGCCACGTTCCTCGTGTTCAGCGATTACGGCCGTCCGTCCATCCGCGTCGCCGCCCTGGCGAAGCTGCCCGTGGTGTACATCTTCACCCACGACTCCGTGGGGGTGGGTGAGGACGGTCCCACGCACGAACCGGTGGAAACGGTGGCCGCCCTGCGCGCCATTCCGGGGCTGGACGTGATCCGACCGGCCGATCCCGAGGAAACCGCCGGCGCCTTTGCCGCGGCGTTTCAGAAAACCGACGGACCCACCCTGCTGGTGCTCACGCGTCAGAATGTGCCCATGCAGACCGGCATCCCGGCCAAGGTCCGCCGCGAAGGGGTCTTCAAGGGCGGGTACATCGCCAAAAAGGAAACCGCGGAGCTCGACACGATCCTGCTCGCTTCGGGCAGCGAACTGCAACATGCCATGAAGGCCGCCGAGGAACTCGGGCCGGGCACCCGCGTGGTGTCGATGCCCTGCTTTGAACGTTTCTTCCGTCAGGATGCCGCCTACCAGGAAAGCGTCCTGCCGAAGGCCTGCCGCAAGCGGGTCTCCATCGAGGCCGGCGTGTCCGACCCCTGGTTCCGCTTTGTCGGACTGGACGGTGCCGCGGTGTCCATCGACCGCTTCGGACTCAGCGCTCCGGGCGCCCAGGTGATGGAAGTGCTCGGCATGACCGCCGCCAAGGTGGTCGAGACCGCCAGGTCCCTGTAAGTGTCATTCCTCAGGCGCGCCCGGAAAACCCGGGCGCGCTGGGGACGGGATGCGGGGAGACCGGATTCGGCAGGGTCCGGTGAAATTTCCCCGAAAAGAGGCTTTTCCTCCGGCTCTTGAATAAACGACTCTCGGGGTCATATTTCACACACCGTGTCACTGAAGAAGTTCGATCCCGAGGTTATTCGGCGCAAGTCTGAGGAGTTCGAAACCGCCAGCTTGGAGGAGATCCTGCGTTGGTGTTGGGAGACGTATGGCGAGCGTGCGGCGATCGGAACCAGTTTCCAGGGCGCGGGGCTCACCGCCATGCATGTGGCCTACCAGGCCGGTTTTCGGTTTCCGGTTTTTACAATCGATACCGGATTGCTTTTTCAGGAAACGCTCGACCTGAAGGCGAAGATCGAGGCGCGGCTTGGCATTGTCATCGAATCGCTTGTGCCCGAGATGACGCTGGAGCAACAGGAGGCCGAACTGGGTCCGCGCCTCTGGAACCGCAAGCCCGACCTCTGCTGCTCGCTGCGCAAGGTTCTTCCGTTGCAGGCCAAGCTCAGCCAGCTGGACGTCTGGATCACCGGGCTGCGCCGCGGACAGTCCGAGACCCGCGCGAAAACGCAGATTGTCGAACTCTACAAGTTCGACGTGCTGCGGGACCGCTACATTCTCAAACTGAATCCCATGGCCAACTGGAGCCGTGAGCAGGTGCAGGAATACCTTCGCAAGCACGACATTCCCACCAATGTGTTGCTGGAGCAGGGATACCGTTCCATCGGCTGCAAACCGTGCACCCGTCCGGTCGGCGAAGGGGATGATGAACGGGCGGGACGGTGGACCGGATTCGACAAGAGCGAGTGCGGCATCCACACGTTCCTCGGTGCCAGCATCTGAGCGCATGCCGCCGGCCGCCGCGCAGTTTTCCTGAACGATGGAACAGACGCGCGCCATTCTGCTGCGCCGCCATCCGTGGTCCGAGACGAGCCTCATTGTGTCCTGGCTGACGGAAAACCACGGAACCCTCCGTACCTCGGCCCGGGGCGCACGCCGGCCGGGCAGCCCGTTCGCCGGCAAGCTGGACCTTTTTTTTCAGGCCGAAATTTCCTTTGCCGTTTCGCGCAAGGGGGGCGATTTGCATGAATTGAGGGAGGTGAGTGTGATCGCCCCCTTTGAGGCCGCCCGGGCCGGCGGGGCGGGACTCTACATGGCGGCGTATTTCGCCGAACTGGCCGGTCAATGCGCGCCCTCCATGCACCCGGCTGCGGAGATTTACGACCTGCTCCGCCGCGCGCTGAACTTCCTCCAGAGCAAACCCGCGACCGAGGCGGCCCTGCACCATTTCGAGCGGGAACTGGCCCGCATCCTCGGGGTGCACGATCCCAGCGGCCTCATCGGAGCCCGGGAGGGACTGGCCTCCCTCGGCGGCGGAATCCTGCGCAGCCGGGCGGCGGCGCTGCGGTTTTTTTCCTGAAAACACCCCCCCGGGCGGCGGACGCTCCATGGGGCGTTGGTTGCAACAACCTGTTGCAGACGCAAAAAGCAACCTGTCAACCAAAATTTGGCTAGCGGATTCCGCAGGCGCCTAATTATAATCGGAAGACGCATGCAAACCACCGCCAATCTCTGGGAAGTCCTTTGTCGCGACCTGGAGTCCCAGCGCCAAAGTGCCAAAGCCGAGGAATATCACACTGTTGCCCGGAACTTTTTGGATTCCGCGCGAAAGGTGTTGCGTCCGGACAGTCCGAAGATGTGCGACGCGGTGGAGATCGCGGGCGACATCTGTCAGGCTGCGGGGCGTTATGACGACGCCGTGGCCAATTTCTCCGAGGCGCTGGAGAAATCGCTGCAGTTGGGCAGCCGGGCGGGGGCGGCGCGTCTGGCCGCCAAGCTGGCGCTTCTTTACGATCAGCTCGGCCGGAACGGGGAGGCGGTCAAAGGGTATGAGCAGGCGCTCAGCCTTTATGAGGAGATCAACGACCGCACGCAGCACACCATGTTGCTCAATCAGCTGGGTTCCCTGCAAAAACGCACCGGCGATCTGGCGGGCGCCATCAAGACCTATGAGCGGGCCATGGAGGTGGCGGAAAAGATTTTTGGAGACCGGGATCCCGAGGTGGCCGCGGCGGCCAACAATCTCGGGGTGGCCTGCACCGAGGCGGGCGACTACGTGAGAGCCGAGAACCTGCACATGCAGGCGCTTTCGATTCGCGAAACGGCCTACGGTCCGATGCATCCCGACGTCGCCCAGTCGATGGCGAATCTGGCCGTGGTGTACCACGTGTCCGGCGCGGAGAAAAAGGCCCACGGTTATTACGTGGGCGCGCTGGACATCTTCAAGCGCTTCCGTCCCGATGACGATGAGGAGGTGCAGACGGTGAAAGCCAATCACGCGGCCCTCCTCCAGAAGCTCGGGTATTGATGGAGAGGCTCCGCACGGCCGGGGAGGCCCGGGAGCTGCGCGACCGCCTCGACGCGGAGGGGCGCAAGCTCGTTTTCACCAACGGGTGTTTTGACATCCTGCATCGCGGACATGTCACGTACCTCGAGTTTGCCCGCGCCCAGGGGGATGCCCTGGTTGTGGGATTGAACAGCGACGCGTCGGTGCGGCGGGCGAAGGGTCCGTCGCGTCCGGTGAACAGCGAAGCCGACCGCGCCTTTGTGTTGTCCGCGCTGCGCGCCGTCGACGCCGTGGTGCTTTTTGAGGAGGACGAACCGCGCGACCTCATCGCGAAGATTCTCCCGCACGTGCTCGTCAAGGGCGCCGACTGGGCGCATTACGTGAGCGGACGCGACATCGTCGAGGCCCACGGGGGCCGCGTGGTGCTGGCCGAGATGGTCGAGGGCAAGTCGACCACCAACACGATCGAACGCATCCTGCGCGCGACGACTCCGGCGCCGGAGGGACCACGTCCGACCCCGCCGCCGTTCCGGCCGGATCAGAGCCTCGGATCCTGAAAGGACGGCGTCCGTCCACGCCCCCGCGATCGCGCGAATCGGGATTGCCATTTTTCCCTCTCCCCGCTGACATCGCGGAATGGATCAATTCATCAAGACAATCAGCGAACAGTTGGCGGTTTCCGAAGAGGTGGTTCGCAAATCCCTCAAGATCATTCTGCAGTTTGGCCGGAAGCAGGTGGCGGGGGCGGAGTACGAAAAATTCATCGACAAGATTCCCGGCGCGAAGGCGTTGCTTTCGGAGCCGGCAGAGGGGGGCGACGCCGCGGGGGCGTCCGGCGGTCTCCTCGGCGGACTGGGCGCCCTGCTGGGCGGGCAGACGGGGGATGCGGCCAAGGCCTTTGCCGCGCTGCAGTCGGCCGGCCTGCCCACGGCGCAGATCGGACCGTTTTTGCGCGCCTTTGTGGAGAAGGCCCGCGAGGTGGCCGGACCCGAGGTCGTGGACGAATTCCTGAAAAAACTTCCCGTCCTGCAGGGCTTCCTGAAGTCCTGATCGCCCCATGAAGGTGTTCGGCGTGGTGTTTCTCGTGGCGGGTCTGCTGGCGTTTGCGGCGCCGGTGGTCGGTTTTTTGCTCGAGGACGGATCCGCGCGCCGGGAGGCGCAGGAGGAACGGAAGGTGGGGTTTCTGACCTTTGCGCCCCTTCTGGGTGTCGCGTTGCTTTCCGTGGGAGGCGGGCTTCTTGTGGCTGAAGCGATCACCGGAAAGAAATAAAATCCCGCCATGGACGGTTCCCTCGTTCCCGTGGTTGTTGTGGGCGCCGGCCCGTGTGGCCTGCTGACCGCGCTGCTGCTGGCGAGGGCCGGCGTTCGTTGCCTTGTTTTTGAAGAAAAATCCGGACTTTCCACGCATCCGAAGGCGATGGGGGTTTCGCGCCGATCCGGGGAAATCTACCGTCAGCTCGGGCTGGCCGATCGCCTGCGCGAGGGGGCGCTGGCCCTCGACGGTTATGAACTGGCGATCTGGTCCCGCACGCTGGTGGGCGAGGAGCTCGGCCGCGTGCCGCTGGTGGCCGTGGAGAGCGCGCTGACGCCGTGCCGGATCGGACATTGCCCGCAGACCTGGACCGAACAGGTGCTGCTGGAGGCGGTGCGGGCGGAGCCTCTCGCCGAGGTGCGCTTTGGCGGGAAGGTCAGCCGCATCGAACCGCTCGCCGACCGGGTCCGGGTTTTTCCCGCCTCCGGAGAACCGTTGGAAACCTCCTGGCTGGTGGCGGCGGATGGCGCCGGCAGCGGCATCCGGCATCAGCTTGGTGTGGAAACGGTGGGTCCGGGTGACCTGGGACATTTCGTCAACGTGATGTTTCGCGCGCCGTACGGGGACCGTCTGGGTGACCGGCGGGCCGTGCTGCACCAGTCGCTGACCGGGGAGGGGTTCGAGACCTTTGTGACCGTCAACGGACAGGATCTCTGGCTGATGCACCATTTTCTCCAGCCGGGCGAAACGCCGGAGGATTATCCGGCCGCGCGGTTTGTGGACATCATCCGCACGATGTCCGGCCTGCCGGATGTCCCCGTGGAGGTTCTCAGCATGAGCCCCTGGGTGATGAGTCCGAAGCTCGCGAAAAAATTCCGGGTCGGCCGCGTGTTCCTCACCGGCGATGCGGCGGCGCGACTTTCGCCGGCGGGCGGACTGGGACTCAACACCGGCCTGCAGGCCGCCCACAACCTCGCCTGGAAGCTGGCGGCCGTCGTGCGCGGCGAGGCGGAGGAGGGGCTGCTGGACACTTATGAAACCGAGCGGCTCGGCGCGGCGGAACGCACGCTGGAAAACACGAACCAAAACGCCTTTGAGATTTGCGACATCGTCATGGCCGCACTGCAGGGGGACTGGACCACGGCGAAAAACCTCATCGCGCACAGCCGCCGCGGCGGATCGGGGCTGGGGCAGGACCTGGGGACGTTTTACCCGGAGGGCGCCTTTCTGCCCGATGGTTCGCCGGCTCCCGAGGTGGCCGATCCGGTGAACGATTACCTCCCCGTCGCGCGGCCCGGTCACAGCGCGCCCCATGTGCCGATCACGTGGCGGGGAAAACCGGCGTCGACGCTCGATTTGTTTGGCGGGGAATTCCGCCTGCTCGCCGGCCGCGGGGGGACGGCATGGCCCGGCGCATGGCGGAACGGCGCGGAATTTTTTGCGGAGGATTTTGAGGAGGCTTACGGAATCGCGCCCTCCGGAGCCGTCCTGGTGCGGCCAGACGGTTATGTCGGCGCCCGCTTTGCCACGGCTCCCGACGACGCTGCGGCCGCGGTTCAGGCGGCCCTCCGGCGGATCCTTCGGGGAGGCTGACGTTCGGAAAAGCGCGCGGGATTTGGGTTTTTCGCTTGAATCCCGCCCCGCCTGCCGGAAGCTGCCAGCGGTTTATGGAAGGGATGTTTCACCCGAAAAACCCACCTCCCGCGCGGGACGCCGCGGGGCGGTTCGGAAAATCGTTTTTCGGGTTCGGGCGTTGGGCCGGGCTCGTGGGAATGGCCGTTCTGGCGGGATGCGCCGTGGAGAAGCGGCCGGATCCGCCCGCGCCGCCCCCGCCGGGCCCCATCTTGTATGAATGGCATGGGGAGCGGCTGGAGGGGGCGGCCCGCGTGGTCATCGATTTGAGGCGCCAGATCGTCACGGTCACCATCGGCGGCGTATACGCCGGTTGGGCCTACACGGCCACGGGCAAGGAAGGGCACGCCACGCCGGCGGGGAATTTCACCGTGCTGGAAAAGGTCGTCGACAAATCCTCCACGCTTTACGGCTGGATGGTCGATGCGGAGGGCAATGTCGTGAATCCCGATGCCGACATCCGCCGGCACAAACCGCCTCCGGGCGGAAGGTTTGTCCCGGCCCCCATGCCCTACTGGATGCGCCTGACCTGGCGCGGAATCGGCATGCACGCCGGACCCATTCCCCGGCCGGGTGAACCCGCCTCGCACGGCTGCATCCGCCTTCCGCGGGATTTTGCCCCGCTTCTTTTCGAGCGGGTGAATATCGGCACGCCGGTGCAGATCGTCCGCTGAAGCCACGGGGCTCCGCGGCGTCCGGAGGATGTTCCGGACGGAGGCAACGCCCGCCGGGGCGCGGTGTTCCGCCGACTGCACGACGCCGGTCTTGAGTTCGATCCGGGGCCCCTTCATGGTGAAAACATGGAAGCCACGGCCCGAAAAATTGTCGCCCGCCTGCGTCAGGCCGGTTTCGAGGCGTATTTTGCGGGCGGCTGCGTGCGGGACCGGCTGCTGGGCCAGGAGGCGCACGACATCGACATTGCGACCTCGGCGCGCCCCGAGCAGGTGCAGACCCTCTTTGGCCGCACGGTGGCGGTGGGGGCGCAGTTCGGGGTGATCATCGTGCTGGAGGACGGCGGCGAATTTCAGGTTGCCACCTTTCGCTCCGACGGAGCTTATGAAGACGGCCGTCATCCGACCGGCGTGGTCTTCACCACCGCCGAAGGTGATGCGCGACGGCGCGATTTCACGATCAACGGCCTGTTTTACGATCCCGTCGAGGACCGGGTGATTGATTTTGTCGGAGGATGCCGGGATCTGGAGGCACGTCTGGTGCGGGCCATCGGGGATCCGGCCGCACGGTTCGCCGAGGACAAGCTGCGCGTGCTGCGCGGTGTGCGCTTCGCGGCGGCGCTGAACTTCGAAGTCGAGCGCGCCACGTGGGCGGCCATTTGCAACGGCGCGCCGGCCATCCATCAGGTGAGCGCGGAACGCATCCGCGAGGAACTGGTGAAAATCTTCGTTTCGCCGCAACGGGTGAGGGGATTTGATCTGCTCGATGGCAGCGGCCTGCTGCGGGAAATCCTCCCCGAGGTGGAGGCCCTGAAGGACTGCGCCCAGCCGCCGGAGTTCCATCCCGAGGGCGATGTCTTTGTGCACACCCGGCTGATGCTTTCCCTGCTGCCGGAAAAGGTGTCGGTTCCGCTGGTTCTGGCGGTCCTCTTTCACGACATCGGCAAACCGCCGACACGGCAGGTGGACCCCACCGGACGCATCCGCTTCAACGGACACGAGAGCGTGGGGGCGAAAATGACCGAAACCCTCATGCGGCGTCTGCGGTTCTCCAACGACGAAATCACCGCCACCGTCGAAATGGTGCAGAATCACATGGTCTTCAAGGACGTGAAAAACATGCGCGTGGCCCGGTTGAAGCGCTTCATGGCGCGGCCGACCTTCGACGACGAACTGGAACTGCACCGCGTGGACTGCCTGGGCAGTCACGGCTTGCTGGACAATTACGCCTTTTTGCTGGAAAAGCGGGAAGAATTTGCCAATGAGCCTCTCATCCCCGAACCTCTGCTTACCGGCCACGACCTCATCGGTCTGGGCTGGAAACCCGGACCCCGTTTCAAGGAGGTTCTCGATGCGGTGCAGACACGGCAGCTCGAAGGGCAGCTGACCAGCCGCGAGGAGGCGCTCAACTGGGTCAAATCCGAATTTTCCTGAATCGACATGCCAAAGGAGGACAGCAAAATCCACATTTCGCGCAACGGCTCCCCGCTGGGCGTTTACGAAGCCGACCAGGTGAGCGACATGCTCGAGCGCGGTCAGTTGCAGGCCACCGACCTTTTTTACGACGAAGCCACCGGGTCATGGACCCCCCTGTCGGAATGGAAGGCGCAGGAACAGCCTGCGAACTTCAAGCGCGCGGACGAGGTGGCGGCTCCGGGGGGGGCGGAAAGCCGCAGCGGTCAGCGTCGCCGCGGAAGCCGGTCCGGCCGGGGAAAAAAGAAGGGCTCCGAAGGGGCGATCTTCGGATGGATCGCCTGCCTGTTTGCCCTCGTCGTGGCCGCCGGCATCTGGGCCTACGCGGCCCATCTGCAGACCCAGGTCGGCGAAAAGGAAAAAACCATCCTCGACCTCAGGGCGGCCAACGAGAAGCTGAAACGCGAAAACCAGTTCCTCTCCGAACTTTCCCCCGCCGGGCGCGTGCGCGCCATCATCACCTACGAACCCGTGCCGAATCAGGTCGCCATCATGAGCGGGGCGACGGTCACGCTCTACCGGCGGGCCGACGTGGAGGAGATTCTCTCCAAACTGTCCGGCCGCACCCACGAACTCGCCAACAGCCTGGAGGCCTTTGAACAGGCGATCGAAAGCCTCAAGGCCTCCATCCCGTCGCCCATCGAGGTGGCCCTCACCGATTCCAACGGACGCGTGGACCTGCCCGTGCAGGAGCCGGGCGACTACGTCCTCGTGGCCAGCGCCGGGAAAAACACCATGAGCGGTCTCGAACGTTACCTGTGGCTGATCGGATTCCGCTCCGATGCGCAGCCCAGCCCGCTCATCCTTCTGAACGAAAAAAACGCGACCTCCCTGCGGAACCCGAGCTTTTCCATCGTGGACGTGCCGGGGTTGGCTTCGGGCGTGAAACCCTGACGACCGCGCCACCCGGAGCCCGCCCCAAACGGGTTGTCTGCAAATTTTTGCCCGGGAATCGCGCAAAGCCCTTGCTTGCCCTGGGATATTAGTTTATCTAATACCCTCATGTCAGCAAGTTCAGCTCCGACGGCGTCCGCGCAGACGCTGTGGCAGGTTCCGAAGGCATGGCTTTTTTCCTCGATCGGGAAAAAGTGCGTTGTGGCGGTCACGGGTCTGGTGATGGTTCTTTTTGTCATTGGGCACCTCCTTGGAAACATGACGATTTTCTTCGGTCCGGGGGCGGTGAATGCCTATGCGATGCACCTGCGCGATCTGGGTCCGCTGCTCTGGGTGGCGCGTCTGGGATTGCTGGGCGCCATCGTGCTGCACGTGTATTTCACCATGCTGCTCTGGAAGGAAAACAGCGAGGCGCGTCCGCAGAAATATGCGGTGGCGGCTCCGATGAACACCACGGTGTTTGCCCGCACGATGCGTCTGAGCGGTTTGATCGTGCTGTCCTTCGTGGCCTTCCACCTGGCGCATTTCACCTGGCATTGGGTGCAACCCGGCCATGCGGCATATTATGCGGAGGTCGACGGACGCCGGGTGCATGATGTTTATTCGATGGTGGTCCTCGGGTTCCGCAATCCGCTGGTGAGTTTCTTCTACATTTTCTCCCTCGGCCTGGTGGCCTTCCACCTCAGCCACGGCATCGGCAGTCTGTTCCAGACGCTGGGCCTTTCCAACAGCACCCTGCGCCCGGCCCTGGAAACGGCCGCCAAGGTTCTTGCCTGGGTGCTTTTTGCCGGTTATTCCGCCATACCCATCTCCATCCTCTTCTTCGGCCTTGGAAAGGGGATCGTGCCATGACACTCGACGCCAAAATTCCCGCCGGTCCGCTGGACAAGAAGTGGACCAATTACAAAAACAACGCGAAAATCATCAGCCCCGCCAACAAGCGGAAATTCAAGATCCTCGTGGTGGGATCCGGTCTGGCGGGCGCATCCGCCGCGGCCACGCTGGGCGAGCAGGGCTTCCAGATCGAATGCTTCTGCTACCAGGACAGTCCGCGCCGCGCGCACTCGATCGCCGCGCAGGGCGGCATCAACGCGGCCAAGAATTACCAGAACGACGGCGACAGCATTTACCGCCTGTTTTACGACACCATCAAGGGCGGGGATTTCCGCGCCCGTGAGGCCAACGTGTACCGCCTGGCCGAGGTCAGCGCCTCGATCATCGACCAGTGTGTGGCGCAGGGCGTGCCGTTCGCCCGCGAATACGGCGGCCTGCTCGCCAACCGCTCCTTCGGCGGTGCACAGGTTTCCCGCACGTTCTACGCGCGCGGCCAGACCGGCCAGCAGTTGCTGCTCGGCGCCTACCAGCAGCTGTCCTCGCAGATCGCCGCGGGCAACGTGAAGATGTATCCGCGCACGGAAATGCTCGATCTGGTCCTTGTGGACGGTCACGCCAAGGGCATTGTGGTGCGCGACATGATCACCGGCGAGATCCGCAGCCATGCCGGCGACGCCGTCCTGCTGTGCACCGGCGGATACGGCAATGTCTTTTACCTTTCGACGAATGCCGCGGGCTGCAACGTGACCGCCACCTATCGCGCCTACAAGCGCGGGGCGCTTTTTGCCAACCCGTGTTACACGCAGATCCACCCGACCTGCATTCCGGTGAGCGGCGATTATCAGTCCAAGCTCACGCTGATGAGCGAATCGCTCCGCAACGACGGACGCGTCTGGGTGCCGAAGCGCCGGGAGGATTGCGGCAAGCCGCCGCATGAGATCCCCGAGGAGGATCGCGACTACTATCTGGAGCGCAAATACCCCAGCTACGGCAATCTGGCCCCGCGTGACATTTCCTCGCGCAGCGCCAAGGAGGTCTGCGACGACGGCCGCGGCGTCGGACCGGGCGGACTCGGGGTCTATCTGGATTTCTCCGACGCCATCAAGCGCCTCGGCAAAAGGGTCGTGGAGGAACGCTACGGCAACCTCTTCGAGATGTATCAAAACATCACCGGTGAAAACGCCTACGAGCGTCCGATGCGCATCTATCCGGCGGTGCACTACACCATGGGCGGGCTCTGGGTGGACTACAACCTCATGAGCAACATCCCCGGACTGCACGTGCTGGGCGAGGCCAACTTCTCGGATCACGGCGCGAACCGCCTCGGGGCCTCCGCGCTCATGCAGGGTCTCGCCGACGGGTATTTTGTCATTCCCTACACCATCGGCTCCTATCTCACCGAGCAATTCGGGAAAAAGAAACCCGACGTCTCCAGCGCCCCGTTCCAGGAGGCGGAGAAGGCCGTCAAAGAACGCATCCAGCGTCTGCTCGATGTCAAGGGGTCGCGGTCCGTCAACAGCTTCCATCGCGAGCTGGGCAAGCTCCTGTGGGACAAATGCGGCATGGCCCGCGACCGGGCCGGTCTCGAGGAGGCCCTCGCGCGCATCCCCGAGCTCCGCGCGGAATTCTGGAAGAACGTCAGCGTGCTCGGACAGGGCGAGACCCTGAACCAGTCCCTCGAACGCGCCGGACGCGTGGCGGATTTCCTCGAATTCGGCGAGCTGCTCTGCCGCGACGCCCTGCATCGCAACGAATCGTGCGGCGGTCATTTCCGCACCGAGTATCAGACCGAGGACGGCGAAGCGCTTCGCGACGACGAGAATTTTGCCTACGTGGGCGCCTGGAAATACGAGGGCGACAACGCCGAACCGACCCTCATCAAGGAACCGCTCGTTTACGAGACGGTCAAACTTGCGACCAGAAGTTACAAATAAGGGCCTTTTTCAACGTTCAACCATCAAGCCATGAATTTCACTCTGCGCGTCTGGCGGCAAAACGGGCCGACTGATCCCGGAAAATTCGAGGAATATCCCGCCACGGACATCCCGGCCGATGCGTCCTTCCTCGAGATGCTCGACATCGTGAACGAGGGGCTCATCCAAAAGGGCATCGAACCCATCACGTTCGACCACGACTGCCGCGAGGGAATCTGCGGCATGTGCAGTCTCACCATCAACGGGGTTCCGCACGGCCCGGACCGCGGCACGACCTGCCAGGTGTACATGCGCAAGTTCAAGGATCGCGACGTCATCACGATCGAGCCGTTCCGCGCGGCGCCGTTCCCGATCCTGCGCGACCTCGCGGTGAACCGCAGCGCCTTCGACCGCATCATCCAGGCCGGCGGATTCATCAGCGAACGCACGGGCGCCGCCCCGGATGCCAATTCGGTGCCGATCCCGAAGCCCGTCGCCGACGCCGCCATGGACGCCGCCGCCTGCATCGGCTGCGGAGCCTGCGCGGCCGCCTGCCCGAACAGCTCCGCGATGTTGTTTGTCAGCGCGAAGGTCGGACACCTCGGACTCCTGCCCCAGGGCAAGCCCGAGAAAAACCGCCGGGTGCTCCGGATGGTCCGGGCGATGGACAACGAAGGGTTCGGCAACTGCTCGAACTACTACGCCTGCGAAGCGGTCTGCCCGGCCGGCATCTCGGCGTCGTTCATCGCGCGCATGAACCGCGAATACAATTTCGCCTCCGCGCTGGAAACCGTCGGCGCCCCGCTCTGACCCCCTGAAATTTCGGCTGGGCGGCGTCCGGCGGCGGCTTTACAACGCTGCGGATGAGATCCGCTCCCAGCTCCGGGCCGGAGGACTCCGGCCGCGAGGAGGCGTCTGCGCTGAAGCGTCATCTTTTCACCGGCCTGCAGGTCGCGGTGACCGTCGGGCTGCTGGTCTGGCTTTTTCACGACGCAAGGCGCAGGGAGGTGATGGCGACGGCGCTGCGCGAGGCCGACTGGCGCTGGATGGCGCTGGCCGTGGCGGCGGCGGGAGTGTGTGAATTTTTCGGCGTGCTGCGCTGGCAGCTCTTTCTCCGCATGCTGAAAATCCACGTGCCGTTCGGGGAGACCGCGCGGTTGTTTTTCATCGGGGCCTTCTTCAACCAGTTCCTTCCCGGCACGACGGGCGGCGACGTGGTGCGGGTGGTGTTTCTCATGCAGGACCATCCCGAACACAGGGCGGAGAGCTTTCTCAGCGTGGCCGTGGACCGTCTGCTGGCCGTGCTGGTGCTGGTCATCATGGGCCTCGGATTTGCCTGGGGACGCAGCGCGTGGTTTGCACAGAGTTTTGCCGTCGGCCATCTGATGAAAGGGTTCACCATCGCGCTGGTGGTGATGGGGGCCGGATTGGTGGCCTCGTTCATCCTGACCAGCCGGCAGTTGGTGCTCCGGCTGCCGAAAAAAATCCCCCTGCGCAAACAGATCATCAAGCTGTCCCGCCTCTGGCAGCTCTGCCTGGAGAACCGGCGCGAGTCGCTGCTGGGGACGATTTACACGGTGCCCATGCTGCTGGCGTATTTTGCCGCCTTCTGCTTTGCCGCGCGGGCGTTCACCGCGCAGGTGAGTTTTTGGGACATGACTTCGATCATGCCGCTGACCACCGCGGTTTCCTCGCTGCCGATCAGTCTCAACGGCATGGGATTTCGCGAGGCCCTGCTCGACAATGCCCTGCACGATCTCTGCGGCGTGGCCCTGGGGACCGGGCTGATCATTTCCATCGCCGGCATGGCGGTGTATCTGCTCTGGGGCCTGGTGGGAGGCGTGTTTTATGTTGACCGTCTCCGCCGCGGCTTTCGGCGGGAGGCTGCGTGCGGTCAGGGGGCGCGCAGCGAAATTTCCGGAAAATAGATTCCCGCGGGTTCCGCGCGCCACCAGGCTTGGGTTTTTTCGCCGAAGGTGGTGAAGGTGTACCGGTCGAGCTGGGCGCGCACGAAGCGCGGCCGGCGACCTTCGAACGGATCCTCCGCCAGCAGGTCGAGCACGGCGGGGGAGCCCTCCAGGAGCCGCTGCAGAAATTGGAAAAACCACGGGTTTTGCTCGACGCGCCCGAGGGCGGCGAACCACATCTGCCAGTCGAGCCGGGGCATGTAGGGTGCCACCCACGGCGGTGCCCGCAGGGGATCGCCCGGTTTGTAGCGGAAGCGATAGGTCTTCCAGGTCAGGCCGTCCAGGGAGCCTTGCACCAGGATTTCCGGGCGTTCGGTGGTCATGTCCGCAAACAGTCCGTAACTGTTGATCGAGCGAAACGGCGCAATGCGGGCATACAGGTTCTGGCACCAGACCGTGCGGGGACGAAAGGCGTGGGCAAACGGAATCAGGCTCAACAGAAAAAGCGCCGCCGCCACGGGGGCGATGACCCGGCGCGGAAGGGTGCCGTCGTGCTCCCGGCGCGGA
>CALCJD010000138.1 GCA_937960895.1 uncultured Spartobacteria bacterium | reverse complement strand
TCCCACTCGATGGTGGCCGGCGGTTTGCTTGAGATGTCGTAGCAGACGCGGTTGACGCCGTTGACCTCGTTGATGATGCGGGCGGAGATCTTGGCGAGGAGATCGTAGGGCACACGCACCCAGTCGGCGGTCATGCCGTCGCGGCTTTCCACAATGCGCAGGGCGATGGTGTTTTCGTAGGTGCGTTCGTCGCCCATCACGCCCACCGATTTGACCGGCAGAAGCACGGCAAAGGACTGCCACACCTTGTAGTACCATCCGCTGGCCTTCATTTCCTCGATGACGATGGCGTCGGCCTCGCGGACGATGCGCAGTTTTTCCGCGGTGATGTCGCCCAGCACGCGGACGGCGAGTCCGGGGCCGGGGAAGGGCTGGCGGTGGACGACTTCCTTGGGCAGGCCGAGCTGGGTGCCGACCTCGCGGACCTCGTCCTTGAAGAGCTGCCGCAGGGGTTCGACCAGCTCGAACTTCATGCGTTCGGGCAGGCCGCCGACGTTGTGGTGGCTCTTGATGAGGGCGGCGGGATTGCCCGAGATCGAAACGCTTTCGATCACGTCCGGATAAAGGGTGCCCTGGGCGAGGAAGCGGTATTTGCCGGGCGAGGATTTTTTGAGATCGCGCGCGGCGGCCTCGAAGACCTTGATGAATTCGTTGCCGATGATCTTGCGCTTGCGCTCGGGGTCGGTCACCCCCTTGAGCTTGGTCAGGAAGCGCTTCTCCGCATGGACCGTCTTCATGCGGATGTGGAAGTGGTCCTTGAAAAGCTTCTCGACGGCCGCCGTTTCATTGGCGCGCAGCAGGCCGTTGTTGACGAAGATGCAGGTGAGCTGGTTGCCGATGGCCTTGTGGATGAGGGCGGCCGCGACGGAGGAGTCCACCCCGCCACTCAGGCCGAGGATCACCTGGCCGTCGCCGACCTGGGCGCGGATCTGCTCGCAGGTGCGCTCGATGAAGGACCCCATCGTCCACTGCGACTGGCATCCGCAGATGCGATGGACAAAATTTTCCAGAATTTCCTTCCCGCGCGGGGTGTGCGCGACCTCGGGGTGAAATTGCAGGCCGTAGATTTCCCGGCGGGTGTCGCCGATGACGGCGTGCGGCGAGTTTTCGGTCGTGCCCAGCACGCGGAAGCCGCGGGGCAGTTTGGTCACCTTGTCGCCGTGGCTGTTCCAGACCTCGAGTTTGGAGGGCAGCTTGCGGAAGAGCGCGCAGGTGCGATCGACGGTGAGCCGTCCGGGGCCGTATTCCCGCCGTTCCGAGCGCTCGACCTTGCCGCCAAGGTCGAGGGACAGGAGCTGCATGCCGTAGCAGATGCCGAGGATCGGAATTCCCAGGTCATAGATGGCCTTGTCGACCTTGGGGGCGCCCTTGGCGTAGACGCTGGCCGGTCCGCCGGAAAGGATGATGCCCCGCGGGGCGGCGGCCCGGAGGGCGGAGGCCTTGGTGGTGTAGGGGAGGATTTCGGAGTAAACGTGACACTCCCGGACGCGGCGGGCGATCACCTGGGTGTACTGGGAACCGAAATCGAGAATGACGATCTTGTCCTCGGGCGAGGCGGCGGAAGAAGGCATGAAGAGGATGAATGGGGACTAGTTGTATTCCGGGCCGAAGGAATCCGCGGTGGGATCATTCGGGACGATGCGGCCCTGACCTTGAATGCCCCGCTGAAGCTGGTCGCCCACTTCGATGGCGTCCTGCTCAGCGACCGCGCAGCCGCCGAAAAGGGCCGCTGCAAGCAAACCGAAAAAAAGAGTCACGCATCTCACGGGGGCATAATAAAAAAAGGTCCCACAATGGCAACCTTCATTCCTCCGCAGGAACTGCTCGGTCTTTATGCGGCCGGCTGGTTCCCCATGGCCATGGACGACGGTTCCATCCGGTGCTATTCGCCGGATCCCCGCGGGATCATCCCGCTGGAGACCTTTCACGTGCCTCACGGGACCCGCAAAACCCTGCGGGATCCCGCGTGGGAGCTCCGGGTGGATTCCGCCTTCGAGGAGGTGATCCGGGCCTGCGGCGATCGGGAGGAGACCTGGATCAACGAAACCATCGTCCAAAGTTATCTGGCGCTGTTCCGCCTGGGATATGCCCATTCCATCGAAATCTGGCGGGACGGCCGTCTGGCGGGTGGGCTTTACGGAGTGTCCCTCGGGGCGGCCTTTTTTGGGGAATCGATGTTCCACGTCGTCCCGGGAGCCTCGAAGGTTGCCTTGGTCCGGCTGGTCGAGCGGCTGCGCGCCCGGGGGTATCTCCTGCTGGACACCCAATGGACCACCCCCCATTTGGAGGGATTTGGGGCCCGGTCCATTCCCCGAACCCAGTACCTCCGGTTGCTGAAACGGGCCGTGGCCAAAAAAATAGTTTGGAATCCGCAAGGTTCCTAAGCAGATTCCTAATGGAAGAAACCGGCGGCCGGTCGCTTTGTGAAAAGGTGCCGGCTGTCCAATTGTTAAAGTTATGAAATCAGCATATTTGTGCCCCCCGGCGACCGGCATGGCGGCTTTGGGAGCCAGAATTCTCTCCGCGTTGTCGGCCGGCGTTGTCATGATGGGCGCGGTCACCGGCGCCCAGGCCCAGAGTTACGCGCCCCTGATGGAGCTTTTGCGGGTGGAGCCGGAATGGCCCATGCCGGCGGACATTCCCGTGGACACCTCGGGAACATTGACCAACGAGATCCTGGTTTACACGCATGACAAAGCGGATCCGCCGGTCCCCATTCCTCTTAAAACGATTAAAATCACCAACATGCACACGGATACGGTCTATCCGATCCTCCGTGATGGCAACGAGGCCGCCGTGTCCGGCGTGGAACCCAAGGTCGGCTTGTATGACCCCTGGGATCCGGTCGACCGGGAGTACCGCGGCTACATCGGTTATGAGGGAACCGGCAAAAACAAGGGCAAATACTTTTTTGGCATTCCCAAGGGAAAAAGCGTCCTCATCCGCGTGCCGCTTGTGTTCTGGAACGGCGCCCGCATGAGCATCCTCACCGACGGCCGGTATCTCACGCCGTCCGGAACATCCCCGAATCCCATGCACTGGGATCCCTCCGCGCAAAAAATCATCACCGTGGCGGAAACCGATCCCAATGATCCCGATCTCAAGGGGCACAAAGGGGTGGTCCTCTGGTATACCTCCGCGCTGAATTCGCCGGCCCTGGATGCCCCGGACCAGCTGGTCGAATGGACCATTCGGGACAAGGAGTATCTCAGCAGCCCCGGGGTCACCGCCCTGACCCACAACCAGATTCCGGAATCGGAGAAAGTCGATCTGATCAATTACGACGTCTCCTACGTGGACAACATGTACCTGCCGGTCGCCATGGAGGCCCTGGATGTGCCGATTCCGGCTCCCCCGTATCCGCCCGGACGCAACCCGCAGCCGCACGGCTGGGTGGGCGCCATCGAGAAGGTCAAGACCATGCAGGATGTGATCGAGGATTTCACGAAGGAGAAGAACAACCGGATCCTCGGTGACTATTTCGCCGGAAAAGGCTGGCCGAAATACAACATCCCGCAGAAGAACATCAAAATCCCGGCGGCGCAGAATGTTTTTGCGCAGAGCCCGCTGGCCGACACGCGGTCCAGTTACCAGAACAACGCCTACATGCTTTCGAGCGGCGGTTCGATTGACGACCCCATCTTTGTCTCCGTGGGCGGCGCCGGCAGCGCCTCCTCGGGCGACACCATCACCCTCAGTGCCAACTATCCGCCCGAGACCTATGAGTTCATCAAGGAGGGCTATCTGGTCGTGGCCAATACCGCCGTGCAGCCCAATCCCATTCCGCCCGGAACGACCGTGGTGACCCCGCCGACGGCTCCGGAATTCAAGGTGAAACTGTCCAACAACCTCGTCGCCAGCGAGGCGGGGGCGGTTTTTGATTTCTACCGGCCCGCCACCGACTATGCGACCACGGCGATGGTCAACCTGTGGTTCTCCTGGGCGGCGCATTATCTGACGATCACCGGGACGACCCCGCAGCAGACGCTGGTCGGTTCCGTGGAGCTGGATTCGCCCACCCTCAAGTTCAGCGGAAGCCAGAGCGGTCTCATTCCCGGCATGGAGGTCAGCGGCCCCGGATTGCCCCAACGGGATCCCGCCAAGGAACAGGGAGGGGTCATTGTCCTGAGCGTCGCCACCGACGGCCGCTCGGTTCTGCTCAGCCAGATCGCGAACGAGACCCATACCCTCGACGAAAACCAGCAATACACCTTCAAACCGCCCCAACCGCTCACCCCGGTGGTGTCGGGAACGTTCAAACTGGATTTCTCCAACGACAAACCGGACCCGGTTCGGGACCCGGCGCGGGTGCCGGCCAAATTCGCGGAGAAAGTTTATCTGGTCATGGCCTCGATGAACCAGATCCCGAAGAACCCGGATCCCAACGTCAAGACCCCCTACCTCAATGAGCTCATGAACAACGTCGTGGGCGGCAACATGGGATTCATCTTCCCCAAGGGGAAGGAAACGATCCCGGGGGCCATCATGGTGAGCGTTTACATTCGTGACACGCTCAAGTCGATTCTCCGCGGCGTGACGGACTTCACGAGGTTCCCCGAGTGGTCCGAGGACGGGAAAACGCAGGTCTGGTATCCCGATCCCAAGATCCCGACGGGAGGCCAGCCCTTCAATGTTTTCAACCTGGATCCCTTCGTGCGCTTCGTGCACGTGAACCTGGGCTTCTCCGGCTACGGGTTCTCGCTCGACGACGACACCGCCGATGTGGGGGCGGGACAGGCCACCAAGATGCTGATCACCATCGGAGGCCGGCCTCCCGGCATCCCGGGTCCGGTGGACGGACTGATCAAATCCCGCGCCAATCCCAACGAATGGACCATCCAGGCGCCTTACGGGACGGTGAAGGGCCGGGGTTATTATGACCCCAACAAGAGCGAGCCGAACTACCACGGCCTGTCCTACGCCAGCAATACCACCCCCATCGTGATCACCTCGACCAATCACGGTCTGGGCAACGACGAGGTGGTCAACATCAGCGAAGTGCAGGGCAACACCGCCGCCAATGGCACGTTCCGCATCACCAACGTGACGGCCGACACCTTCGAGCTCGTCGGCTCCTCGGGGAATGGGGAATACACCGGCGGAGGAAAGTGGGACACCGGTCCGATGACCTACATCGATCTGAAGAAAAACGACATCGACGATGTCTACTGGAGGATCAAGGGCGACGACCGGATCGCCGGTTTCCAGGGAGCCTTTGTCATCACCCAGGGCGTCCTGCCCACCAAACTGGTGCGCGTCCAGCAGCTGGGAGACAACTCCATCGGCCGGCTCTACCTGAGCGGAACGCTCACCATCAAGGGCACCAAACAACCCCTGCCCGCCGGCAATTACAGCTGGCTCTTCTCCGGAACCCGGCCGGGACAGCAATAGACAAAGAGTCTGCCGCCCGGGCTCGAGGAGAAATCCTCCCGAGCCCGGAGAGGCGAGGGGAAGGCGGAAGGTGGAAAGCGGAAA
>CALCJD010000137.1 GCA_937960895.1 uncultured Spartobacteria bacterium | reverse complement strand
CTATGTCCTACAATGAGAAAGATGGGATTCACCGATTGCTCCAATTCATTCTGGGAGCAGTTATCGGCACGGCCTCCGGCTATGGAGCGTGGACTTCCTTTTCAGATTATCCGTTGTGGATATTTATCCTGGCAGGATCGTTGGGACTCGGATTGGCTGCTGCAATTTGGGGTGATCGCCTTTGGCACAGCCTGAAGGGAGTTTGGCCTTGGTAGGTGATAAAGAGCGAACAATGCGATCCGTGCCTCTTTCATTGCGTCACCTGCACGGGGGTGTGTGAGCGGCTGGAAGAAGACCGGGGAGCTGGCGATGCAAGGTGGAGGCAGGTAAGTGTTGTTAAAACGGACGTTAAATGGACCCGGAGGAGCCTCTGTGATCATTGGCCCGTGGCATCTGATTGGAATTGGATTCGTGGGTGCACCACGGGATCCATGGGCGCCTGGTGCGGGGTTTTTGTTTTGTGCCTTCTTTGCCCGATTGGGGCGCTTGTTGTAATCCGCGAAAAGCCGCGGGACTGTCCGCGGTGAGGGGCGAGTGTTTTCGTCCGTGCCGTCAATTCGTGGGCGTTGAGTGTCGGATGTTCTCCGATAGAATAAAAACGATATCCGCGGTCATCCTCGTCGTGTGCGTGTTGATTTTTGTCGGCGAAGCCCTCGGCGATCACAGGCGGCTTCCCGGGAAAGTGGCGTCCCATTTCGATGAAAACGGGATGGCGGATGGGTGGATGTCCCGGTCGGCTTTTACGGGAACGATGCTGGCCGTGGGGATTGGCCTGCCGCTTCTCATCATGGGCATCATGTATTCCTTTCGCATTTTTCCCGTCCGATATTCCACCATTTCGAGTTCGTCTTACTGGCGGGATCCCGGCGGTTATGAAAAAGCCTGCGACTTTCTTTTTGTGTCGTCCTTTTGGTTCGGCAGTGCGCTACTGCTTTGGCAGACTTGGCTTTGCCACATGCTTGCGGAAGCGAACCTGGTTTCCCCGCCGCGGCTGGATCGTACGGAGGCAAGCGCGCTGACCGTGTTGCTGCTCGTGTTTTCGTTTGCCTGGCCGGCCGTTTTGATCGTCTGCCTTTTGAGATCGGGGCGTCGGCGGTCCTGATTTTCGTTCCTTCGGGATTCCGGACATTTAGCCTGCCGGGGAGGCATCAAACGGGAGCCGGGCGCTGCGATCGAGAGCCTCCCGGAGGGAGGCGGACGGCCTCCCCGGCGGGCCGGTGCGGGGAAGGCGACGCCTCGCCGGTGTCTTGGCGATCGGGGCGGTCAACAGGTGCGTTGACCGCCTTTTTTGTGTTCCGCTCGGGAGGGGCCCGGGGAAACCCGGGGTTCAAGGAACCGTCCCGTCGAATTCCGATCGGGTCACCCGCCCCGAAGGCGAGGGGGAAAGGTGCCAGGCGGGGAGGGGGGGACTGAACCGGGGAAGGGTCGGGGGGGGGGGATCAGTGGCCTCCATAAATTTCTTCCGGAGGGTCCCCGTGTTTCCGCCTGCGAAAGGGGCTCGCCAAAACGGCCGGCGTGATGTTATCTGCAACCATGACACGGACGAGACAGTGGTTTTTTGCCGCCCTGTCGGTCATGGCGACCGGCGGATTGTGGGCTGCGGAAAGCGCGATGACGCCGGAACAGCTGGGTGCTGTGGTAAAGGTGGAGTCTCTCACGATCCCCATGCCCGGGGAGTTTTTCGCCGCCATCAGCAAACAGGGGCGTCCCGCATGGAAGACCCTCGTTCGCGTTGGCACGCCCCAGACGACGTCCAGCCGGGCTCAGATCGCCCTGGCCTTGGGAACGCTGGTGGCCGATGGCTACATTGCCGTCGAGGCGCAGGACAGCGCCGCGGTGAAAAACATCGGCAAGGAGATCATCGGCCTGGCCAAAAAGCTCAATGTGAGCGAGAGCGTGCTGGGCCGGGGCCGGAGCCTCAATGATTTTGCCGAGAACAACGACTGGAACGCCCTTCGTGAGGAACTGGAGGCCACCCAGAACGAGGTGAAGCTCGACATGGAGGAGCAGAAGGACCAGAGCCTTGTCACCCTGGTGACGGTCGGCGCCTGGATCCGCGGCACGGACATCGTCAGCGGCCTGGTGGCCGCCGGATACACGCCCGAGTCGGCCCGTCTCCTGCGTCAGCCCGCCATCATCGAGTATCTGCTTTCCAAGCTGGCCGAGCTTCCCAAGGGGATGCAGAAGGACGAACTGGTCGGCACCGTCCGATCCTCGTTGGAAAAGGCCCTGACCCTTGTGAAGGAAGAGACGCCGTCCGAGGAGAAGGTGAAGGAATTACATCAGACCATGGCCGCCGTCGTAAACGATATTGCCAAAGGCCCTCAGGACTCATGACCCGCTATTTTTGCCTGTTGACCCTGGTTGCCGCCGCCACCGTGCATGCAGAGGGGGATGCCCCCCAGGCGGCGCAGAACGAAACCGATCTGAGCGCCCGCAGCAAGGCACTGGAACTGGCCGGCGCCTTCAGCAACGACGGATACAAGATCCGCGACGGATACTGGTCCGGCGAAATCGAGACGGACCGGCCGCAGTTTCTCGAGGTGAACCTGTTTGCCGGCAACGAATACTGGTTTTCGGCGGCGGCGACCCCGCCGGCCCGGAAGATTGCGGTGGCCGTCTTTGACGAGAAGGGCAAGCCGGTGGATTTTCAAACGTATGAGGACGGACCCGTGGCCGCCGCGGGTTTTGCGCCGGAGGTGAGCGGACGGTATTTTGTCAAACTCACGGCGCTGGAAGGCGGAAAATCGCAGTTCTGCCTTTTGTATTCGTACAAATAGTGAGACGTTGATCAGGGATTTTTCTCATGGCCGCCGTATCCACCACTGAAAAACTCAACGGCCCGCAGGTGCACCAGTTCTCGGTTTTTTTGCAGAACAAGGTGGGCGCCCTGCTGGAGGTCGTCAAACTTCTCACCGAACACAACATCGTGGTGCTCGCCCTGAGCATTCAGGATTCCTCGGAATCCTCGATCGGTCGCATGATTGTCAGCGACCCGGATCGGGTGGCGGGCTTGTTCCACGAGCACGAAATTCCCTTCAGCCAGTGTGAAGTGCTGGTTGTCGAGCTCCGCGAAAGCGCCGCCGATCTTGCCAAGGTGCTTTCCGCCCTGCTGAAGGCCGAGGTGAACATTTACTTCAGCTACCCGCTCCTGATTCGTCCCCGCGGCCGCGCGGTTCTGGCCATGCATGTCGATGACATCGACTGTTCCAGTGCCGTTCTGCGTGGCGACGGATTCAACATTCTCACCCAATCCGACCTCTCACGTTAACCCCCAATCATGAAACCGCTCGTCACCACCCTCGTCGCCTGCGTCCTTGTGGCTTCCGCCCGGGCCGATCTCACCATCACCCAACAGCTCAAACAGGACGCTCCCGGGGGCGCCAAGGGCATGGACACCACCCTCACCATGAAGGTGAAGGGGGAAAAGGTCCGCATGGACGGCCTGCCCCAGATGTCGAGCATTGTGGACCTCAAGTCCGGTGACGTGACCTCCCTCAGCCACGCGGAGAAGATGGTGATGACCATCCCCGGAGCCGCCGTCAAGCAGATGGCCGACGCGCAGGCGCAGCAAACCCCCAAGCTCGATCCGCCGAAGGCGACCGGGAAGAAGGACACCATCGGGGGCTTCGCCTGTGAGGAATACGAAACCTCCCTCAACGGGGCGAAAATTCAGCTCTGGCTCACCAAGGATCTTCCGAAGGTCGAGGAGGCCATGAAAAAGATGGCCGAGATGTCCGCGAACACGGATCCCTTCCAGAGGGTGATGAAGGATCAAAACATTTCGGGGTTCCCGATGCGCACCGTGATGGAAATGCCCGGGATGGGCACGCTCACCATGACCGTGCTTTCCGTTTCCGAGGACCCCATTCCGGACGCGGATTTTGCCGTTCCGGCCGACTACAAGAAGGTGTCCATGCCCGGCGGCATGCCGGCGGCTCCCGCCACGCCATAAGGGGCGGGGAATTTCAGCGACGCTCCGGACGCCACGCGTGGCGCTCGGTCGTCCAATGAACCTCCCGGCTGGCGCCGACGCGTTCCAGGACGGCGGCGTAGGGCTGGTAACAGGGGTTGGGGAGGATGTTCCGGAGGAAGGATTCCCGGGACTCGTTCCAGCGTTCGGAAATGACGATGAGGTCCGGTTCCTCCTCCGAGGTGCCCAAGCTGGCGTCGATGAAGGTCGGTTGCCGGGCCAGTTCCTCAAACAGAATGCGGGCCGCCTCAAGAAGTTCCTCGCGGGCTTCGGGTTTGACCCGGATGAGAATGTGGAGCGTGATCATGGTGGGCGTGGGGTGGTTTTCCGGGATTGTTGCGGGATAACCAGGAGAGGATGCCTTCAAAAGGACGGGGTGTCGACTCCGGTCAAAGCCCCCTGCTCAGCAGGTAGGCGAGGAGGGGGGCGCCGACCAGGATGAACCAGCCGCCCGCCGCGACCAGACAACCCGGCGTGGTGTGAGTGATCTGATGACCGCGCATGAATCCCGTGTATTGTCCGAGTTCCTCGCCGAACCAAATGCAGGCGAGGGGAAAGATCAGGCCGATGCAGACGCGGAAGGTTTTTTCGGCGGATCCTGTGTCGGCATGAACGGCGACGGCAATCGCGCCGCAGAAGGCCAGGGAGAGAAAGCGGTTGAGGACTCTCAGCATGAAGGGGGGATGGGCGTGCCTTCAGTGTTCGGGTGTTTCGTCGGGCACCTCGACGGCGACGGCCTCGCAGACCTGGCGCCAGCCGGGGAAGTTCCAGGTGTTGGGGAAACCGCTGCACTGCACGGGTTTGACGGGCTGGATGGCGCAGTCGCGACCGTCGAGGAAGATGCATTCGCCGTTGGGTTTGTCGATGAGGGCCAAGCCGTCCCGGCGGGGACGGAGCCGGGTGTAGGACTGGATGAAATCGAATTCCGACATGCCGAGGAAGGCCGCAATGCCGGTGATGTCGGCGTCGGTCAGTTTGACGAAGCCCGGCCATTTGCAACAATTCGTGCAACGCTGACATTGGTAGAAAACTTTCCTCATTGCGGCGGACCAAGCGGCTGTATTACATCCGGCGGATGCGTCTTCTGATCACTGGCGGCTGTGGCTTCATCGGCAGCAATTTTGTGCGATTCGTGCTGGAACATTACCAGCCGGAATTTGTCACCAATGTCGATGCCCTCACCTATGCAGGCAACCCGGACAATCTGGCCGGGGTGGCCGAGCGTGAGGGGATGCGTTACGAATTTTACCAGGCGGACATTGCGGACCGCGACGCGATGGAGCAGATCATGGCGAAACACAAGTTCTACGCGGTGGTCAATTTCGCCGCCGAATCCCATGTCGACCGCAGCATTTCCTCGCCGGGAAACTTTGTGCACACCAACGTGGTGGGCACCGAAGTGCTGCTGGAGACGGCGCGGCGCCACGGCGTGAAGCGCTTTTTGCAGGTCTCGACGGACGAGGTGTACGGTTCGCTGGGCCCGGAGGGACGGTTCACGGAAAAGTCCCCCCTCGATCCGAGCTCGCCGTATTCCGCCAGCAAGGCGGCCGCCGACCTGCTGGCGCTGGCGGCGTTCAAGACCTTCGGCCAGGAGGTTCTTATCACCCGGTGCTCGAACAACTACGGGCCGTATCAATTTCCCGAAAAGCTCATCCCCCTGATGATCACCAACGCCCTGGCCGACAAAAAGCTGCCGGTATACGGCGACGGCCTGAATGTGCGTGATTGGATCCATGTGGAGGATCACTGCCGGGCCATCATGGCCGTGTTGCTCGATGGCAGGCCGGGCGAGGTGTACAACGTGGGCGCCGATGCCGAACTGCAGAACATCGAGGTGGTCGAGCTGATTTTGGAAACTCTCGGCAAGCCCCGTGAACTGATCTCATACGTGACGGATCGTCCGGGACACGACCGCCGGTATGCCATCGATTCGGCCAAGCTGCGCAACGAGCTCGACTGGAAGCCGATCCACACTCCCCGCGAGGGCATTCGCGAGACCATCCAGTGGTATCTCGACAACCGCGCCTGGTGGGAAAAGCTGCTGGCACGGTCGTGAGCCGCGTTTTGATTCTCGGCGGACGGGGCCGCCTCGGGGCGGCACTGGCGAGGAAATGGTCCGCCCGGCACGAGGTGCGGGCCCTGGCGCGGCCGGAGCTTGATGTGGCGGACCTCGCCGCCCTGGAAAACCTCCTGGCGGCGGAGGATTTCGACGTGTTGGTCAACGGCACCGGTCTCACCAACGTGGACCGCTGTGAGTCGGACCGGGCCGAGGCGGAAACCGTCAACGCGCGCGCGCCGGGCCTGATGGGACGGGTGGCCGCGGAAAAGGGCGCCCGGTTCATTCATGTGAGCACGGACTACGTCTTCGACGGCACCAAGGAAACGCCCTATACGGAGGACGACGAGGCGCGCCCGCTCAGCTTTTACGGCCGCACCAAGCGGGACGGCGAGGTGGCCGCCCTGGCCGCGTCCCCCCGGCACCTGGTGGTGAGGGTGTCCTGGGTTTTCGGTCCGGACAAACCGAGTTTTGTCGATGCCATCGTCGACCGCGCCCTCACCCTGGACCGCGTGGAGGCCGTGGCCGACAAGACCTCGTGTCCCACATTTTCCGAGGATGTGGCCGACTGGCTCGAGCCGTTCCTGCTCCGGGATCTGCCAGGCGGCCTGTATCATGCCTGCAACCTCGGGGGCTGCACCTGGCGGGAATACGGTCAGCATGCGCTCGACTGCGCCGCCCGCGCCGGGGCGCCCTTGAAGGCCCGCACGGTCGAACCGATCCCGCTCGCGTCGATGAAGGCTTTTCTCGCGCCGCGTCCGCCGCATACGGTAATGGATACATCCCGGTTGGCCCGGGTCATCGGCCGGAGTCCGCGCCCCTGGCAGGAGGCGGTCGAGGAATACATTTCGCAAAAATTCACCCGATAACCTTTTTTCTTCATGCATCGCTTTTTTCTTCCACCTTCCGAATGGAACGCCCCGTCGCCCGCGCTGGACGCCGGCGAATCGCACCACGCCCTGGATGTTCTGCGCCTCGGTGAAGGCGAACGGGTGGTGGTGTTCGACGGTGAGGGCAGCGAGGCCACGGCCCAAATCGTTTCCACGGAGGGCAAACGCGCCCACCTCAAGGTCTTGGCCCGCAGCAAATCCCAGCCGCTGCCCTGCGCGCTGACCCTGGCCCAGGCCGTCCCCAAGGGCAAAAACATGGACTTCATCATCCAAAAATCCGTCGAACTGGGCGCGGCCCGCATTGCCCCCCTCCTTTCCGATCGCACAATTGTGCAACTGGATGCGGAAGAGGCGGAAAAAAAACGTCGGAAATGGCATGAGACGGCGCTGGAGGCCTGCAAGCAATGCGGTCAGAACCGCATTCCGGAGATCCTGCCGCCGCGTTCGGTGAAGGCGTTTCTGGAGAGCGGCGACCGGTATGACCTCATGCTGATCGCCTCGCTGCAGCCCGACGCCCGCAAGATCAAGGCGGTGCTGGCCGAACATCCCGCGCCCCGCTCGGCCTGCGTGCTGGTGGGGCCGGAAGGGGATTTCACCCCGGCCGAGCTGGCCCTGGCCAAAAGCCATGGGTGTCACCCGGTGACGCTGGGGCCGATCATTCTCCGGACCGAAACCGCGGCGATGTACTGCCTGAGCGTGCTGGCTCACGAGTTGTTTGGCTGACAGCGGAAAAGGTTGCCAAGCTGTCATGTCCAACGCATCCTGCCTTTTCACACGGGGCGTAGCTTAGCTTGGTAGAGCGCCTGGTTTGGGACCAGGAGGTCGCAGGTTCGAATCCTGTCGCCCCGATTTTGGAGTGATGATGGAGATTTTTGCCTCTCAATTTCCTTCGGTCCGCCTTGGGGAAACGGGGGGGTGACCTGAACAGCTCTCATGAAAATGATTTACAACCGCCGCGATCGTGTAACTCTTAGCGGCAATCAGTTTTAATGCCTCACGTGGCCAGAGATTTATACCAGAAGTGCCGGGAATACAGGGATAGTGCCGATGCGCGTGCCCAGGGCTTTTATCCCTATTTCCGCTGCATCGAGGAAACGCACGGGAATTACGTGATCTGCGAGGGCCAGCGCAAGATCATGATCGGGTCGAACAACTACCTCGGTCTGGCCCAGGACGAACGCGTGATCGAGGCGGCCTGCGCCGCCACGCGCAAGTATGGCTCGGGTTGCACCGGTTCGCGTCTCCTCAACGGCACCATCCGACTGCACACCCAACTCGAGGAGGCGCTCGCGGAATTCCTCCAGAGGGAGGCGGTCCTCCTGTTTTCCACCGGATTTTTTGCGAACCAGGGGGCGCTTGCGGCGCTCACCGAGGAGGGGGACGTCATTTTGTGCGACCGGGAAAACCACGCGAGCATCATCGACGGATGTCAGTTCGCCCCGGCCAAGCTAGTGCCCTACCGGCACAATTCGGCCGTGTCCCTGCGCAACCGCATGAAGCGCCAGCCCGAGGAGGCGGGCAAGCTGGTGGTGATGGACGGTGTTTTCAGCATGTCCGGCGACATTGCCGATCTGCCTCCGCAGCTTGAGGTGGCGCGGGAATTCGGCGCCCGGGTGTACGTCGACGAGGCGCATTCCCTCGGTGTTCTGGGGCCCAAGGGCCGCGGGGCGGTGCACCATTTCGGGCTCAACGACGAGGTCGACATCGTGATGGGCACCTTCTCGAAATCGCTCGGTTCGATGGGCGGTTTCATCGCGGGCGACGCCCAGATGATCGAATATCTCAAACACCGCGCCCGGTGTTTCATCTTCACGGCCTCGCTGGCTCCCGCGGTGGCGGGCGGCGTTTTGAAGGCCCTGGAGATCATGCAGCAGGAACCCGAACGCATGGAGGCGCTCTGGCGCAACACCCGCAAGATGCACGAGGGGTTCAAGCAGATCGGTTTCAAGATCGGAACGACCCAGACCCCCATCGTGCCCATCCTGATCGGCAGCGAGGCGAAGGCGTTCCTCTTCACCCAGCGTCTTTACGAGGAGGGCGTTTTCGCCACCCCGGCCATCTATCCGGCGGTTCGCTACGGGGAGGCCATCGTGCGCACGAGCTACATGGCCACGCACACGGACGAGGATCTGGACCGCGTTCTCGAGATTTTTGAAAAGCTGGCCCGCGAGCTGGGAACGTTCGACGATCCCGCCTATGCCCAGCCTGGACGCCGCAAAGCGAATGTATTCGATTTCCGCCTGCAAGACTCCGAGGGAGAAGAAGCTGTTCGAGAGACTGCCGGAGAACCTGAACGGAACGGATCCGGCGTTCATTCCCCCCTTCCCCGGTAGCGTCGTCAAATACCTCTCGCCGAAATCGCCCTTCAACCGGCTCCACGGCGAGATCCATCCGTTCCTCGCCTGGAAGGATGGCCGGCCCGTGGGGCGCATTGCGGCCATCGTCAATCGCACCCACAACGAATACTACCGCGATCGGACGGGGTTTTTCGGCTTTTTCGAATGCGTCAATGATCCCGCCCTGGCCCGGGCGCTTTTCGGGAAGGCCGCGGAGGTCCTGCGCGCCAAGGGGCTCGCATCGATGCGCGGACCCTACAATCCGAGCATCAACGACGAATGCGGGCTGCTGGTGAAGGGATTTGAACATCCGCCGTGCATCGGTCTGACCTGGAACCCGCCGTTTTACCGGGAACTGATCGAACAGGCCGGGCTGCAAAGCGTCCGCACCCTGCTCGGATACCACATCGCCCTGCACCGGCTGGAGGAACCGCCCCGGATCATCCGCATTGTCGAGCGGGCCGCCCGCCGGGCCAATGTCGTGCTCCGTCCGATCAAGATGGACAAGCTGGAGGAGGAGCTCCAGATCGTCCACGAGGTGTACAATGCCACGCTGGAACGCAACTGGGGGTTTATTCCGATTTCGATGGACGACCTGCTGGCGGCCGCCGACGACATGCGCGCCTTTGCGGATCCCAGCATGATTCTCATCGCGGAGATCAAGGGAAAGAACGCGGGCGTGGCCCTTTCCCTGCCCAATTTCAACGAGATCCTCGCGAAGATCAAAAGGACCCCGCACTGGCTGCGCCTTCCGCACATCCTGTGGTTGATGAAAACGCACCGCATCACCTCGGGACGCCAGATGGTCTACGGCATTGCGCCGGCCTATCGTGACGCCCACGGCCTGCACGCCTGGCTGATCCACGAACAGTTCACCCGCGCGAAGCCCCGCTATCCGAATGCCACCCTGGGGTGGATCGAGGAAAACAATGTGGAGATCCACGAAAGCGCCCGCATGATGGGGGCGGAACTCCAACAGGAATGGCGCATCTATGAGCGGTCCCTTTCGTAGGTCCCGACCATCCGCAGACGGGGTGGTGTCGGATGGTTTGTTTGGTGAATCCCGCCGGTTCCCGCTCGGCGTGAGGCCGGCTCCAGCTCCCGTGTTTTCGTGATCCTGCTGACGGGAGCCACCGGTTTTGTCGGACGCAATTTTTTGCTGCGGCTTCTCGGGGAGGGACGCGAGGTGGCGGCGGTGGTGCGGTCGCCGGAAAAACTGGCGGCGCAGCTGCGCGCGGAGGGCCTGCCGTCCGAGCCGCCGGGCTTGAAGGTTCTGCCGTCCGATCCGTCGCGCTGGCCGGCGCTTCCCTTTTCCGAGGCCGTGCTGGGCGCGGGGGTTCTGTTTGCGCGGTCCCGGGAGGAATACTGGGCGACGAATGTCGGTTGGACGCTGGACATTCTCCGCCGGCTGCCGGAATCGTGCCGCACGGTGTTGATTTCCTCCCAGGCGGCGGGCGGGCCGACTCCCCCCGGCAGGACGGCGAGGGGTCCGGAGGATCCGGATGCGCCGATCACGTGGTATGGCGAATCCAAGCTGGCCATGGAGCGGGCGGTGCGCGCGCAGTTTCCGGAACGGGCGGTGACCATCCTGCGTCCGCCCATGATCCTGGGGGCCCGCGATACGGCGACGCTTCCGTTGTTTCGCATGGCCCGCGGCATGGTGCGCATCAAACCCGGACTGCGTGCCAAGACGTACAGCTTTGTCGACGTGCAGGACATGGTGGGGGCGATCCTGGCGGTGCTCAAAAGCGAACCGCACCTCCAGCCGCTTTATCCGACGGCTCCCGTTTCCATCACTGACTGGGAACTGATCGCCACCGCGGCGGAAGTCTCCCGCGGACGCGGCCTCACCCTGCCGGTGCCCGATGCGGTGGTGCGGCTTCTTTCCGTGGTGGTCGACGCCGTGCCCCCCCTGCGTCAATCCGCCCCCAGTCTCACCCGGGACCGGGCGAAGGACATCTGGCAGGAGCGCTGGGTGGTCGATGGCGGGGCGCTCACCCGCCTGACCGGATGGACCGCCCGGGTGGATTTGCGCACCTCGCTGCAGGAGGCCCACGATTATTATTGTCGGGAAGGATTGTTATGAAGCGGTGCCTCCGCAACCCCATGGCCGGCCGGCCCCGATGAAACGCGCGTTTCTTTGGGCGGTCCTGCTGATCGGAGCCGCCGTGATCATCGGACTGATGCGCGCGCGCAGCCGTCCGCTGCCGCCCAAACCGCGCACGGTTGAGGGGGGGCTTGCCGCCATCGGCCTGCGGGTGGATGCGCGCTGGCAGCCCGATTTCCGGAGGGCCGGGGTGGCCTACCCGCCCGGACGTGCGCTCCTTCGGGCCTTCAAAAGGGAACGCCGGCTCGAGGTCTGGGCGGGCGGGGCGTCCGGTCCCCTGGTCTTCATACGGTCCCGCCCCATTTTGGGAGCCAGCGGACGGGAGGGCCCCAAGGTTCGGGAAGGCGACCGGCAGGTTCCCGAGGGCTTTTATCGCATCGAATCCCTCAATCCCAACAGCCGCTTTCATCTGTCCCTTCGTGTCAATTATCCCAATGCCGAGGACCGGGCCCGCGCGGCGACGGAGGGACGTGATCCGGCCACGCTTGGAGGCGACATCATGATTCACGGCGGCACGGCCTCCGTGGGTTGCCTGGCGGTGGGGGATCCGGCCGCCGAGGATCTTTTTGTGCTGGCGGCCCGCACCGGAGCGGAGGCCGTGGAGCTGCAGATTTTTCCCTGGGACCTCAGGCGGTTTCCGCCGCCGGAGAATGTTTCCGGAAATCTTGCCGATCTCTATGCGAGACTGAAGGCCGCTCTCGGGGAACAACCGTAAGACTTGGCCCGATCATCCAAATCCGCAAAAGGCGGGTGAAAAAAAGACAGTTTAGTTCCCAAAATGCAACCAAGTGCATTATAAAAATTTTATTTCATGTAATTTTCATATAATACCATTGATATCAATAAGTTGTATGAAAGTCTCACGTGCCGCAGTCATGGGGCGCTGGTGGTGGCTTCGGGGGCGGGCAGCCGGGGAGAGGTGGAGCTCAAGAAGGGCACCATGACCTCCGGGTCGGCTGTCGTTGGCGGCGTGGGAGTGGGGCAATTCCAGCAGACCGGGGGAAAACACAACGTGCTTGGGAGTCTGATCCTTGCGGAGAGCGGGGGATCCCAGGGGAAATACCATCTTTCCCGCAGCACCCTGAACGTTGGCGGAGATTTGAGGATTGGGGTGGGAGGTCAGGGTGAGTTTGGTCAACGCGGAGGAACGGTGTCTGTGACCGGCGCCATCGAGGTGATCAAGGGGTCGTTCAAGGCGGGTTCGGTGGATACGGAGGACAAGGAGGTTTTTCCGAAACTGACGGCGGGCCGCATTTCCATCGGCACGGGGGCTTCCTTCGAGGTGAACAACGGCAAGGTGCAGGTGGCGGACGGTATTTCCGTGGGTGCCGGCGGATCCTTCAAGGTCACCGGGACGAACAGCCGGATCCGGATCGGCGGGAACTTTTTGATCGATAAGAACGCCTCGGCGAACTTTGCCGAAGCGGAACTGGTAATTGCCAAGGGTGCGGAGAGCACTCTGAGCATCAATGAGAACCAGGTATACGTCCGCAAGCTCACCCTCGAAACAAACGTCACCTTCACGCTGGATGGCGATCTGGGGAAGGCGCTCTACGTCGAGGTCTTCGACATCGGAAACAACGGGCTCCTGAGGCTGGATTCCTACGTCATCGGAAACGGCCTCAACATTTATTACGATTCGGAAAACGACGGGAACCTCTATCTTCTGGGTCAAAGCTACAAGCTGGGCAACGGGGGATGGTTGGCTCCGAAACCCACGGCGGAAAGCTCGGGCACGCTTTCGGCGACCTTTTTCCCGACGGTGGGGGTGGTTCCGGAGCCCTCGACGGTCCTTCTTTTGGGCTCCGGCCTGGCCGTCTTGCTGCTCCGCCGCCGGATGAACCGCTGACTCCGGCGCGTTGGTTCGGTTTTCGGTGAAAGGGGGACTTTTTTCAGAAGTTCCCCCTTTTTTACAGGGGCGTGACCGGCCTCAGGCCGGCTTGTCGGACTTCGGCTTCCAGTAGAACATGATGGCGATGCCGACGCAGATGCAGAGGGATCCGATCCACTTGAGCATCCAGCCGGGATCGTAGAGCACCTGAAGGGTGGTTTCGTCCAGGTTGCGCGGATTCCATTCGGCCTGCGAAAACTTGTAATTGATGCCGGTAAGGTTGGCCCCGAGGGTGCCGGGGAAGCTCGCCGGCTGGTTCATGCGGGCCAGGCCGGTCTTGATGGCGCCGGTTTGCGTGTCGCGAAATTCCACCGTGGCCCGAAAATCGGCCGGCGTGTCGGTGCCCTCGTCCCGCGGCACCTCGAAGTCGAGCAGCCGGATGGAAAAGGGCAGGCTCCGGGGCTCGAGGCCATAGCCGACCCGCACGTCGGTGTGCCCGTCGGTGAGCGTGACCAACTGGCCGGACTCGACCCATTTGTCGGGTCCGCGTGTTCCGTCGGCGTTCACGAGATGGACCCGGAACCCCGGGATTCCCTGCTCGCCCTGGGGCAGTTCGGGTCCGGGTTCCACTTCGCGGACAATTTCGGCCCGGGGCAGCGTCTGGCGGACGGTGGCCTGCCAGTCCGCCCAGCCAAGGGCGAAGGATTCCCCGGTCCGGGCCTCGCCGGAGGCGTAGACCTGTCCGCCGCGTCGCAGTTGGTATCGGATGCCGTTTTCGGTGGGAGCCATTTCCAGGACCGGCCGGGCCTCCCCGGGGCCGGACCGGGTGATCCGGACCAGGGCGGCGGGATTGTTGGGGGATTCGGACCGGCTGACCGGCCGGCCGTTTTCCATGGCGAAATCGGGCCAGTATTCCTCCACCGTGACCGTCGCGCCGGCCTCGGTGACGGGCCTGCCGACAATGTCCCTGCGCCGGTAGGTCGCGCCCACGCCGGAGGCGGAAAGAATGGTCACCTTTTCCCCATCTTCGCTGAGTTGCACGGTGACTCCGGTCGGTGTTCCACCCGGTTGAACGACCGGGGCGAAATTGGCGAAGACCATCCGGGTCTCCTGGTCCTTGGCCTCCGAAACCGTTGACAGCTCAGGCCGGAAGGTGATGCGCGCCATACCAAAAAAATCTTCGTCCGAGGGTTGTCCGTTGATGATCATCAGCGGCACGTCCACCGTTTGTCCGACCATGGCGCTGGAGAGTTTGAGCATCGCGGCCGGTCCGGCGCCGGGCGCATCGGAAGCCACAAGGCGGGGGACCCGGACCAGATTGGGACTGTAGTCGTCGGCGACCACGGTCAGGCGGGTGCCGGGAACCGGAAACTTCCGCGGTTTTTCGGCGCTGGGCCGGGTGGTTTCGGCGTCGAAGTCCTTGAGATAATAGGCGGGTTCGGCGGAGCTGGAGAGCCAGAGGACACTGCGGCTGGTGGTCACCCGGGAGACGGGCGGGGCGTTTTTGTGCAGGGTGACATTCCCTTCAAACCCCCATTTCATGCCGATCATGGCGCCGACCAGAAGGATGATGATGCCGTAATGGGTGACGATGAAGCCGACGTGACGTTTTTCCCACGGCCAGCGGGTGAGGGTGACGGCAAACAGGTTGACGCACAACGCCCCAAGCCAGAGCAGGAACAGCGGGTTCTTGTAGATGTAGGCGCGGGCGATTTTGGCGCTGAAGTTCGATTCGGCAAACGTGGCCACCGCGCAGGCCACGGCGATGGTGGCCAGCAGCACGAGGGCAAAATTGAGCGAACCCAGCCGGTGGATGAGCCACCAGACGAAGGAACGCTGCTGGCGCTCGGCGATCATTTGGCGCCGGGAAACCGCGGCAGGGGATGGGGGTGAAATGGTGCCGCTCATGGCTGGAAAAATCGGAACATCGGAGACGCCATGCTATTCCGAAGCCGGTGTATTTCAACCATTGGCGAACGCCTCCCCGGCGAGGTAATCTCCGCCATGCCAAAAATCAGCCCCCGAATCCTGTGGGTGTCGCTCGCCGTGGTGGTCCTTCTGGTGGTGACGGCCTTTCTGGTCATTTCCTCCCGCGTGCACGCCTATCTGCGCAGCGAGGATTTTCGGAGGCTCGTTTCCCAAAAAACCGGCGATGCCTTTCGCGCGGAGGCCCAATATGCGCCGCTGCGCTGGGCGGGTCCCTCGGTGTTTTCCGACACCCTGCAGGCCACCGGCCGTCCCGGATCCATCGTCTCGGACGTGGAGGCGCACCAGGTGCGGGCCTCGGTCAACTGGCGGGCCATTTTCAACGGCGCGTGGAGGGTCGACGAGGTCACCGTCATGCACCTGCGGGGCGTCTTTCGTCCGGGCTCCCCGGAGGACGGAACGAATGCGGGGGACCCGCCGGTGGCTTCCTCCGGCTTTGCGGCCTGGCTGCCCAAACGTTTTGAACTCGGACGCCTGCAGGTCGGCAAGGCGCGCCTGGAGTTTTTGGGTTCGGATGGCTCGTCGGTGGTGACCCTTGTCGATTCCACCCTCAGGGTGGAACCGAACGGGGACGGGTGGGCGATCAATGGAAACGGGGGAACCCTGACCCTTCCCGCGCTGCCGACGATGAATGTGATGAGCTACCGCACGCGCATTCAGGGGGGAACGTTTTTCCTCACCGACGCGGAATTGCGGCTGGGCGACATGGGGAGGATCTCCGCCTCGGGGGAATTTTCCGACCGGTCCGACCTCCATGTCCAATGGGAACAGGTGGACGTCGAACCCTTTTTGAATGAGGAATGGAAAAAACGGATTTCCGGAGTCATGGCCGGAACGGCCGATCTCAACTGGCCGTCGTCGGGCCTGGCCGACGGCACGATCACCGGCAAGTTCCGCATGACCGACGGTCTGGTGCAAAATGTGTCGACGCTCGAGGAAGTGGCGAAGTTCACCGGCGCCCCGCAGTTTCGCCGCATGCCGGTGCAGGAATTTTCGGGCGACTACCGCTGGTTCAAGGGCGACCTCACCCTGACCAATCTGGTGCTGGAATCCAAGGGGCTGCTGCGTGTGGAGGGGACCTGTCTGATTGCGGCGGACGGGACGGTGGACGGTCAGTTGCGGGTCGGGGTGACCCCGCAGTCGCTGCAGTGGCTGCCGGGTTCTCGCGAGCGGGTCTTCACGGTGTCGCAGAACGGCTACCTTTGGACCAATGTGCGCCTCGGGGGCACCGTGCAGAACCTCAACGAGGATCTCTCGGCCCGTCTTGTGAAGGCCGCCAGGGACGAGGTGATTCAGCAGGGGGTTCGCACCATTGAGAAACTTCCCGAAGCCACCAAGGAAGGCGTGAAGGACGTGCTCAACATCCTGACGCCACTCGTCCGGTAGGGCAGCCTACCGGAAACCGAAGCGTTTGCGGGTGACGGTCACTTCCGGTCGGTAGGACAAACGCACCAGCAGGTCCCCGCGGCCGCCGTGGGATTTTGGCAGTCCGGCTCCGGGCACCCGCACGATTTCCCCCCGCCCGGCCCCGGCGGGGATGGTCACGCGGAGGAGGCGGCCGTCGGGTCCGGGAATGGTTTCCGTCCCTCCCGACGCGGCGCGCCGGGCGCTGATCCTCAGGTCGCAACGCAGGTCCGATCCGCGGGCCTTGAATCGGGCGTTGGGACGCACGCGGAGGCGGACAATGACATGACCGCCCTCGAAGGGGGCCTCCCTCGGCAGGCGGAAGCGTGTGCCGGGCGCGGTGAGGGGCGGAACCACAAGGGAATAAATTTCCTCGCCGTGTGGATGGACCGGATCCTTCACGCGAACCTGCAGGGTGGCGCCGCGCAGGAACTCCTCCACGGTCAGATGCACGTCATGGGAAATGTCGCGCTTGATGCGGGCGGCGGATTTTTTCCCGTCGCGCCGGTCGGCGCGCTCCAGATCGTAGGCGCGCCGCCGGGCCGGATCGGACAGCACCTCGAAGGCGGCATTGAGCTCCTGAATGCGCCGCGTCGCCTCGGGGGAATTGCCGCAGACGTCGGGGTGGAACTGCCGGGCCAGCAGGCGGTAGGCGGTCCGGATCTGCGCGTCGGTGCACCGCCGGTCAAGTCCCAGCGTGGCGTAATGGTCGGGCAGCTCGGGCATGGAAGCGGAAATCGGGCCGTCGCGGAACGGTCGTCGTCACCACCCTCCACGGGTGACCCGCCGGCGGATTCCCGCCGTTTTTTCCGCCGGGCCTCCCGACACCGCAGGCTTATCCTTCGAACGTGCGGGCGACGAGGGTGGCGTTGTGACCGCCGAAGCCGAACGAATTGCTCATGGCCACCTTGATGGGAACCTCGCGGGCCGTGTGGGGCACGTAATCCAGATCACACTGCGGGTCCGGATTGTCGAGGTTGATGGTGGGCGGCACGATGCCGTGCTTCAGGGCCAGGGCGCAGATGGCGAACTCGACTCCGCCCGCCGCGGCGAGCAGGTGGCCGGTCATGGACTTGGTCGAGCTGACCATGGTCTTCTTCGCGTGTTCGCCCAGGGCCTGCTTGATGGCCTTGGTTTCGCAGACGTCGCCGATCGGCGTCGAGGTGCCGTGGGCGTTGATGTAGTCGATCTGGTCGGGATTGACCTTGGCATGACGCATGGCCAGGGCCATGCAGCGCGCCGCGCCCTCGCCTTCGGGCAGGGGCTGGGTCATGTGATACGCATCGGCGCTGAGTCCGTAGCCGGCGAGTTCGCAGTAAATCTCGGCCCCGCGCTTCTTGGCGTGCTCGAGTTCCTCCAGCTGGACGATGCCGCAGCCCTCGCCCATCACAAATCCGTCACGGTCCCGGTCAAACGGCCGCGAAGCGCGTTCGGGGTCGTCATTGCGCAGCGACATGGCGCGCATGGCGGCGAAACCGGCCATGCCGAGCTGGGTGATGGTGGCCTCGGTGCCGCCGGCGAGGAAGCAGTCGGCGTCGCCGAATTTGATCATCCGCCAGGCTTCGCCGATCGAATGGTTGGCGGTGGCGCAGGCGGTGACGATGCACATGTTGGGCCCGCAAAGCTGGTACTCCATCGAGACGAGTCCGCCGGCCATGTTGCTGATCATCATGGCGATGGTGAACGGCGAAACCCGCGACGGGCCGCGGTCGAACAGACGGCGGCATTCGTCCTCCATGCTCTTGAGGCCGCCGATGCCGCTGCCGATCATGACCCCGAAGCGGTCGCGATCGGTCTTGTCGAGGTCGATGCCGGAGTCGGTGAGGGCCATCTTGGCGGCGGCCATGGCGAACTGGCTGAAGCGGTCGGCGCGCCGGGCGTCCTTGGCGGACTTGAAATATTGCGTCGGATCGAAGTCGCGGACCTCACCGGCGATCTTGCAATCGTAGATCGACGAGTCAAAAGCCTCGTAGCGTCGAATGCCGCTGCGGCCTTCGATGAGATTTTTCCAAAGCGTATCTTTGTCGTTGCCGACCGGGCTGACGACACCGATGCCGGTGACAACTACTCTGCGTTCGCTCATCTTTTCAGGATATGGAGTGTGTTGAATCTCGGTTCGGGGCGCAATCTGGCAATCAAAAAGTTTCCAAATCGTCTCCGGCCTGTGGACCGTGCCCTTGGTGAGATCAGTAGATTTTTAGTTTGTTCCGTTCGTTGAGGCTGCCGCAGCGGGGGCAGCGGGGCAGGGGTGCCCTGGTTCGGTCTTCGAAAAGCATCCCGCAGACCGCGCATTGCAGCCGGTGCCGCGAGCCGTGGTTTTCTCGAAAGCGTCGAACCAACTCATACGCTATCCAAACCGTAAAAATTGCCGCAAGAAAAACCAGCAAATAGGTGAAAACCAACCAGGGCAGGTCCATCCGGATCATGGCGTCGAAGGACGCACCACGTCGGCGCCCCAGTGGAAGGTTGCGGTGGTCCAGACCGGTTCGGCGTCCGCGCCGGCCGCAAAACGCGTGGCCGTGAGATACCGCAGGGCGGTGCGATCCAGCACCTCGCTGCCGGAGGACTGACGAAGGAAAAAATGAAGCGGACGGCCCTCCGGCGAGACCGCCACGAGAAATTCCGTCGGCGCCGGGCTTTTCAGTCCGTCGGCGGGAAGGACCGCAAAGGAAAAATCTTCCGGCGGAGTGACCCCTCGTCCGGCCAGTTCCCGTCCGAAGGTGACGGCGGTGGGGTGGCCCGGCCGGGGTTGGCGGGCACCCGGGGGCGCGGTGAAGTCGCGGGAAACCGGACCGGTTGACGAAACCGGGGGCAGATGGACCCGGGTGTCCGCGGGGTGGACGGCGAGAAGGGCGGGCGGGCTGCTGTCGAAACTGGGGGTGTAGGTGGTTTCGGGCAGTTTCCAGATGTCGCGCGCCGAGGGTTTGGCCGGTGAGAAGAGGGTGGGGTCGGATGCGGCCAGAAGCGGCGCCAGCCGGGCCGCCTCCTCCGATCCGGGGGCGAGGTAATACACGCGTGCGCCGCGTTCCACGCGGGCAGTGGTGCGGATGGGTGCCTGTTGAAAGAGGAGGACGCCCGCCACGTGCAGGCCGGCCGAAATCACCAGCATGACCGGCAGGGCGAGGTGGACGTGGTGACGCGAGGGCCAGTCGAAGAGGTGTCCGAGTTTCACGGCTCCTCCTCCGACGTGGCGAGCACGACCGGGAAACCCTGTTCCAGCGCCGCGTTCATCACGGCGCTGATGTTTTCGTAAAGGGCCTTGCGGTCGGCCTTGATGATGATGGTCTGCGAGCGGCCCCGGATTTTTCTGAGCCGTTCGGTGAGGGTGGGGATGTCAATCTCCTCGTTTTCAAAAAAGACCGCCGAGAGGGGTGGCGCCGTCACGCTGATGATGCGGGGATCGCGTTGCGGGGACAGCAGGAAGGGCGATTGCGGCATGCTGACGGCGATGCCCGGCTGCAGCAGGAAGGTGGAGCTGAGCAGCAGGAAAAAGATGAGCACCATCGCGAGGCTCAGGGCGGGGGCGAGGTAGAGCACCAGCGGGTGCGGGGCCGGAGAGCGGCGGAGTTTCACGCGCCAGGGGATTTGCTGCGCACCTCGTCGAGGATGGCGAGGATTTCGATGCCGGCCCGCTCCATGTCGTGGATGAGGCCGTTGATGCGGGCCGAAAGGTAGCTGTAGGCGATGAAGGCCGGGATGGCCACGGCCAGCGAGGCTGCGGTGGTGAGCAGGGCCTCGTAAACCCCCTCCGCAATGTCGGTGGCGGAGGCGTAACCGCTCTGGGAGGCGATTTGCTGGAAGGTGGAGAGCAGTCCGATGAGGGTTCCCAGCAGTCCGATGAGCGGCGTGGCGTAGGCGATGGTGGAAAGCAGGGGCATGTTGCGCTCCAGCTTGGGCACCTCAAGCTGGCCGGCCTCCTCGGCGATGGCGCGCAATTCCGCCCGGGGGGCGTCGTGGCGCAGGATGATGGCATGGGCCACCCGGGCCACCGGACCGGGGGTCGTGGCGCATTCCTGAAGGGCCTCGGCGTAGTTTTCCCGGCGCAGGATGTTGGCCAGACCCCGCAGCATTTCGCCGACCGGGACGGAGGCCCGGTGCAGGGCGAAGAGGCGTTCGAAGAAAATGCCGACCGCGGTCACGCTGCACAGGACGATAATCCACATGAGCGGGCCGCCTTTTTGCAGAAGATCCAACATGCCGGTTGTTTATTTCGTGTGAGTTGGGCCCGGAGGAAAGGAAGTTTTCGTCAGCCGGGCGGATCGGAACATCCTATTTTGATCGGGCGGGCGGTTTTTTCCCCGGTCCCTCGCCGAGGCGGAGGGGGAGTTTGGCCTTGGAGAGTTCGTCCATGACGAACTGCAGCTTTTCCCGCACTCCCGGAACAAATCCCCGGTCCTTGTGAAACACCAACAGGCACAGGTCGTCCCGGTGGAAGAAGGTGATGGGACCTTTCTCGGAGTGAACGGTCACCGCCGGAATGGCGCCGATCCCCATCTTGGCCGACGAGGTGCGCATGGCGTTCAGCATCTCAAGCGCATGGGCACTCAGCGAGACGATGTCCACGGAATCCGGCGTGTTGTGTGCGGCGATGACGTCCGACCGGTGCGACAGCACGCAGGAATGGATGCCGGGCAGGCCGCCGCAGAGTTCGAGCACGCGGGGAACGGAGAGCTGTTCCTCGGTGTGGAAAATGGCCTGCAGGCCGTCCTGGTCGACGATTTCCGGCGGCACGTCTTTCGGGGCGAGATGCTCCGTTTCCACGAGCTCCGCGGGAGCCGCGACCGTTTCCGGAGCGGGACCGGCGGTTGGGGCCGGAGCCGGTGCGGGTTTTTCCGCCTCCGGCACCGGGGTTTCGGTCGTCGGGGACACGGGGGCCGGAGCGTCGGGGACGGTCTGGACATCGGGCTGGGTCGGGACGCCGGTTGGGGCTTGGACGTCCGGCTTGGCTTGGGTGTCGGGAGCGACCTGGGCGGCGGGAGGGGGGGAGCCCCCTGCTTGGGGAGCCGGTTGAGGCTCCGGACGGGCGGCCGGGACCGTCTCCGGTTTCGGCGGTGGAGGAGCGGCGGCCCCGGGCGCGGGGGGCGGCGCCGGCTGGGCGGGGGCCTCCGGCTTCCTCTGGTCCCGGGGTGCGGTCTCGGACGGCGGGATCTTTTTGATGGCCGCCTCCGCCGCGCGGATGCGCTCGACGAGCTTCGGCGCGGCCTTGGGGGTCAGGACCGGAAGGGTGGGCAGGATCGGCGGTTTTGGGGATTCGGAAACGGGCGGAGTTGCGGTCGGGTTCTCCGGCGAGGGCGTGGTCCGGGTTTCCCGAGGCTGATCCGGAGTCTGGGAAACGGATGACGCGGCCGGAACGGCCGGGGTTTTGGGTTCGAAACGCGGCGGAGGAATGGTCGGTTTGACGGCCTTGGTCTCGGCGGGCGGAGTCTCCGGTGCCGGTTTTTCGGAAGCGGGTGTGGAGGACGCGGACGGAGGAGCCGGGCGCTTCGGCGGGGGAATTTCCACGCGGCTGCGCGGAGCCGGCGTGGACGGGGTGTTGTCCCGGGGTTCCTTCCTTCGGAACAGCGGGAAAAGGGAAAACGGTTTTTTGGGTTCGGGCGCGGGCCGATGGGCCTCGGGCGCGGCCGCCTTTTCCTTCGCTTCCTCGGAAAGGGAGGCGGTTGATTCCCCGGCGGCCGGCGGCTTTTCGGAGGTTTGGGCTTCCGTGGTCGGAGGCGCGGACGGGACGTCGGACTTTGCCGAAGCCGGTTCCTTGACGGTCGGCGCCGGTTCGGGCGTTTTCCCGGTGACCGGAGGCGCGGCGGGCGGAGGAGGTTCGGCGGTCGCTTTTTTCCCGGTTTCCTTCTCCGCGGACACCACCCTTTCCGCAGCGATTTTCCCGGGAGTCGCTTTCTCCGGGGTGATTTTTTCCGGCGGGGCCTTCTCCGGCACGGTGGGTTCCCCGCTCGTTGCCTGGGGTTTTTCGGCGTCCGGTTCCGCCTTGACGTCGTCGGCGGCGGATTCGGCTTCCCCGGGAGCCGGCTCGGCAGTTTTGGCCTTGGGCTCGGGTGGGCCGAATTCCGGCATGGCGGGCGCGGGCGGTTCTTCAATCACCTCGCGGTTTTCGGTCAGCACGTAGGCCAGGGCCAGCCGGGCGGAACAAACCTTGACGGGTTCGTCCGGCAGATCCTTCGCCGTGACACAGTCGGGAGCGAGTTCGGCCAGCCGGGCCAGGCGGATTTTCGGAGCCGGACCGCCAAAAATGTCCGCACAGGGAAGATCGACAAATTGTTCGGAATCGTAGTTTGGCGTGCGCGCCTTTTCGGGGATCTGGAGGTCGCGCATGCGCAGGGTCACCATGGTCGGCGTGGAGTAAAAATAGCGGTAGCGCGGACCGGATGGCTTGGGAGCCGGCGGCGGCGTCTTGGCAGCGGAGGCGACTTTCGATTGTTTCACGCGGTCTTTCGGATTATCCGACAGAGAGTTAATCTGCAACTGTGGAACTTGATTTCAAATTTACATCCGACGGCCTCATTCCCGCCATTGTTCAGGAAGCCTCGGGCGGTGAAACGCCGACGGGACGCGTGCTCATGTTTGCCTGGCTCAACCGGGAATCCCTGCAAAAAACCCTCGAAACCGGCCTGATGCACTATTGGAGCCGCTCCCGCCGGAAGCTCTGGCTCAAGGGCGAAACCAGCGGCCATCTGCAACGCGTCGTGCGCTGGTTTGTCGATTGCGACCGCGATGTGCTCCTCTTCGAAGTGGAACAAACCGTCGGCGCCTGCCACACCGGTTACAAAAGCTGCTTCTTCCAGGAACTCGACCGCCAGGGCCGCCCGCTGCCCATCAAGGAAGCCAAGGTCGCGGAGGGAGAGTAGGAGCGGGGGGCGACGCTCAACGCTCAAAAGAGCGATTTCCGGGGCCGTTTTGTCTTTACATCACGGGTCATCCCGTCATGCTGAAGACGAATCGTTCATGCAGAGGTTATTGAAGTTCCGTGGCGATTACCCGGCGCACCTCGTGCCCCGGCTGCCGCAGGTATTTTTTGATAGTCGCGGCTGAAGGGTTCCAAACACCCCACGAATATGAAACTGTATGTCGGCAACCTCTCCTTCCAGACCACGGAAGGGGCGTTGGAGGAACTTTTTGCCGGAGTCGGAACGGTCACGGACACCCATTTGGTTCTGGATCGCGCCACGCAGCGCTCCCGCGGTTTTGCCTTTGTCACCATGAGCTCCGCCGAGGAAGGCCAGCGCGCCATTGAAGAACTCAATGGCAAGCCTTTCGATGGCCGCACCATTTCGGTCAGCGAAGCCCGTCCCCGCGAAGAACGTCCCGCACGCCGGGAGTTCGGCGGCGGGGGAGGGGGCCGGGACCGTGGCGATCGTCGCGGCGGTTATCAGCGGCGCTAAGAATCCGCCGCTGCGGAAGTTTTCTCCGGCCGGTTGCGCGAGGGCGTGAACGGTCTCCGGCGGGTTGTGCGCGGGATCGGACGGCTGGTTGGTCTTGCGGTGAGCGTGCCGTGGGGCTTGGCGTTTGGCGGCACCGTGTCGGTGTCCCTGCCGGATGGTTCTCCGGGTTCCGGCGCGACGCGCAGCCTGTCTTCGGACGGTCCGGTATCTGAAGGTGGAAAATGGAGTCGGCGTCGCCCGTTTCGGAGAATCCCTTCCGACCGTGTCCGGCGACGGCCGG
>CALCJD010000136.1 GCA_937960895.1 uncultured Spartobacteria bacterium | reverse complement strand
CCCGGCGCGGAAGGGTGCCGTCGTGCTCCCGGCGCGGACGCCGTCCGCCGAGCACCTGATCGTCCACGGCCGGCAGGCAAAGGGCCAGCGTGAGCAGATTGAAAAAGCCGTAGTTTCCGGTGAGCATGATCAACACCTGCAGCGCCGCCAGCCCGGCGGCTCCGATGAGACGAAGCCGGCGCGGCAGGAAGAGGAAAAACGGCAGGACGAGCTCAATGAAAAACATCGTCTGCACGCTGAGCCATTGGAAGCCGGCGGGAAGCTGATGGGCATACCAGGCCAGGGGCGTGGGGAGCGGCTGGGTGAAATAGTGGTATTCGAGCGCCGTGCCGTCGGCCCACGTGGGATCCCCGCCGGTGAGCTTCACCACGGCGGAGGCCATCATCAGGCGGAAGAGCAGCCAGAGCAGAAGAAAGCGGGCGAGGCGCGGCGGGTCGGAACGGCTGCGCCATGGGGTGAACCATCGCCACGGGGCCAGGAAGATCGCCAGAAAACCGGTCTCAAGAAGCAGGACGTCCCACTGGAACTGGTAAAACACCTGTCCGGCCACTATGAGGGAAAGGTAGTTCGCCCAGAGAAAAATCAGGCAGGGCGCGGGAAGGACACCGAAGAGCAGCAGCAGCGAGGCGACCACCCCCAGCGCGCACCAGACATTGAGCGCCATGGAATCCGCCCCCCACCAAAGGAAACTCGGCAACTGCCAGAAGGCGTCCCCGCCGAGAAATTCGCGGGCCCGGGCAAAAAACGTTTCCGCGGGAAGGATGCCGTGTTCGCCGATCAACCCGGCGCTCTGCCGCCAGAACGAAAGGAAGGCAATCAGGTAGATCAATCCCAGAAGCCGCAGAAAAATCCATGTCGCCGTCGCATAGGTGGGCGTGCGCACGTCCCGGCCCCAGAGCCAGCGCGTCAGCCGGGAAAACACCGTGCGATGATCCGCGACGAGGCGGTAGGCGGCTTCGGCGGCGCGCGCAAACGGGGGGACGTTCCGGTAAAGGGCCTGCAGGGCCCGACCGGGCCGGCCGGCGACGGCCAGCGCGGCAAGCACGGCGGCCGCGCCGGTTTTGCGATGCCCGTCGGTGTCGATCCACTGGACGGCGCGCGCAAAGTCGTCCGGCGGAATGTCGGGATGTTCGGCGGCGCATTCCTGGAACGGAAGGTATTCCACCCGGTCGCCGGTCATGTCCCGCCACCGTTCGATCCACCGCCGGCAGAAATGACAGTCCCCGTCGTAGATGAGCCGGGGTTTCCGCGGGTTCCTCACGGCGCAGCGGACGGGACGATCAGATGGTCACGCCGAATGAATCGTCGGCCCGGACCGCGAGGCAGAAGGCGGCGAGCAGTTCGGCCACGGCCTGGAGGTCCTCCAGGTCGATGACTTCCACCGACGAGTGCATGTAGCGGTTGGGCAGACCGATGGAAACGGTCGGGATGCCGCCGTGCTGGAGGAAGATCGCGTCGGCGTCCGTGCCGGTCTGACGCGGATTCGTTTCGTATTGCAGGGGAATGCCGGCGCTGTGGGCCACCTCACGCAGCCGTTCGATCACCACGGGGTGGTTGGCGCTGCCGATGCTGAGGACCGGTCCCGCGCCCATGCGGACGTCGCCGTGTTTGGCCTTCGAACAGAGCGGGATGTCGGTGGCGTGGGTGACGTCGACCACGAGCGCGACATGGGGATTGGCGCGGTAGCCGGCCATCTGGGCGCCGTAGAGGCCGTTTTCCTCCTGGATCGTGGAAACCGAAACCACCGACGCGACCAGCTTGTCCTTCTTTTCGGAAAGAAGGCGCAGCGCCTCGGCGACGGCCCAGGTGCCGATCCGGTTGTCACAGCCGCGGGCCGCAATGCGGCTGCCGGCGAGTTTCACGACATTGGCGTCGTGGGTGATCGGATCGCCGATCCGCACGAGCTTGAGCGCCTCGGCGCGCGACTGGACCCCGATGTCGACAAACACTTCGTGGATGGCCGGCACCTTCTTGCGATCCTCGGGCTCCTGCATGTGGATGGCGAGATGACCGGTCACGCCCGGCACCGGACCGTGCGGACCGTGCACGATCACACGCTGTCCGCGCAGCATGGCGCGATCAACGCCGCCGATGGCCTGGAAATGAAGAAAGCCGTCGTTGGTGATGTAGCTTACCATGAGACCGAGTTCGTCGGCGTGGCCGGCGAGAAGCACCTTGGGGGCCTCGGCGTCGACGTTGAGCGAGGCATAGACATTGCCGTAGGGATCGCTGCGCACCTTCTCGGCAAAGGGCCTCACGTAATCGGCCCAGACCCGCTGTCCGCGCATTTCGAATCCGGACGGAGACGGGGTTTCGAGAAGGTTTTTCAGAAAGGCAAACGATTCCTCACGCATGGAAAAACTCTAGGCCGGGAGCGCGGGAATGTCGATCTTCCCGCTTTTCGGCGGCGGACGGGACGCGTAGAGTGCCGCCCGTGAATTCCTCCACAATGCGCACCGCAAAAGGCATTTTGGGGCGTCTGGGCGCGACGTTGTTTTTCGGCGTCTTCCTCGTCATGGGGCTGTTCTTTTTCGGGGTCTTGCTCCAGGACCTCGGGAAAACCGCCGCCACCTACCGGTGGAAGGAAACTCCGGCGACGATCGTGAAAAGCGCCGTGGAGGAGACAAAAAAAGGCGGCGGTCCGTTCAGGGTTGCGGTGACCTTCCGCTATCAATGGGAGGGCAAAACCTACACCTCGGATCGGTATCACACCACCGACCTGACCGAGGATGAATATTCCGCCGCGAACCGGAAAATCGCCGATTTGCCGCTCGGCACCGCCACGCATTGTTATGTGAACCCCGAAGATCCCGGTCAGGCCGTCTTGCGCCGGAAGGGATTGGGATCGGCGGTTTTTCTTCTGGTGCCCCTGGTTTTCATCCTGGTGGGCGGCGGAGGCATCGTCGGGAGCTGGGTGAATTTCTCCGGCCGCCCGCGTCCGGTGACCGCCGCAGCGTCTTCCGGCGGGCATCGCTGGGGGACGTGGCTCTTCGGAGGGGTGTTTGCCGGAGTCGGCGCGGCGGTGCTCGTGTTCTGGTTCCTCCCGATGCTGGTGCGATCCCTCGATTCCCTGAACTGGACGGAAACGCCCTGCACGGTGATTTCGAGCCAGGTCAAATCCCACAGGGGAAAAAACGGCACCACCTACAGCGTGGAGATTTTTTACCGCTACCAGTTTGAGGGGCGGGAATTCAAATCGAACTCCTATCGGACTTTCCGCAGTTCCTCGAGCGGCCGCGAGGCAAAGGCAAAGGTGGTGGCCAAATACCCGCCCGGCGCCAAGAGCGTGTGTTATGTGAATCCCAAAAATCCGGCGGAGGCCGTCCTGGTTCCCGGCGTGGGGTGGGGGGCGCTTCTGGGTCTTCTTCCGCTGATCTTCCTGACTGTGGGGATCTTCATCATTTGGGCCGGCTGGAAAAAGCCGTCCTCCGAATCCCCGGACGCTTCGCTTGGAAGTCCGGGAACGGTGTCCGCCGCGGACATGGAGCCCCGTGTGCTCGAACCGCGCAGCCCGCCGCATCTGCGCTTTGGGGGCACCCTGATTTTCGCGCTCTTCTGGAACGGCATCGTTTCCGTGTTTCTCTGGCAAGTTGTCGACGGATTCCGCAAGGGATCGCCGGACTGGTTTCTCACCCTTTTCCTGATTCCCTTTGTGGCCGTCGGACTGGGGGCGGTCGGCGGGACGGTTTATGCCGCGCTTGCGCTGTTTAATCCCCGCTGCCGCCTGCGTCTGACCCCCGGGGTGATGCGGCCCGGCGGAACGTATGAGGTGGGGTGGACGCTGACCGGAGCCTCCAGCCGGGTGCGGCATCTGCAGATTGTGCTGGAAGGGCGCGAGGAGGCGACATATCGAAGGGGAACGTCGTCCTGCACCGACCGACATACGTTCGCCCGAATCGCCGTGGCGGATGTTCCCGGAGGGCTGGAGGTCGCCCAGGGGGAGGCGCGCTTCCGGGTGCCGGACAATGTGCCGCCGAGTTTCGCCGCTCCGAACAACCGGATCGTTTGGACGCTGAATGTTCGCGGCGAAATTCCCTTCCGGCCGGACATGCAGGACGAATTTGAAGTGACCATGAAAGGAGCAAAATTGTGAACGCAAGCATCAAGCCGGTGCGGAGCGCATTTCAGCCGGGGGAGAGCATCGAAGGGACGGTGTCGTGGACGGTGCCGCGCGCTCCCCACAAGGCCGAATTGCGCCTCTTCTGGCAGACGCGCGGCAAGGGAACCCGCGATGTCGGCTTGGTGGAAACGCTGGATTTTGAAGGGCCGCAATCCTCCGATTCGCGGCCGTTCCGCTTTGTGGCCCCGGACGGGCCGTTGAGTTTTTCCGGGCGACTGATCTCCCTGCTCTGGGGACTCGAACTGGTGGTGGAGCCCGGCGAGAGTCTGGCCGTCGATCTGACGATCGGTCCCGGACGGCGGGAGATTTCCCTGGATCGCGGGGAATGGCTGGAGGTGCCCGAATCGCCCCGGCCGGGAGGACTGAGGTTTCAGTCATGAAGGCCAAAGACAATCCCTTTCGCAGCGAACGGGTGGACGCCCTGGCCTACCGGGCGGACGGATTTTCCTGGGAGGAACTGGAGGGGAGACTGCAGCGGAAAGGCGGTCTGGGAGCCATCGTCGGACCCGAGGGCCATGGCAAAACGACGCTGCTCACCCAATGGGCCGACCGGCGGAGGGACGCGGGCAGCCGGGTGAATTTTGTGCGCATTCGAGAAGGCCAGCGGTGGCTGAAGGATTTTCAGCGCGCCCAGATTTCCCTCGGCGGCTGGGTGTTCATCGACAGCGCGGAGCAACTCAGTCTGCCCGGCTGGTATGAGGTCCGTTGGCTGGCGGTGCGCGCCGAGGCGCTGATCATCACCGCGCATCGCGGCGGCCGCCTGCCGGTGCTCTTCCGCTGCCAGACCAATCCCGCCCTGTTGTCCGAGTTGGTCCGGGAACTCACCGGCGAGTCCCGCGACTGCACCGAACTCTGGAAGCGGCACCGCGGCAATGTGCGGATGGCGCTGCGGGAACTTTACGACCTTCAAACGGCGGACGGAAACGCCGCGAAGAAGGTTTGAGCGGGGAGGGCCGGAAGGTTTCCCGGCCCGCGCCCGGCCTCACGCCGCGAGTTTCTTTCGCAGCGTGACGACGTTTTTTCCGTCGGCGCGTCGATACGCGCAATGGTCGAACATGTTGCGGACAAAATGGATGCCGAGTCCGCCGATGGGACGTTCCTCGGCGGGAAGGGTGGTGTCCGGTTCGGGCTGGTC
>CALCJD010000135.1 GCA_937960895.1 uncultured Spartobacteria bacterium | reverse complement strand
AAACAAATCTTCTCGGGGGGGATTCTGACAATTCCCGGGCACTCATCAAACCGCATCGGCGGCCAGCGCCAGATCCTTCGCGGGCCGGGCCGCAATCCAGGCCGCAAACTCCTCCTCGATGTCCGGAAGATAGCGATAGGTTTGCCCGCCAACGATCCGTTCCCGCCAGTTCCGGCGATCGCGGATGGGCGCCGCCGCGTGAAGTTTCTCAATGAAAAGCAGCTGGGGATAGGCCGCGACGGAGGTCACGATGTCCGCCCCGCCGCCCGCGGCGCGATCCAGCACCGCGGCAAACAGATTCGCCAGACACATGTGCCAGTCTTCGATCTCCTTCCAGCCGCCGTCCGACCATTCCACCGATTCGTTGTTGACCCACCGCATCCAGCCCGTGTCCCCGGTGACGGTGATGGAAAGGGGATATTCCTCGGGACAGCAGTGGGTCGCCGCGGCGCGCAGAACGACCCCCGTGTCGCACACGGTGGCAATCTTGGCGGTGTCGAAGGTTTCGATCGGATAACACCGCGAGATCTCCGCCTCGACCCCCTGCGGCAGCGCCATGGGAACACGGCCCGCCCCCGCCCAATGAAAGGCAAGGGTCAGATAGTGGGCGAAGGCGTTGTTGAGAGGGGAATCCAGAACGGGGCGACCGTCCACCGTCAGTTTTCCCGCCCAATTGTTGCGCCGGAAATATTCCGCAGGCCGGGGCCACAATCCCTGCCAGGTGATGCTCCGCACCGCACCGATCCGGCCGGCATCCAGATCCCCGCGAATCTCCGCGGTGGAAGGACGGTAGAGATCCTGAAACCCCACCGCCACCCATCGCCCGGTCCGCTCCTCCGCGGCGCGAATGCACGCATACGAGCCGGAACCGACGCCGAGAGGCTTTTCCACCAGCACGTTCATTCCGCATTCCAGGGCCCGAACCGTCATCTGCTCATGCAAATGAATCGGCACCGGCAGGAGGCAGAGATCCACCTCCCCGCGAAAGGCTTCCATCATTTCATCCCAGCGGGAAAAAATCCGGGTGCCCGCCGCACGCAAACGCCGGCAGGCCTCCGCCTCCTCCTCGGGGTTGATCAGACAGACGGCCGCCAACTCGGCCGCTCCCCGCGCCACCGCCCTCTCCGCTTCGTGAAGATAAAAACGTCCGTAGCCCGAAATCCCCACCTGAACCAGACGGATCCGCTTCATCGCGTCCCCCCGGGCCCCGGTGAGAGACGGCTTTCCCATCTGGCTAAGTCTTTTGAACAACCAAAATCAAACGTCATGAGGACAAGGCAATATCGAAGGTGAATGCGGATGAAAAAATCCTAACTCTTCAATTGACATAGTCAATCCATTCTTTTAGGTTTTCCCCGTTCACAGCACCTTCCCGCATCCGCCATCATGAGCTCCCTTCCCTTTTCGCGAGTGTCTGATCGTTCCCACGCGAGGCCGCGGGCCTTCACGCTTCCGGAGTTGCTGGTGGTGATCGCCATTTTGAGCATGCTGACGGGCGCCCTCGTGCCCGCGCTGAACTCCGCGGGACGCAGCGCGCTTCTGACGCATGAGGGGAACCGGGTGGCCGCGCTGGCGGAATTGGCCCGGCAGGAGGCGCTCGGCAAGAATGCGATGACCGCCCTGGTGATGGATGCGAAAGACGGCTCCGTGGGGGAGCCGGAGTGGTTCTTTTCCATCTGGCAGCTCGACATGAATGACGCGGGAACCCCCGAATGGCGCCGGATTTCGCGGACGGAAAAGCTCCGGGAGGGAATCCTCGTGGACGAAAGCATCATCGAAACGGAAAACACCGCCTCCGCCCTGGCCGGCCTGGAAGGGGATTGCAAATGGGTATTCCTTCCGGGAGGCAACCTGCTGGGCACCAAATCGGGCCAGCTCACCTTCACCCAGAAAGGCTCCGGGAATTCCTATACCTTGACGCTTCTCAATGCGACGGGGCGCACCAAGGTGACGCGGAACTGACGCCTGGAGATGGGAAAAAAAACGCGCCGCGGATTCAGCCTGGTCGAAGTCGTGCTCGCTCTCGGAGTGATTGCGTTCGCCGTGATTGCCATCATCGGCCTTCTGAGCATGACCCTGCGCGCGGGGCGCGAGGCCAATGAGGACACGATCCTGCCCCTGATGGCGGGCCGGGTGATGGACGACCTGCGTTCGACACCCTTCGCGGATCTCACCAACGCGGGCCATTTTCCCGACGGCAAACAGATATTCTTCGATGCCCAGGGGCTTCCCACCGCCGTGGCCGGCGAGCAGGTCTACCAATGTGAAATCCGCTGGTCCCCCCATCCGCCCTCGCCCGCGGAGGATCTTTCCCCGCGTCTGGCGCGGGCCGTCCTCACCTTCACGTGGCCCAAGGGATCGACCAACCAGAGTTTTGTCCTGCCGGTTTCCATCGCGGACATGGGAGGAACGCCATGAACCGCGTCCCCTCCGGCCGCCGGGGATTCACCCTGGTCGAAATGCTCGTGGCCATGGCGGTGCTGGGCATTCTGGCGGTGCTGCTGGCCGAGATCGCCAACCGCGCCTGTGCGGCCTGGATGCGCGGAGAGGCCCAGGCTTCCCGCAGTCAGGCGGTGCGCGCGGTGATGAATTTTCTCGGCACCGACCTGCGCTGCGCCCTGCGTCCGCTGAATCCCGCGGACCAGGAGAGTTTTCAGTTTGTGGAAAATCCCCCCGGGTTGTCGCAGGACTTCCGCAATCGCGACTCGCTGTTCTGGCAGTCGGCGGTGGGCAACTCGGATGCCGGCGAGGTCGCCATCGTGGGTTATTTTGTTCGCTGGTACACGGAAGACGGCCGCCCCGCGCCGCGTTTGTGCCGGCTGATGATCGAGGCCGGCGAGGCCGGGCAGCCCAATCCCGATTTCCGCCTCCACACCAATCCCGACGCCTGGCTGACCACGGATCTGGTGGAAACGGCGGCGCCGGGCACCGAGGCCGCCAAGTTCTCCGGCCTGCTGGCCGAGCATGTGGTCGGACTCTGGATCCGGTGCTTTGACGCCCAGGGAACGCTGATTCCGAATTTCGATTCCCGCGTCCAGAATCAAATGCCCACCCGGGTGGAGGTGGGGCTGGTCCTTCTGGACACGCGCGCCGCCCGGCGTCTGGACGAAACCCGGGCGGAGGAACTTCGCGCGGCGGTGCGCAACGCGGAAACGGCCGGGGATTTCCTCGCCGCGGTGGCCGGCTCCACCGCCCTCCGCTCCCTGCAACCGCATTTGGTTCCCTACGAAAGCTCCTTCCATCTGAACGCTGCGCCATGATCCCCCGCCGCTCCCTCCGTTCGCGCCCCCGGGCTGTCGCGCTGCTCATGACCCTCGCCTTTCTGGTCCTGATCACCATCGCCGTGGTGGGGCTCACCGTCACAATCCGTCTGGAACGGCTCGCCTCCGATTCCCATCGGGACCGCTTTGTGGCGGAAACCCTCGCCCGGGATGCCGTCGCCGAGGCCTGCGCCAAACTGGCCCTGTACACCGGTTCCAACGGCGCCTGGGTGTCCCAGCCGGGACGGATCATCGGATCCACCGGAGGCCGCATCGACACCAACGTCGTCTCCCATCTCTACTCGACGCCCGACGGATCCGTCCCCGCTTCGACCAACGGAGGAGTGGCCCTCAACGTCCGGGAATGGCTGCACAACAACGAGTCGTATCTGCTCACCGGCACCCAGACCAACACGCCGAATCCC
>CALCJD010000134.1 GCA_937960895.1 uncultured Spartobacteria bacterium | reverse complement strand
ATCAGTCGGATCAGTCGGATCAGTCGGATCAGTCGGATCAGTCGGATCAGTCGGAGTCCCTCTTCCGGGAGCTTGACCTTTATCCACCGCGGGCGGAACCTGAGGCATGCTCATTTCCCAGGCCCTCAACGAGAAGATCAACGAACAGATCGGGTATGAATTTGCGGCGAGCATTCAGTATACGGCTATTGCCGCGCATTTCGATGCGGAGTCCCTGCCGTTCCTCGCCCGGCACTTCTACAAGCAGGCGGAGGAGGAACACATGCACGCGATGAAGTTCATCCAGTTCCTCATCGACGCCGGAGCCCGGGTGGAAATTCCCACCATCGCCAAACCCGTCTCCCGCTTCCCCTTCGCGGAGGATGCGGTCAAGTTGTCCCTCGAACAGGAAATCAAGGTCACCAATCTCATCAACGCGCTGATGGACCTGGCCCTGAAGGAAAACAATCACATTGCCGCCACGTTCCTGCAGTGGTTTGTCACCGAACAGCTCGAGGAGGTCAGTTCCATGGACCAGCTTCTCAAGATCGTGCAGCGGGCCGGCGAGGCCAACCTGCTCCTCATCGAGCAATATCTCGCCGGCAACAAGCCCGGCACCAAGGGGGAGAGCGAAGAATGAGCACACCGATCACCACCACCCGCGACGTTGAGGTCACCCGCATCCCGAGCGGGGAAAAAATCACCATCCCCGCGGAAACCGAGGTCGTCGTCACCCAGGCCCTCGGGGGATCGTTCACCATCCTGGTTCCCAGCCAGGCCGGCCTCTTCCGCATCGAAGGCCACGACGCCGACGCCATCGGGATGGAAAAACCCGCAAAGCCGGAGTCCCCCACGAATGGCAACATCGAACAGGCCGCCTGGGATCAGCTCAAGACCTGCTACGACCCCGAGATTCCCGTGAACATCGTGGACCTCGGCCTGGTTTATTCACTCGACGTGCAGCCCGGGGAAAACGGCAGCACGGTCAATGTGAAAATGACCCTCACCGCCCCCGGCTGCGGCATGGGGCCGATCATTGCCTCCGAGGCCCGCCAAAAAATCCTCACCATCGACGGCGTGGCCGATGCCAATGTCGACCTCGTCTGGGATCCGCCGTGGTCCCCCGAACGCATCAGCGAGGAAGGCCGGCAGAAGCTCGGCATGGCCTGAGGGCTCCCAGCTCTTCGGCTGAAAATATTGCCGCAGGCGGCGAGTTGGACCAAGATGAAGGTTCAACCCACCCCGCCCCATGATTTTCCTCGGCATCGACTGCGGCACCCAGAGCACGAAGACCATTGCGCTGGATTGGGAAACCGGTGAGATCCTCGCGTCCGCCCAGGAGGCGTATGATTTTGTCCCCAACCTTCCGCCCGGCGCCATGGAGCAGGATCCGCAGCATTGGATCGACGCCGCGGAAAAAACCATCACCGCCGTCCTCACGAAACTCGGTTCCCGCAAGGACGAAGTCCGCGCCATCGGCGTAAGCGGGCAGCAGCATGGCCTCGTCACCCTGGACGCCCACGACCGCGTGGTGCGTCCGGCCAAACTCTGGTGCGACACCTCCACCACGGCCCAATGCGAGGAAATCACCCGGCATTTCGGCGGCGACAACGCCGTGATCGCCCTGGTCGGAAACACCATGCGCACCGGCTACACGGCGCCGAAAATTCTCTGGCTGCGGCAGAACGAGCCCGAAAACTGGGACCGCACGGAGACGGTTCTCCTGCCGCACGACTACCTCAATTTCTGGCTCACGGGCGTCAAACGGATGGAATTCGGCGACGCCTCCGGCACCGCGCTGCTTGACGTGGAAACGCGCCAGTGGTCCACGAAGGTGGTCGATTTCGTGGCGGAGGATCTGCCGGGAAAGCTGCCGCCGCTGGAATCGTCCAAGAAAGCCCACGGCCTTCTCCGGGAGGAACTGCGCCGCCAATGGGGGCTGGCCAAATCCCCCGAGGTGAGCGCCGGCGGCGGGGACAACATGATGGCCGCCATCGGCACGGGCAACATCCAGGCCGGCGTGGCCACCGCCAGCCTGGGCACCTCGGGAACCTTGTTTGGATTTTCCCCCACCCCGGTGGTCGATCCGAAGGGCGAGATTGCAGCCTTCTGTGACAGCACGGACAACTGGCTTCCCCTGGTCTGCACCCTGAATCTCACGCTGGTGACCGAACATGTCCGCAAGCTCTTCTCGTGGGACTTCCCCGCCCTGGAGGAAGCCATCCGTTCCGCGCCCGCCGGCAGTGACGGACTGATGCTCCTGCCGTATCTCGCCGGGGAACGCACCCCGGACCTGCCCAACGGAACGGGCGTCCTGCACGGACTCACCCTGCAGAATTTCACCCCGGCCCACTTGGCCCGCGCGGCGATGGAAGGCGTCACCCTCGGACTCGGATACGGCCTGATGCGGTTCCGCGAACTGGGGATGAACCCTTCCGAAATCCGCCTCACCGGAGGAGGCAGCAACAGCCGGATCTGGCGGCAGATCTGCGCGGACGTTTTCGGTGTCCCCACCGTCTGTCTGCAAAGCGGCGAGGGCGCCGGACTGGGGGCAGCCATCCAGGCCGGCTGGACGTGGAACAAGGAAAACGGTTCCGACGCCCAGCTTGAGGAAATCACCGAACGCCTCGTCAAGGTCGACGAATCCTCCCGCACCGAACCGAATCCGGCGGACGCGGAAGTCTATACCGGTGCGCTGGAAAAAACCGCCGGACTTCGCCAGGCCCTGCAGGGGGCGGGGTATCTGTAACCGTGTTCCCCACCCGTCCCGACACTTTTCGGAGTTGAGTCCGGGCTCGCAGGGAGGGAAAGTTCTCCCATGCGCCTTGTCCTTGCCGCCACCGGAGCCAGCGGAGCCCTCTATTTTCAGCGGCTCCTGCATTACCTTGGCGGCCCCGAACACGAACTGCACGTCGTCTTCAGCGCCTACGCCCGGCAGGTCATTCACGAGGAACTCGGCGACCTCGTCCTCCCGCCCAATGCGGTCGAGCACTCCGACAAAAGCATGAACGCCCCCTTCGCCAGCGGGAGCACGAAATTTGACGCCATGGTCATTGCGCCGTGTTCCATGGGCACCCTGGCCCGGGTCGCCCATGGAACGAGCGAAAGCCTCATCCTGCGCGCGGCGGACGTTTTCCTCAAGGAACGCCGCAAACTCATCCTCGTCCCCCGCGAAACCCCCTGGAGTCTCATTCACCTCCGCAATGCCGCCGCGGTGGTCGAAGCCGGCGCCATCCTCCTCCCCGCCTCCCCGTCCTTCTACAGCCGGCCCAAAACCTTCGAGGACCTCGTCGACACCGTGGTCTGGCGCATTCTGGACCAAATCGGACTGGACGCGCCCAATGCCTGCCGGTGGCGGGAGGAACGGCGTTAGCCCCCCTTCCCCGCCCGCCGCAATTCCCCAAACTTAAATCTCCCCTTTTCCCTCGGGGCCGCTTATGGATTTTTCTCCATGCTTGATGTGATCGAAAAGCTGCTGGCCCTTCAGGATCGCGACCAACGCCTGCGCGCGTTTCAAACCGAACTGTCCCACCTCCCCGACGAGCGCAAGGCCCGGGAAAAGCAGATCGCCGACTCGGCCGCCCGGCTCGAGCAATCCAAGAGCCGGGTCAAACAAATCGAGGTGGAAAAGCGCAACCTCGAGGGGGAAATCAAAATCAAGCAGGACGCCATCGCCCGTTACAAACAACAGCAGCTCCAGACCCGGAAAAACGAGGAATACACCGCCCTCGCCCACGAAATTGAGGCCGCGGAGAAAGCCATCTCTGCCCTCGAGGACCGCGAACTGGAGTTGATGGATGAAGCCGAAAAGCTGCAGCCCGCCGTCGCCGAAGCGGAAAAGGTTCACGAAGCCGAAAAGGCCAGGATCGGGCAGGTGCTCTCCAGCCTGACCGAGAAGGCCGCCAATCTCGAGTCCCGCATCGCCGAGCTCCAGGCCGACCGTGCCCGGTTCACGGAGGGCATCGACGAGGATCTTCTCGACCGCTACAATCGCCTCTTCAAGACCAAACACGGCAACGCCGTGGTTCCCCTCGAACACGACGTCTGCATGGGCTGCCACATGAAGGTCACCTCCCAGACCTCCATCCAGGTCAAGTCCGAGAAGGAAGTCGTCCACTGCCCGCAGTGCGGCCGCATCCTCTACCTGCCGGCCTAGTCCCGGCGGGCTTTACGGCGCCTGGTAGTGATCCGGACCGCCGAGCCTTAGGAAACGGCGGTAAAGCAGGTATCCCGTGATCCACGCCAACGCCGTGCACACGGCGGCGAGCAGGTAGGTGTGGCGATAGACATGTCCGGTGACGTCGAGGAAATATCCCGTGACCGGGCCCGCCACCATCACACCGAGGCTGGAAACCATCCCGGTCGCCGAGGTGTATTGCGCAAAACGGTCCCTCGGAAACAGGCGCTGGCCGAGCGAAGCGGTGGAGGTCATCCACGCTCCCGACACCACGCCATGGGCAATGAAGGCGACCGCAAAAATCGTCAGGTTCGTGGCAAACAATCCGCCCAGCAGCGTGACCACAAAATAAATCCCCTGCATGATGAGGCTCATGCGCAGCGGATGGAGCCGGTCCACCAGGATGCCGATGGGATACGCCAGGATCAGCGAAATGAGATACGTGAGCGCCAGACATTTCCCGTAAGCATCCACGCTCATCCCGACGCTCTTCGCGAAATAGAGATTGAAAATGATCACCGGCATGAACGCCACCCAGCTGAAACTCCAGGTGGCAAAATAGAGGAGATAATAGGGTTTGCCGAAGCATTCCCGGCAAAAAACCCACACGCCCCGCCAGGCCGAGCCGCCCTCCCGCTCCTCCCGCGGGGGTGGCCTGACCCC
>CALCJD010000133.1 GCA_937960895.1 uncultured Spartobacteria bacterium | reverse complement strand
TTGGGCTGTTTGTCGAACACGCGCGCGCCTGCCTGGCGGTTCAAAATGCCGAGGGCCTCTGGCACCAGGAAATGACGGAACCGAACAGCTACGTGGAAACCTCCGGGTCCGGATTGATCCTCTACGCCTTCGGAGCCGGACTGCAGGCCGGGTTGCTCGACGCGGCCTTTCGTCCCGCCTTGGAAAAGGGGCTTTCCGGCATGCTGCGTTACATTTCTTCCGACCTCGATATCTACCACACCTGCCGCGGCTGCCTGTGTCCCGGCTCCGGCACCCGCCTCGAATACATGGCCACGCCGCCTGTGGTGAACGATCCGCACGCCTTCGGTCCTGTTGTTCTCTCCATGGGTCAAGCCCATCTGCTGGGTATCATCGAGGTCCGTTCCTCCCAGCCATCTCCATGAATCCCACACCCATCATGAACCTGGAAGCTTTCAAGGCCATGCGCTCCGAACGGGAACCCGGGTCGCTTCCCATTCCCGACCGAGAACTTTGTAAACGCCACGAAGCACTCTTCACAGCCGCGGTCAACGACATGCTGCGCGAACGCGACCTCACACACCAGACTTTGCTCGAGATCGCCGCCATCTATCCGCAGCCGGCGGAGATCAATCTCCTCCACTTCTTCTGGAAGGAGCTGCAGATGCGCGGCACCCGGGTCTACGAACCGGAGGATTACGACCAGGCTCCGGCGCAGCCGGCCTCGGAAGGATTCCCGCTGGAAAAAATGATCACCCGCGTCGTTTCGCTCGAGGAGATGCAGCCCGCCTTTGAGGATCTTGACGCCAGCCCTAACGCGATGAAGGTATTGTTGAAATGAACGGGTGCGCTCATCCCCTCGCCCTTTCGGCGCTAATCATAGGGGTTTTTATTTCCCCGATGGAAGCCGCCGACGTCTCTCCTCAGGAAACGCCCGCCCCCGTTGCTCCGCGGGGCAAGGAACACATTTACAAGCAGGTCGACGGGCGGGAACTGAAGATTTATGTCAGCACCCCGCCCGGATGGACGGCGGAGGGCAAACATCCGGCCATTGTCCTGTACCACGGCGGGGGTTGGGTGCGCGGCACGCCGGCGGCACTCAACGATCAGGCGGAGTTTCTTCAGTCCAAGGGATTCGTGGTCTTTCTGGTGCAATACCGCCTGGCACCGGAAAAGCAGGCTCCGGAGATCTGCCTGCGGGACGCCAAATCCGCGATGCGCTGGGTGCGCAAGCATGCCGCCGAGTGGGGTGTGGATCCCGACCGCATTGCGGCCGGGGGCGGTTCCGCCGGAGGGCACCTGGCGGCGGGCACCGCCCTGCTTCCGGGGTTTGACGAGGCGGGCGAGGACGCGTCGGTTTCCTGCCGTCCGGATGCCCTCGTTCTCTTCAATCCGGTCATCGACAACGGCCCCGAGGGATACGGCTACAAACGGTTTGCGGATCGGTACCGGGAATTTTCGCCCGCGCACAACATCGCCCCCGGCGCACCGCCCACCCTCATTTTGTCGGGCACGGCGGACGACACGGCAAAGGCGTCCCTTTTGCAAAGGTTCGCCGAGGCCATGACCGCGGCCGGCAACCGCTGCGATCTCAAGCTCTACGAGGGCGGCAAGCACGGTTTTTATCGCAGAACCGCCGGCAAAGGGAAATTTTTCGCGGCAACCCTGTCCGAGATCGAAGCATTTTTCCGTTCCCTCGGCTGGCTGAGCTGACCCGACACCATGAAAGTGAAAACTTTTTCCATTCCCGGCCGGTGGTGCCTGCACAGTTATTACACGCTGTGTCCCTACGCGCCGGACGACTCCGGACAGATCCTCATTGCAGGCGCCGATCTTGAAAAGCAGGGGGGCGAGGTTCTGGTCCTTTCCCCGGAAGGGGAGGTTCTCCACCGGATTCCGAATGGTCCGGTGACGCCCAGTTTCTGGCACACCGGCTTCTGGCAGGGATGGGCACCGGATGGACGGCAGATTTATTTTCAGGGAGCGGCGGGTGCGGAGATGCCAGGACTCCTTACGCCGTCCCCCGCGATCATCCGTCATCATCTGGAAACCGGCGCGCAACGCTCCGTCGCCGGGGAATTCGACGGGCCTCCCCCCTCCGGCGAACCGATTTTTGCCTGCCTGCACGGCATGCTCTACGCCGCGGGTTACGGGGATGGCCGCTACAAACCCGAGCAGTCGCCCGTTCCGTTCGGGGACCGCTACCGTCACGGCCTGTTCCACGTCACGGTGGAACCGCCCGAAAACAACCTCGTGCTTTCGACGGCGCGGATCCTGGAAATCCATCCGCGCCGGGACGAGATCCTTCGGGCCGACCGAGAAGTCCGGGAACGCCTGGGGGATCAAAGCGGACTCACCCTCATGACGTATTGCGTGCGGTGGAACCGGCAGGGAACGCGCTTTCTGTTTTACTTCGGCAACCACTGCGTGGACCGCACGCGGCGGGAGCCCAAAATCACCACCATTTTCACGGCCGACCGCTCGTTGCGGGAGATCCGGGCCGCATTGGATCTCAGTTTCGGACGCGGCGTGCACTGGAGCTGGCAGGCCAACGGGGAACAACTGATCGGATACGGTCCGCATCCCGACGATCCCACGCGGCTTTGCCTGGCCGAAGTCAACGCCGACGGCACCGGCTACCGCATGCTCAGCGAACACGACAGCGGCGGCCATCCGTCCACCAGCCCCGCGGATCCGGACCTCGTGGTCACTGACGAACCGGTCCCCGGCGGCGGAGCGGTGGTCTTTCTTTCCAAATCGACCGGAAGGGAAGTCGGACGCATTCTCCTGCCCAAGTTCCTCGGCGAACACGAACCGCCCGGACGCAATCCCGGACGCATCTGTCACCATCCCGTCTTCAACCGGGATGGCACCCGGGTGCTCTGCAATTCGCTGCCGGGACGGCACGCCCAGCTGGTGGAGATCAAACTGTGAAAAGGTTGTCCGATCCCCCTCCGGCCGTGAAGCCGCCCCGGAACGCACGGGAATGCGCGAAAACAAGCGATCCCTGGAGTCGGCGGACGGCGGGCCTTACCCCCGGCCGGGCGGTGCCGCCCGCCATTTCCCACAAAATCTGCCCATGAGCTGGATCTGGATCGACGGAGGAAACAGTCTGCCGCAGGACAGGACCTGGGGGCAGAGATTCGCCCTGTGGTTCGGCCGCCGGCTGGCCACGCGCCATGCCCACGTCGAAGTTCACCCGACGGCAAAAATCAGTCCGGAGGCGAGAATTCATCCCCGGGAAGGAAAAATCCGGATCGGCCCCCGCTGCACCATCGCCGCGGGCGCCACCGTGCAGGGCAATGTCGAACTGGGGGAAAATGTCTCCGTGCAGACCGGCAGCATTTTGATCGGCTACGGCACCCGGGAGAATCCCGACGGCCGCATCTGCATCGGCAACGACGTGCGCATCGCGCCCTTCGTGCAGATGATCGCGGCCAACCACCGGTTCGACGACACCACCCGTCCCATCACCACCCAGGGGCTCATCCCGAAACCCATCCTCTTGGAGGACGACATCTGGGTGGCCGGCCGCGTCATCATCACGGCGGGCGTGACGGTCGGCCGGGGATCGGTTCTCGCCGCCGGCGCTGTGGTGACGAAGGACGTTCCACCCTGGAGCGTCTGTGCCGGAGTGCCCGCCAGGGTTCTCAAATCCCGCAAACCGTAACACCCAGGGAAGCCCCATCCCTCTTCGATCTCTGCGGAAAAACCGCCCCCGTTGGGAACGGCTGACGATTGGGAGACAGGGCCTCGTCGCGCGAAAAAGATTTCGGCACGACCCTCGCCTCGCACGGATACGTCTGTTTTCCATCAACCACCTGCTCAATAAGGGACACACGGATCCACTAAGGGGCGAATACCGCCCCTCCTGCCTAGCCTGAGGAATCTCCGTGACTGCAATCGTTCTGCGCTTCATCCGGACTCGGGCGGACCGGAGGCCGCTCTGTCAACATCGGCGGCAACAGCGCGGCCCTGCCCTGGGGAAGCGCACAATTTGTGCCGCGGACCCGCCCCGAAATTCGACCGGCGGAGCGACAACGAAACCCCGCAACAGTCGATGCCTAAGAATAGCCCGGCGGAGCAATGGCCGCGGTGTTCGACAGCGGTTCGGTGACGCGTGCCGGCATTTCTCGCCGTCCCACTTTACGTCACCCCATCCTCTCAGGGTGTCACCTCGCCACCGCCCCCACAGCAGGGGGAAGGGAACTGCCGGCCTCACGGGCGCGCAACATC
>CALCJD010000132.1 GCA_937960895.1 uncultured Spartobacteria bacterium | reverse complement strand
CGCCGGCTTGGGTTCGCGGGCGGGAGCCGGGGGACGCGCCGCGGCGGCCGGGCGCTCGGTTTCGGATTCCGTTTCCGGGAAAAGCGGTTTCGATTCCTCCGGTTGTGGAGCCGGAACCGGCGCGGTCCGGGTCTCACGCGCGGTCGTGCGTGTCTGCGGTTTGGATGCCGGAGCGGGAGCGGCCGCCGGTTCGGCGCCGGCGTCGGGATCCTCGAAGTTGCCGAGCAGCGTGACACAAACCGGATCCGTCGTGCCCGCCTGGGTGGCCACCCCGAGAAAGAGCCGGGCGTCGTCGGCAATGTGTTTGCCGAGTTCCTGCATGATGGCGGAAACCTCCGCAAAGGTGAGCGAGGCCGGACCCGAAATGTGCACCACCACGGAATGGCTTTCCCTCAGCAGGCGGCCGCGGTCGAGCAACGGACTTTTGAGGGCCCGGGCCACCGCGTCATACGCCCGGTTGTCCCCCGTCCCCTCGCCGCGGCCGAAAGCTCCGGCGGGGGTTCCCCCGCCCAGGGCGGCGAGGAGATCGGAAAGCCGGACGGGCATGGGTCCGCCGCCGCGCAGGATGCCGACCAGCGAACTCACGCAGCCGGACAGAAGGTTGTCCGACGCGGCAAAGGTTTCGCCGATGCCGGCATGCGGCGAGGCGAGTTCGGACATCCGGTCGTTTTCAAAATGGAGCACGACATGGGCGTGCCTCGACAGCGCCTCCAGCGCCGTGGCCGCCTGGGCATTGCGCCGGCGGCCCTCAAACGCAAACGGGGTGGTGACCAGTACAATCACCGTCGCCCCCGCCTCCCGGGCGGCTTCCGCCAGCAGGGGGGCCACCCCCGAGCCGGTTCCGCCCCCCAAGCCGGCGCAGAGAAAGACCAATCCGGCCCCTTCGACGGCGGCCTGGATCTCCTCCCGCGATTCGGCGGCCGCTTCCGCTCCCACGTCCGGGTCGCCGCCGGCGCCCAGTCCGCGCGTGGCCTTTTCGCCGAGGGTGACCTTTTGCTGGCAGATCGACGACAGCAGGGACTGGCTGTCGGTGTTCATGGCGATCACCTCCACGCCGTCGACACCCGACATGGCCACCCGGTCGGCCAGGTTCACCCCTGCGTTGCCGAGTCCGATCAGCCGCACGGAAAGTTCGGATTCTGCCGGAGTGCCGGATTTGGGATAGGCGATCATGGGTTATTTGCGGCGGAAGATGCCTCCGAGTTTTTCGAGCACGGTGCCAAAAAGCCCCGGCTCCTCCTCTTCGGCGCGCAGGGCCTGGGTGAATTTCACCAGGCCGATGGCGGTGGAATACTGGGGGTTGTTGAGAATGGATTTCGGACCCGACACGCCGACCTCGCGGGCCAGGTGCACCGGCATCTCAAAGACGGACTCCGCGACCTCCTTGATGCCGCGCAGGAGACTGGTGCCGCCGGTGAGCATCACGCCGCCGCCCAGCAGGTGCAGGGGCACCTCCTGCTCGATCTGACGCCGGATCAATTCGAAACTTTCGCGGACGCGTGCGTGGATGATCGTGTTCAGCATCTCGCGCTCGACCTCCTTGCCGGAGAAACCGGCGTCGTTCTTCAAAACGATCATCTCCCCCGGCTTGGCCTCCCCCATTTTGGCGGAACCCTCCTCGACCTTGAGCCGTTCCGCCCGCGTGAGCGGGATGCGCAGTCCGAGCGAAATGTCGTTGCTGATGTGATCGCCCCCGACCGCAAGCACGCCGCTGTGGTGCACGGCGCCGTTTTCGTAGACGATGTAATCCGTCACCCCGCCGCCCATGTCGATCACCAGGGCTCCGAGATCCTTGTGGTGCTGGTCGAGGACGGCCTGGGCGGAGGCGAGCGAGTTGACCACCACCTCGTCGATCTGCACGCCGGCCTCGCGGATGCAGCGCAGGGTGTTTTGCAGGCGCGTCTTCACGCCGTGCACGATGTGAAAATCCGCCTCCAGCTTGCGGCCGACCATGCCCAGCGGATTGAGCACGCCCTCCTGGCCGTCCACGTAATAATGCTGGATGAGGGAATGCAGGAAGAAGTTCTCGGTCGGAATGTTGACCTCCCGGGCCTTGACGGCGACCTCCTGGATGTCCTCCTCGTCGATCTCGAAACGGTCCGGGGGAATCAGGATGGCGCCGCGGCTGTTGAAGCTCTTCACATGGCTGCCGGTGACGGCCACGGACACACTGCCGATTTCGGCGTCGCTGTTGGTCTCGGCGTCCGAAATCGCGTCGTGCACGCATTCCGTGGCGATGGCGAGGTCGACGATCTCCCCCTTGCGCACGCCGCGGGACGGGGCCACCCCCACGCCCAGGATGCGCAGCGAACCCTCCCGGCCGGTCTCCCCCACCACACAGCACACCTTGGAGGTTCCGACCTCGACTCCGACGAGAATATCCGAGCGCGCCATCAGTTCCTCCGGGTTTTCGAGGGTTTCGAGGGAACCCGCGCGGGCGGGGCGGCCGGCTCCTCGACCGGCGGCGCGGATGCCATGACAAAACGGACGGGCGTGTTGCGACGAACCATGAGATTGACGGACTCGAGCGTGCGGCCGGTTTCGTTGCAGTGCAAAAGAAGTTTCTGCAGGCGGGCGAGCTGTTCCTCGAAATCCGAGGCCGCGAAAATGATGAGGGAATTGGTGTCGTTTACCACGTCGATCCGGTAGCCCTTCGACACGTCCATGGTGCGGATTTTTAGCAGACTTTCCGGGTGTTGTGCGACCGTTTCGAGCAGCTTCAGCACGTTCCGCATGTCGTCGTTCCGCAGTTCCTCGCCCTCGCGCAGATTGTCGCTCTTGAGGCCGTAGATCACGGGCAGATGAAAATCCTCCGGGGTGACGCGGCGCGGACGCATCAGGAATCCGTTGGCATCGGTGAGAAACGACCTGTCGGAGGTGGTCGGATCGCCCGTTTCCCCCTCCGCCGCCACCCATGCGACCGGCTTCCTCGCGGTGAGGGTCACCCGGATGTGATCCGGCAGCTCCCGCACCACCTGGGCGCTCTGCACCTGCGGGATCGCCCGGAAGGTTTTTTCCACCTTCGCGAGATCCACCGAGAAAATGTTCACACCCTCCCGGAGCTCCGCCTCCTCCAGCGCCTGCTCGCGGGTGAACAGTCCGTCCAGCTCGAGGGTGATGCGCCGGAGGGTGTACTCGGCGTTCTGGAAAAAGAAACGGTCCAGCGCGTAGCGGACCCCAAAAACCGAACCGGAAATGAGAAACGTCAAAAACAGCAGGTTCCGAATCCAGCGGCCGGCAATCTCCTGGTTGCGCCGACGGGCCGTCGAGGTGCGGATGCGCACGTCGAGCAGGTGGTCGCGGGACGTCGAGGCGCGCGTCCGGCGATTCACTTTTTTTCGGGCTGTGGGACGTGGAGGCATCAGGTTCGTTGCAGGGAAAGGGCGGCGATTTTTTCGCAGAGTGCCGGAAAATCAAGCCCCGCCACGGCCGCGGCCTTCGGCAGCAGACTGGTCTCGGTCATGCCGGGAATGGTGTTGATTTCGAGCACGGCCAGGCGCCCATCCGGGGCCAGCAAGACATCGGTGCGCGAATAAACGGAAAGCCCGAGCGCGCGGGTCGCATCCAGCGCGGCCTTTTGTACCGCGGCGGTGGTTTCGCTGTCAATCGGCGCAGGCACAAAATAGTCCGAGGCCCCCTTGGTGTATTTGTGCTCGTAGTCGTAAAATCCCTCGCGCGGGACGATTTCGACGACGGGCAGCACCTCGTCGCCGAGCACGCCGACGGTCAGTTCCCGTCCCTTGATGAATTCCTCGATCAGCACCTCGTCCCCGAAGCGAAAACAATCCTCCAGCGCGGGGCCGAACGCGGCGGCTTCCTGAATGATGTGCACGCCGACGCTGGATCCCTGGCGCGGCGCCTTGACGACACAGGGCGGATCCAGGCGCGGTTTTTCGCCGCGCCGCAGGATGTGCCACTTCGCGGTCGGAACGCCCGCCGCGTCGAACTTTTCCTTGCTGAGGATCTTGTCGAAGGCCAGGCGGCTTCCCGCCTCGCCCTCGCCGGTGTAGGGCACGCCGCGGGCGTCCAGGATGGCCTGGATCTGTCCATCCTCGCCGAATGTTCCGTGGATCATGTTGAAGGCCAGATCAACCCCCGCGGGAAGGGTGAAGTCCGGCCCGGTCACGTCCACCTCCGTCACCCGGGCCCCGCAGGCCTTCAGGGCGCGGGCCACCGCCTCGCCCGAGCGCAGGGAAACCTCCCTCTCCGGTCCGGGGCCGCCCATGAGGACGGCGACAATTTTTTCCTTCAGAATTCCTTTCATGCGTCCACTCCGACGATTTGCACTTCCGTGTCCAGTTCGATGCCGCGTTCCCGCGCCGCCGCGGCCTTGATTTCCTCGATCAACGTGAGGATTTCCTCGGCGGTGGCGCCTCCGTCGTTGACGATGAAATTGCCGTGCACTTCGGAAACCCGCGCGCGTCCCACCACAAAGTTCTTGAAGCCGAGTTCCTCGATCAGTTTGCCGGCGGGAATTTCCGCCGGATTCTTGAAAATGCAACCCGCGCTGGCCGCGATCGGCTGGGTTTCGCGGCGGTGGCGTTCGCTGTGTTCGAGACGTTTCCGGATTTCCTCGGGATCGGCCGGGGTGCCGCGCAGGGTGGCGGAAATGGCGTAATTCTGGCGCAACGTGACCGTGTCCCGGTAATGCACCTCCATCTCGGCGGGGGTGCGGGTGAAGATGTTGCCGTCCTGGTCGCAATAGCGCACGCGCACGACCTGCTCGAAGGTCTGCGACCCCATTGCCCCGGCGTTCATGCGCAATCCTCCGCCCAGATTTCCGGGGATGCCCTCCATCCACTCGAATCCGCCCAGACCGGCCTTCTGCGCAATGGCGGTGAGCTGCTTGAGTTTCACGCCGACCCCGGCGGTGATTTCGTCGCCCTTCACCTCGTAGCGGACAAATTCGCCCCTCGCGAGGTGGGCAACCACGCCGGGGATGCCCCCGTCGCGCACGAGCAGGTTGGAGCCCCGGCCCATCACCATGAAGGGAATGTTTTCGTCGAAGCAGTAGCGCACGAGTTCCGCAAACCCCTCCTCGGTCTCCGGCTCGACCCAGAACTGGGCGGGGCCGCCCACCTTCATGGTGGTGTGGCGGGAAAGCGGTTCATACAGCCGGATGGAGCCCCGGCCGATGACCTCCTGCAGCCTGTCGCGCATCGCCAGGTCATTGGCCAGACGGGTGCCGGCCTCGTGGATGTTGCCCGCGCCGAGGCTGAAAATGAGATCGCCGTCGCGGATCTCCGCCCCGCAGGCCTGGTGGATGCGGGAAACCTCCGGATGAAACGAGACGTGCGGATGACCGTGGGCCCGCATCGCGTCCACGACGGTCTGGCCGGACACCCCGGGGATCGGTTTTTCGCCGGCCGGATACACGTCGGCGATAAACGCCTTGTCCGCCTGGTCAAAGGCGCGGCCGAATTCCTCCTTCAGGGCCAACGTGCGCGTGTAGCGGTGCGGCTGGAACATCACGAGCACGCGCTTCCAGTCCCCCGTGCGCGCCGTCGCGAGGGTCGCGGCGATTTCGGTCGGGTGATGGCCGTAATCGTCGACCAGCACGTTGCGCTCCGTCTCGTAGCGGATCTCGAACCGGCGCCTGGCGCCGCGGAACAGGCTGAGGGCAAAGGCGACGTCGTTGAAGGGCAGCCCGATCTCGCCGGCGAGGGCGATGACCGCCAGGGCGTTCAGCGCGTTGTGCGCGCCGGGAATGTTGAGTTTCACCTCGCCGAGTTTTTCGCCGTCCTTCAGGACGGTGAACTGCGAGCGGAAGTTCTGCGTGACCAGGTCGGTGATCCGGTAGCGGTTGCCCTCGTTGTGGCCGTAGCTGACGGCGCCGGGATGCGAACGGCACACGCGGGTGGCACCCTCGTCGTCGCCGCAGTAGATGACGCGGTTCCGGGTCTGGGAAACCAGCTTGGCGTAGACGGCGTCGATGGCGGCGAGGTCCTTGTAAAAATCGAGATGTTCCGGCTCGATGTTGAGCACGATGGCGTGCTCGGGATGGTAATTGATCAGGGTGCCGTCACTCTCGTCCCCCTCCGCCACAAAAAACTCCCCCTCCGAATCCCAGCGGGCATTCGTGCCGAGAATGGGAATTTCGGCGCCGACATAATGCGAGGGTTTCAGTCCGCCGAGGCGCAGCACGTGGGCGGTCATCGACGACGTGGTCGTCTTGCCGTGCATGCCGCAAATGACCACGCCCTTCTTGGAGTTCATGATCGCCGCGAGCGCATCGGCGCGGCGCACCATCGGGATGCCCCGATCGCGGGCCTCGTCGTAGGCGATGTTGCCGGGTTTGATCGCGGAGGAATACACCACCAGCTCCGCGTCCCCCACCTCCCCGGCCTGGTGCGGACGGAAAAACTGCAGGCCCTTCTTTTTGAGGCGCTCGACCTCCACCGTCTCCGCACGGTCGGAGCCGCTGACCCGATGGCCGAGGGCCAGCACCAGGGCGGCAATGCCGCTCATGCCCGAACCCGCCACCCCGATGAGGTGGACGCGGCGCGGGGGACCGGTCAGAAAATCGGTGAGCGAGGCGAGGTTCATTTGCGGCCCTCCTGCGCGGCGACGGCGCGTTCGATTTCGTCGGCGACATTGCCCGCGGCATCGCGCGGCAGCACGGCCCGGGCGGCGGCGGACATTTCCTCGCGCCGCCGTTCGTTGATGAGCAGGTTGGAAATGAGCGCGGCAAAGGTGTCGGGGGTGATCTTCTGCTCGGGCTGCAGCTCGGCGGCGCCCGCGTCGACGAAGACCTTCGCGTTGTAGGTCTGATGATCGTCCGTGGCGAAGGGATACGGGATGAGAACGGACGGCAGGCCGAACTGCGAAAGCTCGCTCAGGCTGGCGGCCCCGGAACGCGAGATCACCAGATCCGCCGCCGAATACGCCTCCTCCATGCGGTGATGGAACGGCGCGACGTAGTGCGGAATTTCCTCGCGCTGGTAGTTGGCGGCGGCGAGCTGGTCGTCCCGTTCGCCGGTGAAATGAATGATCTGCACGCCCTTGTCCTTGAGGAGGGGGGCGCACTTGAAAAGAACCTGGTTGATGCCCGAGGCGCCCTGGCTTCCCCCCATGACGAGCAGGGTCGGACGGTCCGGGGCGAGCCTGAAGGCGGCCAGGGCCTCCGCGCGCGGCAGGGGCGCCCCGAGGGTGCGGCGGACGGGCGTGCCGGTCACCACCGTGTCACACCCCGGAAAATTCGGCGCACACGCCTCGAAGCCGAGCAGCACCTTGGTGACGAACCGGGCGGCCAGCTTGTTGGCACGGCCGGGAATGACGTTCGATTCGTGAATGAACGTCGGCAGCTTCTGGCGCCAGCCGGCGAGGAGCGGCGCCGTCGAGGTGAATCCCCCCATGCCCAGCACGACCGACGGACGGAATTTGCGATACACGCCGATGCAATGCCCGTAGCTTTCCCACGACCGGCGCAGGAACCGCACAAACGCCGGCGAGAGCACCGAGGGCATGCCGATGGAAGGCAGTTTTTCGTAACGAAAATCGGGATGGGCCTGCAGGGCGATGCTGTCGATGGATTTCTCGGAAACAAAAAGCAGCACCTCATGGCCGCGCTCCTTGAGCGTCTCGGCCACGGCCAGCCCCGGGAACAAATGTCCCCCGGTGCCTCCACAGGCGATCACTGCACGAAACGGTTGGCTCATAGACGGCATGAATTTCGCACGCGACGCAGGACGGGGGAAACTCTTTCCACAAGGGGAATTCCGTGCCGGTGAATGTTGATGAGAATCCCGATCATGAAATAGCAGACGGCCAGGTTCGAGCCGCCGAAACTGACAAACGGCAGCGGCATGCCCTTGTTCGGCAGGAGGGCGGTGGTCACCCCGATGTTCACCACCGCCTGCAGGCTGATGATCATGACGCACCCGAAGCCCAGCAGCATGCCGAAGCGGTCCCGCGCATTGGCCGCCACCATCGTGCCGCAAAGGCAGATGAGCAGGTAGCCGAACACCGTCGCCAGCGAGAACTTCAGGCCCAGTTCCTCCGCCACCATCGGAAAAATGAAGTCGGTGTGGGCGTAGGGCAGATACATGAGCTTCTGCCGGCCCGCCCCGAGGCCCAGGCCGTCGATGCCGCCGGATCCGATGGCAATCAGTCCCTGCATCTGCTGGTAAAATTCGTCCGGATATTTGTCCGGATACATGAAGGCCAGCAGGCGGCCGAGGCGTTCGTCGATGTGCGTGGCCCCGTAAAGGATCCCGACCAGTCCGATCACCGCAAACAATCCCAGCCAGCGCAGGCTCGCCCCCGCCAGGAACATCACGGCGATGCCCGTGCCCATGATCAGCGCGCTGGCGCCCAGATCCACCTCCAGGAGGATGGGCACGACCAGGATGCCCAGAATCGCCAGCGGCAGGAAGAGCCCGAAAAGGAAGGTTTCCGTCTTTTTCTCAAAACGGGTGAACCACCACGCGAGGAAGAACAGCGCGGCGATCTTGGCCAGTTCGGACGGTTGGAACGTGGCCACGCGCAGGTTGATCCAACGGCTCGAGCCGTTGATCTTCATGCCGATGCCCGGCACAAAGCAGAGCAGCAGCAGGATGAAGGCGACGATGAAAAAGAGCCACCAGGTCCGGCGCCAGATGTCGTAGTTGATGCAGGCCGCCGTGATGGCCCCCAGCACCGCAACGCCCAGCCACATCCCCTGGCGTTTGACGAAATAATAGATGTCCCCCTGGCTTTCGGGCGCAAACGCCCCCGTGCTGAAAAGCATGACAATGCCGAGGGCGGTCAGCCCTGCGACTGTCAGCAGAAGCACATAGATGGCGTTGCGGTGCATGGCGCGATGCGAGCGTCAAGGGCCGGGGGCCGGGAACCGGGGGTCTCTCCCCTCCCGTTCCATGGCCTTTGGCCCTCGAACCTCAATTCTTGGGGATCTTCAACTTCTGTCCGATTTGAACCTTGGTGGCGTCCTTGATGTTGTTGACCTCGAGCAGCCGGGTGTAGCTGACGCCGAATTTCTTCGCGATGGTGTAGGGGTTGTCCCCCTTGGCCACCACGTAGACGTCGGGGATGGCGGAGGCGGCCGGCGCCTTGGATTCCGCCGGTTTGGCCACCGCCGGTTTCACCTCGGCCGGCTTGGCCGTCGCGGTCTTGGCGGCCGGCGTGGAGCGCGGAACGGCCGAGATGGTTCCGGCCGACGGCTCGTTGGTCCTGGAGGCCAGAAACGCCTCCTTCGCGGCGGACGACTCGCCGGTCGCTGCGGTCTTCTCGGTGCCGGGAATCTTCAGCGCCTGGCCCACGCGGAGGATCGAGGTCGAGGTGATGCCGTTTTCCTTCTCGATCGCCATCACACTCGTCTTGTACGTCGCCGCGATCTGGATGAGGGTGTCGCCGGGTTCGACGATGTGCACCCGGCCGTTCCAGCCCTCCACGGCGGGGGCCTTCGCGGTGGACGACGCCGCCGGCTTGGCCGGCGCCCCGGTCTTCGGCGACGCGGCGGCGGAGGCGACCGGTTTTTCCGCGGCGGGGGCCTTGGCCACGGGAGCTTCCGCGCCCTGGCGGGTCTTCATCCAATTGAAGGCAAGGACGCCTCCCACGGCGATGAGATGAAGAATCAGCACGACAAAAAGCGCGTGCGAAAACTTCATGTTCGGTTCCTCCTCGGCTCCGTAGTCGTCGTCCTCGTCGTAGGTCTCGTCCACCGTCGCCGTGCGGGCGCGCATCGGGGCGCCGGCCGAACGGGACCGTTGCGGAGGCCGACGAAGCGGCATTCTGACGGCTTTTTTCATCTTCATGGTCTATCCTTGTTTTGAGGTGAGGGATTTCACGGCGTCCTTGAAGCGGTTGCCCCGCTCGCCGTAGTTGCGAAACATGTCAAAGGAGGAGGTGCCGGGCGAAAAAAGGACCGTGTCGCCCGGACGGGCCAGGTCGCGCGCCAGCCCCACCGCCTCCTCCAGCGTGGCGGCCAGCCGGCAGGGAACGCCCTCCCACGACCGGGCGATGCGTTCCTTCATCTCGCCGATGAGCACGGCCTGACGCACCCGCTCGCGCACCAAGGGCGCAATGGGATCGAACTCGAACCCCTTGTCCTTCCCCCCGGCGATGAGCACGAGCGGACCCTTCTGCGAAAGAATGGCCTTCTCCACCGAATCCAGATTGGTGGCCTTCGAATCATTGATCCAGCGAACCCCGTCGAGCTCCCGCACAAACTCACAACGATGCACGGGCGCCGTGTATTCAGTGACCGCCCCGGCCATCCGCTCGAAATCGAGTCCGAGCGCCAGCCCGATGCCGAGCGCCGCCATGAGGTTTTCGGCGTTGTGGATGCCGGGCAGCCGGGTCGCGGACTGATCGAGCACGGGCTCGCCGCGGTAGTGGATGACATTTCCCCGCAGGGTGAAATCGGCGTCGTCCGTGTAGGCGCTGAACGTGATCCTCCGCGCCCGGAGCGGCGGGAGTTCCGCGCGGGCGTTGACCACCGCAAAATCGTCGGGCGTCTGGTTGTTGAACAGGCGCAGTTTGGCGTCCCGGTATTCCTCCATGCTGCGATACCGGTCGAGGTGGTTGGGGCTGAGATTCAGCCACACCGCCACCTGCGGACGAAACCGGCGGATCGTTTCCAGCTGGAACGAACTGACCTCCAGCACCATCACGTCGAGCTGGTTGCTCCGCCGCACCGCCGTCGCAAACGGCAGACCGATGTTGCCGCTGGCCATGGTGCGGACCGCGCAGCCCTGGAGCATGGCGGTGGTGAGTTCCGTGGTGGTCGTCTTGCCATTGGTGCCGGTGATGGCCACGACCGGGCACAGGCATTCCTCGAAGCCGAGTTCGATCTCGCCGATGACGGGAATCTTCTTGGCCAGCACGTTCTGCACGAGCGGCACCGCCGGGTCGATGCCCGGACTGAGCACACACACGTCGTACCGGGAGGGATCCGTGTCCGCGGCCGGTCCGAGCAGCACCCGGACGCCCAGCGCCTCCAACTTGGCGGCCTTTTCGCGCTGGCGCGGACCGTCCGAGCTGTCGCACACCGTCACGGTGGCGCCCTCTTCGGCCAGCAGCGTGGCGGCGGCCTCGCCGCTGTCGCCGAGGCCGAGCACAACTGCCGATTTTCCGGAATAAATCATGCGGGGTGAAAGGGGTTCAGCGGAGTTTCAGGGTGGCGAGTCCCAGCAGGGCGAAGAGGATGGACATGATCCAGAACCGCACGATGACGGTGTTTTCCTTCCACCCGCTGAGTTCGAAGTGATGGTGAATGGGCGACATCTTGATGATGCGCTTGCCGGTGAGTTTGAAACTGGCGACCTGGAGAATGACCGACATGGCCTCGATGACAAAGACGCCGCCGACGATGACGAGGAGGATCTCCTGTTTGCAGCAGATGGCGACGGCGCCCAGCATGCCGCCGATGGCGAGCGAGCCCGTGTCGCCCATGAACACCTTGGCCGGGTAGGCGTTCCACCAGAGGAATCCGAGGCAGGCGCCGAGAAGCGCCGAGCAAAGCACGCAGAGCTCGCCGGAGAGCGGCACCGAGGGAATCTGCAGGTAGGCCGCGGCCTTGTAATTGCCGGCCAGGTAGGCCAGCGCGGCGTAGGCCGCCGCCACCGTGGCCGTGCAGCCGGTGGCGAGTCCGTCAAGCCCGTCGGTGAGGTTCACCGCATTCGAGGTGCCCACGATGACCAGCAGATAAAACACGAAAACAAATCCCACGAAACCGAGGAGGATCGGTTCCTTGAAAAAGGGAATGTGCAGCTGCCGCGTGAAATCGGAGTCGCGGTAGAGGTACAGGAAAAACACCGTGAAAATGAGCGCCAGCACACACTGGAGGCCGAACTTCAGCCGGCTGCTGATGCCGGCGGAGTTCTTCTTTTTGACCTTGAGCCAGTCGTCGTAGAAGCCGATGCCGCCCAGGAACAGCATGCTGAAGAGCACCAGCCAGACAAGGGGATTTTCCGGACTCGCCCAGAGCAGGGTGGAAAGCAGGATGGATCCGATGATGAGGATGCCGCCCATGGTGGGCGTGCCCTTCTTGGCCCCGTGCAATTCAAAAAGCTGGTGCACCTCCTCTTTCGTGCGGATGGGCTGGCCGAACTTGAGCGAGATCAGTTTCCGGATCACCCAGTTGCCGAAGATGATGGAAATCAAAAACGCCGTCGCCGCCGCGCAGATCGAGCGGAAGGTCAGGTATTTGAAGACGTTCAGCGCCTTGAAGAACTCGTTGTCGAGTCCGGCCTGCTCGGCCCATTCGCTGAGGTTGTAGAGGTAATAAAGCATCAGAAATTTTCGATGACTCGCTCCATGCGGGCGAAGCGGCTTCCTTTGACGAGTACAATGTCCCCCTCGGCGGCGATGCGTCGCAGCACCGCGGCCGCCTCCTCGGCGGAGGACGTTTCGTGAATTTCCTTCAATCCGCCGGCCCGGGCGGTCTCCGTGAGCGCGACGGTTTCGGGTCCGACGGCAATGAGCGCATCCAGGGCCGCCGCAGCCCGGCCGACCTGACGGTATCCCTCGGAGGCATGATCCCCGAGTTCCCCCATGCGTCCCAGCACGGCAATGCGACGGCCGCGGGTTCCGACCGCCTTCAGCGTCCGCACGGCCGCCTCCATCGAATCGGGATTGGCGTTGTAGGTGTCGTCGAGAATGGTCACCCCGCGCACGGTGCGGCGGGCCAGCCGGCCCCCGGTGAGCCGGGCGGAGGCGAGTCCCTCCGCGCATTCCTCGAGACTCAGTCCAAACTCCAGACCGGCCGCCACCGCCAGCAGCGCATTGCGGACCATGTGCTCGCCGGGAACGGCGAGGCGCGCGCGCACCGAATCGCCCTCCCAATGCAGGACAAACCGGCTGCCGTCCATGTCGATTTCCAGATCCGAGGCGGTGACCTCCCCGCGGGTCACTCCGGCTTCGATGACCCGCGCCCGGGAGACGGACGCGAGGTATTCCCGGAAATCGTCCTCCGCGGGCAGCACCACCGCGCCGTCGGCGCCGACGGCCCCGACCAGCGCGCCCTTTTCCTTCGCGATGGCCTCGCGCGACCCCATATACTCGATGTGCGCGACGCCGATGTTGGTGATGATGGCAAGGTCGGGCCGGGCCAGCCGGGCCAGGGGCGCAATCTCGCCGGGATGGTTCATCCCGATCTCCCACACCGCCGCATCGTCGGATGTCGACGCGGAGAGGATCGAAAGGGGCAGCCCGATGTGGTTGTTGAGATTGCCCTCGGTCCTGACCACGCGAAACCGCGTGGCGAGGACGGCCGCGGTGAATTCCTTCGTGCTCGTCTTGCCGCTGCTGCCGGTGATGCAGACCACCCGGAGCGGGAGCCGGTCGCGCCACGCGCCGGCCAGCCGGTGCAGCGCGGCAAGGGAATCCTCCACCTGAATGACCGGAAAGTCCGGCGGCAGGTCCGCGGGCACGCGGTCGAGAATGGCGCCGACGGCGCCCCGCGCTGCGGCCTCCTTCGCGTACAGGTTGCCGTCGTGGTTTTCCCCCCGCAGGGCCAGGTAGAGATCGCCCGGCGCCAGCGTGCGGGTGTCCTTGGAAATCCGGGACACCGTCAGGTTTTCCGGGCGTCCCCGGAGCGTGCCGCCGCAGAGTTCGGCGATTTCAAGAAGGTCGAGCGCGTCCATCAGCCCACCTCCACCCGTTTGGCCTCGATGGCGCGCCGCGCCACGGCGACGTCATCGAAGGGAATGCGTTTCCCGTCGGCAAATTCCTGGTAGGTCTCGTGGCCCTTGCCCGCGAGCAGGACGATGTCACCGGGACCGGCCAGCTGCACGGCCCGCTGGATCGCCTCGGCGCGGTCCGGAATCTCCTCGAAGCGTTTTCCGCGCAGGCCCTTCCGGATGTCCTCGAGGATGCGCAGCGGGTCCTCGCTGCGCGGATTGTCCGAGGTCAGGATGCACCAGTCGGAGAATTCCTCCGCCGCGGCGGCCATGAGCGGACGCTTGGCGCGGTCGCGGTCGCCGCCGCAGCCAAAGACGGTCACCAGCCGGCGCGGTTTGAGTTCCCTCAGCGTGCGCAGCACATTGCGCAGGGCGTCGTCCGTGTGCGCGTAGTCGACAAACACCTGGAAGCTGCGTTTCACCTGGACCCGTTCCAGACGGCCGGGCACCTGCGGGGCCTTCGCCATGGCGGCCACCGCCGCGCGGAGCTCCATTCCCATGGCATTGGCGGCGGCCAGGGCGGCAAGGGTGTTGTAGATGTTGAACGACCCGATGAGCGGAGAACGCACGAGATATTCCCGGCCTTTCGCCGTCAGCTGGAACGAACTGCCGGTCGCGTCGAAGCGCACGTTGGTCGCGCGGAAATTCGCATGCACGCCCTGCCCGTAGGTGATGACCTGAAGCTGCTTCTCGAAACGCTCGATGAGGAAGCGGCCGAAACGGTCGTCGAGATTGATGATGGCGCGCGCCTTTTTCTTCTGCCGGGTCAGGCCGTCAAACAACCGCGCCTTCGCCTCGAAGTAGGCGTCCATCGTCCTGTGAAAATCGAGATGGTCCTGCGTGAGATTGGTGAAAACCGCGGTGTCGAACCCGATGGCGTCGGTGCGGTGCTGGACGAGGGCATGACTCGACACCTCCATCGCCACCGCGCGGCTGCCGGCGGCGACCATCTGCGCGAGCAGATCCTGGAGGTCCACCGACTCCGGCGTCGTGCGCGGCGCGTCGAACTCGCGGTCGCCCACGCAGTATTTGACCGTTCCGACGAGGCCGCACCGGCGCTGGTCCGCGTCGAGCAGGTGTTTGACGAGAAACGCGGTGGTCGTCTTGCCGTTGGTGCCGGTGACGCCCATCACCTTGAGCGCATCCGCCGGACGCCCGTAAAAGGCGGCGGCCATCTCGGCCATGGCCAGGCGGGCGTTCGGCACCTGGATCAAAGGAAGCGCGCAGGCCGACAAGGCAGCATCGGAGACGATCGCAACCGCCCCCTGTTGGGCGGCCTGCGCGACAAACCGGGTTCCGTCCTCCTTCGCCCCCCGCAGCGCAAAAAACAGCGCCCCGGGCCGGCAGCGACGGGAGTCGTAACAAAGCGATTCAACCCGCAGCTGCGGGTCGGCATTGTGATCGGTGACCGCCGTGGCGGTCAGAAGTTCGGAAAGTGGCACGCTCATTGTCGGTATCCCCCCTTCTCCTCGGTGTCCCGCAACGCGACGGGAAGGATCGATTCGGCCTTGGGTGTCGGGGTGAGATCGAGGTAACGCGCCGCCTTCTCCGCCACGCGGGAAAAGATCGGAGCGGCCACCAGGCCGCCGTAGTTCAAATTCGGGGCGATCTTGGCGTCGTTCACCATGATCAGACAGACAAAGCGCGGGTCCTCCGCCGGCATGTATCCGACGAACGAGACGACATATTTGCCGCGTGCGTAGCCGCCGCGCGGGTCCACCTTCTGGGCGGTGCCGGTCTTGCCGGCCACGGAAAATCCCGACACGCGCGCGAGCTGGGCCGTGCCGCCCTCACCCACCACGCTCTCCAGGGCCTGGCTGAGGAAACGCGCCACCTTCTCGGGCACGACCTCCCGCACGACCTCGGGCCGGGCGCGGTACACCTCGTTGCCGTTTTCATCCTCGATGCTCTTGACGATGTGCGCCTTCATCAGGCGGCCTCCGTTGGCCATCACGGCCATGCCCATCGTCATCTGCAGCGGAGTGACCGCGATGGCATGGCCCATGGGCATGCGGGTAATGGTGAGTTTGTCCCAGCGGGCCGGCGGGTGCACCATGCCGGGAATCTCGCCGGGCAGTTCCACGCCGGTGCGTTCGCCGAAGCCGAAACGGCGCACGTATTCGTAATATTTGTCCTCGCCCATCATCAGCGCCATCTTGGCCGAGCCGATGTTCGACGATTTCTGGATGATCTGGGCCACGGACATGTTCCCGTAGCCGTGGTGATCGCGCAGGATGCGTCCGCCGTAGGCGAACGACCCGTTCTCGCAGTAAATGAGGCTCTTCTCGTTGACCACCCGCTCGTTCATCGCGCCGGAGGCCACCACGATCTTGAATGTCGAACCCGGCTCCACCATGTCGAGGATGGCCCGGTTGATCATCTGCTCCGGTTTCGAGGAGTTCAGATCGTTCGGATCAAAACAGGGCCGGTTGGCCAGGGCGAGGATCTCCCCCGTTTTGGGATCGACCATGATGCCGGTGGCCGTCTCGGGCTTCAGTTCCTTGTAGGCCGCCTCGAGCTCCGCCTCCAGAATGGCCTGCAGCCCCATGTCGATGGTGAGCTGGACATTGTAGCCGTGGCGCGGGGCCTGTTCCTGTCCGCGATAAATGACCACCTCCTTGCCGGTGCGGTCGCGCTCGATGTGACGGTATCCGTCGATGCCGGCAAGATCCTGTTCCATGCTGCGCTCGATCCCGTCGACACCCACCACGTGTTCGTCGCGCGGATCCTTGCGGGCCAGGAACCCGAGCACATGGCAGAGCATCGGCCCGTTGGGATAGGTCCGCTTGGTGTTTTCGTAGAAAAACAGACCGCGGAGGTTTTTCGCCGCCATCTCCTTCTGCAGGGCAAACGCCTTCTCCTCGGCCAGTTCGTGGACCAGGACCTTGTATTTGCTCTTCGTTTCGAGGTCGGCGGCCAGTTCCGCCTCCGGGATGTCCAGCCACGGCGAGGCCACGGCGGCCAGCGCCGCCGGGTTCTTGATGATGGAACCGTCCGCCACCACCTTGCGCACCGGAATGTTGGCCGCCAGGATCTCGCCGTGGCGGTCCTTGATCAGCCCCCGCCGGGCGGGGATGGGAATGCGGGTGGTGTGGTTTTTTGCCGCCAGGGCGGCGTATTCCTCATTCTTCGCGACCTGAAGGTAGATGAGACGCGCGGAATAAATGGTAAAGATTCCGGCCAGGAACACGCAGGCCCAAATAGCTCGGCGCCGTGCTCTCCATCTCACGGACGATATCCCTCGTTGGCCGCGGTGCGAACCACGCCGTCCCGTTCGGCGTTTCCGGGGGGCGTGAGGCGGGCGATGGCGGTGTCCTGGATCGGCCGCAGCGAAATCATGCCGCGGTCGAGCTTGCGCTGAAGTTCAGCGCGGGACGAAAGCGCGGAAATGCGCGCGAGGAGCACCTCGTTGTACGCCCTCACTTCGGCGATCTTCTTCTCCACCTCACGGGTGCGCGCGCCCAGCAGGTGCTGCTGGTTTTTCACGTACACAAACATCAGCCCCGCCACGCCCACCAGGAGCGCGAGGGTGAGCCACTTCACGAGCGGCGCGATGTGGATCGGATTGACATGCTGTCGACTGGGAGAGGAAAGGCTGGCTGTCATCATGGGACTTAGAGGCGTTCGACGACACGCAGCTTGGCGCTGCGCGCGCGAGGGTTGACGTTGACCTCCTCGCCCGAGGCGTCCATGGGACGCGGGGTGAGGAGGCGGAAAATGCGGTCGGGGTTGCGGCGGGGTTCGGGCCACTCCGGACGGTCGATCCACTCGGTGCTGCGGGAGCGGAAGAAATTCTTCACGATGCGGTCCTCAAGCGAATGGAAGCTGATGACCGCCAGCCGCGCCCCGCGGGCCAGCCGGGAGGAAATCGCCTCCAGTCCGCGCTCGATCACGCCGAGTTCGTCATTCACCGCAATGCGCAGCGCCTGAAAAACCCGCGTGGCCGGATGGCGCGGACCCGTGCGCGGGATCACCGAAGTGACCGCCGCCGCCAGGTCGAACGTGGTCCGGAACGGACGCTCCGCCCGCAGCGCGACAATCTTCGCCGCGATGTGCATGGCGCGCGGTTCCTCGCCGTATTCACGGAAAATGCGGGCCAGTTCCGCCGCGCTCTCGGTGTTCACGAGGTCGGCCGCCGTGCGCGGATTCGACCGGCTCATGCGCATGTCCAGCGGACCGTCCTTCATCATGGCAAACCCCCGCTCGGCCGTGTCGAGCTGGTGCGAGGACACCCCGAGATCCAGCAGCGCGCCGCCCACCGTCGGGATGCCGAGCCGGTCGAGCACCGCGGGGGCGTTTTCGAAATTGGACTCCACCAGATGCAGCCGGTGGGAATAGGGCGCCAGCCGCCGGGTGCATTCCGCGATGGCCTCGGCGTCCTGATCGAGCGCGACCACCTCGGCGCCGTGCTGGAGAAAGCGTTCCGTATGACCCCCGCCCCCCACCGTGCCGTCGAGAAAAATGAGCCCCGGAGCCGGACGCAGCAATGCGACCACCTCGTCCGCCATCACGGGCACGTGATAGGCACCAGCCGTGTCAGGCTTTTCCAAGGTTTGTATTGGCTGGTCGTCGAAGTCCAAGAAGTTCATAGGCGTTGCGGGGGCGGAGTTTGATGGCGGCCTGACCTTTGGGCTTACCGTCGGAGCCCTTGGCTGGGTTGAATCCGAAGCAAAACACCCGGTCCCGCTTGCTCATCAGCAGGTTTCTTTCATGGCGTTGGGGTCTCCATAAAACCTCAGAGTCCGATGGCCTCCGCAACGCGCTGGTAGGCAGCGTTCTGGGCCGTCTCCGCCGCGAGATGGCGCTCGCGGCTCCAGATCTCGAAGCGACTGCGGCCACCGACGAAGATGACCTCCCCGGTGATCCCGGCCCGCTCGCAGTGCTTCTCGTTCAGGACGATCCGCCCCTGCTTGTCGGTCGTGACCGTGTGCGCTTCGCTGTAAAATTTCCGGATGGCCATGCGCTTCTCCGCCGGGGAGGCATTCGACTCGTTGATGCGTTGCTCCCATCGGTCGAATTCCGCCGGAGGCATCACCATCAGATACCCCTCCGTGGGATGGGGAATGATGTGCAGAACCTCCCCTTCCTCCCGGCTGAGCCAGGACGCAGGCACGGCCACGCGCTTCTTCGCGTCCATGGAACGCTCGAAGGTACCCGAGAAGAGCGCTGGTGCATCCTGACCCATCAAATTCTAGGTTTTTTGTGACATTTGTCGCCACAAGGCCCCACTTTTCACCACTGCGGAGGAAAAAAGTCAATCAGAAAGGCGGAGAGCCGTTGCATGGGCGCAATTTTTGCAAACCCGGAAAATCCCCCCTAAATCCCTCAGACAGACCCAAAAAACGGGGAATTTTGACGCCCGATCAGCCGTTCCTCCCCATTCGGACCGTTGCATCATGGAAATCTGCAACGTCCGACCGATCAGAGCCTGGACAGCAGACCGCCCCGAAAACCGAACACTTGCGGGAATGTCTCCCTCCCCCTTGGGCCCCAGCCTTTCGGCCCCTCGACCCCCTCCCCTGCGCCAATCTGTCGCGCAGGGACGGAGACAATCTGCCCCGCGGCAAATCCGCTCCGATGTTCCCCCATCTTCCCTCGGCCCATTCCCCCACGTTTCAAGGTGCCAATCCCTCCCCAAGCGCGCAGCGCGTCGCGATTTTAACCTTTCAGCATTTCAGCATTTCAGC
>CALCJD010000131.1 GCA_937960895.1 uncultured Spartobacteria bacterium | reverse complement strand
GGCATCCCGCTGATCGTCAGTCGGGTTGCTTTTTCCGTCAGCGAACCTTCCCGGAAGACTTCCGCGAGTTCCCGATTGGAGCCGATGTCGACCACGGTGATTCGCACGGTACCGGACGTTTCCGATTCGGAAGGGTTTTGTCCGGCGGCCGGTTCCCGAACATATTCTCGAAATGCCCTGGATTGCGGATGACTGCGAGGCAGGTGACGGGCATTTGAAGCGGTCAGCTTCCATTCCGGGGGGGCGCCGAAGCGTTCATTTTCTCACCCCGGATGCGGTTGGCGACGTCGCGGAGAATCAAACCGATCACCGTGTCGTCGGATGCGTCTTTCGAGGTCGTCAGCCCCACGGAGAGCAGCGTGAAAATCGCGGCGAGAAACAGCATGGCGATGCCCAGGGCCATGACGGTTTCCACCAGGGTGAAGGCGCGTCCGTCGGCGGCCCCCAGACGACGTACGCGGGACAAGGTGTTTTCACCGGGGCGCCCCGCGGGACCGGGGGAAAACGGTCCCGGCAAAATCATGCGCGGAGGGGAGCAAGGGGGACGCACCATGGTTCTAAAAGGAAGCCTGAAACCGCGGGATGTGCAACAGCGAAATGAAAGAAAAGGATTTTAAAATGCAAAAATATGCACAAAATTTGCGGCGAAAAGTGGGAAGGATTTTGTGAAGGGATGTTAAGGGAGGGAAGTGTTCCGGTGAGCCTCTGAGGTTTCCCTCCGGCGCAGGAGGGAAAGCGACGAGGAAGGATGCCGGAGGGTGGGAGGCGACCGGGGAAAACCTTCGGGGTCGTCCGGGAGAAAAGGAGGACGTTCTCCCGAAGTGGTGAAGCGGGTTCCGCCGGCGCCAAACGGCTCCGTGCGGGATCACGGAGCCGTGGCCTTGGACGGAGTGTGTGGCGTCAGTTCTTTTCGTAGAAAACCTTGAGTTCCTCCAGGGAGGCGAACCCGTCATTGTCGTGATCGATCTTCTTGAAACGTTTGGCCGCCTTCTCGGGATCGTCGGGGATCAGGGCGCTGAATTCTTCGGCACTCAATTTGCCGTCGCCGTCCTTGTCCCCTTTGCTGAGGATTTTGTTGGCATCGGCCGCCTGCAGGCTGGAAACCGCAAGGGCAAGGGAGGCGATGAGGAGAAACAATGGGGTTTTCATAATGTGGGTTGGGTTTTGGGGATGCTTTTTCGCAGGGGAAACGGCGAAGAACGCCGGAAATCCTGACTTCACTTTTCCCCAAGTCCGGACCAAGTCAAGGAAAAGTTGCATATTTTTGAATTTAGATAAATGATTTTGCGCAAACCTTCCCCCGGGCCGGCCAAGGCGGATCAGGGCTGGGTGTGGACGGCGCTGGCGGCGGCGATCCGCTCCTGAATGGGAGGGGCGATGCGGCGGTATCCCTCCTCGTTGATGTGGAGACCGTCCGCCTCGAAGAGGGCGGGATCGGGTTTCCCGTCCGGACCGAGCAGGGTCTTCGTGATGTCGACGTAGCCCAGCGTCGGGTCGGTCCGGACGTATTCCTCGATGAGGCGGTTGACCTCCGCGGTTTTTTCCGCAATGCGCATGCGGTGGGGGCTCGGTTTGATGGAGATGTAGGTGATGGACACGCCCGGAAGGGCGGCCTGCGCCTTGCGGACGAATTCCTTGAAGTCGGCCAGCACTTCTTCGGGGGTTCCCTTGGCCGCCAAGTCGTTGTCCCCGGCATAAACGAGGATGTGCGCGGGTTTGCAGGGAAGGACGATGCGGTCCTCGTAGTTGAGCACATCCCGCATGCGGGCTCCGCCGAAGCCGCGGTTCATGACGCGGACCCCGGGAAAATATTTCGCCATGGTTCGCCAGCGTTTGATGGTGGAGCTGCCCACAAAGAGGGTGGACCCCGGTTCGGGGGGATTCACCTTGTCGAAGGCTTCAAACACGGCGATCTGGTCGCCGAAGGGTTCCTTTTTCTCCGGGCGCGGAGCCGCGGAGGCGGGGGCGGGATCCGTCTGCGGAACGGCGCCTGCCACGACGGAAACATCATCCACCTGGCATTCCCCGGGGGCGCGGCTGCTGATTTCGACCCCGATCGCCTCACCCGGAGCGCGGAAGACCCGGCTGACCGCCTGCCAGTCGTCGGACGGCAGGGGCCTCAGCAGGCCGACGTATTTTTTCGTTTCCGGATCGCGGAGAATGATGCGGAGGTCGGGAATGGTGTTTTTGCGGGTGCGGACGGTGAGGGTGTATTGCTCGCCCGGCGTGAGGCCGGTGAGGACCCGGCGCAGGGCGTGGTCGGCGGAGTCCGGGGACTGAATGGTGATGTATTGGGTTCCGTCGGCCGCATCACCGGTCGTCACTTCGAAAATCGCGGGATCGGCCTTTCCCCAATCCGCCAGGCCGTCTTCAAAGCTGCCGTTGGAGAGCAGGTTTTGGGCCGGTGCGGCGGTAAGGGCGAACAGGCCGAAGAGGAGGCCGGTGAGGACCATTGTGTTTCTCATAAGGATGTCGGGCTGGGAAAGGGCGCCTCCCGGAAGGGGGGCATCCGCGGCGGAACGGGGCGGACGGGGAGCGCCCCGCTTGAAAGGGGAGGCTGTGGGCCGGCGGTTACGGCTGGGAGATTTTCATCCGGCCGGTCAGCGTGTTGGTGCTGATTTTGGCCCAGTTGGGCGGAGCGCCGGAACCGTCCCTGCGCTGATGAACCAATTCTCCGCCGCTGATCGTTCCCGGCGCCAGGCAGACCCAGAGTTCCGGACCCGGGGCCGACCCGTTGGCCATGGGCATCTTGGCGGCTCCGCTGGGCAGAAATTCGACAAATTTCATCGTCACCTCGCTGGTTCCCACCGTGGTCGAGAAGGTGTTCTGCACGCCGTCCAGCACATAGTTTCCCGACGAGGTGTTGTAGGAGGGACGCGTCGGCTCGAAGGCGATGCTTTCCGGGAGTTTTTCCCACGGGCTGACCTGTTTCCAGTCGCCGGTGGAATTGTCCTGCCGCCAGACGCTCATCTTGCGGAAATTGGACGCCGGATCCCCGGCCCAGTTTTCCACAATGGCCAGACGGGTCACCGTCCGTTGCGTGATCGCCTCGGTGCGCGCCGCCTCCAGCAAGTTGGAAACCGTCCGCGCCGCCACCCCCAGCTCCCGGTTTTTCGCCGTGCCCACAAAGGCGGGCACCACCAGACCGGCCAGCACCGCCAAAACCCCCATGACCGCCAGCAATTCAACGAGGCTGAAACCCGACCGCCGGCGGGAAGGGCTGGGGGAATTCAGGGGGTGAATCCTACGCATGACATAGGAATAGGGCGATTTTGCAAAATATGCAACAAGAAAATTTAAATTTATGCAAATGCATGCAAAA
>CALCJD010000130.1 GCA_937960895.1 uncultured Spartobacteria bacterium | reverse complement strand
CTAGGGACTCAAAATGAGAATCTTCCTCGCCAGCGCCGCCGCACTTTTCCGGGCATGAAGATTTCCAGGCAACCGCCACGCGAGAAGATACGCCTGTCGCGCTTCCGCCAACCGACCACTCTCCTCAAGCAATTCGCCATACACCTCATATCCGCGACCCTGCATGGGAGAGAGGGTGACAGCCAGTAACGCATCCTGTTGCGCAGACCGATTTCTCCCCTGCACTTTTCGGGCTTCAGCCAGACGCTGACGAACTTGCGAATCCAGCGGATTCAGTTCTGCCGCAATTTCCAAATGCTTGATACTCAACGAAATCCATTTTTTTCGCTCAATCATGTTTCCCGCACCCAAGGCGGCAGAAAAGTAGACTTCCCCGAGGCATTGCTGGAGGCGGCCATGGGGGCCGGATTTCAATCCTTCCACCGCGTGAAGGCGCGCTTCTTCCAATCGTCCCTTCAGGGCGGCGTTTTCCGCCTGGAGCCAGCGGAACTCCGGAATGGAAGCCTCAACAGTCAATCCGCCCAGCCAGACTGCCCCTCCCAAACCCACAACACATCCCCCCCGACGCATCCAACTGTGCAGGCGTCCGGTTTCCTGAGAGGAAGAAGACCCGGTATTCGCCAGCATTCCCAAGCAGGCCGAGGCCAGCAGGGCATTGGCCGGGATCTGCATGTTGAAGTCCAAAAATGAGTGAACCACAAACACCGTCAGACAGCAGATGCCACCGACGGTCAGGGCGAGCGCATGACTCTGGGGACGCTCATACGCGGTCATCCGGCGACGAAGGATTTCCCCCAGGCCCCGCAGTCCGTGAGCGGCATGAAGAATGGTCGCGGCAACCAGCAAAAGCAGAGCCGGCAACCCCAGGTCCCCAAGCAGCTGCATCCAGTCATTATGCGCATAAACATCATCGGAAAACGCAGCCATCTCCCGATAGCGCCTCCCAAAATACATAAAGGTTCCCGCCCCCGTTCCCAGCAACGGATCAATTTGCGCCTGTCTCAATGCCGCCTCAAAAACCGCAGGCCGGTATTTGTCATTGACCAATTCCTCGTACCGCTGCTGAACGACCCAACTGCTTTGGAAGAGAAAAAACATGACGCCTATCGCCAGCAAAACCGCCGCCGACAGGGCGAACAAAGCCAGCACCCGCTGAATCCTCGCCCCAAAAGCCAAAATGCAGGCGCTCAGCAAAAGAAACACGATCATCCCGGCGCCGAACGCCAGCCATCCGCCCCGGCTCAACGTCACCATCACCCCGGCAAAACTGACCAAAGCCACATACAGGCAGAGGATTTTCCCCTTCACCCCCCAGCGACTCCAGCAGGTGACGGCCAAGGCAAAAAACCCGGTGACATTGAGAAACCATGCCAGATGATTGGCATTGAGGTAGGATCCGTGTCCCCGTTGATTCCACCGCGGTTCATACCAAATGCGCAATTGCTCGGAGAGCCAGGGAATCAGCGAACCCGTCTGCGGCCGGGCAAACTGCAAACCCGCCGTCACCGCCTGCACCATGGCCACCAGAAACAGCACGACGAGGAATGCCAGACGGTGAAAGGGGTTGGTCAACACACAGGCGAAAAGGAGGTAAATCACCAGGCAACCGAGCGTGAGCCGCAGATAGCCGGCGGCCAGCCAGGCATCGGGCGAATCCTGTTCCCGCCAGATCAGCCAGCCCGCAAACGCCAAGACCGAGGCCAGACACCAGCCGGATGGGGGAGGCACATTCTTCCAAAACACCGCCGCCACCCCGAGCCCCCCGGCAAGAGCCACCAAAAACAGCCCCGGAAGAGCAAAAACCGGGCGCATTGCCCCCCCGTAGAGGAGTTGTGTCACCACAATGGCGAGCGCACAGAAAACGGCCAGCAGGTAACGCATCTGAAGGTAAAAAGCGGAAACGCTGAAACGCTGAAAGCTAAAATGAAGCAACGTAGGCGCCGACGTCAGGAGGCGGGGGGAACGGAAGAAAGCTGAAACGCTGAAACGCTGAAACGCTGAAACGCTGAAACGCTGAAACGCGGGGCGCGTCCCTCGTTAAAGCCGAGGCGCGGAGCGCATTGAAATGTTTTCGCCTGCGCCACCTTCCGCTTTTCTTTTTCAGTTCATTTTGAATTGAATTCCCGTTGTCTCAGGCTACCGTTTGCGCGGTGGAGATGGTAAACGGAGAAGAAAATATCGCCCAAGCCGAGTTGGAGCGCGAGCTTGTCGCCATCTTCTCCGACTTGGCCGATCTGTTTGGCAATCCGCCGTCCCACGGAGCGATCTACGGCCTGTTGTTTTCCTCCGAAACACCCCTGTCGATGGAGGAGATCGTTTCCCGACTCGGCATCAGCAAGGGTTCGGCCAGCCAGGGATTGCGTCATTTGGAGGAATTCGGAGCCGTGACGCGTTTCCGCGGCAATGGAGACCGGACCCATCAATACGCCGCCCGCCTCGAGCTGAAGCCCCTCCTGTCGGGGTTCATCCGATCCCGGCTGGTGCCCCGGCTTTCCGCCAATGCGGAACGCCTGGCCCGCCTCCAGGAACTCCTTCCCCAACTGCCCGATCCGTCGCGCAGCACGGCCGAAGGCCGGCTTCAACGGATCACCGCGTGGCACAAACGGGCTGCGACGTTCCTGCCTTTGGCCCAAAAACTCCTTCAAGGAGACTGAAAATCCGCCCTGTGCGGAAAAAAACATCCAGAAATTCGCCGGAAGGTCTCGCTTTTTGACGCGAACGACCAAGGGCGGCAGCTTGCCCGGATGAATAGGGAAAAGCGAAAATAGAAAAGCGGAAGGCGGAAACGTTTTGGCGTGCTTCGCGCCGGAGAGGAACGGCCCTCCCGACCGTTTTTGTCAATTCCTGATTCCTTTCCGCATTTCAGTTTTTCAGCGTTTCCACTTTTTCATTGCACTACGATTTCCTCATCGTCGGAGCCGGTTTTTCCGGAGCCGTCCTGGCCGAGCGACTCGCCTCCCAGTGTGGCCGAACATGCCTGATCATCGATCGCCGCGACCACATCGGCGGAAATGCCTACGACTGCCCTGATGCCGCAGGGGTGCGCCTCCACCAATATGGACCCCATTATTTCCGCACGAACTCCGACCGCATCGTCGAATACCTGAGCCGGTTCACCGAATGGCAGCCGGTCGAATACCGCATCCTGAGCCACGTTGAGGGGCGCTACTGGCCGTTTCCCATCAATCTCAACACCTTCGAACAACTCATCGGCCGCCCCTCCACCACGGAGGAAATGGAGGCCACCCTTGCGAAATGGCGCGTCCCGATCGAAAAGCCCGCCAACTCCGAAGAGGTCATCGTCTCACAGGTCGGCTGGCGGCTCTACGAGATGTTCTTCAAGAACTACACCCGCAAACAATGGGGCCGCGATCCGAGGGACCTGGACCCCTCCGTCTGCGGCCGCATTCCCATCCGCACCAATCGCGACGACCGCTATCTTTCGGAAAAATTCCAAGCCCTTCCCAAGGACGGCTACACCGCGATGTTTGAACGCATGCTCGACCATCCGAACATCGAGGTCCGTCTCAACACCGCCTTTGACCCCCAAACCCGCCAGCCGGCCTTCTTGGGGAAAAGCGGAAATGCTGAAAAGCGGAAAGCGGAAATACGGAAGGAGGAGAGTGGAAACGAGAACACCTCCCTCGACCTCCGGCCCTCGGCCCTTGACCCTGTCACCTACTCCCACCTCGTCTACACGGGAATGATTGATGAGTTTTAC
>CALCJD010000129.1 GCA_937960895.1 uncultured Spartobacteria bacterium | reverse complement strand
CGACATCAACCCGACCTGGTGCTTGTGGCGTTCGGGCTGAACGATTCGCTCGGCGGTCCTGCCGGACTCGCCGCCTTTGGCGAAGCCTTGGCGGAAATCGCCGGCCGCATTCGCAGCCGGACCGAAGCCGATCTGGTGTTTCTGACTCCGCCCTTCATGGCAGAGGGATTTTCTGAGCGCATCCATCCCGAACACCGGGACTTTGCGGAAAAAATCATCCGGACCCAAAAGGACGGAACCCTCGCCGCGTATGCGGAAAAAATCCGCGAAGTGGCCCGGGCAAACGATCTGCCCGTCGCGGACATCCATGCCGGTTGGGCACGGTTGGCCGCATCGGGGGTCGATACGGACCTATGGCTGGTCAACGGGCTCAATCACCCCGACGCGCGCGGCCATCGCTTTGCGGCGACAACGGTCCTTCATCTGCTTTTGTCCCGATATCCGTCTGAATCCCCGCATTGAGGCGCTTCCCGGCGGAGGGCGCCCCTATCGTTCGCCGTGCGGTGATCCGGAGACGTTTGTCTCCGCGGGTGCCGTCGGGGCCGGACTCTTGTGTCCGTGGCGGTAGATCAGGAGGGCGGTGAGGTGGCCGGCAAGGGGAATGGTCAGAAAGCTGAAGGTGATGACGAGGAAAATTTTCAGCCCGGAGATTTCGTCGTTGAGGGTGATCCAGAGGGCGAGCAGCAACAGGCAGATGCCGCACGTGCTGGCCTTGGCCAGGGCGTGGGCGCGGCAAAGGGCGTCGGAGAAACGCAGCAGCCCGAGGCCGGCGAGAAACATCAGGAGCGAGCCGGTGAGCAGGAGGAGGCAGACGAGAATCTCGCGGATCATGGATCGGTCGGTTCGGAGGGATTTTTCGTGCGTCGGGTGGCGCGAAACTTGCCGGGGTTGTTGTGCAGGTAGGAAACGAAGGCGACGGTGCCCACAAATCCGAGGAGCGAAAAGATCAGCATGATCTCGATGAAGAGATGTGTGCGCCACCAAACCGAGAGCAGGACGATCATGCCGCCGACGGTGGTGGCGACGAGGTCAAAACCGATGATGCGGTCGACGATGGACGGCCCCCGCAGCAACCGCACCAAGGCCAGGGCGGCCGTGGCACCGAGCAGGAAAAAGCAGAAGAAAACGACGTAGACAGTCATCGGGTGAAGGCGAGAATGCCGCGTTTGAGTTCCTGGTCGAGCGAGTGCCGGATTTCCTCCGGCGTGCCGGAGGCAAAGGCGTGCAGGATGAGCACGGTGCCGTCCTCACTTTGTTCCGCCACGATGGTTCCCGGGGTCAGGCCGATGCACTGGCAGATGATCAGGGTTTCGAAGTGGTTGAGATCCCCGATCGGATAGGTGATGAATTCCCCCTGCAGGGAGGCCGCGTCCCGGCGCAGGGCGGCGCGGGCGATGCGCAGGTTCGAGATGACGATCATAAGAAGAAACCGTCCGAGAAAAACGACGGCGGCCACCACGCGGCGGATGTAGTCGCGGCATCCGAGCGGATTTTGAAAGACCCTCATCATGATGAACCCGCCGATCAGGCCCGCGATGAGGCCGCCGAGTGTGGTGTTGCCGCTCAGGAACATCCAGGACAGCGCGATGACAAAATGAATGGCGGCCCAGCGAATCATGGCGCCCCCTTTCCGGTGAGGTTGAAGACGGCCCGACGGTAAATGGCGGGATCCAGCAGGGAATCCGCCGCCGATTGGGCGAGGGGAAGGAAAATTCCGACGCCGAAGCCGATGGCGAGGGAAAGCGTGGTGAGGGCGCACACGATGGCGGTCATCGCCCGCGCGGCGCCCGAAGTCTGCGGTTCGATGGTGCCATCGCGCGGCACGTCCTCCCAGAATGCACCGAGCCAGATTTTCAGCATGCTGACCAAGGTGAGAATCGATGCGACCAGGGCGGCCAAAACCAGCCAGTAGTGGCCGTCCTTGAAGCCGGCAAAAAGGATGAGGTATTTGCCCCAGAAGCCGCTCAGCGGCGGCACGCCGGCCAGCGAAAACGCCTGCAAGAGGAAGCAGACGCCGAGCACGGGACTGGCCTTCCACAATCCGCCCATGCGAGGCAGATGGTCCGTGTGGTTGTAATACATGGCGGTGCCGCCGATGAGGAAGAGCGATGACTTCACGATGATGTGATGGATCACGTAATAAATGCAGGCGCCGATGGCCAGTGGCGTGAAAAAGCCGATGGCCAGGACCATGTAGCCGATCTGGCTGACGATGTGGAAGGAGAGGATGCCCCGGATGAAACTGCGGGACACCGCGCCCAGCACCGCCAGCACCATGGTCAGTCCCGCCAGCCAGGCGAGTCCCGTGTAGATGGGCGTGAGGGTGTGGGGAAACACCGTGCCCAGCATGCGCAGGAGCACGTAGACGCCCACCTTGGTCAGCATGCCCGAATAAAACGCCCCGAGCGAAAAGTGCAGGATCGGATAGCTGTTGGGGAGCCAGTAGTAGAGGGGGAAGATGCCGGCCTTGATGCCAAACACCACCACCAGAAGAACGGCCACGAGCAGCGCCCCGAAGTCGCCCGGCATGTCGGCGGCCCGGCGGGAAATGTCCGCCATGTTCAGCGTGCCGAAGACGGTGTAGGCCATGCCGGCGGCGATGAGAAACAGCGAGCTGCCGAAGATGTTGACCGCCAGATAGGGAAACGCCTCCTTGATGTCGCGGTCGTTGGCTTCCAGCGTGAGCAGCGCGTAGGATGCGACGAGCATGATCTCGAAGGCGACGAAGAGGTTGAAAAGGTCGCCCGTGATGAAGGCGAGGTTGATGCCCGCGGCGAGCAGCTGCATGAGCGGCAGGCGCAGGGGCTGTTCCACCTCGACCGGGGTCTCGGCGTAGCCGAAAAGCACACAGGCCAGTGAGACGACGGAGGACAGGCACAGCATGATGCCCGACAGGCCGTCGGCCACCAGGACGATGCCCAGCGGCGGCGCCCAGTTCCCGAGCGGCAGGACCAGCGGCGGACCGTTGAAGGCGCGCCAGGCCAGCCAGAAGGCGACTGCGCACTGCACCGCGGCGGACGCGGCGATGAACACGCGCCGTTCGACGGAGGGCCGTCCCACCAACAGACAGCACACGAGTGCGGTGCCGAGAGGCAGAAGCAGAGGGGCGGTCAGCGCATTAGTCATCGCCTGGCTCGGGTCGGAAAAGTTCGTCCGCGTTGGTGGTCCGCGCATCCAGGAAGATGCGATACAGCAGCATAATGAGGTAAATCGTCAGACCGAATCCGATCACAATCGCGGTGAGCACGAGGGCCTGCGGCAGCGGGTCGACCATCGGCCCCGTGCCTTCCGCCAGCACGGGGGAGCGTTTGCCGTCCGGCGTTCCCGACAGGGCCAGGATGAAAAGATTCGCCGCATTCGAAAGCACGACGAACCCGAAGAGGATGCGCACGAAACTTTTGTTCAGCAGCAGATAGGTGGCGATGGCGAACATCACCCCGGTGAGAACGGCGGTTTCAATTCCCATGGCTTTCCTCCGCGGGGGGTTCGTGTTCGATGGGATCTTCCAGCGTCGAGCTGTAGTAGGGCACCTCGCCGGGGGTGAAGGCCGGCAGGCCGGCGGTGGACCGCGCGAGGACGATGATCAGTTTCACCGTGATGCAGCTCACCAACAGGAAAACCCCGAAGTCGAAAATCAGCGGCGTGCCGAGATGAATCTCCCGGAAGAGCGGCACGTTGGTCAGGTGGAACTGCCATTGGGTGAGAAAGGGCTGTCCGACCAGCATCGGCGCCGCACCGGAGACCGCCGCGAGGGCCACGCCGAAGGTGGCAAGGCGCAGCGGTGGCACGGGAAGCTCCCTTTGCAGTTCGGTCCATCCGCGTGCGAGTCCCAGCAAAAGGAAGGACATCCCGGTCATGAGTCCGCCGATGAATCCGCCGCCCGGCAGATTGTGTCCGCGCAGCAGAAGGTAGATCGACACGATGTTCACCAGCAGGAACACCAGTCCGATCAGGGCCCGCAAAAGAAAGGAATCGACGACGGCTTTCATGGCTGACGTTTGTTGCCCAGGAAGAATCCCGGCGGCGGGGCCGGATCATTGCGGGTGTCGGTTCGTTTGTAGCGCATCATGAGCCCAAGGGCGCCCAGGGTGGCGATCAGAAGGACGGTGATTTCCCCCAGCGTGTCGAAGCCGCGGAAGTCCACGAGGATCGTGTTCACCGCATTGGTGCCTTCGGCGAGAGGTTCGGAAAGTTCCAGCAGCCGCGGTCCCACGGGGTCGGGATGGCGGTGCAGGCTGGCGAAGATGAGGAGCAAAAAGACCGCCGTGCCGAGACCGACGGAAAGCGCGATGCGAAAACCGTGGGAGAATCCCTCGCGGGCCTGCGAACGGATCATCATCTGCGAGCTGGGAAAGCGGGACAGCAGGAGCAGGATCATGATCACGGACGCGGACTCCACGAGGATCTGCGTCATGGCCAGATCCGGCGCGCGGTAGAGGACAAAATAATACGTCAGAAAAAAACCCGCGGCCGACAGGCTGATGAGCTGGGTGGTCCAGCGGCGCAGTCGCACCACGCCGATCAATGTTGCGACGATCAGGGCGGCCACCAGGGTGCGCAGCGGATCAAAGTTCCATCGCACGCCGGAAAATCCGGCGAAAAACTGCGTCGGGGAAATGACCGCCGCCGCCGCCAGGGCGACGAGCAGGGAGCTGATCAGGATGGGCAGATAGGCCGGCGGCCAGTCGGCGCGCAGGGCGAGGGTGAGTTTTTTGGATGCCGCCGAAAGCCGGTCGAGTCCGCGTTCAAACCCTTCGTCGAACTGCAGCCGGCGCGGAATTTGCGCAAACCGCCAGTGGGTTTTCTGCGCCCACAGATACAGGCCCGCGCCGGCGGCGAGGATGCCGGCCGTGGTGAAAAGCGGGAGCGTGAACCCATGCCAGAGGGCGAGATGAACGGGCCCGGCGGTGTGGAGACCGGAAACCTTCAGGGCGTTCACCATGCCGTCCAGGGCGGACGGGAAGGTGCCGAAAACGAGGGCGGCGAGGGCGAGTACGAGCGGCGGGATCTGGATGATCCAGCCCGGACGGTGCACGGAGAGGCCGGCGGGAACCGGCCCGGTGAAGACATTCAAAAGGAGCCGGGCGGCAAAGGCGACGGTGAGGATCGCCGAGACGGAAACCATCAGGAACCACGGCCACGCCTGCGCGTCCGCCAGATCCGCGAGAAGGATTTCCTTGCTGACGAATCCCGTCGTGAAAGGAAGCCCCGCCAGGGCGGCGGCTCCGATGGCGGCGGAAAACGCCGTCATCGGCATGAAGCGTCCCAGTCCGCCCAGCCGCCGCACGTCGCGCAGCCCGGTGCAATGATCGACGATGCCGGCGGTCATGAAAAGCGAACCCTTGTAGAGCACATGACTGAGCACATGGACAAAGTCGGCCTGCACGCCGGTGCGGGTGCCGAGTCCGTAGGCGCCGATCAGGAACCCCAGCTGGCTCACGGTGGAGTAGGCGAGGATGGCCTTGAGGTCGTTCGAGCGCAGCGCGAGGAAGGCGCCCAGGAGCATGGTGAAGAAGCCGGTTCCGCAGACGACCCAGAACCAGAGCTCAAGCGAATGAAAAATCGGAAAAAGACGCGCGGTGAGAAAGACACCGAGTTTCACCATCGTGGCCGAATGCAGGTACGCGCTCACCGGCGTGGGCGCAGCCATGGCCCCGGGAAGCCAGAACTGAAACGGAAACTGGGCGGATTTGCCGAAGGCGCCGAGCAGGAGCAGGACACAGGCGGCCTGCAGCCAGCCGTCGGTGACCGGTCCGGGCAGGCCTTTCGCCGTCATTGCCGCCAGCGAATACGTTCCCGAGGAAAGACCCAGCATGATGAGCCCGGCGAGCAGGCAGAGACCCGTGGTTGCCGTGATCAAGAGTGCCTGCCGTGCGCCGCGGCGGGATTCGGCCTTGTCGTGAAAAAAACCGATCAGCAAAAACGACGCCACGCCGGTCGCCTCCCAGAAAATGAAAAGCAGGAGCAGGTTGTCCGAAAACACCGTGCCCAGCATGGCGGTCATGAACAGCAGCAGGCAGGCATGGAACCGTCCGTGGGCATATTTCCCCCCGAGGTATTCCGCGGCATACCAGCAGACCAGCGCCCCGATGCCGCAGATGACGAATCCGTAGAAAACCGACAGGCCGTCCACGAGGAACGAGAACCGGAGCCCGATCTCGGGAACCCAGGGAACATCCAGCAGCACCCGCGGCCGGGTGCCGGTTTGCGTCACCAGCCAGGCCAGAAGGATCGTGGACAGAAGCGGCGCCCCCATGGCCAGCCAGCCCGTGCGGGCGCGCAGCCGTCCGGCGACCGCCAGGACGGCGGGCAGCATCAGCGCCGGCAGAAAAATGACGGCGAGCAGAACCGGAAGCAACGCGGATGACATGAGTTGATGGCGAAAGATGCAGGGGTCCGCCCCGGCGGGATGTCGGGGCGGAGACGAATCGGACGACCGGCTCCCGATGGACGGGGCGGATTACGTCGGTTTCGGAATGAGGAGAACGGGTCGGTCGTCGCGGGCCACGACCGCCTGGGCCACGGATCCGAGCAGGCTTTGGGTGAGGCCGGACCGGCCGTGGGTGGTCAGGCAGATGATGTCCGCGCCGAATTGCGCGGCCGACTGACAGATCCCCTCCGCGACCTGGCGGTTTTCGATCACGGAGATTTCCGTGTGAATGCCGCGCGCCTCCGCCTCGGTGGGAATGAGGGCGCGCAGCTGTTCGGTGAGTTTGGCGGTGTCCTCGCCGAAGCGGCTTTTGACATGGAGCAGCCGGACATAACCGCCGAGAGGCAGCAGCGAGTAGGCGTAGGGAATCGCCACGTTGCCGAAGTCGGAAAAATCCGTCGCCACCAGCACGCGCCGCACCGGGGTGAGCGGCAGTTCGGTGGTCATATGCGACGAGGCGGGAACGACGGTGACATTCAGTTGGGCATTGTGGAGAATGCCGCGGGAGGTTGATTCCCCAAAGAACCGCCGCATCCCCGGTCCCCGTGATCCCACCACGATGAGGTCGGCCTGGTTGCGCTCCGCCATTTCAAGGAAGGGCAGGTCGGCGCGGCCCCAGCGGGGTTCCACGCAGACCTCCACCGGGAGGTCGCCCAGAATGCTCCGGGTTTTTTCGCGGAGATCCCGCACGAGCAGGGAGTGCAGTTCGGGCGGGTTGGAGGAAAATTCCAGCGGTCCCTCGATGCCGAGCCGCTGGGATTCGTCGGGAATCCAATTGAGGTAGCCGACGGTGATTTCACAGTCCGCCACCCGGCTCAGCTCGCCGATCCAGACGAGGGGTGCATTGGAGGAAAAGGAAAGATCCGCGGCGACAAAAATGCGCAGTTTGCGGGTGCCGGCGAGCCATTCCTGAAGCACGGCGGGATCCCGCACCACCAGGGTGGGCGCGGGGGCCACCTGAACGAGGCGTTCCGTCATGCTGCCGATGAGCCAGCGCTCAAAAACACCGAGCCGTGCCGTCGAGGCGGCCACAATGGCAAAGGGGTTCAATTCGCGCGCGAGCGCGGCAAGGGCTTCATGCACGGAGCCGTGCAAAATCACGTCCTTCACCTCGGCGCCGGTCTGCCGGATCCGGTCGGCCTCAGCCTGCAGGCGGTTTTTCACCGCGCTTTCCAGATAAAGCGAGGCTTCCGGTCCGCCGGCATCGGAATGATCGGTGACATGCGCGAGGGTGAGGGAGCCGCCCATCCGGGCGGCCAGCGCCGCGGCGACATCGGCCGCCGCCACGGAGGCGGGTGAGAAATCGGTGCTGCAGAGAATTTGCTTTTTCATGATGTGGGGAAGCTGCCGCCGGACCCTTCCGGCGTGATTGAAGTGAACCCGACTCCAAGTCGATTGTACGACGGTCGGGGGGTGCAGGCAAGCGTCCGGGAGACGCTCCGCGCCGGGTGTTTCAGTCCTGCGCGGACAGGGCCAGGGGACGTTCCGTGGGCGGGGCGGGCGGTTCGCGTCCTTCCGCGGCCAATCGGTGAAGGGTCGGGCAAAACTCCGGATACACCTCGTCGAGGCCGTCGACATGGCGGATCACCGACCCGCCTTCGTCGGCCAGCAGACCGGCGATGGCAAAGGCCATGGCGATGTGGGGATCTCCGAAGGAATCCAGTTCCGCCCCATGCAAATGACCGGAACCGGTGATCACAAGCGCGTCGGGCAGTTCCTCGACATCCGCTCCCATGCGCTGAAGGTTGGTGACAATGGCGGGGATCCAGTCCGGCTTTTCCCCGCGCAATGCGGCGAGACCGCGGATGGAGGACAGGCCGCGCGCCCGGGCGGCCAGCACGGCCAGAAGGGGGATTTCCCCGCTCAGGTGCGGAATTTCCTCCGGCTCGATCTGCACGGCGCGCAGCGGACGTCCGCGCACGTCCAGATGGCCAAACCATTCGCCGGCCCCGCAGGAAAGCACCTCTTCGCGGAGGCCCGCCCCCATGCGCACGAGCACGTCGACAAAGGCCAGGCGGCCCGGACTGAGTCCGACATTGCGCAGGATCATGCGTGAACCCTCCCGCGGCGCGGCCCAGGCCAGCCAATGGGCGCCGAGGGAAAGATCTCCGGGGATCGTGGCTTCGAAACTGTTCGGGATCTGCCCGCCCTCCAGACTCACCCGGGATCCCCGGGTTGTCAGGCGAATGCCGGCCATTTGCAGGGCGCGTTCGGTGTGGTCCCGGGTCGGACGTCCTTCCACCACGGAGGTCGTTCCCGTGGCCTGGAGTGCGGCGTAAAGCAGGGCGCACTTCAGCTCGGGTTGGGGGGAGTCCATGACAAACTCCCGTCCGCACAGCTCCTGGCCGCGGATCCAAAGGGGCAGCGTGCGGCCCTTTCCAAACGTGACGATGCGGGCGCCCATTTCGCGCAGCGGACCCGCGATGGGCTCCATCGGCAGACGGCGCAGGGTTTCGTTTCCGTCCAGGACGGCCTCAAAGGATTGTCCGGCGAGCAGGCCCATCAGGAGCCGCGCCGTCGTGGCGGAGCCCGCGCAGTCGAAGAGCTCGGCGTGGGGACGGAACACGCCCCGGCATCCGGTGATGTTCAGGGTCGCCGGCGCGAGTTCCTCACAGGCGACCCCCAGCTGCGCGAGGACACGCAGCGTCGTCCGGCTGTCACGGCCGGTCGGAATGTTTCGCAGGCAGGAAACACCGTCGGCGAAGGCGGCCAGCAGGGCCAGTCGATGGAAGATGGTCTGGTCGCCCGGCAGACCGATGTCCCCGCAGACGCGTTGTTGCGGACTGATCTTGAGGTCCATGATGGCGCGGACTCACGAGGGCTGCATGGCGGCTTCGGGCTGGAACAGGATTTCTTCGATGCGGTAATGACCGTGGCCGCCGGGCATGTCCCATTCAAAGCTGTCGCCCGCCCGGTATCCGAGCATGGCCGTGCCAAGCGGCGCGAGGATGGAAATGCGCCCCGACTGGGCATCGGCCTCCTCGGGCAGCACGATGGTGAATTCCATTGTCTCGTCCTCGTCGAGATCCCGCAGACGCACGCGGCTGTGCAGTGTCACGACATCCGGCGAGATTTCATCCGAGGGCACGATTTCGGCGCGTTCGAGTTCCTGGCGCAGAGCCTCGCGACAGCCTTTGTCCTGCGGACCCGTCACCGGGTGGTCGCGGAGCAGTTTCTGCAGTTTGGTGTAGTCGGACTGGGTGATCTGAATCTGGGAAGTTGGCATGGTGTTAGCTAAGGTTGGGGGTGATCGATGGATGAAAATTCGGGCGCGACGGATCGGGTTTCTTCGGCGGGCGGGACATCGGGACGCGCGCATCCCTCTTCGCTTCGGGAGGACGTTTTTTACGGCCGGGAAGAAAGGAAGGCGGCGAAAGATTTCCTGCGGGAGGGGAAGAACGGCGCGGTTACCTGCAGGTCCCGCTAATGGGCAGGCAACCGCTTAGGAATGGCAAATTCGGGGATGGCACAAATTCGCGGTACGGTCCGCCGGAACGCAAAAAGGACGCGCGACGGCGCGGGCATCTCTCATTTTGACGTTCGTGTGCATGGGCCAAACCTAACGCGTTTTTTTGCTAAGTCAACTGAACACGGCGCGCCGGCCTTCTTTTTGAAGGGATTCCGGCGCCGCAGCGTCGGAAGGAAGCGTCCGGCGATTCCGCGGAGGGAATTCGCCGGACGCCGGGAGAGAAACTATTTGCTGTAGCCGATCGTCGTGGTCCTCGTCACGCCGGTGGAATGGTCGGTCGTTTTGGAGGCGCAGGCCGTGGTGAAAACAGCGACGGAGGCAAGGGCGAGGAGTGTAAGCAGGGTTTTCATAACATGGCCGGATCGTCGCTGACCGCAGGGATGGATGGGTTTTTCCGCCGGGAGTGGGAAAAGGACATGCCGGTCGGGGAAGCGGCCTCCGGAAAAACGCAGGGAGCCGGGGGACAAGGGTCCCGCCGGCTCCGGGCGTCGGGCAGGGTCGGGGGTCAATTGCGTTCGATCTGGATCTCCCCGTCGTCATCGACTTCGACGCGGCTGATCACGCGGTCGTTGCCTTCGGTCGCGTAGGTGACCGAAACCGGGGCTCCGACCTGCATGCGGGTGCGGACTTCCTCGGCGGTCAAAACGCGTCCCTTCTTCGTGACGTAGGTCACGGAGTCGGAGTAGCGGTAGGTGACGGGGCCGGCGGCTTCCTTCACCACCAGGACGGAACCGGGTGTGTATTCCGTGATGGTGCCGGTGCCGACGGTGGTGGTGGTGACGGTTGTCTGGGCAAACGCGGCGGGACCGGCCGCCGCGACAATGAGGGCGATGAGTGTTTTTTTCATGGTTGGTTTTGGGTGTCGCAGGGGGATCCCCTGCTTCACGGGGGAATCGGCGGAGTCCCGATTCACACGGGTCTTCCGGCGTCCCGATTGGGGCATCGGGCGGATGCCCCACGGACACCCCGATGGGGTTCCACGCCTCCTTGCTTGATCGAACGGCGGAAAAGTGGATCATCCGCCGACAATTTTTCGATGAAAGAGAGACCGTTCGGAAAAACCGGAGTAAGCGTATCGGAAGTGGGCCTGGGCTGCTGGCAGCTGGGGGGTGCGGACTGGGGTGACGTGTCCGAGGAGCAGGCCATGGCCATCTTGGGCACCGCGGCCGATTCCGGAGTGACGTTTTTTGATGTGGCCGATGTCTACGGCAGCGGACGCGCGGAGACGCTGGTGGGCAAATTTGTCCGCGGACGCAGCGGCTGTTTCGTGGCGACGAAGATCGGACGAACCGGCGACCTTTATCCGGATCACTACACCGAGGAAGGAGTGCGGGCCGCGGTGGAGGCGTCGTTGCAGAGGCTGGGCGTGGACGTTCTGGACCTCGTCCAGCTGCATTGCATCCCGACCGGGGAACTGAAGCGCGGCGAGGTCTTCGGGTGGCTGCGCCGGCTTCAGCAGGAGGGCAAAATCCGGAATTTCGGCGCGAGCGTGGAGACCATTGACGAAGCGCTTTTTTGCGCGGAACAACCGGGTCTCGCGTCGCTGCAGATCATCTTCAACATCTTCCGCCAGCGTCCGATCACCGAGCTGTTTCCGGTGGTGAAGGAGAAGGGCATCGCCGTCATCGTGCGTCTTCCGCTGGCCAGCGGACTGCTTTCCGGGAAGTTCACCAAGGACACGACCTTTGCGGCGAACGATCACCGGAATTTCAACTGCGACGGCCAGGCGTTCAATGTCGGTGAGACCTTTGCCGGCATTCCCTTCGAGAAGGGGGTGGAACTGGCCGACGAGATGCGGGTGTTTGTGCCGGTGGGACTCACCATGGTGCAGATGGCCCTGCGCTGGATCCTCGATCACCCGGAGGTGAGCGTGGTGATTCCGGGGGCGAGTTCCGTCGAGCAGGTGCGGCAAAATGTGTCCGCCTCCGGCCTGCCGCGGCTCACCCCGCAGCTTCACGAGCGTTTGAGCCAGTATTACCGCACCCAGGTGGCGCCGTTCATCCGCGGACCGTATTGAGCGTTGCTCCGGGGAGGGGTTCCGGCGTAGAATGGGATTCTATGCGCATTCCCGCCCTTATCGCCGCCGTTCTCGCCCTGCTTCCGGTGTCCGCGTTCTCCCAGTCCGCGGCCGAAAAAGGCGCGAAGTTCCTTGAGGAAAACGCCAAACAGGAGGGCGTGAAGGTCACTCCGTCCGGCCTGCAATACAAGGTCCTCAAGGAAGGGACGGGCAAGTCGCCGTCGGCCACCGATGTCGTGCAGGTGCACTACCGTGGCGCGCTTCTCGACGGCACGGAGTTCGACAGTTCCTACAGGCGCGGGCAGCCGGCGACCTTTCCGCTCAACCGGGTCATTCCCGGCTGGACCGAAGGTGTGCAGCTCATGAAGGAGGGTGCGAAATACCAATTTTTCATCCCGTCCACCCTGGCCTACGGCAGCACCGGCACGCCGGGCGGCCCGATCGGACCGAACGAGACGCTCATCTTTGAGGTGGAACTGCTGAAGGTTCAGTAATTCCCGAACCGCCCCCGCACCTTGATGCTCAAGGTTTACACCTACGCGAAGTGCGAAACGTGCCGGAAGGCGGTGAAATTCCTGCGCGCGAACAACGTCGCGTTTCAGGAAGTTCCCATCCGCGAAACGCCGCCTTCCCCCGCCGAATTGCGTGCCATGCTGAAAGCCTGCAACGGGGAATTGCGCCGGCTGTTCAACACGTCGGGGCAGGATTACAAGGCGCTGGGTCTGAGCGCGAAATTGCCGGCGATGTCCGAGGCGGACGCGCTGAAGCTGCTCGCGGAGAACGGCAACCTGGTCAAACGCCCCTTCGCCGTCGGGGAGGGCGTGCACCTCGTGGGTTTCAACGAGGCGGCCTGGCGCGAAAGCCTGGGCTGACGCCGGCGGACCCGGAGGGTTCGGGTTCGTTCGGGTTCCTTACGCGGCGGATGTGCCGTCGTCCGCGGAGCCTGCCAGCCGGACTTCCGTTCCCTCCAGCACGCGTTCCGGTCGCGAAGGATTCGGTTTCCAGACAAACGCTCCGTCCTTTTCCTCGCGGGTGAACGCGCGGAAAAGCGCGGGGGCGTCGCGTTTCTGCAGGTCGCGGGTGACCAGACCCCCCGCGCCGCAGCAGAGGAGTTCGCAATGGGCCTTCATGGCCCGGGCGCGTCCGATCACGCGTTCGGCGGCGGCCGGCCAGCGGACGGGGTGACGCGAGGTGGCGAGAAAACTGAAGGGCAGCGCGCGCAGATCAATTTCCAGCCGCGTGGAAAATTCCCGCCAGAACGCCGACTGGAAAATTTCCGGCGGGGCCGGGGCGAAAAAATGACACCAGTCCCGCTCGCAGGAATTCATCGGACACGGCCGGTCGTGCGTGCAGGGGGCGACGGGGTGGTGTCCCTGTTTTTGAAGTTCGTCGTGTGCCAGGGTGAGCCGGCGGCTGATGTCGCGGGAGCCGGGTTCGACCCAGAGAACTTCCGCGGCCCCCGCCGCGCCGCGCGCCAGACGGAGAAGGTCCTCGTCGGAGAGTTCGCCGGCGACATGACTGATGAGCAGCAGGGTGTCGGCGGGGATTTCGTCCGGGCGCACCGTCGCGACCGAGAGTCCCCGCGCGCGCAGGCGGGCGCCGGCAAAGGTCATGGCGGCCGCGGAGCGGTCGAAGACAAACGCCTCGCGAATTCCGGTCCAGTCCGCGACGGCCCGCCCGGCAATGCCGGACCCGCAGCCCCAGTCGAGAAGCCGCGGGGATTTCGGACGCCAGCCGGCCCGGTCGAGGGTTTCCAGCACCGCGTCCCACTTCCATCCGATGCGCTGGGCGAAGGTGGCGTCGTAAAGCTCGAGGTCGCGCGGGGTCCAGTATTCCCCGCGCGCACCGGAGAGAAAACGGTCGCGCAGGGCGCGCAGCCGCTGCCAATCCGCGGGGGAAAGACGGGGATTTTCCGCGGGCTCGGAGGGTTTGCCCCGGTGCGGAGCGCCTCCTTTTTGACCTCCCGGCCTTGGTTTGGTCATGGGATCCGTTGTCTACGCCCGCAAACCCTCGATGGCCTGGCGCAGGTCGGCCTCGGTGAGGTCGCCGGAAACAAAGGCGCTGCCCGGCTCGGAGGTGAGGACAAAGCGGATTTGTCCGGCTGCGAATTTTTTGTCACGGCGCAGGGCGGCCATGAGGTCGTCGGTGGCGAGGTCGTCGGGCAGGGTGACCGGCAGTTTGTATTTTTGCAGCAGCGTTTTGACGCGGTCGGCATCCTTTTCCGGAAGCCCGGCTTTCCGCACGGAAAGCCTCAGCGCGGCCACGAGTCCGAGACTGATGGCTTCGCCATGCAGATAGCGGCCGTATCCCGCGGTGTTTTCGATGGCGTGGCCGATGGTGTGCCCGAAGTTGAGCAGGGCGCGCAGTCCGAGTTTTTCAAATTCGTCCTCCGCCACGATGCGGGCCTTGATTTTGACGTTCCGCGCCACGAGCGAAGGGAGGTCGAGCGTGTCGGGGTCCTCCAGTTCGTCCAGCATGGCGGCGTCGCGGATGACGGCATGCTTGATGACCTCCGCGAGGCCCTCGTTGAACTCGCGCCGCGGCAGGGTGTCGAGGGTGACCGGATCCGAGATGACCACGGCCGGCTGGTGGAAGGCGCCGATGAGATTTTTGCCCGCGCGGGAATTCACGCCGGTCTTGCCGCCGATGGAACTGTCCACCTGGGCCACCACGCTGGTCGGGATCTGCACGTGCGGGATGCCGCGGTAATAAATGGCGGCGACAAATCCGGCGAGGTCGCCCACCACTCCGCCGCCCAGCGCCGCCACGAAGGCGCCGCGGTCGAGACCGGCCTCCACCATGGCGTCACAGACCTTTTCCACCTCCGAAAGCGTCTTCGAGGTTTCCCCCGCGGGAACCGTGATCACCGTGGGCTGCAGGCCGGCGGCTTCGAGCGCCGCGCAGACGGCCCCGGCGTAAAGCGGACCCACGTTGCTGTCCGTCACCACGGCGCCTTTGGTCGCGTCCGGCAGGGTCTGGCGCACAAATTCCCCGGTGCGGGACAGGATGTCGTGTCCGACAATGACATCGTAGGGTTTGTTTTTGAGCAGGACGGGAATACGGGCGGCCATGGGGATGTTTTAGGCGGTGAGAAAGAAGTGGAAAGTCTGAATCGCTGCGGTTCCGCGGAGTTTGGGGGCGGCCCCGCGGGAGGACGTTCGGGCGCTGCGGCCCTGCGGATGGGGACGTTCAGGCCGTCGGTAGGGGAACGTAGGGATCCTCCCGCAGCGGGCGGGTTTCCCGGCCGGCGAGCATTTTCCACCAGCCCACGGCGTTGGCGGCGACGATGAGGACCACCAGAATCAGGAAGATGGCGGTGACCGCCGTGTTGACGTGGCAGTTGAAGAGCTGGTGCTGCCAGGTGGCGATCTGCTCCGGTGTTCCTCCCGCGGCGATCTTCGCGGCAAAATCACGGGCGGCGCTCAGGAAGCCGAGGCGCGGATCGGCGGCGAAGATTTTTTGATATCCGGCGGTGAGGGTGATCGACAGCAGCCAGGCCAGCGGCACGGCGGGAACCCAGAGGTAGCGCCGGCGGCCCATTTTCAGCAGCACGGTGGTCCCGAGGGACAGGGCGATGACGGCGAGAAGCTGGTTGGCCACGCCGAAGATCGGCCAGAACGAATTGATGCCGCCCAGCGGATCCACCACGCCCTGGTAGAGAAAATACCCCCAGGCCGCCACGAAGGCGACGCTCGCCAGCCAGTTGCCGGCCGTGGAGTTCGTGTTGCCCAGCGGTTTCCAGACGTAGCCGAGAAGATCCTGCACGAGAAATCGTCCCACGCGGGTGCCGGCGTCGATCGTGGTCAGGATGAACAGCGCCTCGAACATGATGGCGAAGTGGTACCAGATCGCGATGGCGGTCGGGTTGTCGATGAGGCGTGAGAACATCGCGGCCATGCCGACGGCGAAGGTCGGTGCCCCGCCCACGCGTCCCACCATGCTGTGCTCGCCGACGCGTTCGGCCAGCGAGGTCATGTCCTGCTCGGTCACCGGGAACCCGAGGGCGGTCACCTTTTGGGTCACCGTCGCCACATCCCCCTTCATGTTGATGGCAAAATACTCCCCGGGCGGCAGCGCACAGGCGGCGATGAGGGCCATGATGCCGACCAGCATTTCGGTGATCATCGCGCCGTAGCCGACGACGCGGATGTCCTTCTCGCGGGCCAGCAGTTTGGGCGTCGTGCCGGAGGAAATGATGGCGTGGAACCCGGAGACGGCCGCGCAGGCGATGGTGATGAAGCAGAAGGGAAACACCGCGCCGGCAAACACCGGACCGGAGCCGTCGATGAACCGCGTCAGCGCGGGCATCTGCAGGTCCGGGGCGATGACAAGGATGGCAACCGCCAGAAACCCGACGGCGCCGATTTTCAGGAACGAACTGAGGTAGTCGCGCGGCGCCAGCAGCAGCCAGACGGGCAGGACCGAGGCCAGCAGGCCGTAGCCCATGATGGAAAAGGCGAGGGATTTTTCCGAGAGGTGAAACATCGATTCCAGCGGCGTTCCCTGAATCCACCGGCCTCCGAGCACCGCGAGGATCAGCCCGACCAGCCCGAAGAGGCTGACGGCCTTCATGCTGCCCCAGTTGTGTTTCATGCCCACCCCCATGGCCATGGCGAGCGGGATGGTGGCCACGATGGTGAAGAGCCCCCACGAGCTCTCCGCCAGAGCCTTCACCACCACCAGCGCCAGCACGGCCAGGATGATGACCATGATGGCGAGAATGCTGACGAGGGCGATGAAACCGGCGAACGGTCCGACCTCGTCGCGCACCATCTGGGCGAGGGATTTTCCTCCGCGCCGGGTCGAGCAAAAGAGGACAATGCAATCGTGCACCGCGCCGCCCAGTGTGGCCCCGATGAGAATCCAAAGCATGCCGGGGAGGTATCCGAACTGCGCGGCCAGCACGGGGCCCACCAGCGGCCCGGGCCCGGCGATGGCGGCGAAATGGTGGCCAAAAACCACCCAGCGGTTGGTCGGCACGTAATCCTTGCCATCCTCGCGCACGACCGCGGGGGTGGCCCGGTCATCCCGCAGGGTGAGCACCCTGGCCATCAGCCACGCGGAATGGAACCGCCAGGAAATGGCAAAGACGCAGACGGCCGCGACCACCATCCACAGGGCGTTGACATGCTCGCCCCGGGCCAGCGCCAGCACCGCAATGGAGCCGGCGCCCGCCAGCACGACCAGGGACCACAGGAGAATCTTCAGGGGAGAGAAGGGGAGTTTTTGCGACATGGAAGCATTCACAGGAAGGGAAACATCACAGAGCGGGTGCGGCAGCCCTCCGGATCAGATCCTTTCGGAATTTCTTTCAGGGCCGATGCACCTTGGGCCGACCCGTCATCGGTTCGATCTGGATCGTGGCGAAGTTGGCGGGAAGGTTGTTGGCCTTGATGGGATCGGTCTTGTTGACCAGGGTCAGCGTGAACGCCGGATTCGAGGGCACCTCCGCGCTGCCGTCGGGGCGATAGCGGAAGCTGCGATAGCGGTAGTTCGGGCCGGCCGGCGGAACCGGCGCGTCGGCCGGGGCCGCCTGCTCCGGAAAGGCGGTTTCATTCATCAGGGTGCTGACCGTTTCATCCGTCGAAATGATGACCGGCGTGGAAAATTTCACCGGCTTGGAAATGGCGTTGGTGGTTTCGTAATCCACCAGAAAAATCTGCATGGCGCGGTAGTCGGTGGGCGTGCCGGACGGCTGGCCGTCCTCCGGCAGCTTGTAGAAGCGCACCTCGACCGGCCGGTTTTGGGTCATGGCGGTCTGCCGTGCGAGATCCAGCGTCCCGGTCACCGCCTGGACCACGCTGTTCAGGGAGGAGGATTTTCCCATGGAATTCATCGCCGGAATGGTCAGGGCGGCGAGGACGACGATGATGCCGATGACGACCAGCAATTCCGGAAGGGAGAAAGCGCGTTTCATGGAGTGAAGGTGAGGGCTGCCAGGAAATGGGTAAATATAATACCGGTTGAGCTCCGTCGAGGGGGCAATTGAACAGGGTCGCGCCGGGCGGGGCGAGTCAATTGTGCCGGATCCCGGCGCCCCTGCGAAAACGGCGTGATGCGGGGCTGGCAATTTGCGATCGGATCGGGCAGGGTGGGGCCTGTTCTTATGCCTGCCTGGGGATCTGCCTTGGAAATCATCGCTCATCGGGGTGCCTCGTACGACGCCCCGGAAAACACCGTCACCTCCGCCAAACTCGGCTGGGCCCAGGGGGCCGACGCGGTGGAAATCGACATCCATGGCGCACCGGCCGGAATCATCGTCATTCACGACGACACCACGGACCGCACGACAAACCGGTCGTTTCCGGTGGCCGGGCTGACCGAGGAGCAGCGGCTGAGCTGTGACGCGGGATCCTGGAAGGGGCCGCAATTCGCCGGGGAGCGGCTTCCCGTCCTCGGCGAAATCCTGGAAGCCATGCCGTCCGGCGGCCGCCTGGTCATCGAGGTCAAAAAACCGTCGGCCTTCCCGCCGCTGCCGGAGGCGTTGAACGCCTCCGGACATGCGCCCGGGCAGTTCATGATCATCGCCTTCGATCCCGACATCGCCGCCCGGGCCAGGCAGGCCCTGCCCGAATCCAAGGTGCTGCGCCTGGCCTCCCACGAGCCGGAGAATCCCACGCATCACATCGACGAACTCATCCGGGTGTCGCGCGAGGCGGGGCTTGACGGATTGAATTTGAGCCGCCGGTGGCCGATCACGGCGGAGTTGGTGCGCAAGGTCCATGACGCCGGACTTTTCCTTTATGTCTGGACGGTGGATGACGCCGGAGAGGCGCGCCGCCTGAAGGAGGCCGGGGTGGATGGAATCACCACCAACCGTCCCGGATGGCTGCGGGAACACCTGTCCCAGCCCCCACGGTCCGAGCCCGATGCCGGAAGCCCGCAATAAGACGGTCCAGCAATACCTCGACGAGACTCCGCGGTGGGCCGACGGAACCGCGGTGGCCGATGCGCCGATGACCCCCATGCAGTGGCGGATCTGGTGGCTGGCCACGGCGGGAAAATTTTTCGAGGGTCTGGTGGTGTTCATGACGGGTGTGGCGCTCCCGCTCATCACCCTCGAATTCGGGCTGAGCCCCGTGCAGGCCGGCCTCACCGGCGCCGCCAGTCTGGCCGGCATTCTCATCGGGGCGACCGCCCTGGGCGGCCTTTCGGATGTTTTCGGCCGGAAGCTGATGTTCATCGTCGAGATGGTGTTGTTCACCGCGTTTCTCGTCCTGATGACCCTGAGCCCCGACTTTCCGTGGTTGCTGGTGTGTCTGTTCGGCATGGGGCTGGCGTTGGGATGCGATTATCCGACGGCGCACCTTGTCATTTCCGAAAGCATCCCGAGCCAGTATCGCGGCCGTCTTGTGCTGAGCGCCTTCGGATTTCAGGCGGTGGGGGCGCTGGCGGGAACGGCCCTCGGTTTTTTCATCCTGAAATCCGATCAATCGCTGATGGACTGGCGATGGATGTTCGGTGCGGCCATCCCGCCCGCGCTGGCCGTGGTGCTGGGACGGTTCTTCATTCCGCAAAGCCCCCATTGGCTGGTGGCCAGGGGACGGGTCGGGGAGGCGGAGCGGGAAATGGAAAGGCTGCTCGACCGCCGGCCGCCCTATCCCAGGAAGGTGGTTCTCGATCCGGTGCTGCCGGGACAACACGCGGGACACCCGGGTTTCCGGGCGCTTTTTGCCAAACCCGCCAATCGCCGTGCGACCATCCTGGCGGCCGTGCCGTGGTTTTTGCAGGACCTGGGAACCTACGGCATCGGAATCTTCACGCCCACCATCCTGGCCGCCACGGTGGGGCTGACCCCGGCGCACGCCAACACGCTGGCGGCCGTCATTTACCGCGACATGGAGGCGGCCAAGGGGGCGGCCATTGTGGATGTGCTGCTCATCGTCGGCATTCTGGCCGCGATCTTCCTCGCCGATCGCGTGGGCCGGATCAAACTGCAGGTGGTCGGATTTCTCGGGTGCGCCGCCGGACTGCTGCTGGCGGCGTTATCCGGTGCCGTGACCGGTCCCGCGCGCATCTTCCTGATCTTTGCCGGCTTCATGCTGTTCAATTTCATGACCAACATGGGGCCCAATGCCATGACCTACCTGCTGGCGGGCGAGGTTTTTCCCACGAAGATCCGCGGTCTCGGGGCGGGCTTCGCCGCATCCGTCGGCAAGATCGGCGCGGTGCTGACGGCGTTTTTCTTTCCCATCCTGCTTCATCACCTCGGCACCACGGCCCTGCTTTTTCTGCTGGCCGGCACCTCCCTCTTGGGCGCGCTGGTCACCTGGTGCTGCCGAATCGAAACGCGGGGGGTGAATCTGGAGAGCATTGGCTGGGATTGAGCGATCGGGCCGCGGAGGCCGTGACGGCCCGATGCGGTGGGTCGCGGAATCCGGGAAATTCGCGGGCGGACCGAAATTTTGAAAAATTCCGCTGGCGAAATTGTGAGGACACGGCAAATTGCGGCCCGTGTTCTGGGGGGAACACGCAGGCCGGCGCGACCTTGTGGTGCGCCGGCCTGCTTCTTTCCCGGTTTCGGCGGCGGATTTGACATTGCGGGGGGTGTGCGGCCGCCTTGAATCGGGCGTTCCGCCGTCCCAATTTGCGGATGTTTTCAAGGTTGCATGTTCCCGCAGTTGACATCAGGGCGCGACGCGGGAAAATCCTCCTATGAAAAGTGCCAGCGTACATCGCAAGGGAGCGTATTCCCCGCAGGATGTGGCTGCCGCCGCCTTGGAGCTTCGCGAAGCGACCGGCGGGGTGGCTCCGCTCGTTTTTGCGTTCGTCACGCCCGATTACCTGCCCCATATCGAGGAATTCAGCGAAATCATCCGCGTCGACGGCCATGTGGTCGACCTGGTCGGCAGCACCGGCCTGGGTTTGACCCGCGACGGCGAGGAGGAGGAGGAACAACCGGGATTCAGCCTGCTGGCTCCCGGCTTTCCCGCCGACGGTTTCCAGATCGTGCCCCTTTCCCAATCGATGCTCGAGAATTCCTCCGGCCCGGAAAGCTGGCGCCGCCGCACCGGCGTGGAAAAATCCCCCATCTGGCTCGTCCTCGCCAATCCCTTCACCTTTGACGTCGAGGAATGGCTTTCCGAATGGAACGCCGCCTATCCGGCCGTGCCCGCCATTGGCGGACTCGCGGGAGGATCCGCCGACGGCACCGGGGTGGGCGTCTTCCACAACGGGCGGATCGTCGACGCCCTGGTGCTTTCGGTGACCGGGGTGCGTGTCCTTCCGGTGGTCAGCCAGGGATGCAAACCCATCGGCGAACCGCTCACCGTGACGAGGGCGGAAAACAACGTCATCTATTCGCTGGGCACCCGCCCGGCCTACGAGGCGCTGGAATCGGCCTTCGAGGGGCTTTCCGACGGGGAGAAGGCCATCGCGAAAGGCAACCTTTTCGCCGGGCTGGCCGGCACGGAATACGTGGAGGAATTCAAATCCGGAGATTTTCTCATTCGCAACATTCTCGGCGCCGATCCCAATTCCGGCGCCGTGGTCATCGGGGGCTATCCCCGCGTGGGCCAGACGCTGCAATACCAACTGCGGGACAAAAACTCCGCCGACGCCGACTGGCGCTCGGCCCTCCGGCACGCCGCAATGGAATCCGGCCGGGCTCCGACCGCCTCCCTGCTCTTTGCCTGCGCCGGGCGCGGCGCGGGGCTTTTCGGTTGCAAGAGCCATGATGCCAGCCTGCTCGAGGAGATTGTCGGCGCCCATGCCAGCGCGGGTTTCTTCGGCAACGGGGAAATCGCCCCCCTCGGGGGACGGAACTACATCCATTCGTATTCCGTCGTCTGCGCGCTCTTCTTCCGGGAGGAGAAATGAAATCCGCCGTGCGTTGGATCCTGACGCTCGTCGTGATCGGCGGGTTGATTGCCGCGGGCTTTTGGGCCTGGGAAAATTGGGGGCAGTCCGCGCCGCCCTCCGACGATCCCGCCCTCGTGACGACGGCGGAACGTCGCGACATCGAGGCGAACCTTCTGCTCACCGGCGAGGTCACCCCCGCCTACAAATCCGACATCAAGTCCGAGGTCGGCGGCAAGATTCGCAAGATCCACGTGCAGGTCGGCGATTTTGTGAAGAAGGGCGGCCTGCTCGTGACGATCGACGACACGGATCTGCTCACCGAAAAAAGGTCCGCCGAAACCGACATCGAAGGCGCCGAACTCGCGGTCGAAAAGAACCGCGGCAACTTCGAGCGCGCGGAGTCCCTCTACAAACAGAAGCTCATCAGCAAGGAGGTCTACGACAACCTCAAGGCCGATCTCGACATTTCCATCAACACCCTGGAGAAGGCCAAAAGCCGGCTCCAGATCGTGCTCGACAAGCTGGCCAAGACCAAGATCACCGCGCCGGCGGACGGCACCGTGCTGGAGATTCCGGTCACCGAGGGCCTCGTGGTGGTGGCGGCGGCGAGCGTCAATTCGGGCACGATTCTGATGACCTTTGCCGATCTCTCGCAGCTGCTCATCGAGTCGCATGTCAACCAGGTCGACGCCCCGCGCCTCACGCGCGGCCAGGAGGTCGAGGTCAACATGTCGGATTCCAACGAGGCGCCCGTCAAGGCCCGCATCGAATTCATTGCGCCGCTGGCCGTGGTGAAAAACAACATCAAGGGATTCCAGGTCAAGGCGCTCATCGAGGACACCGAAGGACGCCTCAAACCCGGAATGTCCGTGAGCATGAACGTGCCGATCGGATCCGCCCGCCAGGCGGTCAGCGTGCCGGTTTCCGCGGTTTTCAAGGAGCGGAAACAAAACGTCGTCTACGTCCGCAAGGCGGATGGATTGACCGAAAAGCGGAAGGTCACCGTGGGCGTCAACAACCTCTCCTACGTCGAGATCAAATCCGGCCTCAAGGAAGGTGAGGAAATCTTCCTCGTCGAACCCAACTCCACGCCGGCGAAGTCATAGGATGGGAGATTTTTTTTGGTCATTGGTCCTTGGCGGAAGTGGCCATGGGAAAAAACCAACCAAGGGCTGCGGACCAATGACCAAGGACCGATAACCCATGTCCCTCGTTTCTCTCGAAGATGTCAGAAAGTCCTATCGCGTCGGCGATCAGGAGATCCGTGCCCTGGACGGGGTGTCGTTGCGCATCGAAGAGGGGGAGTTTCTGGCGATCATCGGTCCGAGCGGCAGCGGAAAATCCACGCTCATGCACCTGCTGGGCTGCCTGGATACGCCGACCTCCGGACGGATGGAAATCTGCGGGCACGACCTGAGTTCGGCGTCCGCCGACAAGCTGGCCGAGGTGCGCAACCGCGAGATCGGCTTTGTTTTTCAGGCCTTCAATCTCCTGCCCAAACTCGACGTGGTGCGGAACATCGAGCTCCCCCTGGTTTATGCCGGCGTTCCGCCGGCGGAGCGGCGGCGGCGGGCGATCGAGGTGGCCAAGGCGGTGGGCCTGGGGGAGCGGCTCGGCAACCGTCCGACGCAGCTCAGCGGCGGTCAATGCCAGCGCGTGGCCATCGGTCGGGCGCTGGTCAACCGTCCGCGCATCCTCTTCGGCGACGAGCCGACGGGTAACCTCGACAGCGCGACGGGCGAAATGATCCTGGAAATGTTTCGCCAGCTGAACCGCGAGGGCAAGACGGTCGTCCTGGTGACCCACGACCCCGACGTGGCGGCGGTCAGCAAGCGTGTGATTGAGATCAAGGACGGGCGGATCCGCCGGGAGTACGTGCCATGAATTTTCTGATCTGCCTGGAAACCGGCCTGCGGGAAATCGCCGCGCACAAGTTTCGCAGCGCGCTTTCCATGCTGGGCATCGTGCTGGGGGTGAGCAGCCTCATTGCGACGATGGCCCTGACGGCGGGCATCGAGAAGGGCACGCGGACCTTCATGCAGCAGATCGGCGGACTGGAATTTGTCAGCGTGCAGAACAAGGAAATCTCGAACGCCATGATCGATTTCTGGAACCTGTCGCCCGGCCGCACGCTCACGGATGCCTACGCCATCCGCGCGTCCGTGCCCAACGTTTCGCATGTCTCCCCCGAAATGTCCCATGGCGCGCTGGTCGCCAGTCCGTATTCCTCCGAACGCAAGGGCGTGCGCGGTGTCTGGCCCGACCATTATGTGGTGGCCCGGCACGAGATGGCCGCGGGGCGTTTCCTGACCCAGCTCGATGTCGACCAGGCCACCCATGCCGTCGTGCTCGGGGACGGGATGGCCCGCCGCCTCTGGCCCAATCTTGAACCGAAGGACATTGTCGGGCGGGTGGTGACCCTGAACCAATCGCCCTTTGTGGTGGTGGGCGTGCTGAAGCGGTACGAGCGCGAACAGGACAAACGCATGCGGGCCATTCTGGCCGCGCAGGGCAAGGACAGGGCCCGGAGCGGGGCGCCCGCGCGGGGGCGGATGGCGGGAAGGTGGGATCCCTTTCGGCAGAAGAACGAATCGGTGCTCATCCCCCTGACGACGATGTTCCATGAGTTCAAGTCGGGGCAGTTCCCCGATGACTCCGTGGAGTCCGTGCGCCTTGACACACTGTCGTTCCGCGTCGCCAATCTGGATTATTTCCGCGAAACCCTCGACCAGGTCCGCCGCGCCCTTGATGTGACGCACCGCGGGGTGGACGACTACGATCTGGAGACGCGCGAAGAGTGGTTTGACCGCATGGAGGCGAGCATCTCGGCCACACGGTTGAGCGGCGGGTTGATCGCCGCGATCAGTCTGGTGGTGGGCGGCATCGGGATCACCAACATCATGCTGGCCAGCATCACCGAACGGGTGCGGGAGATCGGCATCCGGCTGGCGGTGGGCGCCAAGGGCCGCGACATCTTTTTCCAGATCCTCATCGAAAGCGTCTCCATCGCCGTGATTGGCGGCGTCATCGGCATCGCCGCCGGCGCGGGACTCATCCAACTGCTGGGCGTCGTGGCTCCGAGCGAAAACCCGCCGCTGATGACCTTCGATTCCGTGATCATCAGCGTGGCGTTTGCGGTGCTGGCCGGCATTGTGTCCGGCATCTATCCCGCGCTGCGCGCCGCACGGCTGGATCCGATCGGCGCGCTGCGCTACGAATGAGCTGACGCCGCGAATGCCGGCCTACTGCGGCAGGTAGCCCTTCACCAGGGTCTCGAATTCGCGGACCTGGCGGGCCTCCCATTCGGCGTCCCTTCCGAGCTCCGCGGCGAGAATTTTCGCCGTTTCCGGAGCCATTTCCAGGGCGGCGCGGGCGTCGAGCAGCAGGGCGCGGGTGCGGCGGGAGAGCACATCCTCCACGGTGCGGGCCATCTCGTGACGGACCGCCCAGAGCACGTTGGCCCTGGTGTAGGGCAGCCGGGGATGGAGCGGTTCGTTGGCGCCCAGTTCCTCCAGCTTGGAGGCATCGGATCCGTAGACGGCGTAGGCCTCCGGAAGGGGGGGCGATTGTGGACTGCGGTAACCGTGGAGCTGCAGGGTTTCGGTGATGCAGGGTTTTTCGGCGAATCCCCCGATGAGCATGGCATGATTGAGGGTGTCCTCGGCCATCTTGCGGTAGGTGGTCCATTTCCCGCCCACGATGGTGACCAGCCCGGCCTCGGAAACGAGCACCTCGTGGTTGCGCGAAATGGTCTTGGTGGCGGTCCCGTCCTTGCCGGGTTTGCGCACGAGCGGACGTTGTCCGGCGAAAATGCTGAGAATGTCCCCACGCTTGGGATCCCGGGCGAGGTAGCGCGCGGCGTTGCGCAGGATGAAGCCGATTTCCTCGTCGAGGGCGCGCGGCTCGAGTTCGGCCTTTTCCATGGCGGTGTCGGTCGTTCCCACGAGCACCTTGCCGTGCCAGGGAATGACAAACAGCACGCGGCCGTCGTCGGTGTGCGGCACCATGATGGCCGAGTCGCCCTGGAGGAAATCCCGTTCGAAGACCAGGTGGACGCCCTGGCTGGGCTGGACGGCGCGCGGGGCGTCGGGCTCGTCCATCAGGCGGATTTCGTCGGCGAAGATGCCGGTGGCATTGATGACGACGCGGGTTTTCACCTCGTAGGTGGCGCCGGTCTCCCCGTCCCGGCAGGTGAGGCCGGAGATCATGCCGTCGGTTTTCTGCAGTCCGGTCACCCGCATGTAATTCAACAGCGTGGCGCCGTGGTCGGCGGCCGTCTGCGCCAGGGTGATGGCCAGGCGGGAGTCGTCGAACTGACCGTCGAAATATTCCACGCCGCCGAGCAGGTTGTTGGATTCGATGTTGGGAATGCGCCGGAGGGTTTCGTCGCGCGAGAGCAGGCGCGAGGGCGAGAGGTTCAGCTTTCCGGCCAGCGCGTCGTAGACCTTCAGGCCGATGCCGAAGAACGGCCCCTCCCACCACTTGTAGCGCGGCACGATGAAGGACAGGTGGTGAACGATGTGCGGGGCGTTGCGGTGCAGAAGGCCCCGTTCGCGCAGGGCCTCGAGCACGAGCGGAATGTCGCCCTGTTCGAGGTAACGCACCCCGCCGTGGACCAGTTTGGTGCTGCGGCTGGAGGTGCCCTTGGCGAAGTCGTCCGCTTCGAGCAGGAGGGTTTTCAGGCCCCGTGTGGCGGCATCGACCGCCACCCCCAGGCCGGTGGCCCCCCCTCCCACAATGACGATGTCCCATTGCGGGGTGGAAGTGAGGGCCTTGAGGAGATGTTCGCGATTCATGGTGTGTTTTTGGTGATCGGACGGATCAGTCGGCGGCCCAGTTCCGGGCGCGTTTTACGGCTTTTCGCCATTGTTTGAGCTGGGCGCGGCGTTCCTTGGCGGAGGTGGCGGGCTGGAAGACGCGTTCGACTTCGCGGATGCCGGCGAGTTCGTCGGTGTTTTTCCAGAGGCCGACCCCGAGGCCGGCGAGCATGGCGGCGCCGAGGGCGGTGGTTTCCAGGTTTTTTGGGCGCTCCACCTGGACGCCCAGGGAGTCGGCCTGGATCTGCATGAGCAGGTTGCTGGCGGAGGCGCCGCCGTCGACGCGCAGCGTTGTGATGCGGCGGCCGGAGTCCTTTTCCATGGCCGACAGCAAATCGGAGACCTGCCAGGCGATGCCTTCCAGGGTGGCCCGGGCGAGGTGCGCCGCGGTGGTTCCCCGGGTGATGCCGAGCAGGGCGCCCCGGGCGGACGAGTCCCAGTAGGGTGCGCCCAGTCCGGTGAAGGCCGGCACGAGAAACACCCCGCCGGAATCGTTCACCTGCGCGGCGAGTTCGTTCACTTCGGGGGCGCTGCGAATGATCTTGAGTCCGTCCCGCAGCCACTGAATGGCCGCGCCGCCGACAAACACGCTGCCTTCCACCGCGTATTGCGTGGGTTCGTCGCCGATCTTCCAGGCGACGGTTGTCAGCAGGCGGTTCCGGCTTGTCACGGGTTCCGATCCGGTGAAGACCAGCATGAAACAGCCGGTGCCGTAGGTGCATTTGACCAGGCCCGGGCTGTTGCAGAGCTGGCCGAACAGAGCCGATTGCTGATCGCCCGCGGCGCCGCGGACGGGGATCGTCCGGCCGAAAAGTTCCGTCTCCCCGAAGTCGCCGCTGCTCGGGACGATTTGCGGCAGGATGGCCTTCGGAATGTCAAAGAGGGCCAGCAATTCGTCATCCCACGTGCTGTTGTGAATGTTCATCAGCATCGTCCGGGAGGCGTTGGTGATGTCGGTCACATGACGGCGCCCGTTGGTGAGTTTGAAAATGAGCCAGGAGTCGATCGTGCCGGCGGCGAGTTCGCCGGCCTCCGCGCGCTGGCGGGCGTGGGGGATCTCGCGCAGGAGCCAGTGCAGCTTGCTGGCGGAAAAATACGGATCCAGCAGCAGCCCGGCCTTTTGCTGGATGAGGGGTTCCTTCCCGCCGGCGCGCAGGGCGTCGAGATATTCCGCGGTGCGGCGGTCCTGCCAGACGATGGCGGGAGCCACCGGTTCGCCGGTGCGGCGATCCCAGACCACAATGGTCTCGCGTTGGTTGGTGATGCCGAGCGCGGCGATGGAATCGGCGCCGGACCGCGCGATGGCTTCGCGGGCCGTCTCCACAACCGTGTTCCAGATTTCCGCGGCATCATGTTCCACCCAGCCCGGCCGGGGGAAATGCTGGGTGAATTCCTTTTGGGCCGACGCCAGCGGTTCGAGGCGTTCGTTGTAAACGATGGCGCGGGAGCTGGTGGTGCCTTGATCGAGGGAGAGAAGGGCTTTCATTGATGCAAAATGGGAGAGTGGCGAAATCAGTATTTTCCGAGGGCGACATAAAGGCCGGCGGCGACCGCGGCGCCCGCCAGCGGGCCAAAGACGGGAATCCAGGCGTAGGGCCAGTCGCTGTGGGTTTTTCCGGCCACCGGGAGGAAGGCGTGGGCCAGGCGCGGACCAAGGTCCCGGGCGGGATTGATGGCGTATCCGGTGGGCCCGCCGAGGGAAAGTCCGATGGCCCACACGAGCAGCGCCACCGGCAGGGCGCCGAGCGCCCCGAGGTCAATGGGCACGGACGCGCCGCTCAGGGGCTTTTCCACGGCGCCCTTGATGGAGAGCACGCCCAAAATGAACACAAACGTCGCGATGAATTCGCACAGAAAATTGGCCGGGGCATTCCGGATGCCGGGCGCCGTGCAGAAGATGGCGCGTTTGGCCTCGGCATCCTCGGTTTCCTTCCAGTGCGGAAGGTAGGCCAGCCAGACCACCGTCGCGCCGGCGAAGGCCCCCAGCATCTGGGCGACGATGTAGCCCGGCACCAGCGCCCACGGAAAGGCGCCGGTGAGGGCGAGGGCCACGGACACGGCGGGATTGAGATGCGCGCCGCTGATGCTTGCCGTGGCGAAAACCCCGACAAAAACCGCAAAGGCCCAGCCCGTGGTGATGACGATCCAGCCCGAATTCTGGCCCTTCGATTTGTTCAAAAGCACGTTGGCCACAACTCCATCGCCGAGCACGATCAGCAGGGCTGTGCCGAGGAACTCAGCGGTCAAGGGAGTCACATCCCTAGCATATCCTTCCGGGACACTTTGTCGAGCGAACACCGGCCGGACGGGCCGGAACGGAGGCCGGGCGGGGAAAATGCGGAACCGCTATTCGCTTCCGGCGCGCAGGTCGGCGAATTCCGGGTGACGCCGGAAAAACACGTCGACATAACCGCACTGCGGCACCACGCGCAGTTTTTCGGAGCGGGCAAATTCCAGGGCCGTGCGCACGAGGAGTTCGGCAATTCCTTGTCCGCGGCACTCCGGGGGAACAAAGGTGTGGGTGATGATGAGGAGATCGCGTTCCCTCCGGTATTCCACCACGGCGGATCGGGGGCCGCAGGCGAATTCGAAACGCCGGGCCGCCGGATGGTGCACGACCCCGGGCGAAGATTTCCATCCGGGGATGGCGGCCTTCAATTCGGCCTCAAACCGGGCGTCCAGACCGGTGTCACGAGGCAGGGCGGGGTCCATGAAGTCATTCTTCCCCGGGAAGGCGCGTCAGGCAAGACTCCGCGGCGGGGAAGAACGCTTTTTCGCCTTCGCGGAATCGCCTTCCGCCGGGCGGAGGCGGTCCTTTCCGGGGAAAAATTTCAGGGTTGGCAAAATGTTCGCCATGCGCGAAACGGGATGTTTTCCTTTCCGCTCTTCCCATGCGTATTCTTTCCGGCATCCAGCCTTCCGGCACCCTTCATCTGGGCAATTATTTCGGCATGATGCGGCCCGCCATCGAGCTGCAGGACAAGGGCGAGGCGCTCTATTTCATCGCCGACCTGCATGCGCTCACCACGGTGCATGACGCCGCCGTGCTTTCGGCGAACATCCGCGATGTGGCGGTGGATTTCCTGGCCTGCGGACTCGATCCGCAAAAGGCCCTTCTTTTCCGCCAATCCCATGTTCCGGCGGTGACGGAGTTGTCTTGGATCCTCAGCACGCTCACCCCCATGGGGCTGCTGGAGCGGGCGCATTCCTACAAGGACAAGCTGGCCAAGGGCATCGCGCCCTCGCACGGGCTGTTTGCCTATCCGGTGCTCATGGCCGCCGACATTCTCATCTACGACAGCGACGTCGTGCCGGTGGGCAAGGACCAGAAGCAGCACATCGAAATCACCCGCGACCTGGTCATCAAGTTCAACGAGACCTACGGCGAGACGCTCAAACTGCCCGAGCCCAGCATCCAGGAAAGCACCGCGGTGGTGCCGGGCCTGGACGGGGAAAAGATGAGCAAGAGCTACCGCAACACCATCGGCATGTTTGAGGAGGAGAAGGCCCTGCGGAAAAAGATCATGAGTCTCAAAACCGACTCGACTCCGGTGGAGGAGCCGAAACCCACCGAAAATTCCACCATCCTCGGCTTGTACAAGCTGGTGGCCTCCGCGGACGATCACCGTCGGATGGAGGAGGAATTCCGCGCCGGCGGGGTCGGTTACGGCGACTTCAAGAAGCGCCTTTTTGAAGCCATCTGGGAATATTTCGCCCCGATGCGCCGGCGGCGCGCGGAAATCGTGGCCGATCCGGGTTATGTCGAGCGTGTCCTGAAGGAAAGTGCCGAAAAGGCCAATGCCATTGCCACGGGGGTGATGGACCGGGTCCGGAAAGCCGTCGGACTGTGACCCGGCCTCCCTGTCGGAGACTCCGACGGGGCGGTTTCTTGCGAAAAGGATGGATGTTTTCCCGGGATTCGGGAAAATGAAATTTTCTCCTTCCGCCCTTGGCCAGATTCAGCAGCAACGCAAATCTCCTTCACAAGATCGACGCCTCCCTCGGCGTGCTCGCCTGCTTTTGCGCCACGCTGCTGCGCAAGGTGACGGACGCCCTGTTCCCACCGGACCTCTCCCCCCCGAAGACGATCCTCTTCCTGAAGCTGGCCGAGCAGGGGTCCACGGTGCTGGCCCATGACGCCATCCGCCGCGCGGTGGAAAAGGTGGGCGCCCAAAACGTGTATTTCCTGCTTTTCGAGGAAAACCGCTTCATCCTCGACCTGCTCAATCTGGTGCCGCATGAAAACGTGCTCACCATCCGGACGAAGTCGCCGGCGGAAATGGTCACCAGCGGGCTTTCGCGGCTGTTTCAGATCCGCCGCATGCGGATCGACGCCTGCATCGACATGGAATTTTTCGCCCGCTCCACCGCCGCGCTGGCCTGGCTGACCGGCGCGCGCATCCGGGTGGGATTCCATGCCTTTTTCGGCGAGGGCCCCTATCGTGGCGACCTGCTGACCCACCGCGTCATTTACAACGCACACCTGCACGCCAGCCGCACCTTTTCCAGCCTGACCATGGCGCTGGACAATCCGGCCGGCAAATTTCCCACCTTTCCCGCGGTCCCGCCGCCGGGCGCGCCGCCGCCGCCGTTCGAGCCGGGACCCGAGGAAAAGGCCGAGGTGCAAAAGCTGCTTGCCTCGCTCATGCCGGCCGGCTCGCCCCGCCTCATTCTTCTCAATGCCAATGCCAGCGACCTGCTGCCCCTGCGTCGCTGGGATTCCGCCAACTATGTGGCCCTCGCCAAACGCCTGCTGGCGGAGTTCCCGGAGGTGTCCGTCGGTTTCACCGGCGCCCCGGACGAGGCGGAGAAGGTAACCAAACTCATCGCCGCCATCGGGTCGGAACGCTGTTTTGTCCTGGCGGGAAAAACCACCCTGCGCCAGCTGCTCATCGTGTACGGTTTTGCCGAGGTGTTGGTGACGAACGACAGCGGTCCGGCGCATTTTGCCACCCTCACGCCCATCGACGTCGTGGTGCTCTTCGGTCCGGAAACGCCGCTGCTTTTCGGCGCGCCGTCGCCGCGCAACCACGCCCTGTGGGCTGGCCTCGCCTGCAGTCCTTGTGTAAACGCCCTCAACAATCGACAAACCGCCTGCCGCGACAACGTCTGCATGAAGACGATCACCGTGGATCAGGTTTTTGACACCGTATGCCGCGTGTATCGCCAAAGAACAAAAGCCTGAAGTCCGAGCCCGCCCCCGCCGGGGAGGTTCCCTCCGGCCATTTTGAAATCTGGCTGCTCAAGCTCCTTCTCATTGTGATTGCCGGCCTCCTGGTGTATGCGCCGGCCTTCCACGGGGACTGGCTGTGGGATGACGACCAGGAAATCACGCAGAACGCCATCCTGACGGATCCCCAGGGGTTGATCAAAATCTGGAAGGGGGAGTCCGGCGCGGATTATTTCCCCCTCAAATCCACGGTCCAGTGGATCTATTTCCGCGGGTTTGGCACGGATCGCACCGCCTGGCACCTGCTGAATGTCGGGCTTCATCTGGTCAATGCGCTCCTCTTCTGGAAAGTGCTGGCCCGCCTTGGCATCCGGCAGGCGTGGCTGGGCGGACTGATTTTTTCCATCCACCCGATCCTGATCGAATCCGTGGCGTGGGTCTCGGAGCTGAAAAACACCCTGTCGCTGCCCTTCCTCCTGCTGGCGATGCTGACGTGGATCAGCTTCGACGAACGCGGCCGGGTGCGGGATCTGCTTCTGGCCTTCGTCTTTTACCTCATGGCGGTGCTCTGCAAGACGTCGGTGGTGATGTTTCCCTGTGTCATCCTGCTCTACTCGTGGTGGCGGGACCTGCAGGGGGACCGGCCGGAAGGGGAGTTTTCGTTCAAGGCTCTGGATGATCTTGCCGGGAAACTGCCCATCCTTGCCCGGGGGCTGTGGCGCGCCGTTCTGGCAAGTGTGCCGTTTTTCCTCCTGTCGGCGTGCGCGGCGTGGTGGACCATTGAATTCCAGCACGACCGCGCCATCGGTTCGGAAACCATTCCGGTCGGAAACCTGCTTTCCCGCACGGAGATCGCCGGCATTTCGGTCTGGTTTTACCTCTGGAAGACGGTCTTTCCCTTCAAGCTGTTTTTCTCCTACGGCCTGCTGCCCATTTATCCCCGCTGGACGCCCCAGATTTGGATGCTGGTTTCGTGGCCGGTGCTGGCGGCGATCCTTTTCTGGTTATGGCTCCGGCGCAAAACCTGGGGCCGTCACGTGCTTCTCGGGTTCGGCTTTTTCCTCATCAATCTGTTTCCGGTCCTCGGGTTCATCACGATGTCCTACATGCGCATCACTTGGACGGCGGACCACTTCCTCTATCTGCCGGCGCTGGGGATCATCGGCCTGGGCGCGGCCGGACTGGGATTCCTTTACGACCGGGCGGACCGCCACAATCAGACCCTGCTGGCCGGCCTGGGCGCGGCGGTTCTGGCGGTTCTGACCATTTATTCCCACCGCTACGCGGGGATCTTCGCCAACGAATACGAGATGTGGACCTACACCCTGAAATACAACCCCGACGCGTGGCAGGCGCACAGCCGCCTCGGCAAGGTGCTGATTGAACGGGGGGAGCATGACCGGGCGTTCCATCACATCGGGCAGTCCCGGAAGTTGCGCCCGGATCTGGCCGAAACCCACAACAACTACGGCGCGATGCTGGAAAAACGGGGCGACATCAATGGAGCCCTTGCGGAACTGCGTGAGGCCGTGCGACTGGCCCCGGACATCCACATTTACAAAATCAATCTCGCCAGTCTCTGCATTCGCGCCAACCGGTATCAGGAGGGGCTCGAGGTTTATCAGGAGCTGCTCAGGGAGGATCCCGACAATCCGACCTTCCTGTGCAATCTGGGCGTGGCCCAGTATTTCCTCAATCAGACGGACGCCGCCATCGAGAGTTTCGAGCGGGCCCTCAGGATTCGTCCCGACCTGCGGGATGCCTGGGAGAATCTGCAGCAGGCCAAAAAGAAACGGGAAAGCGAACGCGCCGGAACTCCCGCTCCCGCCGCTGCGTCGGACGGACCCCCGGTCCAGGCACCCGGCATGCTCGACAGCGGCTCCGAAATCCGGCTCTTTGGGAATTGAAGCGCGGCGGAGCCGACTCCGCGCGCCGGGAGGTTTTTGCTATCTCCGCCTGCCGTTTTTTCCCGCGGGGAAGCTCCCTGCGCTGAGCCGGGAACCCTGCGGATCCGTCGTGGTTCGGGCGTAAAAGAACCGCCGGGCGGCCTCGCCGGCGGCGTGGCGGTTGTCCACGCCCAGTTTGTCATACACCCGCTGGACATGTTCGCAGGCCGTGGCGTGTCCGATGTTGAGGATGGAGGCAATCTCCTGGTTGGATTTTCCCTGGGTCATCCAAAAAAGCACCTCCGCCTGCCGGCGGCTCAACCCCATCGCCTCCAGGCACGCAATTCCCGGATCGGGAGGGCCGTTGAGCGGCGGCAGAATGGCGTCCTCGCGAAGACACAGGGCAAGGACCCTTTGCAATACGGGACGGAAATGGTGGAGCAGGGCCTCGTCGCGGACGGAGAACACCCGCGCCCGTCCCGTTCGAAGCTGAGGGAAAGTTTGCGCCGGCAGCCGGACAGGCCGGTGAGCATGCTGAGGAAATCCTCCGTGCCCGCTTCGCGGAGCCATTCGTTGTAAAGCACGGTGGAACGCCATTGGGCGCGGGTGAGGTGCTCCAGGAGGCGCGCCGGGCCCTCCGCCCGGCCGGCGCGAAAGGCCGGCAGAAAGGGAATTTCCCGGCTGTGGCTCCAGAGCAGGACCCGGCGCTCGGGGAACGGCTGGGGCGCGGATTCGTACAGGGGCACCAGCCGGCCGGGAAGATGAAATTCAAAGGTGGAAATCCGCCGGGCCGGGATCAACTGTTCGAGGGTTTCCACCACCGCCCGGCTGCACTCCGCCAGGGACCGATAGGACTCGAATACCTGGAGGGAGGCACGATGCAGCCTTTTCCAGTCCCTGGCATCAAGCTGGTGCATGATCGGGTTCTAGGAAAATGCGGGGACGCTGAAAAGGGGAAACGGCCTGGTTTCTCCCCGGGGCGGCCCCGGCGTCCGGGGGGGAATACGGGAGGAGCGCCTACAACACCTGCACGATCAACACCGTGGTGTTGTCGCGGCCGGCCTGGGCCACGGAGGTGTTTACAAGGTGCACGGCAGCCTGTTCGATCGGCAGGCCGTTGCGGAGGTAGTCGGGCAGCTGCGAATCGAAGATGCCGTCGACGAGACCGTCCGTACAGAGGAGAAATATATCCCCGCGCTCCGGGGCCACCGCGCCGACCTGCGGGTCAACAAACTGGTGCCCGGCCCCCAGCGCTTTCTGCAGGGAGTGGCGGCCCGGATGCGAACGCGCCTGCCATTCGGTGATCTGCCTGTTGCGCAGGAGCCAGCCGACATGGGTGTCGTCGTGGGTGAGTTGCCGCACCGAATCCTCGCCGGCCGGCAGATAATAAATCCGGCTGTCCCCGATGTGTGCGAAATACATCCAGCCCGGAGTGAACCAGCAGAGGCTCAGGGTGGCCCCCATGCCGGCGCAGTCGGGATCGCTCGCGCCCAGATACAGCAGCGAACGGTGGATTTCGTGATACAGCTCCGTCAGGATGTCCTCAAACCCGGTGGACAGGCCCGCGGCGGATTGCTTGAAGGATTTGGGCAAAAGACGGGTGATCTTGTCCACGGCGATGCGACTGGCGAATTCCCCCGCCTTGGCCCCGCCCATGCCGTCGCTCACCGCAAAGAGGAAATCGACGTTGTGAGTGTAGGCGTTGCCGATTTTTCCAAGATAACGCACTTCCTGCGCGTCGAACTGCAGGCACAGGAAGGCGTCCTCGTTGTTGGGACGGATCCGCCCCCGATCGGTGTGCCCGGACCAGCGGAGTTCTGCAGGGTATTCGGTTCTGACAGGTGGTTCGATCATCCGGCTTTTTCTTCGAAGCCGGGAAGAATGGTTGCGAACTCGAAGTCGATCACGCAAAAACGTCCGTCCGCCTGCCGGTAGGTGATGTTGCGCATTTCCGCGTCGTCGTGCCGGACGCCATAGGCCAGCAACTCGTCGTAGATTTCCTTCATCCGCGCCTCATCCAGATGCTCAATCCGCGTGCCGCAGTTGGTGGTGACAATTTTCAGGCTCGCGGGGTCGGCTTCGAGGAGCCGGGGCACAAACGGACAACCCTGCCTTTCAAGATGCTGGAGCACCCTCACCTCGTTGGCGAAGCGCTCTTCGGCCTTCGGACCCCGGAACGTTTTGTGCACCCGCCCATCGTACCCGATGCGAACCGTGGCGCGGAGAGTGTCCTTCACTTCCAGCATGCCGTCAGCATGCCCGCGAGGTGTCGGACCGTGCAAGTCTGCAGCCGAAAAAGGTTTTTTCGATTTTTCTATGACTTTGGCATCCTTCCTGCTTCATTCCGTTTGCGCCAAGTAGGGCATCAGGGTCCAAAGCAAAAAAGCAACACCGTGCGGCCAAACCAGGCGCTGTCCGCTCAAAAAAAGACACATCAACCACATTTATGGCGAAGTATAAACTGGAATACATCTGGCTCGATGGCTACACGCCCGTTGCCAACCTCCGCAGCAAAACCCTCATCAAGGAATTCGACAGCTTCCCGACGCTGGAGCAGCTTCCGAATTGGGGATTTGACGGCAGCTCCACCCGTCAGGCCGAGGGCCACAGCTCGGACTGCATTTTGAAACCCGTGGCGGTTTTCCCCGACGCGGCCCGCACCAACGGTGTGTTGGTGATGAACGAAGTGCTTCTTCCGGACGGTTCCCCGCATCCCTCGAACTCCCGTGCGACGATCATCGACGATCCGGACGCGTGGTTCGGTTTCGAGCAGGAATACTTCCTCTACCGCGACGGCGCTCCGCTCGGCTTCCCGCAAGGCGGCGGCTTCCCGCCCCCGCAGGGTCTCTACTACACCGGCGTCGGCTACTCCTCCGTGGGTGACATCGCCCGCGAGATCGTTGAGGAACACCTCGACCTCTGCCTGGCCGCCGGCATCAACCACGAAGGCATCAACGCCGAAGTGGCGAAGGGTCAGTGGGAATTCCAGATCTTCGGCAAGGGTTCCAAGAAGGCCGCGGACGAACTCTGGGTGGCCCGCTACATCCTCATGCGCCTGTGCGAGAAATATGGCGTGGATGTGAACTGGCACTGCAAGCCGCTCGGCTCGGATGTCGACTGGAACGGTTCCGGCATGCACACCAACTTCTCGACGAAGTACATGCGTGAAGTGGGTGGCAAGGAATACTTCGAGGCCCTGATGGCGGCGTTCGACAAATACAAGAACGAGCACATCGCGGTCTACGGTCCGGACAACCACCTCCGTCTGACCGGTCTGCACGAGACCCAGTCCATCGACAAGTTCAACTACGGCGTGGCCAACCGCGGTGCTTCCATCCGCGTGCCCCACAGCTTCATCAACAACGGCTACAAGGGCTATCTGGAAGATCGGCGTCCGAACTCGCAGGGGGATCCCTACAAGATCGCCAGCCGGATCCTTCAGACCATCGCCACCGTTCCGACCAAATAATCGGACCGGACGAAAGTCTGCGCGGCGCCGTCCCGAAAAACGGGACGGCGCCGTTTTTCTTTGGCCGGAACACTTCGTCGTGTGGGGCGGAATCCGGATGGAGGATGGCCGCGGAGAGGGCAAATGGGGGGTCGGCAACGCGTCCGGCGCATTGAAACTCGACAATGCGGACGCTCTTTGGTTCTACCGGGCGCATGGCGTGGATATTCGACCGGGGTGCCAAACGCAAACGCCGCATGGGCGAGGTGGCGCGGCCAAGCTGGCGGGCTCGCTGGGAGAATTTTTGGTCCCATCGCCAACGCGCGGGAGCCCTTCCCCCTTCCCGGCCGAAGAAACCCGTGCGGCCCCCGAAGATAACCGATTATGACGAAGCCGATCGGCCGCCAAGGGGACGGAAACTTCCCCGCTGGCAGCGGGAGCTGCAGGCCGGCGTATGGAAAATCACCCGCCCGGTGCGTCGATTTCATGCCCGGGTGCCGGTGGGCGTCCTGATTCTCTTTTATTTGGGCCTGCTTGCCGTGCTTTCCGGTGGGCTCGTCCTGGCGGTGCTTGGAGGGGATTCTCCGGCGCCCCCGGTGGCCGTTCAGGAGGTGGAGGAAACGACTGATGAAGCGCCCATGACTTGGGAAGCCGGCTTGTCACCGGGGCGGTCCGCCGCATCGTTCAAGTTGTCGGACGGCGGGGATCCCGACGTTCTTCAACAGATGGCTGACATCGAGTTTCGCGCCGGCAATTACGCCCGGGCCGAAGGGCTCTACCGCCGGTATTTTCCGAAAAGTTCCTCCCGGCCCCTGATCGGGTATCGAATCTACGTCTGCGCCTTGATGCGGGGTGATCAGGTTCGGGCCAACGACCTGCTGCCCCGACTCATGCGGGTCGGCGCGAAGACACCCGCCTGGATTTACGGTCGAGCCACCCTGGCGTTTCGGGAAGGTCGCCGGGAGGAGGCCGCGGCGCTCCTTGAGGAGGGGCGTTCCTTATACGGCGACGACTGCGCGGACTATGATGAGGTCCTGCGGGTGCTGGGGTATGCACCATGAGGCCCGGGGATGGGGATTTCCGGGCGCCTGAGTGATTTCCCCCCTATCGCGGTCCTTCAGACCGCGTCTTTTGGGGCTCTTCCCGATGAGGGTGCCGATTTCACAATCCTTGGTGCCGACCAATGGGGCGGCCTGAAGGACCGCGATCCGAGGGGTGGATGCACCGGTCGGGGGAAGGCGACGCGGAACGTGCCCTCTCCCCGGGACCGACGGGATCATTTCAAGGTGCGGACCGACGGCCCGGAGACCTCAATATTTCGCGACAGTGGGGTCGATGCGTTCGGCCCAGGCGAGGATGCCGCCCTCCACGTTGTAGAGCTTGGCGAAACCGGCTTTCTGGAGCTGGCGCAGGGCCTTGGCGCTGCGAACCCCCGATTTGCAGTGGATGACAATTTCGTCCGCGCTGTCGAGTTCGCTCATGCGCGAGGGCAGTTCGCCGACCGGAATCAACTTCGAGCCGGGGATGCGGGCGATGTCGTATTCGTAGGGCTCGCGCACGTCGAGGAGGACGAATTTGTCTCCGCGGTCCTGCTTGGCCTTGAGTTCCTCGACGGTGATTTCCGGCACGGGCGGTTCGGCGTCCTCGGCGGCCTGGGCCTGCGGGATGCCGCAGAACTGCTCGTAATCAATCAATTCGGTGATGGTCGGATGGTCGCTGCAGACCGGGCACTTGGGGTCCTTGCGCACCTTGAATTCGCGGAATTTCATCTTCAGCGCGTCGAAATGGACGAGCCGTCCGATGAGCGGTTCGCCGATGCCGCAGATGAGTTTGACCGCCTCGATGGCCTGCATCACTCCGATGATGCCCGGCAGCACGCCCAGCACGCCGCCTTCCGCACAGCTCGGAACCATGCCCGGAGGCGGCGGTTCCGGATAGAGACAGCGGTAACACGGGCCGCCGAGATGCGGGGCAAACACGGTGGCCTGGCCTTCAAACCGGAAGATGGAGCCGTAGATGTTCGGCTTTTTCAGGAAGACGCAGACGTCGTTCGAGAGGTACCGCGTCGGGAAATTGTCCGTGCCGTCGATGACGATGTCGTAGTTCTCGACGATTTCCTTCGCGTTGTCGCTGCGGAACATGGCGTCGTGCAGGACGACCTGGACGTTCGGATTGACATCCTTGATGCGGTCGCGGGCGCTGTTGAGCTTCTTGCGGCCCACGTCCTTCGTGCCGTGGAGGATCTGACGCTGGAGGTTGGAGAAGTCGACGATGTCAAAATCGATGAGCCCCAGCGTGCCGACCCCGGCGGCCGCGAGGTAGAGGGCGATGGGCGAGCCGAGTCCCCCCGTGCCGATGCAGAGAACGCGGGCGGCCTTGAGGCGTTTCTGACCCTCGAGCGTGACTTCGGGCATGATGAGATGCCGGGAGTAGCGGGCGATTTCATCATTGCTGAACTCGATTTCTCCGAGTCTGGCCGGGTCAAGGATGCTGTTCATTCGGTCTGATTTGGGTTGGGCGGGATACTCTAGCGGTCCGGACAAGGATTGCAAGAAACGCCCGGATTTATGACGCGGAACGTTTCCGGGCTTCTAGGGCGGTGTCCGGGCGGTTCCCCGGAGGGACGGCACGGATTCCAGGAAGGAAAGTATGTCGTCCACCCGGTCCGGATAGAGGGTGAAGGCATGGCCGCCCTCCGTGATGAGCAGGCGGGTGGGTACTCCGGAGGCCTTCAGTTTCCGGGCCAGCCGGCGGCTCTGCCCGACGGGCACAATGGGATCGGCGGATCCGTGAAACAGCAGGGTCGGCGGGTCGCCCGGCGACACGTGGGTGATGGGGCTGGCTTCCCGGGCGGATTCGATCCGACGGTTCAACTTGTCCCCCAGCAGCAGGGCCACGGGATGGAGGGGATTGTCCCGGGCGCCGGGAGGCACCAGTTGGAGCAGATCGGTCGGCGGATACATTGCGGCCACGGCCTTGAGGGTGCCGCGGGGCACGGCCGGACCCCAGCCTTTGCGGGCTTCGCCCTGGGTGAGGGCCAGCAGGAGGGCGAGATGGCCGCCGGCCGATTGACCCGCCACGACAAATTTCCCCGGATCCAGCTCCAGATCCCCGGCGTGTTTCCAGAGCCACCATGTCGCCGTGCGCACATCGCGGATTTGCGCCGGAAACGGTTCCGTCTGCGCCAGCCGGTATTCGATGCTCGCGATGGCGTATCCATACCGCGGAAAATGCCGCACAAAGATGTCCTGGCGCTTGCTGCCGAGAATCCATCCTCCGCCGTGCAGCCAGATGATGAGGGGATAACCCCGGGGCGGGGGAGGCGTGCGGGGATAATAGATGTCGAGGGCGAGGTCCCGGTCCGGCAGTTTTCCAAACACAAATTCCCGCCGGACCGCGTCGATGCCCAGACGGTCCCGGACGGTTTTCAGGAAAAAACTTTCCCGCGGCCTGGCGGAAACCTCGGCCGACCGGCACGGGACGGTCAGGGCCAGGAACAGGAGGAAAAGAAGAAATCCGCGAAAAATCATAATCCGATACCGGCCGGCCGGTCGAAGGCCGCCCTCCCGTATCGGACGTCGCGGGGAGTCAGGACGGGATAATCTGCGCCGGCGATTCCACCACGACCTGCGGACTGCCGTGAAATTCGCTGATTTTTCCCGTCACCCGAATCCGCCGGCCGACCAGTTGGTCCAGCCGCTCCCGGGCAAATTCCGGATGGCCGTCCCGGAGCGGCAGCACCACGGAAAATTCGTCGTGGCGCACGTCCTCGAAATTCAGGAACCGCACCGTGCCGGGGGCGTTTTCCCAGACCTTTTCCACCACTCCTTGGATGGTGGCCTGCCGGTGCAGACAGGCTTTCAGCCGTGCCGTGTCGGGCAGGGTGATTTCCTCGGGGGGCTCCGTCTCGCCGCGCGAACCGGACCGGACATTGCGCGCCCCGGCACCCGCCGAGACGGCCGCGATCAATTCCTGCAATGCCGATGGGGCGTCGGAGAGACGGTCCGCCGGTTGGCGGGCCATAAGCCGTTCCACCCAGTCGCAGACACCCGGAGGCAGGTCCGGACGGCGTCCGCTCAGCGGCTTCACCGCATGATTCAGGTGGGCGTCGATGATCTCCTCCACCGTGGCGCCGCGGAACGGATCCTTGCCCGTGAGCGCCTGGTAAAATACGCAGCCCAGCGAATACAGGTCCGTCCGGACATCCACCGGTTCGCGCAAAAGCTGCTCGGGAGCCATCGTGTAAACCGAGCCCAGCACGGTGTCCTCATGCTCCGTGGCCGTGGCCTGCTCGATCATGGTGGCCAGACCGAAGTCCAGAATCTTGATCTGAAACTGTCCGGTGGCCAGCCAGGTGAACATCAGGTTGGTGGACTTGATGTCGAGGTGGATCATGCCCAGTGTGTGCGCCGCGGCGAGGCCGTTGAGCGATTGACGCGCCACGTTCAGAAAGTCCTCCAAAGTGAGCGGGCTTTTCAGTTCCTCAAAGGTGTATCCGTCGAGAAATTCCATCACCATCAACAGATCCCCCTCGTGGTCCAGCACGTCGTAAACGGTCACGATGTTGGGATGCTGGAGGCGGGCGAGCCGCTTGGCCTCGTTGATGGCAAACCGCGCCCGTTCGTCGGAATTGCCCACCTGCACAAGGATGCGCTTCACCGCCACCATGCGCTCGAGTTGCAGGTCCCGGGCCAGCAGCACCTCGCCCAGCCCGCCGCGACCGAGCTCCCGCTCCACCGCATAACGCCCTCCGATCACCTCCGGCAAATGGGTTCGCTCCCCGCGATTTCGTAACTGAATGGTGACCTTTCTACTCATCAATGCCGGCTCAAGGTTTTGCCCCCAAGTCCGGAATTTTCAAGCCATTCCACAAGGGTTGCCCGACTGGCGCCCGTCAAAGGGGTGGAGACGGGGAAAAATTCGGAGCCAACGGCCGGAGCGCGCCCCGGAAACGGAAATGCGCCCCGCGGGTCTGGGGCCGCAACCGGAGGTTCCCTGATGGTTCCGCGGGGCGGAACAGTTGCCGACGACAGGCCGGCAGGATCTTACGGCGTCGGGGGAGCCACGCGACGCACAATCACCTTGGTGGCGATCATTTCCGTGGGCGTTTTGGCATAAAAAACGGTCACCGGCACGTTGTCTTTCAGGTCCGTGACCGTGATGGGATTGTTGGCCTCGTCCACGAGCTCGGTTTGGGAGTTGGTTGTGTAGCTGATGGGGGCCGTCGATTCCGGCGTCGCCACCACCAGCGCCCGGGTCGTTGCATTGCAGGAAATCAGTGTGCCCGCCGTCTCATAAGGACTGGCCTCCGTCGTCGCCGCTGTGCGGGTTCCTTCCTCGGCGTGGACCGCCAGAGTTCCCCCAAGGATCGCCAGAGCCAGGATCAAGGTCTTCATGCAGGGGGATCGCAGACGACCGTCCCGGCGGTCGGGTTTTTCCGGCGGGGGAACCGGGTCTCTCCGCGGGAAAAGTTCCGTAACCGGGCTCCGGCCCGCCAAATTGAAATCCCGGGTTTCGCGACTTGGGGCCGCGCGGTCGCGGAATCCTGCGGCGAAATTTTCAGCGTGGGAAAACTTCCGGATCTTCGGCCGACTTTCTTCTCCGGGGTGCAAACAGCATGATCAGACCGCTTCCCAGGAGCAATGCTCCGGACGGTTCGGGGATGGTGACAACCAAGGTCACGTCGTCGATCCCGAGAGCCTGGCCGTCGGAGCTTCCCCCGGCTCCCACGAGCGTCCATCGGAAATAAAAGGTGGATCCATTTTCAATGGACAAATCGGAAATGGTCACGCTCATGTTTGCCGTGATGGGCGGATTGAAGACGGTCGAATTGTTCATGTCCGCCGCCGAACTGATATCTCCCGCGGGAACCGCCTCCCAAGATTCGCCATCGGTGCTGGTGTGGAAGTGCCAGGTCCATCCCCGCATGCCGGAGCGGTATTTTTCATAAACCCACTCCAGGGAGAGTTCGGTGATGGTTGCGCCCGTGGCGTTTGTGAAGGCGAACTCGATGGATTTTCCGCTGACAAACGAATCGTCATTGAGAAAGCCGATGGCGCGATCCGTAGAAGTGGCATTGTCGCCGTCCGCGAAATTGTAGGCGCCGCCGGGTGAGGTATCGCTGAGGGCATCCGGTCCGGTGGTTCCGGCGGCCTGCGTGGTCGAAGTTTCGAGCAGCGTATAATTGGTTTCCGTACCGCCGGGGGTCGTTTCCATCCTCCATCCGGTGGGAAGAGTGGCGGTTGGGGAGCTGCCCAATCCGTCGAAATTCTGTGAAGTGGTCGTGCCGGTGAGAACGAGTTGGGCGTTCGACATGGTGTTCCCTGCGAGGATCAGGGCAACGAAGGCAATGAGCTTTTTCATGGGGTTTCGACGGTCACATCGTTGTTATGCAATGACTTGTGAACTTGTGTTCACGGGCCGGAACGTCTTTGTGGAAACAAGGAAATCTGCGGCGCCAGCCTTCCCCGTGCGTTCGCTTTTGCCATTGCCGAATGAGTCTTTGCATTCCGGATGCCCATGGTTGAATCTGCTGCGGCGAATACACGCCCGGCGCCGAGTATTGGAGTCAGAAGAAAAGTTTAGTTAGGGCTAATGCGGTTTGGCAAGGAGAAGTGCAAATAGAAATAGGGTGGGTGTAAGTATTTTATATACTGGCGCTAATGGCTTTGAAAGACAGGATGTCAGGTCCTTATGGAGAATTTTTCACAAAGCTGAGGCCGATGTTTGTATGGCCCTGATTCTGTGGCCAAGGCATCGCCCGGCAGTGTGCCAAAGGAGGGGAGTCCCGTGGTCCGTTCAGAGAGCCGCGGATGGGAGGGATCGAGGGATGCAACCTGAAAGGGGGCGAAGCGGAGCGGTCATAAACTCCTTCTGAATACGCTCCAAGCTTGTCACGCCCCCATGTGGGGCGTCTCGAACTTCATGGATTTCTTATTCTTCGGGAAGTGGGAAAAGGAGCGATAAAAATAGGGCGGGAATGATAACATTCCCGCCCCATCGTAAATGATTCTTTTGAAGTTAGGAGATCCGCTTGCGGCGGAAGTTTAACAGGATCATGCCGACACCGCCGGCGAGCATGACGGCTGAGGCGGGTTCGGGGAC
>CALCJD010000128.1 GCA_937960895.1 uncultured Spartobacteria bacterium | reverse complement strand
AGGTGAACGACCTGTTTGCCTTTCCCGCGGAACTCGTCCGGCTGGGCCAGCTGACTTGAATTTCGATGTCCTCCCGTCGTTTTGTTTTCCTTCCCGGCCAGAAACCGGCGTCCGGAGTGCTGCCGTCCGCGGTTTGATCAGACATCAAGCCGCTTCTTGAACTTTCTCTTCTTTCCATGAAGCCACCGTCATTCCCTGTGACACAGATCGCCTTTGACTTTCCAGGAATCGAGGGGCCCTTGGCGACCCGGGACGGTCGAATTTTTGCCGTGGCGCCCAGGGTGGCTGTAATTTTGGAGATCGCCCCCGATGGGGGGGATCTGCGCCAGGCCAAAGGGCGGCCTGCTCTGCGGGGATCGCGGCTTTATGATCCCCCGGGGTATGCGGCTTCGAAGGTTTCGGTGGGCGAAACGTTTCCTCAGCTGACGGAAAACGGCGCCATGGGCCGTCCGGAGTTTGGCTCTGCGGAAAAAGGGAGGAAGCTCTACGAGCTCATTACGCAGTGCCTGGTAGATTTTGTAAAGGAGTTCTCAAATTGGAAAATCAACCGTCGTTCCACCGCCCAATGAACCAAAAACGCCTGCGCGTCGGGATTGTCAGCGTCAATCACGAAAGCAATACCTTCATTCCCTCACCGACCACGCTGGAGCATTTTCGCTTGTCGGTGCTTTTGCATGGCGAAGATATTCGGCATAAATATCGTCACGCCCATCACGAGATCGGAGGTTTTTTCCAGGGACTTGAGGAGGGGGACGTCGAGGCGGTGCCCGTCCTTTTCGCCCACGCCGCTCCATGGGGAGCAGTGGACGACGAGACGCTCGACACGCTGTGGGCCATGGCGCGCGAGGGCCTTGAAGCCGCCGGCGCGTTGGACGCCGTGCTGGCCGCCAACCATGGTGCGGGCGTCAACGCCTCGCGCCCCGATCTCGACGGATGGTGGTTCTCCCGACTTCGGCAGGTGATCGGAAACATTCCCCTGATCGCGACCATTGACCCCCACGCCAATCTTACGCCGGCCATGGTGGAAGCCTGTGACGCGTTGATCGCCTACCGGGAGAACCCGCATCTGGATCAACGTCAGCGCGGCGAAGAGGCGGCCCGCCTGATGGTGGCGACTCTGCAGGGCGCCACCCGGCCCGTCGTGGCGGCGAGCTATCCGCTATTGGCCATCAATATCGAGCGCCAACTCTCGTTTGCCGAGCCGATGTTGAGTGTGCAGCGGGAGCTTGAGCGGGTTCGGGTGCTCCCGGGAATTCTTTCGGCCAGTGTGACGATGGGGTTTCCCTATGCCGACGTGCCCGAAATGGGCTCCGCCTTCATTGTCGTCGCTGACGGTGATCCGACCCTGGCACAACGCGAAGCCGACCGACTGGGGAACTGGCTGTGGGAAAATCGCGAACGCTTCCGCGGGGAAATGATTTCTCCCGCCGAAGCCCTCGACCGCATCGCATCATCGCCCAAGCCGGTGGGATTGCTGGACATGGGGGACAACATGGGCGGTGGGGCGCCGGGGGATTCGACCCTTCTCGCGCGCCTGTGCGTGGAGCGCGGCCAGCAGGGCGTCTTTTGGTATTTGCCGGATCGCGATGCCGCGGCGCGCGCGATCGAAGCGGGGGTTGGTGCTCGGCTTCGACTGTCGCTCGGCGGCAAACTCCCCATGTCGCCGGAGCCGCCTCTGGAACTGGATGTGGAAGTCCTCAGCATTCACGACGGAAAATTCACCGAGACCAAGCCTCGCCATGGAGGCCGCACCGGGGGCGATATGGGTCCGACGGCCATTGTCCGATCCGGCGGGCTTACCATCATGCTGATGAGCCGCCGCAGCGGTCCCAACGGCAGCATTCAGCCGATCCGAGCCTGCGGTTTGGAGCCGAAGGATTTCCAGGTATTGCTCATCAAGGGCGTCCATGCGCCCGTCGGCGGATACCAGGAAGTTTGTCCGACCCTCATCCGCGTCAACACGCCGGGAGTGACCTCTGCCGATTTGGAAATGCTGACCTACAAACATCGGCGCAAGCCGCTGTTTCCATTTGAGGCGGTCGGGGTGTGCCGGTTTTGACAACAAGCACCTGAGTTGGAATTTTGCCGAAGCCGAGGCGATGCTTGCCACGGCCCGGGAGCCGTCTGGGCTATCCGGACGAAGAGCGAATCCTGCCCTTTATGGGGACGCGCGCGGAAGGTCTGCTGGCCTTCCAATTTGAGCAGGAGGACGGCCTCCGGGTGACACGTTTGCGCATCCCGAAATGGGTCGACAATTGGTGTGTCGCGCTCCGCGTGGAGGAACGGGGGCTTCTTGCCGGAAAGTCTGTGCGGACGGTTGCGATGGGTTTTACAACAATTTCGCCCTCCTCAACCGACAGGTGGACTACTTCTTCCTCAGGGGTCAGGCTCCGAATTCCGTTCTGCGCACCCATCTGGCAGGCGGGGAGCTGGAAGCGGTTCTCCATGTCCGGGAAACACCATCCGTCTGGCAGGAAACGCCTCATCTACGACTGGCGTACTGAGGCTGCGGACCGTGGAGATGGGGTAATGCGGAGCTCCGCGACTTGCGTGGAAAGGCGAAACCCCTACAGGCCTTGCGAGCGCGCGGCCTTCTCGAGCTCGATCTGGAAATCCATCACGTCCTTCTGGCTGGGACGATAGCCCGGCG
>CALCJD010000127.1 GCA_937960895.1 uncultured Spartobacteria bacterium | reverse complement strand
AACCCCGGCATCGCGCCGCAGTACCATGTGGTCGGAAAAAATTGCCGGCAGCTGCACGGCGGCCCGGGCCGCGGAAACCGACAGCAGGATGACAAGAAAGGGACGTTTCATTGTGGAAAGTTCCACCGTTTGGGACGGACGGACCTTGGTGTTTGCCCCCAATTCCCGGACTTACGGGGCAAACTGACGGTGTGTCCGCATGCGCCAGCGGTACAGGGAATCCAGCGAGGGCGTCGCATCGGGCTCCTTGGCGTAGTCCGGAATCGCCGGATTGTTGGGATCGAGATAACGCTCGATCGTGGTGGAGCCCCGATATTCGCCCTGGATCACATCCTTGCCTTCCTCCCAGACATCGGGCTCGGATCCGGCGCGCTTCTGGAGCGACTGGGCCCGGAAGTGCACCGTGAACGTGTTGGACCGGGTGGTCAGGCGCGGATACACCGTGGCGTAGATCCGTTCCCGGGAATTGTCGCCGGTGAGGGCGTGATCCGTCCAGTAGGTCGCCATGCTGTTGTCCAACGCGGCTTTGCTGGCCGTGTTGACCGAGGCGTTCTCCGGAATGATGTGAATGTCGCAGATCTCCGCGGCGGTGCGGAAGGCGTACAGGTCGGTGTTGTCCGCATTGGTGAAGCGCTGGGTGAATTGCGTAAGCGTGGCCGGGATGTTGACGTTGTGACGGTAGATTTTGGACGGAAAAGACGTTTCCTTCGTGTCGGCTGTGGCGGCGGATTTATAACTACCCACATCATCCGCCGGGATGCCTATGACCTTTTCCTTCTTGAGCACGGCATAAAGCCCCGTGCTGCGGTCAATGTAGGTGAACGGAACGATTTGATAGTTCATGTTGATCTTTCCGGCCGTCGAGAAGGGTTCGCTGATGGCATAAGGCTCCACGACGGGCATCCAAAACAGGTCGAGCAGGAGATAATCGGGGTTTTTGATGAACTCTCCTGCGTCAACGGGATAATTGGGATGGCCGGGCTGGCGGCGGAAGAGAAGCGTTTCCCAATGGCGGTTCCGTTTCACACCGGTCGGCAGTGAACCAAAGGCCACCGGCGAGGGAATCACCCGGCTGGGTGACGTGAACGTCACGTCCGTCCCCGCGTGCATCGTGAAATAGGGATAAAATCCGCTCGTGGTGCTTTGATTTCCCCCGTCCGGCGCATTCAGGTATCCGCCGTCCGGCTGGTCGGCCGGCCCATTGTCCCAATCCCCGGTCAAGTATGAATCGGATTGGCTGAACGGAGCTTTTGGTGAAGGTTTGTTGCTGGGATGTAACTGGCCGCCCAAATCGGCCAATGCCCCTCCGTTTTCCCCCCCCATTCTTTCGAGTCCGCCTGTGGCAAGATGAATGAGCGAATTGGCCATCCGGTTGCTTCCATTGGCCAGGGGATGCGGCTCGAAGAACCCCTTGGGCACCGTGTCCATCATCGCAAGAAGCTTGGGATCTCCGGTTTTTCCGGACGCTGTGGCGGGAACCAGGGAGTAAATAACGTCCGCATCCTTGAAGACCTTCACCCCCTGATTCGTAGAATAGTAGCCTTCCTTGAAGGCCCGGAAGCGACGGCTGATTTGATCCGCTGAAAGGTCGGTGGGGGAGGGAACATCGTCCATTCCACAACCGTCCGCCTGAAAGGTCCAATAGTACCCCGGGATCAGACCCTTCTCCCAATACATGCCGGGAGCCGGCAGTTCGTTGGGGAGTTTTGAAAAGTCCAGTTCGATGGTTTGGATTGGTTCGTTATCGTTTGCCGTTCTCTGCTTGATGATGACCTTTATCAGACCTGCGTTGAGCCTGACTTTTGGATCGTCCTTCAGAACGGTTACGGTTACGGGTTCACTGACAAAGGGATATTGGCAGTTGGGTTGTGGGGAACTGTTTTCTTTGGCTGCAAACCGGGTTGGTGATACTGTAAGCCGTCCGTTGTTGCGTGCGCGTATTTGGCGGGGCAGAATGCCGGCTCCATTCAGCGCCCATTTGAATCCCATGTGGCCGCCCCAATTGTTATTATCGTTGGTCCAGCTTGGTGATTTCCCCAACAAATATCTGCCTGCGTCGGTGTAGGTCTGTTGAGCTTTTGAAGGAAGCCCCAAGGGGACCGCATTGCCGCCGCCGTTGCCCTGGATGGTCCAGTTTTCCAAGCCCTCGACGAGGATTTCTATGTCGGGACGAAGGCTTGCCACACTCAGCATCGGGCAGAAGGGTTCGAGGAGAAGGGCGAGTTCGATGCGGATTTCCTTGGTGTTTTCGGTTTCCTTCAGGGGCTTTTCATTGGCATCCCCGGGTGGCACCAACGTGAGGTTGTCTGCCGTATTGGACTCCTCGACTGTTGCATCCGCGCTGCAGATCATCCAGATTGCGGCTTCGGATATGGTGACGTAGCGGCCGGAGCCCCTTGTGTTTTCTCCGATTTTGATGGGAACGACTTCCCCTCTGGCCGGACCATCCCCTGCGTTACCAATCCCTGCCGCGTAAGGATTGCCTGTTTCGAGAAGATTCCGGTCGAAGATGTTTGTGCAACGAATGTAGTCGAAAATTTCCGTAAGGATCTGATCGCTGTCGGTGTTGAACTTGTTGGCGAGAACGGCTCCGAACCCCGGCACAGGGCGCTCCATGAGATCCTGAAGATATTGGTAAAGAGTCTTATTGCGTCCAATGGCCTCGTAGTCCTCTGTTCCGCTCTGGCTGTTTTGGCGCTGGAAATAATAAGGTTGCCCGTTAAGTGTCGCGCAAAATGCGAGCAGGCGGTCATACGACGTTCGATGGCTGTCGTCGTTCATGGCATGGACCGGCCAGACGGACACTTTGGGCAGATTAAATAGGTTGGTTTCGGGAGCCCGGCTGATGGCGGTGATGAAGAACTTCGCTTTTTCCAAGCGATCCTTATCGAAGCTGTTTGACGTGGCGCGATCGGGTTTGAACAACAGCTCTTCTTCGTTGGCGAAAAGGCGGTCCTGATCGAGCAGGACTTTTTGGGCTGTTTTATAGTCTTTGGTTCCCCCTTCTGAACCCCCGAACTCCACTCTCGGGATGATCTGCATGATTTCCTGCATCGTCAGATTGGGGAAAACGGCCGAAATGCTCGTTGTCGCCGGATGGCCGGGGTAGGCTTGGAATTCGTTGCGTGTGGGTTGATAACGGGCGAGGTCCCGCTCCTGTTTGGTCCGCGCCCGGGGAATGTCCCAGTACGTTCCCTCGGATGCGGTGTTGATGTTGACCTTGCAGGTTTCGTCGTCGGTCCAGAAGGCGACGCGGCCGACGATGGGATTTTGAGCGGAGGCGCCGGCTACGGTTGCGGTGGATCCGGTTCCCGTCGCGGCAACGAGCTGGCCGTCCTGCAGCACGTAAAGCCAGCGCACGGGCATGGGGGCGGGATTGTTGACACCCTGATGGGTTCCCACGGGGGCGTCGTCGGAAATCTGGAATCCCTCCACCATGTCGTTTGCGGAGGGATCGAGGATCGGCCAGGTGTCCGGGGTGCCGTCCAGGTTGGCATCAACGGGCTGGTTGAGGTCGGTGAAGTGGGCGGGTTGGGCGAACCAGTTCTCCAGTTCGGCCGCCTCCTGCGAGGGCACAAGGGCCCCCTTCACCTGCATGGTGCCGGAGCTGTAGAGTTTGTAAGAACCCGCGGGTTTGCCGTCCTGGTCGAAGGTTCGGATCAGGCCCGGCTGGGAGCTCCACGCGTTGGTAGTGCCCCCCGAGGTGGCGACGCCGATCTGCGCCTGCACCAACTGCACGGCGGTATCGGCAAGGAGCTTCGCCTCAATGGACGAGGCATAGCCCTTGGCCGCCAAGCGCTCGGTGGTGACCCGGGAGAGAATCCCCACCACAAGGGCAAAAACGATCACCATGACGGCCAGCGCGATGATCAGCGCGGAGCCGCGGAGGGACGATGGAGGGGAGATTTTGGGGAATGTCTTCTTCATGGACGGTAGGTCCGGACATGACCGTTGACGGGATCGACCTGAACGATCGCGCAGTTGGGGGGCGCGGCGGTGGCCTCCGCGTCCGCCCCCCGGACAACGGTCACATAGTCGTTTGCGGAGTTGAAATTCAAATCGGTGCGTCCCGAGGCGCGAAAACGAAATCCACAAAATTTCGTCGGTCCGCGACCGGGAAAGTCCGCGGTGGTTTCCGGAATGGGGGAATGGGCAATGAGGGGCGAAAGTTCGGCCGAGGACGAGATCAGGGTCCCCTCCGGCAGCCAGGCGATGCGCGAAAGGGGAACGTATTCGGTGACATTGGTCGGGGATGAGGACCAGAGTTGCACTCCGCGATAACCGGCGGGTTCATCGTCCCGCCAGACAAAACGCACCTGGACGTCGCGGTTCCGGCCGGCGGCAATCTGGCGGGCCAGTTGAACCTGATCAGCCACCACCTGGGCGCCCCGTGTCAGCGCATTGCCGGCGGCGATGTGGGTGAAGGAGGGCACGACAAGAACGCTCAAAACGGCCACGATGGCGATGACCGCGAGGAGCTCCAGAAGCGAGAAGGCGTGGCGGGAAGAGTTCATGGGGCGGTCAGGATTCGGTCCACTTGGATTCCTTCAGCGACAGAATGGCGGAAAAGATGCGGAATCCGATGTGCTTGTCCGCCAGGCGGGTCTTCAGCGTGTTCAAATCCTCCTCATACTTGGAGACGTCCTCAAAAAGTCCGGCGAGCGCCGCGGTGATTTCCTCGGGCGGGGTATCGCCATTTTCGAGCCGGCCGGCCGACACTTCATCGAGCGCCACCAGGGTCACCTGAAGATTTGGCGGCAGTTGGTGCGCCTGAACCGGCTGACGCGGCGGCGCCCCCTGCCACGCCGCCTGGGTCCGGGAGTCATAGGTGTAGTCGGCGGAAATCCGGGTGCCGTCCGGATCATCCTGGGGGGGAAGCCGCGGCCAGGCAATGAGGGCAATCACATTCTCGGCGACCGGACGAACCCGTCCCTGCGCGACGGCGTTTTGGAACCACGACGACCCGGAGGCGGAAAAGACTTTCAAATCCTCCACGGGTTCGGTCACCTCCATGAGGCGCCAGCGATGCCGCGGGGGCGTGGGGACGATGCCGGGTTTGTAGGCGCTGTCATCGCCGAAGGCCACGAAATACCCGCAGGCGCTTAGAAGGCCCGACAGTCCGGAATGGGAGGGGTCGGCCGCGAGGCCCGTCGGCGAGACGAAAAACACGGCATGGGTGGAGGTCTCCTGCAAGTTGGCAGGGAGCTGCGGCAGGAGTTTCGAAGCCCGCCCACACTGAAAGTGCAGGTCGGAGTTTCTTCCATAATACTTCGGATCAAAGTTGGAAACCGCCGCGGGATTGGCCGAGCTGAAGGCGGTGAAATTCGCGTCGTAGTAGTCCCAGTAGGTGTTCAGCGTCGCCTTGGCCAGGTGGCCCGTCATGACTTCAAACACCTCCCGCGCCTTCTGGAAGGTTTCGATCTTCGCGTTGGCCTGGCGCCAGACGTTCGAGCTGCTGTTCACGACGGCTCCCGTCATCGCCAGGATGAGGAGCAGCAACGCGGCGGCAGCAAGAACCTCCAGGAGGGTGAACCCCCGTGTGAGGTCGCCCGCGTGCCGGAGGCCCGGTTTACTGCGCGGCAACCTGAACTGCGGCAATCTGAACGGCATGCCAAACGGTGGGTGAATCGGAGATGTCGGCACGGGAAATACCAATGCGCAGTCGCGTCAGCTGTTTGCCCAGGTTCTGGTCGTCTTCGGCGTATCCCGGCAGCGAAGGATTGCCTTTCAAAATGGTGACTTTGTATCGTGCTTCGGGATCGGTGGAAGTATCGAGCAGCTGGCCCTCCTGATCGAAATAAAGGGTGTCGCTTTCCAGTTTCTCGAATTCCGCCAGGGTCAGGCCGGAGGCCACCCGCTGGACAATGGCGGCATGCACCGTCTGGTCCATGGACTCCCTCAAAACCCCGAGGCCGGCCGGCAGAAGACCGATCAGCGAGACCAGGCTGAGGGACACGATGCCCAACGCCAAGGTGATTTCCACCAGCGAAAACCCGTGGGGTACGGAGGGGAAGCGTGGGGAGAAAAACTTCATGGGGCAATGTTACGCCCAAGGGTTGCGATGGGCAAAAGACTTGTCTTTCACACTGTAGAATAAAACGGGGAAAATGCCGTAAAAAGGAGGCCGGTCGGGGAGCCTCGAAAATCGCAGATTGAGTCGGCGGCCATTTGCGATAGGCTTATCTCTATGGAGCAGGTGCGCGTCACGATCCGGGACATTGCCCAGAAGGCCAATCTCCATTTCACCACGGTCAGCCTGGCTCTAAGGAACAGTCCGCGCCTAAAGGCGGAGACCCGTGAGAAAATTCAAAAGCTCGCGCGTTCAATGGGTTACGTCCCCGATCCGATGCTGGCGGCCCTGAATGCCTACCGCAAGGCCCGTCAACCGGTCCGCTTCCAGGCCTCCATCGCCTGGATTCACAACTGGCCGGATCCCCGCCAGCTTTATGGGTGCGAGCAGTTCAGCCAGTATTACCGGGGGGCCTGCGACCGGGCCCGGGAACGCGGGTATATTGTCACCCCGTTCTGGCTGCAGGAGCCGGGAATGACGATCGACCGCCTGCATCGGGTGTTGCGGGCGCAGAACATCCGCGGAGTCCTGCTGGCTCCGCAGCGTGTGGCCAACCAGTATCTTCCGCTCAAGTATGAGGAACTCTCGGCGGTGGCCTTTGGGTACTGCATGCAGCCGGCGGTGCTGCATATCGTCACCAATCACCACACGCACACGATGAAGCAGATTTTCACCCATGCGATGGAACTGGGCTACCGCCGCTTCGGACTCTGTCTGCCGAGGGTGTGGGACGACAAAGTGGAGAATGCCTGGCAAAGCGGCCTGTTGCTGTTTCAGGAACTGAACCCCGACCTTCCGCGCATTCCGATTCTCTGGAGCAATTACAAGGACCCCGAGGGACGCGACATCGTGCAGTGGGTGAAGAAGTACCGTCCCGAGGTGGTGATCTCCTCCGAGGAAACCTATCACCTCCTGCGCGAGGCCGGCTTCCGCATTCCCGAAGACATCGGCTTTGTCAGTCCATTCCTCTCCGAACAGGAAACCACATTTTCCGGAGTCCATCAAAACGACCGTCTCATCGGAAGCCAGGCCGTGGACATGGTCATCGACATGCTGCACCGGGGGGAAACGGGAATCCCGAAATCTCCGGTGCGGGTGCTTGTGGAGGGCATTTGGTATCCCGGAAAAACGCTCAAGGACATGCGCTCCAAACCGGTTCGCCGAAAGGCGACCGCCTTGGCGGGCGCGACGAAATCCTGACCCCAGAACCCGTTCCGCCGGACCGGATGGATTCCGCAAACCCCGCGAACCGCGTCCGCCCCCGGATTTTCTACACGTTGAACAACCTGGTTTCGCCGCCGGTTGGCAGGAAAAGTCCCCGGCGTTTATCGTGTGGACAAATGGTTCGTCCGGTTCTCCTGTCCGTTCTCGCCTTCGCCACTTTCGCATCCCCCGCCGTTTCCGAAGTCTGGCGATCCACTTTGTATCCCGAGGATTGGGAGCCGGGGTACCGGGACTCCGCCGGTCGATTTCTCCATGATTTTTCCTACGCGGGGTATCACCGGGGCGAAAAGGAAATCCCGCGCGTCGAGGGACCGGTTTTGGATGTCACGAAGGAGCCGTATGGGGCGGACCGGACCGGACAAAGGGATGCGACGGCCGCGATCCAATCCGCGCTGGACGATGCCGAAAAGCGGGGCGGAGCGGTGGTTTTTCTTCCTTCGGGGACCTATCGGGTGGCCCCGCCGGATGGGAGCGCCGCGGCGCTTTGGATTCGCGGGGACAACGTGGTGCTTCGCGGGGAGGGGCGGGACAGGACCTTTCTGTTCAATGACGCGACGGACATGCGGGGCCGGCGGGTGATCCGGGTGGAGCCCTCGCCACGCGCGGACTGGCATGCCGAGGGAGGCGAAATCCCCTTTTCGCGTGTGGTCGAGGACGTGCCGAACCAGAGCCGGTTTGTGCGGGTGGAAAATGCCGGCCTCTTTTCCCCGGGGGATCTGGTGATTCTTCGTTCGGATCTCACCCGGCGTTTCATCGATGCGATCGGAATGACCGATCACTGGAAGCCCGCCGGGGCCGGTTCACCCAACCGCACGCTGATGTTTTGCCGGCGGGTGGTGGACGTGGATCCGGCCGCTTCGCGCCTCGAGTTGGATGTTCCCGTGCGGTATCCGGTGCTGGTGGCCGACGGTGCCCGCGTGGTGAAAATTCCCGGACGAATGATCCGGGAGGTCGGGCTGGAGAACTTTGCCCTCGGCATGAAGCAGCATCCCGGCGAGGGACTGCACGAGAACGACTGGCAGCGGGAGGGAACCCTCGGGCATGCCGTGCACGGGTCCACGGGAATCCTTTTTGAAGCGGCGGAAAACTGCTGGGCCCACGGCTTGGGAACGTATGCCCCCGAGGGAAACGATCCCCGGATTCACATCCTTTCCAACATGCTGACCCTTTCCCGCAGCCGGCATGTGACGGTCCGGGATTGTGTCTTCAAATTTCCCCAATACCGGGGCGGCGGAGGCAATGGGTACCTGTTCAACCTGCAGGGCCAGGAGAATCTCCTTCTCCGCTGTCACGCGGAAGGGGGCCGGCACAACTACAGCTTCGGAACGATGCGGAGCAGCGGCAACGTCCTTTCCGGATGCCTGGCGCGGGACGGCCGCCTGGGATCCGACTTTCACATGTTTCTTTCCATGGCCAATCTGCTGGACACCACCACCTGTGACGGAGACTTTCTTGAGGCGCGGGCATTTCGGCCCTGGGGAGGCAATCCGGTCCACGGCGTGACCACCACGCAGTCGGTCTTCTGGAACACCGAAGGGCTGCGCTATTCCAAAGAACGGCCGGTGTTGATCTGGTCCCAGCAGGTCGGGGACGGCTATGTCATCGGCACCCGCGGTCCCTGCCACAAGGTGGAATCCGACGACTTTGTCGAAGGAGTGGGGGCCGGCGACACGCTGGAACCACGTTCGCTTTACGCCGACCAATTGGCACGCAGGCTTCGTCTCCCCCCCACTGTTTCCGCAGAAGCCCGATAGCGGCCGGGCGCGCGCACGGTTTTTCCCGTCCGCGGATTCAACAGTAAGAATATCTTCGTCCGACCCCGATGTTTTCACGATTTCGAAGCCGGGGAATATTCGGGGCGCTGTATGAGCGTGATTCTGACCGGCGAGCAAACGAAAGCGGGGCCGGACCCATTGAGTGCGGAGCATGTGGTCTTTGCGTTGTCGCGCAAGGAGGAGGAATTGTTTTTTTCATCCCCCGGATCGGTTTTTCCCGGACGGCCACTGACGCGACTGGATCCCACGCGGATGGAGCGTGAGGAATTTTGCCGGCGGCTTGAGGAACTGCAGCCGACGATTCTGGTCACGGCGTGGAGTTGTCCGCTGTTGCCCAAACGGTGGCTGACATCCTCCAGATGCGGATTGAAATACATCTGCAGCATTGTGGGATCGATCCGGTCCCGTGTGCCCCGCGAGGTTTTCGAGAAGGGAATCCTGGTCAGCAACTGGGGCGACCTGATCAGTCACACCGTGGCTGAACACGGATTCCTCCTGGTTCTGGCCTGCCTGCGCAACCTGCCTCTGTGGGAGGAGTTGGTCAGAGCCCCCCGAAGCATTTTTGAAATGATGCCGCTCCTGCAGACCCGGTGCCTGCGGGGCAAAAGGGTCGGGCTGCACGGACTGGGAGCCGTGGCCCGGGAGCTGGCCCGGATGTTGAAGCCGCACCAGGTGCGGTTGAGCGCCTGGTCCCAGGGGGTTCCCCGGGAACTTTATGACCAATATGAGATGCGGCCCTGCTCCGGTCTGGAGGAGCTCTTTTCCTCCTCCGACATCCTGATCGAATGCGAGGGACTGAATGAGCGGACGTATGGATCGGTGACCGGAGAGCTGCTGCACCGCCTGCCGGCCGGCGCGGTCTTTGTCAACATCGGGCGCGGCCGCCTGGTGGCCGACGAGATCCTTCTGGCCAAAATGGCCCGCGAAGGAAGGCTGCGGGTGGGACTCGATGTCTTTCATCATGAACCCCTGCCGGCCGACTCCCCGTTGCTGAACAATCCGGGCGTCCTGCTTTCGCCGCACATCGCCGGGCCGACCTGGGACACCTACACCCTGTGCGGGGCGTCCGCGCTGGCCAATATCGAACGGTTTCTCCGCGGAGAAAAACCGGATCACCTGGTCACGCCGGAAGTTTATGAACGGGCAACCTGAAGATTTCTCGGAGTCCGACTGAAGAATTCTCATTCCAAAGATGAAAACTCACTCTTGTCCAAAACAGGGAAATTTTGAGGGGTTGAACGGGAAGCCCC
>CALCJD010000126.1 GCA_937960895.1 uncultured Spartobacteria bacterium | reverse complement strand
GGGCATTCGTGAATCAGGGTGCCATCCAGATACAGCCGGGCTCCGCTGCGGGCCACAACAACGAGTCGTATCTGCTCACCGGCACCCAGACCAACACGCCGAATCCCATGCGGGTTTCGTGGATCTACGCCCGGCGGGACGGCAGTCTGAGCTTTGACGAGCCCCCCGCCTACAGCACCACCAACCCGGTGATCGGACGGTTCGCCTACTGGGTCGATGACGAATCCGCCCGCGTCAATCTCAACACCGCCGGACTGCGCAGTCCGACCAACGGCGCCGGCAATCCCGCCAATGTCGAACTCACCGCCCTGCCCGGCTTTTCCTCCGACACCGTGACCGCATTGGTCAACGCCCGGACCCAGGCGCCCTTTCGCACCGTCGGCGACGCCTGGCGGGCAAGCCCCGGGGCGGCTGCGGCAATCGCCACAAACCGATTCTCGGTTTCCGCGTACAATTTTGCCGCCGGCGCCGATCAGCTGGTCCTCACCACCCAGGCCGGTCTGGCCGGCGGCCGGCCCTTCCTCGACATCCTGAAAACCCCGAACACGGATCCCGGCCTCCGCAGCAACCTCGACGGTTCCAAGCTCTCCGCCGCCGTGCAGGCCGTTTACGACCGTCTCGCCCGGACCACCTGGCCCATGCTGAGCGGGGCCAGTTTCGTGACCAAGTATGGATCCGAGCAAACCTGGCAGATCGCCGCGCGCATCGTGGATTTCGTCCGCTGCGCCGAATCCACCAACACGATCGTCGAGCCGGTCCTCTACCGGATCAACGGATCCACCGTGAATAACGACCTCGTCGACACCTCCATGACTCCCCTGAGCGGTCAGGACGGCGACTTTCTCAGTTCCGGCCGCGCCCCGCTGATCACCGAGATGGGGATTTCCTACGATCCCGAGGACGTCTCCAACGCCTTCGGCATTCCCTACTGGCGCATCCGCTATTACATCGAGGTCTACCTGCCGCCCGACTACGGCATCGAGCAAATCGACCTGCTGGCTCCGGAACCCGGCAAACGCCTGTATGTCCACATTTCCCCGGTGGGCGGACCCTTCGGCGCCACCCCCTCACCGGAAAGCACCAGTCCCATGCAATTCGGCGACATCTGGCGCAACAACAACGATCCCAAGGCCGCCCTGAGCGGGGAATCCCGCGGCTGGGCCACCCAGCATTATCACCGGGTGGAGGCGGCGGACATCATCACGCTGAACGGAAGCGGAAATCCCGTGCGGGGAAACACGGTCGGCGGCACCACGGTCCTCACCCCCGGACGCTACCTCACCATCGAGAAGGATTTCTGGGTGAAGATCAACGACGCCAAAAACGGCGTGGCCATGGTCACCACCGAGAACTTCCAACCCGGCAACAAGGTTTTCCTCAGCGCCGGACTCGGCATCGCTCCGGATGTCGGACCGGGATCCGGAAACACCATGCCGTGCATCGCCATGACCCCCATCGTCTGGGCCTCCGGCGCCAATCGTCGCTGGCTCACCCTCGGACCGCCGGGCAATCTCCTACCCAATTTGCTCGCGGGGGCCGGCGCCCGGTCCCTGCAGATCGACGATCCCCGTGCCGGCACCGTGCCCGCCGACTGGAAGGAGGCGCCACCCACCTTTTGTCTGCCCAATGACGTCAGCACCGTGGGCCACGCGCCCCTGTCCGTCGAACCTCCGCAGGACACGGACGCCGACGGTGACATTTCCGACGCCTCCCTGGCCCAGCCCGCCCGCAAGGGTTCCGCCGCCAATCCCGCCGGCGTGCTGCCTTCCGTTGCCCACCTGGGATGGATCCCGACGGGTCTTTCCAACCGCGTCGGCCAGGCCAGCATCCCCTGGCGCACGCTTCGCTTTCAGCCGACCAAGGGCCAAACCGCCCAGAACCTGCCGGATTGGGCGCTCTGCGAACTCTTCAGCGTTCCCGCGGCCCCCTATGCGCCCACCGAAGCCCTGCAGCCGTATTTCGGTCCTTCCGGCGCCAACGGCGGCGGCAAGGTCAACCTCAATACCGAAGTCCTGCCCTTCGGCATGGAACGTCTGGATCCCCTGAAAGCCGTCTTCCTCAATGCGCCCGACGACGCCACCAATCCGAACTCCCGCCTGAGTCCGGCCCAGGTGGACGCGGTGGCCCAAAACATCGTCTCCTTCGCCAAGGCCCAGAACGGTGTGCTTTACGGAGCGCCCAACCTCTATGAGTCGGTGGGGGAAGTTTTTGAAATCAAGGGCGTTGCGGACCGTGGCGAAGCCAGCGAGGCGGTGGCGAGGCAGGTCGCCAACCTGCTCACCACGCGCGGGGGCGTCTATTCCGTCCATGCCGTCGGACAGTCCCTGATCCAAAGACCCAACGGCACCCTCCTCATCACGGGCGCCCAACGCCTTCAAGCCCACATCGAGCGGGTGGAAACTTCGGGCACGGTGCGGTTCCGCCCCGTCTACATAAAAACGGCAAAGTGACCACAATCATGTACAAATGGCATAGTCAACGGGGGGCGGTCCTGTGATACTGAGCCCCATGCGGAACAAGCTACAAGAGGTTCGGGCTCATGTGCTGGATATGCTGGAAAGGGGGGAACTGGACGCCGGCGATCAAATCCCGGCGGCCCGGGATCTCGCCGCGGAGTTAGGCATATCGTTTCTCAAGGTCCAGCAGGCCATTGAGTCCCTCTGCCGCGACGGCGTCCTGGAATCCGTTTCCCGCAAGGGCACCTTTGTGCAGACCGGCTGGCGGGACCGCATCCTGCCCGAAAACCTGAGCGTCTACGACGAAATCCACCGCATGCCCTGGCTCAAGGACATGCTGGAGGTGGCCCGCAAGGACTTTCCCGAACTCCGGATGAGCCACCTCTTCCGGAAGAGCATGCTGGAGCTCAAGGTGCCGCGGCACGTTCTCACCGAGCCGGACGGCTACATGGATCTCCGGGACATTCTCAACGAATGCTACCCCGACCGCTCGATGTTCTTCGAAAAGATGTTCCCCCCCTTCGAAGTCGCGGGCCGCGTGGTGGGTGTGCCCTTCGCCATGTCCCCCCGGGTGGTCTTTTTCAACCCCGAACTCTTTCGGGCCGCCGGATGCAAACTTCCGCGGGCGGGTTGGGAGTGGTCGGACTTCCTGGCCTGCCTCCGCAAACTCAAACGCCTCCTGCCCCGCAACCGCCTCATCAACTGGCACACCCATTCGTTCCTCTGGATGAACTTCGTTTTCCGGGCGGGCGGACGTCTGTTTGATCCGTCGGCCAAGGATCCGGTCTGCGTTGACTCCCCCGCCACCCTCGAAGGACTGCGGCGCTTCTCCGAGCTGGGGGACCTGCTCGGCCGCGTGCCCTATGACGACGACGCCTTCCATCAGGCCTTCTGCGCCGGCGAAGCCGCCATGCTGATCGCTGACCGCAAACAGGTCGATTTTTGCCGCCGTGCCGGCTTCGACGGATGGGATGTGGCCCCCCTTCCCCTCTTCCCCAACGGCCGCGACGTCACCGCCCAAGCCACCGACCTGATCTGTGTGCGCAAGGACTTCACGTCACGCGCCATGGCCGTCCGCTACGTGCGCGTCATGCTCTCGGAAACCATCCAGAACTTCCTCGCCCAGCAACGAAGCGGCATCCCCATCCGCAAAAAAGCCGCCTACGAAAGCCTGGATCTCACCGACCCCCGCGATGCGGTCTTCGCCGCGGAAATGGGAAAAATGACCGCCGACTTCGGCATCGCCCCGCCCTTCCCCGGCTCCCTCGTCATCACCGGCATCGAACAACTGCTCGCCCGCAACCTCGACCTGGAAGCCGGCCTCAAGGAACTCGCCCGCGCCGCCCGCACCGCGCTCAACATCGCCGCCTCCGACGCCGACGGCATCAGTGCCCCGGGCAGCGTCTTCTCCCGCCCCCGGAAGGGTTAGCTCCCTCCCTCCGCGGGGTTCCGCCCTCAGGGGGGAGCGTTCCGGATTTTCATATTGACTTAGTCACTCAAGAATCCCATTCTCCCCACATGAAGACCTCCTCCCCCCTTACCATCTGGAAATACGCCCTGAGTCTGACTATGTTAA
>CALCJD010000125.1 GCA_937960895.1 uncultured Spartobacteria bacterium | reverse complement strand
GAACGGCCCCGCCACCCGCCACTTTCGCAGGAAGTTCGGCGCGAGTCGGGCCACCCGTTCTTCATAAGGTGCGGGTGGAGGCAGGTCGTTCTCCGGACGATCCAGATAAAACCAGCAGAGGGAGCTCCAATCATCCTCCCGCTCAAAATGGGAAAAGGAGGGTGGAGGTCCCTTTGCCGGCGGAACAAACGGCTCCCCGCTCTTGAGGCGCAGGTCGGTCCTTTTTTCCAAAACGGCCCGAAGGTCCTCGACCCGGGACCAGCTTCCGATCTGCTGGATGGTCACGCGAATCTCGCGATGAAAATCCACCGGATCCGGTCCGTGCAGCCGGTAAAAGGCATAGGCAAATTCGAGCGCGTTTTTTTCCGCGATCGGCGAACCCTGATAAAGCTGGGCGAAGCGCTGCTGTCCCCATCCGGTGCCGATGTAATCCTCCGTACCGGTTCCGCACAGCGTCGGACGCTCCCGGTCGCCATCGAGATAAATTTTGACCTCCCCCTCGCCCCACCACGTCGGTCCGTAGCGGGCGCGGTCGGGCAGCACCGAGACACAGGCTCCGACGTAGCGTCCCCTTCCGGTCACACGGGGCAGGATGGCATAATCCTGCATCATCCGCGTGCGCGGCTCCCGGCGCCAGTGGGCGTGCAGGTACCCGACGTCCGCGGGCAGGTCATCACCCACGGTGGCGTCGACCTCGTAGTACACCTTGCGGCAGAGGAACGGACTGTCGTTCACCAGCGTCATGCGCACCCCCTTGCGGAACGGCATGGGAAGACACGACACCAGACTGCGTCCCTCCGGACTGGAGAAGAAGGCGTTTTCGAAGGCGGTGGCCCGGCCCAGGCCCTGACAGAAAAAATCCCCCACGGGCGCGTTCACCGCCGGACGGGCCGCGTCGTCGTAAACCACCTCCAGCCGCAATCCCCTCAGGAAATGCGGGCAATCCTGCAGCCGCAGTCCGAAAAAGGTGAGCCAGATGCGACGGATGATGCCGGACTCCCCGTCAACACGCGCCAGCGCCAGCTCCAGCCTCCCGCCCGGCGGCAGATCCACGCTGGCCTGACGTTTGCGTCCGTCATTGCCCTCATGCGCCCCCCCCGGCCGCCCGGTCGGATTTTCGGCGGAGAACCATCGGGTTTCTCGCCGGGCATCCGAAAGACGGCAGATGGAGGGAACCATCCCGCGAGGATATCCGGAAGGTTCCATCACCGGGAAGCTTTCGTCATTCGCGAACTGTGAAAGCCCTTGGACGTGCCGAACCGGGCGCTGTCGTAGGCGGCGGGCCCGGCGTCGCGTTCCGTGGAGCGTTGCGCCGGAATTTGCGGGTCGTTGGTCGGATCGTCCCTGCTCACGATCACACAGTCGGTCAGTCGAAGGCCCGGAATCTTGCGCACCTCCCCGGCCGGGGGGACGGAAACCACCAGGCAGTTCTTCAGGGAAATGCGGGAGTCCGGTTTCTCCCCGTCAACGGAGAACGGCGGACCGTCATCATCGAAGAAGGTGCAATCCACCGCCTCCACTTCGCCCCCGGACCACAACCCCGTCGCCCCGCCCCGGCCGCCGCGCTTGCGGGCGAACGCGCTCACGCAGTTGGACAGCGTGACGTCCCTTCCCCAGAAGCGATAATTGCGTTTGTTATCCACGGCGATGCAATCGACAAGCTGCGGCCCCTCGGACTTGTCGTCCCAGCCGGCATCGGTGTGCCCCGCGGCATAACACCGCTCGTACCGCAGATGGCTCGTCCCGCGTTCCGCGCAAAATCCATCCCCGTTCCAGTAGCCGCCCGATTTCTCGTGATAGGTGTTCAGCGCCACGCAGTCGGCAAAGGTGATGTGGTGATCGTGGGCGCCGCCCTGCTTCGCCTTACGTTTGGCATCGTCCCCCACCACCTGAAAACAGATGGCAAAGGGCTCCGTAAACCACTCGCGTCCGCCGGCGTCGGCGAAACAGCGCCGGATTGTCCAATGACAATTGCCGCCCTGCAGCCGGATGGCCCGCTTGGTGAAATTCACAAACCGGCAGTCCTCCACAATCACGTTGTGACACCACTCGGACAGCGCGCCCGACGACGGACTGCTTTCGCTGCGCAGCCCCTCCCGGAACGACTCCATGCCGATGTTCGCGATGCGGATGTTTGTGTTCCTGCCGGGGAAGCGAAACCCCGTCTGGTAGTTCTCGAGTTTCAACCCCTCGATTTCAAACCAGGAAACCCCGGGGGCCGCCTGGAAAAAGACCTTGCCCGTGGAGCCCGGATTGTTCCGGTCAAAGGAACTGACAAATTTCGGCGGTCCTCCCCCGAGGTCCACCCCCTTGAGCCGGACGGGATTCCGGGCCGCGCCCCCGTGGGAAACGGCGAGCGCAATTTCCGCATACGTCCCGCTGCCGACATGCAGCGTGTCCCCGGGAGTCAACGCCTCCCAGGCCGCCTGAAAATCCCCCACCGTCCCCGGTCTCGCATTTTCCCAACTCGAACCGTCCTTCGTCCCCGCCCCCTCGGGCAAAATGTGGGCATCCGCGGCCGCCAGACGGAGGGTCGGAAGAAAAACCAGAACGACCGCGCAACCGGCAGGGCGAAGACGGGAAAGGAAATTCATCGCGGAAAAAAACTCCAGGGTTCGCGGAACAAAATTGCAGCAACTTTAATTGGTCAATCAATTTATTGCAAACATCGGCAAACCAAAATGTCCTGAGCAGGTCGGACGACCGATTGGACCACGCTTCCGGTCGCCCTGTTCCGAGGCGGCCCGGGACGGCATGGCGTGACCCGGCGGAGGAACGGCGCAATCAGCGCTTGCGTTTGGGGACGGATTTTCCGCGGCGGGGCGCGGCGGTGGTGATACCCTCCAGCATGCGGCCGCGAACGACGAGTTTGACCGAGGCGGCGGAGGGGTTTTCCAGGCGCCAGACCGCGAGGCGGGCGGCGGAACGGCCCATCTCCACAAAGTTGGGGTCAAACGAGGTGAAATGGGCGGCGCGGCGGCCGGGTTCACCGATGGCGTCGAAACCGGTCAGACTGACATCCTCCGGAATGGAAAATCCGGCGGCCTCCAGCGCCTCGCTCACCTCGAAGGCGGCGTGGTCCGACACCGCCACCACGGCGGTGGCGCCGTCCCGGATGGCCCCGATCAGCGGCTCGGGCCGGGTGAGTTTTCCCTCGGTGAAAATGTTGCCCAGCAGGACCTGCTCGGACAGGTCGAGTCCCGCGGAGACCACGCCCTCGAGAAAGCCGGCCAGGCGGACGCGCACAAAGGAACTCTGCGCATCAAAACCCGCCCAGACACAGCGGCGGTGACCGAGCTGGGCCAGGTGGGCGACCAATTGGGAAATGCCGGAAACGTCATCGGTGGCCACCAGATCGTGGGTCACTCCGGGGTAGGCGCGGACAAAACTGATCACCGGAGCCACGGACGCGAGTTTCGCCACCCGCTCGGCGCTGTGCTGTCCGCTCAGAACCCAGACATCGGTGTCGAGGTGCTCGGGCGGCACCCCGTTTTGCCCGAATTCCTCGGCGGCATGGATGTTCAGCGTCACATTCAACCGTCCCGCCTCGGCGGTCAGACCCTGCAGGTAGGACATGGTCAGCGAGTGACTCTTCACATCGCTCATGGAACTGGCGGCAAAAAGCACGCCGATGGTGCGCTGTTTGACGGACACCTGGGGGCCGCGGCGGGAGCGTCCCTGGTATCCCAGACGCATGGCCGTGGCGTTGACCTGGGCACGGGTTTCCGGGTGAACGAGCGGATCGTTGCGAAGAGCGCGCGAAACGGAACTGGTTGAAATGTTCAACGCGCGGCTGATGGTGTCCAAGGTGACTCGGTTGGAACGGGCCATGAGCGATTTTTCCCGATTTTCCCCCGGCATGCAACGCGCAAATTTCGGACGGGAACCCGAATGGGAGCCCCGGATCTAGGCGGCCAGATAAGTCGCGGAACCGGCCCAGGCCAGTCCCAATTCCGTCGGCAGGGCGCCCCGGGCCAGGCACAGCTCCAGATCGGCGGCGATCCCCCTGACCGCCAGACGGAGCTCGCCGCTTTGCGAGGAACCGTCCAGCCAGGCCGGCGCAATCTCCCGGACCTCATCCGGCAGGGCTTCGATGGCCTCCACCTGGGGAATGGCCATGGACGAGGTGCAAACCGGCGTCTGCGGGTCCCGCAGGCGCGCCAATACGGCGGCAAACATGGCGCCCACCTCGTCCTCGGACAGTTTCGTCCGCTCCAGCGTCCCCGCCCCGGACTTCCAGAGGGCCTCGCCGCGATGGGTCCAGACCATTTCCCCCTCATCCCCCAGAACCTGGATGCGAATGGGACGGTTTTCCTCGCAGCAATGGGACACCGCGGCGTGGATCAGAACGCCGTCCGCGGTGTGAAAGCGGGCCACCGCCGTGTCAAAATTCTCAATGGGATAACACCGGAAAAGCTCCGCCTCGACACTCCGCACCTGCACCGGAGTCTCCCGCCCGGCCCCGGCCCAGAAGAGGGCCAGATTCAGATAATGCGCCATGGCGTTGTTCAGCGGCGAATCGCGCACGGGCCGTCCGTCCAGGGAACGCCGTCCGGCCCAGCGATTGCGCCGATAATATTCCGCCGAGCGCGGCCAGAGTCCGAGCCAGCGCACCTCGCGGATTCTTCCGATACGCCCCGCGGCCAGCTGACGGGCAATCTCCCGCGTGGAGGGCGCGTAAAAATCCTGATACCCCACCGCCACCCACCGGCCGGTGCGGACTTCCGCCGCCTGAATTTCCCGCGCCTGGGCCAGGCTGGCGGCCAGGGGTTTTTCCACCAGTACATTCGCCCTCCAGCGCCGCCACGGCGATCTCCGCGTGCAAATGAATCGGGGTGGGAACCATGCACAAATCCAGGCACCCCGCCAGGGACTCCAGCTCGCGCCAGTCCCGGAACAACTTCACCCCCTGCGCCCGAAGCCGCTCGCACGCCTCCCGTTCCTCCTCGGGATTGATCACCACGGCCGCCTCCAAACGAAGACGCCTCCGGGCCACCATCGCCTCCAGCCACCGAAGGTACACCCGACCATATCCGGAAATCCCGACCAAGGCCACCGACGGACGCCCCCCCTCCTTGCCGGACCCGGCATGTCCCTCGGAAGACCACGAACAGGATCAATCATTTGCAATCATTTTGATTTATTTTTGCAAAAGATGCAATATTTTTCAATTTATCAAATGGACAAATCCCTGCCGCCGACCCATTGGACCCCTGTCGGTCCTCCGCCGACTGCGCGGCGCGAACCCCCTCCGCCTTTCATGAAATCCGCGCCCCGTCCTCCCCTCGCTCCCGGGCTGCGACCGTTCCGCGAACGCCGGGCGGTTGCCATCCTGACCCTCCTTGCCGCCGCGCTTCCGCTTGGGGCCCAGGACACCCCTCCGGCACCCCGGGAAATCGCCGTGCAGAAGGACCTTTCCTATGTGTCGTCCCCCGGGGATGCCTATGAAGAGGAGCAATGCCGGCTGGATGTTTATCTGCCGAAGGATGTTCATCCGGACACCCCGCTGCTCGTCTGGTTTCACGGCGGCGGGCTGAAAGGCGGCTCCCGCACCTCGGGGGGGACCGTCGCGGCGGCGAGGAGCCTGGCGGAAAGCGGCGTGGCGGTCATCGTCCCCGGCTACCGGCTGAGCCCGCGGGTCACCTTCCCGGCTTATGTTCGGGACGCCGCGCGTGCCGTACGCTGGGCGGTGGATCATGCGGACGAATGGAAAATCCGGCCGAAGGTTTATGTGGGCGGCCACTCGGCGGGGGGCTATCTGGCCG
>CALCJD010000124.1 GCA_937960895.1 uncultured Spartobacteria bacterium | reverse complement strand
TTTCCCCTCCTCCCCCACCACCTTTTCCACCGCGGCGCGGGCTCCGTTCACGATGGGCAGGCCGTGGGCGAAGCAGACGATCTGGAAGTCCAGCGACGGCAGCACTTGGAGTGATTCACGGAGCAGGCGGGGATTTTCACAATACTTGTCGGGCAGGATGGAGAGTTCCCCGAGGTTCACCAGCGCGTCACCCAGGATGAGTGCTCCGGGAATGAGATAGGCGGTTTCGCCGGGTCCGGCTCCGGGGAGGGCGACGGCCTTGATTTTTCCAAAAAGAATTTCCCCGTCCTTCACCCATCGGTCCGCTTCCACCTCGCCGCGCGCTCCTTCCGGGGCATACACCGGGATGTCGAGGCGTTCCTTTTCATACGAGGTGCCGCGCCAGTGGTTGCCGTTGGTCAAAAGTATGGCCGCCACCTTGTCATTTCCCACCATGCGCTCGATGGCCTGTTCCTCGAGGCGCACGGGATCAATCAGCACAAAACCTTCGGGCGTTTGCACGGCTGCGCTCGAGCAGTCGGTTTTGCATTCGGGGTTGTATCCATGCCAGACGAACAGGTCGTCGGCGATTTGATCGTATTCCGGGACGGGTTTCATATCGCAAGGAAGGATGGGTTGCTTGGGAAATCCGACACACGGCGGTCCCTTTGCCGTGCCCTGCGGGGTGCCGGAGGCTGGGTTTATCTTCGTCCCGACCGGGACATTGCGCAAGAAGATCACGCGGGGCGAAGGGGGAACGCCACGGAAGTTTTTTCGTGCGGCGCAAAATCAACCTTTGTCGCCGGGGGGCGTCCGGTTTAAAGGAGGGCCATGTGTCCGGAAGTCGAAATGCTCAAGGAAATTCCGCTCTTTCAACTCCTTGGAGAGGAGGAGCGAAAAGAACTGGCCTCCCAATTGGAACTCGTTCGGTATCCCGCCGGGCACATGGTCTTTCACATCGGGGACCCGGGCGACTCGATGTTCATCGTCTGCAAGGGGGAGCTGGAGGTCTTTTTCAAGAACGACACCGGCGAGCGCATCGTGCTGGAGCGTCCGTCGGCCGGGGACTTTTTTGGGGAACTGGCCTTTCTGGAAGGCGGGAGCCGGAGCGCCTCGGTGGAGACGGTGACGGACACGGAGTTGTTCCGTCTGAGTCACGCCAATCTCGAGCGTTTTGTGCAGTCACGTCCGCAGGCGGCCCTGCACATCCTCGCGGCCATGGGACGCAGGCTGAGGGCGACCGCCGAACGCCTGCGCCACACCGCGACCCGCAACGTGAACGAGGAGGTGGAGGATCAGCGGACCTTTGTCCAGAAGGCCGCCGACGGCATTGCCGCCTTCTCGGGCAGCATTCCCTTTCTCATCATCCACGTCATCTGGTTTTCCTCCTGGTTGATCATCAACACCTGGCCCGGACTGCCGCACTTTGACCCCTATCCCTTCGGATTCCTGACTCTGACCGTTTCCCTGGAGGCCATTTTCCTCTCGGTCTTCGTCCTTCTGGCCCAGAACCGTCAGGCGGCCAAGGAACGGATCCGCGCCGATGTCGAATACGACGTCAATCTCAAGGCCGAGCTGGAAATCGCCCACCTGCACGAAAAGGTGGACCGGCTGAACTCCGAATCGCTGCGCCGCTTGGAAACCATTCAGGAACTGCTCACCGGAGCCGGGAAGCCCGCGGCGCCGTAGGCGACGCAGCACGACAAAAAAACCCGCCGTGGGGCGGGTTTTTTTTGGAACGGGAAGGACCGCCGCGGAAAAGATGGTTATTTCCGGGACAGTTCGACGGACGGCTGCATGATCTGCGGCGCGATCTCGCCGACGAACGACTCGAGCATCTTCATCGTCTGCTCCTGGTTTTTTCCGTTCGGCGCAAAACCCTCGAGCACCGGCGCGCTGACAATCACGTAGGCCCAGCGGTGGTTGATGTTGTGCACGACCTTGTCCCAGTTGGTGTGCGCAAGGCGCATCCAGTGATAGGGAGTCGTCATGTTTTTGCCGACGAACCAGTAGAGGAAGATGGAGGTCAGTTCCTTGGTGACGCCCGGACGGATTTCCACGGGACGGGAAATGATGAGGCGCATGACGTCGAGGGTGCGTCCGTCGTTGAGGGTGATGGGCACCGCCTCGCCCACCTTGAGATTCCATCCCTGGGCGGGCAGACAGATTTCCGGCCGGTGGATACTTCGTTTTTCGCCGCCGGCCAGCACGATCTGTGTCGCCACCTGGTTCCCCTCTCCGTCCTTGTAGGCCTTCTTGGCGAATTCCGTGTCCTTGGGAAGCATCCGAAGTTCCGCTTCGGAAACCGGCTGGTCTTCGCCGGTGAATCCGCTGATCCGTTCCGGCAGGTCCATGATGACCCCGGCGACGGTGCCGGCGAGGGTCTCGGGCGAGGACCGGCAGATGGCAAACACCGCCACGCCGAGTACGAGAATCAGCAGGGCGCGCAGAATCATGGAGGAGGCGAAATTCCTAATATTCATCCTGAACCCGACGGGTTTTGCTGGTGGTGTGGGCGGCCGGAGCCGGCCTGGGAGGCGGGGGAACCGTTTGCGATCGCAGGAAGCTGCGGCATTTGGCCAGGGCCTGTGGCCAGTCCATGTTCAGCAGACGGCCGATGCCGATGAGGCCCATGATGGCCACGCCAAACACCAGAAAACCGGCCAGCATGTGGAAGGTGCTCGGATCATCCGGGGGGCCGATGGCCACGTCGGAGCCCAGAAGGAGCGTGCCGATGGTGAGCATCAGAATGCGCGCCAGATTGCCCAGCACGGCCAGCGGCATGGAGCAGAGAAACATCACGACTTTCCGCCACAGTCCCGGTTGGGTGAAATACCCATACAGCGCCGACACCATCATGAGGGCAAAAAGCGACCGGATGCCGCTGCAGGGATCGGCCACGTCCACGGAGAAGCGTTCCCCGGCCTTGAGTTCTTTGAAGCCCGGGAGGATTTCCGGGGCGGACAAAATGGCCGTGCCGCTTTTGATGGCACTGATGCCGAGCAGGTTCAACACCGTCACACTGGCCTGCGACATGATCATGCGCAGCGGGAAGGCGACGACGTTGTCCAGGAAGGGAACCGGATAAAGAAAGACCAGGAAGGCCCAGGCAAAAAAGAGGGTCTTGAACCATTTCCAGCCGCACATCCAGAGCAGCAGGCCGCCGGTCAGGATCTGAAAGCTGGCGTAACCCAGATAGATGTTGTCCGCGCGGAATCCCAGCCAGTAGGTGGCCAGACCGAAGACCGCGATGGCCAGTCCCGCCCAGGATGTGCCGAGATCCTCCGGGTGCAGCTCCCGGCGTTTGTAATACACCATGGCCGCCACAGCCAGCGGCACCAGGTAACAATGCTGCCAGTCCTCACCTTTCCAGAGTTGCGAGGCAAAATGCAGGACCGAGACGGGATATGCTCCGTAGCCCGATGCATACGGATTAAAGGCGTACAGCAGACCCAAAACGACCACCAGCACCGCTCCGGCCACAAGACCGGAGATCAGAACGGCGGGGTTTTCGGCTTTTTCGGATGGGATCACGCGGAAGGGTATTATCCTGCATTCAAGGCGGTGCGCAACCGACTTTCCACGAGCGACACAGGGATGGAACGGAGGTGAATCAGCGAGTCGGGCACGCCGTGGTCGATGAAGGGATAAAGTGCAACCCCCTCGGGCGCCGCCACCAAATGGCGGTTGCCCCACGGGGCGAACCAGTCCGGACTACCGGAGCCGAAAATGGACACCACCGGCCGGCCAAGCGCGGCGGCCAGGTGTGCCGCCGCCGAGTCATTGCTGATGACGGCGTCCGCCAGGTTCAGGACACCGAGAAAATCCGTCCAGCCCTGCGCCTCGAAAAGCACCTGACGCGATCCCACCGGATCCGGGACCGATTCTCCGGGCGGACGCACGACGACAACCGCCACATCGTCCCGGCGCGCGAGGTTCTGCAGCAATTCCGGAAAATACGGCCAGCGTTTCGCCGGCAGACGGCCGCCGGGATGCACCACGACGATTTTGCGTCCCTGCTGCGCGGCGGTGAATGCCGTCACGGCCTCGGGGGCGGCCGGAGCGGCAAACCAGGGCGGGGATTCCCGGGGTTCGAACCCCAGGCAATGCGCGAGTTGGGCCCAGTCCTTCATGTGATGCTGGTCGACCGATTCGCGCGTCAGCGGATGGGTGAGAAGGGGACGGAAGAGTCCGCCGACAATGGCGAGAATTTTTCCCGCCATCAGCCTTCGCCGCCGCCAAGGGACCTCCGACGCATAATAGTTGTGCGCCGTCATGGGAAAACCCACCCGGGTCCCGGCTCCGCCGGCGGCCATCGCCAGATGGGCCCGCGTGTCCGCCCACACACAGGTGATGGCGTCCCGTGTTCCCAGGTTCAGGGCCCGGACCTGCCGGGACACCTGCCGCCAGGATGGTGCCGCCGGGAGGATTTCCATGTCCCGCGTGATGACACGCAGCAGTTCCGCGACAAAGGGCCGGCACACCACGGTGACACGATATTTTTCCAGCGCCCCACGCAGAAAGGGCAGCGCCATCACGGCATCGCCGAGGTGGTGCAGTTCCAGGACAACGAGCCGGTTCATCGGTTTCGCATCCGGCCGATTCGGGCGAATACCGCCCGCTTAAAGCGGTAATAATGCTGTCCGGCCACCGACATCCACAGCGCATCCAGCCGGGGCTTCCAATGCAGTCCGTAACGGGCCTGCATGACGGCCGCCTCCCGCCACGCGGCGGCGAGGGCGCGGGACGTTTTTGCGTCCGCGTGCAACCGGCAGGTCGCCAGGGGTTCCCCAAGGTAGATCCAGCGGGTTTTTTCCCCGATGCGCAGCCAGTATTCGTGATCCATGCAGTAGCGCAGGGTCACATCAAACGGACCAAACCGTTCGTAAACACGCCGCCGCCAGAAGACGGCCGGCTGAAGGAGAAAGTTTCCCGACCGCAGGCGCTCCCAGGAATACGGACCGGCGTTCTTGCGGCGCTTCCATCCCGAGTCGGACTCAAGAAAATATCCGTCGCCATACACGACATCGGCCTCCGGATGCTTTTCGAAAGCCTCGGCGACGCGGACCAGCGCATCCGGCTCGAGCATGTCGTCGGCGCACAGGTAGGCCAGGATGTCTCCCGAGCAGCGTTCCAGTCCCCGGTTGATCGCTTCGCTCTGTCCGCCGTCCTTCTCCGACACCCACCGGGCGAAATTCTGTCCGGCGAGAATTTCGCGGGTTTCGTCCGTGCTGCCGCCATCCATCACCCAATGCTCGACCTCAAGCCCCTTCGCCGCTTCGCGGACCGAGCGCAGGGTCTCCGCGATCCAGCGCCCCTGATTCAGCGAGGGAGTGACGATGGAGAAAG
>CALCJD010000123.1 GCA_937960895.1 uncultured Spartobacteria bacterium | reverse complement strand
TGCCGCGGATGCGCCGGACCTTCTGCAGATTGCCAGGGCGACGGTCAAAAAATTTGGCTCCTCGCTAAATCGAGTGGGTAAATTCTTCGGTTTCCGAGTGCCGGAACGTTCCACTGCGGTCAAAGGAAGAAGCCGGCATAACTCCGCTTCGCTGCGGCCCTGCGGGCACTTATTCCGTTTCTTCCTTGAGCTCCGTTCCACGTTCCGGGGGGGAGGTATTTATGACTTTTCCGCTGGAAAAGTCTCTTCGGGTGAAGAGCTTTTCCACGATGGATCCCAATCAGCTTTTCGAGATGGCGCTGCAGCTTGGCAGTGGATGGAAGGTCGTGCGCAGCGAGTTTTGCGGAGAGCCGCGGCGGCTGGAACTGTGGCTTGACTTCTTGCCCGGCACGAAGTTTCCCGACCCGCAGAGCGGCGAGCTTTGCCCGGTCCACGACACGAGCAACAAGCAGTGGCGGCATCTCAATTTCTGGCAGTATGAAACGATCCTGCACGCCCGGGTCCCGAGGATTCGCAACACGGCGGGCGATGTGCGTCTGGTGGACGTGCCCTGGGCGCGCGCGGGCAGCGGCTTTACGCTGATGATGGAAGCCTTCGTCCTGTTGCTCTGCCAGCAGATGCCGGTGGCGAGCGTTGCCGAAATGCTCGGCATCCATGACACGCTTCTGTGGCGCATCCTCGCGTATTACGTGGAGAAGGCGCAGGCCGAGCGCTCGTGGGCAGGCGTGGACAGCGTCCTGGTTGATGAAACCAGCGCCCGCAAAGGCCACCGCTACGTGACCAACGTGCTCAATGCCAAAAGTCGCGAGCTTCTCCTGATGGTCGAGGGACGCGAGAGCACGGCGCTGCGGGCCTTTGCAGAAGAACTGGCGCACCATGGAGGCAGCGCTGAGCAGATCAAGCTGATCGGAATGGACATGAGCCCGGCCTACATCAAGGGAGCCAAGGAACACTTCCCCGAGGCGCGGATCGTCTTTGATCGCTTCCATGTCATGCTGATGGCCGGCCGGGCGCTCGACGAGGTTCGCAAGGAACTGCGTCGCGCTGGCGCCGACCTGAGCGGCGATCTGTGGGCGTTGCGAGGCAACGAATGGACCCGGAGCAAGGAGCAACTCGAGCGCCGGCGGAAAGCCTGCGCGCAATACCCGAAGCTGGGCCGGGCGATGATGTTGCGCGAAGCCCTCCAGGACATCCTGGAGAGCGAAGACGAGCATTCGCTGCGCTGGTGGTGCTGGCGGGCAAGCGTGAGCCGGCTCGAGCCGTTCAAGAAACTTGCCGCAAGCATCAGAGAGCACTGGAAGGGGATCGTCGCCTTTATGCAAACCCGCATTACCAACGGCGCCATCGAAGCAGTTAACGGGCTCCTCCAACTGGCCAAACGTATGGCGCGCGGCTTTCGCAGCTTCCGAAACTTCCAGCTCATGGCTTACCTCAAAGCCGGTAAACTTAAACTTAATCTGCCCTCCCTCTCACCCACTTGAAACAGCGAAGCGGCGTTTTTCCTATCATCTTTCCCATCCCGCGCCCGGCACGCTCGGCGTGGCGGAGGGCTCGCGAAATGAGGTGATTCCGGGAAAGGGCGTCTTTCTTTACAACAACGAACCTTCCTCCTCGGAGCATCACGGCAGTGCGAGCCTCACCGTGGTGGGTCATCGCCCCAAGGTGAAGGCGATGTGGTTGCGCGGACGGTGGTTTGATTCGATCTGCGCGCTTTGGAAGGAATGCGAGGAGGGGCGTTTTGAAAGGAACGACGGCCGGCTCGACGCCGGCGCGCCGGGCCGGAACGGCGGCTCCGTTTATGTGGGCGGCCGGCTCGCCCCCGGCAAGTCCCTGGTGATTCCCGTGGTCCTGACCTGGTTCTTTCCCAATCAGACGGAAGCCATCGGCTGGGATCCGAAGGCGAGGGAAAAACACGGCCCCTTCCATTGGCGTCTTTTCTACGCCTCCCAATGGAGCGATGCCCGTGAGGTCGCCTTGCATGTGCACCGGTCCTTCCACCGCCTGCGGGCCCGCACGGTGGCGTTTCAGCGTGCGCTGCTCGACAGCACGCTGCCCAAGGAGGTGCTGGATGCGGTTTCGGCCAATCTGGCGATTCTGAAATCCCCGACGGTCGCACGGCAGGAAAACGGCAACCTTTGGGGATGGGAGGGGTGTCAGGTGGAAGCCGGCAGCTGTCACGGCTCGTGCACGCATGTCTGGAATTACGCCCAGGCTTTCCCTCACCTGTATCCGCAGCTCGAACGCACGCTGCGCGAGCAGGAACTGGAGCGTTCGATGGATGGCCGCGGACACGTGAGTTTCCGCTCCGCGCTGCCCGACGGTCCCGCTCCGCATGACTATCATGCGGCGGCCGACGGACAGCTGGGCGGCATCATGAAAGTTTTTCGGGACTGGCGGATTTCCGGCGACACCGGGTGGATGAAGCGGCTTTATCCGCTGGCCCGGCGCAGCCTGGAATACGCCATCCGCACCTGGGATCCCGACGAACTCGGCGTGCTCATCGAGCCGCATCACAACAGCTACGACATCGAATTCTGGGGCCCGGACGGCATGTGTTCCTCGATTTATGTGGGGGCGCTGTCGGCGATGGGCGTGATGGCCGCCGCGCTGGGGGAGGAAAAGGATGCCCGGCGGTATCGCGCGCTGGCGGAGCGCGGGGCGCGTTACATGGAGAAACACCTCTTCAACGGCGAATATTTCCAGCAGAAGATCATGGTCCGGGGGCTGCGCGACAAGTCGTTTGCCGGGCAGGTGGCCGGACGCGGACCGCTCCGTGACAGCAAGGCCATGATCAAACTGCTCAAGAAGGAGGGCCCCAAATACCAATACGGATCGGGCTGCCTTTCCGACGGCGTGATCGGCGCCTGGATGGCGCGACTCTACGGCATCGAGACGCCGCTTGACCGGAACAAGGTCCGCAAAACCCTCCGCTCGATCTTTCGCTACAACTTCCGGTCCAATCTCCGCGAGCACGCCAACTGTCAGCGTCCGGGTTACGCCCTGGGCAACGAAGCGGGCCTGGTGCTTTGCACCTGGCCGCGCGGTGGAAAGCCGACCCTGCGTTTCTGCTACAGCGACGAGGTGTGGACCGGCGTCGAATACCAGGTGGCCTCGCACCTGATCCTGGAGGGTTTCGTGAAGGAGGGGCTGCGGATCGTGCGGGCGGTGCGCAGCCGTTATGACGGAGCGGTGCGCAATCCCTGGAACGAATATGAATGCGGCAGCTATTATGCCCGCGCCATGGCGAGCTACGCGCTGCTCGCGGCCCTTTCCGGGTTCCGCTATTCGGCGCCCGACCGGACGCTGCATGTCGCGCCCGCGCTTCCCGGCCGGATGAAGGTCTTTTTCTCAGCCGCCACGGGCTTCGGGACGATTTCCGCGGCCGGCGGAAAGCTGGAGGTGTCCGTGGTGGAAGGCCGCCTGGCGCTGAAACGGATCCGCGTCACCGTCGGGGGGCGCACCCACGAGCGCGAGGTGAACGTCAGCGTCCGGCCGGAAAAACCGCTGCGGATTTCCCTGGCGGAGTCGAAGGCCGCGGGGCGGTAGTCGGCGGAGCGGCCCGCACCTTCACTCCACGGCGATGCGTGGGGTGACGGGAATCCATTTGTTCAGCTTCACCAGCAGGAAAAAGACGCGCAGACGCCAGCGAACGGCAAAGGGAAGCTGCGTGCAGCCGGCGAGCACGGCGTTGATGGCGCAGACCAGGCCGATCTTGTTGTCGGGCTGGAAAAACAGCTGCGCGAAATGCAGCCGGTAGAAGTTTTCGATGAATTCCCAGTATTGCGCGATCCGCCGCCGGTTGTCGCGCTCGTAGCGTTGCAGTCCCTCGGTCATGGCCTGCCCGAGGGAGAGCGCCTCGTCCACCGCCCGCGCGCCCTGCTGTCCGCTGGTCATGGCCAGAAGCACGCCGCTCGAAAAAATGGGGTCGATAAACCCGGAGGCGTCACCGATCCGGATCAGCCGCGGTGAGACGAGCGATTTGTTGCGGTAGGAAAAATCCGAAATCACATTGAGCTCGCACAGCGGCCTGGCGCGGGAAAAACGATCCCGCACCGCCTTGGTGGTGGCGATGGCTTCCTGGTAGACGTCCTCCGGTTTTTTGCCCATCGCCTGAAATTCCGCGCGGTCCAGCACCAATCCCACGCTGGTTTTGTCGGGCTCGAGGGGAATCATCCAGAACCACGAGTTTTTGCGGCGAATGATGAGGATGTCGCCGTATTCCTCGCCCTGCGGCATGTCCAAGCCGCCGTAGTGGCGGAAAAAGGCGATCTTCTTGTGGTCCGGATAGAACTCGCGCAGCGACGCCCGGTTCGCGGTGAAATTGGAGAGTCCGCTGGCGTCGATGAGGAACTTTCCGGTGACGGTCTGCTCGCCGTTTTCCGGCGTGCGGTAGCGGACGGTCACGCCGTCGTCCGTCACGGTGTGTTCGAGCACGAGGGCTTCCTCGCGCACCTCCGCGCCGGCCTCCCGCGAATGGGTGAGAAGGATGTGGTCAAACTTCGAGCGCTCCACCTGAACGGCCTGGGGAAAGGCGGTGAAAGCGCCCTTGGAAAAATCGAGGCGCACCTTGTGTTTTCCGTTGCCGGTGAGGAACTGCGCGCCGCGTTTCACCATGAATCCCGCCGAGGCCAGCTTCGGCCACACGCCGAGTTCGTCGAAGATGCGGCGGTTGTAGGGCAGAAGGGATTCTCCGACGTGAAAACGCGGGAACTTCTCCTTTTCCAGAACCAGCACGCGGCGGCCCGCCCGGGCCAGGGTGGTGGCGGCGGTGGAACCGGCCGGTCCGCCGCCGATCACAATGGCATCCCACGGGGCGTCAGCGGAGTTAGAAACGGCGTTCATGCGAAGTGGCGGTCAAAATTCGGCCTGATGTCAACCCAACCCGCGGTCGGGATCAAGCGGAACCGGGCGCGGACGGAAACGCGGATCGATTGGTCCTTGGATGGTCAGGAGGCGCGGGGACGGCGGGCGGGTTTTCCTGCGGTCGGTTTCTCCATGCGGGCGAACTGGCGGCATCGGCGCACCGCACCCCGGAAAACCTCCCGGATGCGGTAATATTCCGACGGTTTGTTGCGCTTGCGCCAGACGGCGGCCAGACGGCGGTCGAGTTCGCGAAGGTGGCTTTCCACCGTTGCCGCGGACGGTGCTTTCGATTTCGTCCGTCCGGCTCCCCGGTGACAGAGAAGATGGTATTCCTCCATGGTCCGCAAGCCGAGCAGACCGACGGCGATTTCTTCCGCCAGCAGCGAGCCTTTCAGGGGCGATCGGGAGAGAACCGACAAGATGCGTTTTTCCAGGGCGGCGATCTTGCGCAGCGCGGCGGCGTGATCGCGGGCCGGCCATTTGAAGGTTTCATGCGGCAGACCCGTGACGGGGTCGTACCGGTCCTCCTGGAAATTCCCCGGACGCTGCACGTCGTTGGCCACATTGCGCCAGTCGGCCCGGACCGCGTGGGTCGCGGCGCGGAGCAGTCCCGCCAGCCGGCCGCCGGGGTCTCCGAGCGCCAGTCGGGAAACCGTCGCGTCGAATTTTGCAGGACCCGGATCCGTCGCCGTCCATGCACAGCAGGCGCCAAGGATCAGGCCAGGCAGGGTGGGACCGAGCGTGTTGATGTGGCCATAATCCCCCCAGTCCGTGTTCAGAAATCCCGTGGCTCCCGTCTCGCGTCCGAGTTTGGCCATTGCGGTGATGTTTTGGTGGGCCGTCGTGTAGTCCGGCAGCCAGCGGTTCCAACTTGAGACACCCGGACAGACATAAAACGCGCGTCGGGCCCCCGCCATCAGCCGGGCCTTGGTGCGCCGGAGGGTGGGGGAATAATCCCAATCCAGGGCGATGGCATCCCGCGGTACCTCCGAAAGCACTTCGGGGTGGGCGCCGATCACGTCTCCCCAGAAGAGCGGCGTCTTGCCCGCCTTTCGCACCACGGACATGATTTTTTTCAGAAAATCGACGTAGAGTCGGCCCACACCGACTTTGTCCGCCAGGGCCTTGTTCCGGCCCTTGCCGAGGTCAAAGGTCTCGTCGCAGCAGATGTTGAAATGGCGCGAGCGGAAGAGCGGCAGCACCTCCTCCAGCAGCTCCTTGACCAGGCGAAAGGAACGCGGATTCCGGCAATCGAGGGTGTAATGGGCCATGCGGTCGCGCCAGGAAAACGGATCGCCGGACACATCCCGTTCCAGCTCGTTGAGCTCCGGAAACTTTCGGTGAATCCACGTGTAGAAATGCCCGAACGTGCTGAAGGACGGCACGAGGTCGATGTGGAGCCGGGCGCAATGTTCGTCCAGAGCGCGGATTTCGTCCGCGGTCAGCGGCGAGGCGTCCTTCCAGACTTCGGGATGATTGCGAAACGCGTAGGTGTGCTCGATGTAGAGCTCGAGGTGATTGAGTTTGTAATGCGCGCAGGTGTCGGCCAGTTCGAGGAGGGTTTCCAGCGTCGGCACCTTGCCGCGGGTCACATCATGATAAAAACCGCGCACCGGAAAATCCGGCCAGTCGACGATGTCGAGGCAGGGACGGCGGTCGGGAAACTGACTGTCAATCTGGGCGAGCGTCTGGGCGGCGTAAAAAAATCCCTCCTCGTCCGCGGCGCGGATCAAGGTGCCGGAGGCGTCGATCCTCAGGTGGTAGGCGCCGGGTTCCTTGCGCGTGAGTTGGGTGAGTTCCGTGCGGAAAGCCTCCGAGCGGGAATGGCCGCCGAGCCGGGTCAGTTTTTTCGGGACGGGGAGGAGATCAATGGGCATGGGGGAAAAGGTGGATGTCTTTCCAGTTCCTCGTCAGGTCGAAAAATCGTCTGCGCTTGGGGAGGGGAAGATTGCGGCGAAGCGCTTCGCCGGCCTCGGTCGGATGCGCGCCGATTTCGTCCAGCAAAAAAGCAGTCTCCCCAACAGCAACGGAAAGCGGTTGGCCCGCGACAGAGCGCTGATCCGCTTTCAGGCTGCCGCGTGTTCGGACTCGGTTAGGGTGCGGCAAGGTGCTCGTTGCTCCGCGCAGGACGCGGCTCCTTGGATGGCGGATTGGGCCCCTGTCCGGAAGTCGAAGTCGCATGGAAAAGCGGAAATTGTTTCATCCAAGGCGGCCCAATCTAAAAAGCAGGCTGGAGGGACCGGCAAGAACCCCGGATTTGCCGTCAACCGCCGCCGGATATTCCGGACGGCGGCTGCGTGGCGGGGACACCGATCCCCGGGAGAGCAAGTGTCCTTATCGATCCAGAATGCTGTCCCACTTGGACAGGTTGGCGGCCTGGGCTTCGAAGAGCTCCTTGGGGGAGTCGAGAATCTCGATTTTCACGATCTTGTCACCCTGGCGAACGGCGTTGACCACGTCCTGGCCCTTGGTCACCTCGCCGAAGACGGTGTGCTTGCCGTCGAGCCACGGGGTGGGGACATGGGTGATGAAAAACTGGCTGCCGTTGGTGTTGGGGCCGGCGTTGGCCATGGAGAGGATGCCGGGTTTGTCGTGCTTGAGCCCGGTGTTCACCTCGTCGGGGAAGGTGTATCCCGGACCGCCCCGTCCGGTGCCGGTGGGGTCGCCGCCCTGGATCATGAAATCGGCGATCACGCGATGGAAGGTGACGCCTTCATAATAACCGCGCTGGGCGAGGTTGATGAAGTTGGCCACGGTGACGGGGGTCTTGGAGGCGAACAGGGTGGCTTCGATGTCGCCCTTTTCGGTTTTCAGGAGAATGCGGATATCGGACATGAGAAATCCACCATCCCGACTGGCCGGGGGATTGTAAAGGGAAAGCGTGTGGCGCGGACCGGGAGGAATGGAAACGTGACAGCCGCGGGGGAGCGTGGAAGAATTTGGTCCATGAAACGTCTTCTTTGTGTTCTTTCCCTCCTTCTCCCGCTGTCCTGGGCGGCGGCCGAAAAAGAGGCTCCGGCCGCCGACGAAGTGGCGGTGATCGAAACGTCCAAGGGCCGGCTCGTGCTGGAGTTCTGGCCGGACGTCGCCCCGAAAACGGTGGAGAATTTCAAGAAGCTTGCGAAGTCCGGCTTTTATGACGGCACGGCCTTCCACCGCATCATTCGCGGATTCATGGCCCAGGGGGGCGACCCGCTCACCAAGGATCCCTCCAAGGAGGATCTCTGGGGCACAGGGGATCCGGGGTACAAGATCCCCGCGGAGTTCAACGACCGCAAGCACACCCGCGGGGTGATTTCCATGGCGAGGTCGGCGGACCCCAACTCGGCCGGCAGCCAGTTTTTCCTGATGTTCGGACCCGCCCCGCATCTCGACCGCCAATACACCGCCTTCGGGAAGGTCATTGAGGGCGACCAGACTCTCGACGCCCTGGCCGCCACCCCCGTGGTGCCGAACCGCATGGGCGAGCCCAGCAAGCCCACGGAACGCGTCGAAATCAAGAGCGTCAAGATCGTGCCGCGCGCCGAGGCGAAATAACGCCGCCCCGCCTCCTTACGGCGCGTTTTCCTCCAGGGACTTCGGGGGAACGGTCAGATCCACCGTGACCTCGCAGGGGGCGTCCGGAGGAGGGTTTTCGAACGGTTCGAGCAGTTTCAGGCGGACAGTGGTCGGACATGCCCCGGGCGGGAGCGCTTCGACATAACCCGTGCGGCGCACGCCGCGGCAGGAAATGATGGCCCGGGTGCCGGGCTCAAGGCGGGCGGCCACCGCGGCGGAAAACTCCGCCCGCACCGCGTCCGCGGCGACAATCCGGGCCTCCTGTGCGCTCGGGTGATCGACGATGTAGTTGCGCCAAGTGAGCCCGGCGCCAAGGACGGAGAGCACAACCATGCCGAGAACAAGAACGGGTCCGGAGCGTTTTTTTTCCGTGCCTTTCATGATTCGTCCGCATACTTAGCGGGCGCATGAGCGATGGGAAGGAAAACGCGAAGCTGGTCCGGACCATCGGGCTGGCCGCGCTCGTCATGTACGGGGTGGGCGACATGGTCGGCGCCGGCATCTACGGGACGATCGGGAAGGCCGCCGGGTTCATGGGCAACGCCGTCTGGCTGGCTTTCGTGGTTTCGATGATTGCGGCGCTGCTGACCGGACTCACCTATGCCTCGCTGGCCTCCCGGTACCCGAAGGCCGCCGGTGCGGCCTATGTGACCTACCGGGCCTACGGATGGCGGTTTCTTTCCTATGTGGTGGGCCTGGCGGTGACCGCCTCCGGCCTGACCTCCATGGCGACAGGCAGTCGCGTCTTTGCGGAAAACAGCGGTCCGCTCCTCGGAAACAGCGTTCCGTTTTGGGTTCTTTTCCTGGCGTTCATCGGCGTGCTCACGCTGGTGAATTTGCGCGGCATCCGCGAGAGCATCTGGTTCAACATTTTCTGCACGGTCATCGAGGTGGGCGGTCTGCTTTTGATCATTGCCGTGGCGGTGCCGTATCTGGGAAAGGTCGATTACCTGAAGACGCCGGAGGCGTCCGGGGGGCTCACGGTGCCGATGGTCATGACCGGTGCGGTGCTGACCTTTTATGCCTTCGTGGGTTTTGAAGACCTGCTCAACCTGGCGGAGGAGGTGAAAAATCCCCGGCAGACCATGCCCTGGGGCATCATTCTCGCCGTGGGTTGTGTCACCGTCGTTTATGTGCTGGTGAGCCTGGCGGCAGTTTCCGTGGTTCCCTTCGAGGCGCTGGCCGACTCGTCGAAGGGGGCCCCGATGGAACAGGTCACCCGCGTGGCGGCCCCGTGGGTTCCTTCGGGGCTGTACACCGCCGTCACCCTGTTTGCGGTGGCCAACACGGCGTTGATGAACTTCATCATGGGATCGCGTCTGGTCTACGGCATGTCCCGCCAAGGGCTGCTGCCGCGGTTTCTCGGGGCGGTGCATCCCACCCGCCACACCCCGCATTGGGCCATCTTGGTGCTGGCCGGCATTGTGGCCATCCTGGCGTTTTACGGGGACGTCAGCCAACTGGCCTCGGCGACCAGTCTTCTGCTTCTGTTTGTTTTCGGACTCATGAATGCCTCCCTCATTGTCCTCAAGCTGCGCAAGGGGGAGGAAAAGGGGGCGTTCGAAGTGCCCCTGGTCGTGCCCGTGCTGGGTTCCCTGGTCTGCCTGGGGCTGATTTACTCCCGCCTCACGGACCCCTCCGCCGGGGCAAAGGCGCCGATCATTGCGCTCGTCCTGCTGACGGGAATCAGTATTCTCTATTTTGTGATGCGACCCAAGACCGTTGTGACCGATGAATGATTCGCCCGCCCCATCCGTCTCCCATCAGGACCGTTCGACCGGGTTGCTGGTCTTCGGAATCCTGACCATTCTGATGGGGGCGCTCTGTGCGCTTTTTGTCGTCCTGATGCTTTCCAGTCAGGCCCTGGTCGCCCGGGACCCGTCGCTGGCGAATCCGCGAAGCCTGATTCCCGGGGTGGTCCTTTACGGAGCGCTTGCGGTGGCCTTTGTCTGGCTGGGCATCGGCTCGATTCGGGCACGCCGCTGGGCGCGTGCGCTGCTGGTGATCCTTTCCGGGGGATGGCTGCTGATGGGCATCGGGTCCCTGATTGCGGTGGTGCTCGTTCTCCCGAGCGCGTTCTCCGGGGATCTTCCGGGGGAAGCAAAAATCGATCCTGCCACGCTGGGAGTCATCACGACGATCATCACCGGATTCACCGGGATCGTTTTTGTGCTCATCCCGGCGATCTGGGCCTTTTTTTATTCGGGGAAAAACGTTCGTGCCACCTGTGAACACCGGGATCCGGTGGTGCGATGGACGGATCGCTGCCCGCTGCCGGTTCTGGGCGTCAGCTTGTGGACCGCCCTGTTGGCTTTCGGCCTGCTCTTTACGATGGTGGCGGGAACGGCGGTGGTTCCCCTGTTCGGGTTTCTCTTGGCCGGTTTTCCCGCCGCCGCGGTTTGCCTCGGCTTGGCCCTGCTCTGGTTCTGGGCGGCCTGGCGGCTGTACCGGTGTGACATTTTGGCTTGGTGGATTGTGGTGGTTTCGATGGTCGGGTTCACCATTTCGTCGATTCTCACCTATTCCCGCCACAACCTTTCGGAACTGTATACCCTCATGGGGTATTCCCCCGCGCAGATTGCCGCGATGGAGCCCTATGCGCTCCCGCAGGCGTTTGTCACCTGGGGGATTCTGCTCTGGATTCTGCCGGTGCTGGGATTTCTTCTGTATATCCGGCGTTATTTTCGGGCGGCGTGAGGAAAACCGGAGCGGAAAATGGAGCGAAAGCGGCGCCGGACCGGGGGGCGAGATTTTTATTCAGGGCATCAGGTTTCCTCTTGTCCGGCCCCGGGAAACGGGCTTCTATTTAACATCCTGAATTTCAGCCCGTATTTGAGACAGACATGCGCATCTCCCCCAATTTGATAGCCGGCCTGGTTGCGAGCCTTACCGCCACGTCCCTCCATGCCCAGGCTCCCGCGCCGGCGGCTCCCAAGAATCTCATCAGCAACGGGGGATTTGAGTCCTCCTTCCAGCGGGAAAATCTCTGGGATGGGGTGGACAAGGCCGGTTTCCTGGCCGGAGAGCGGGGGGCGGTTCCCGTGTTGACCGCCAGCGGAGCCATCAGCGAAACCTCCATGCCCATTTCCGTGGCCGTGGCGGACATGAACGGCGACAAGCTGCCGGACATCGTCACCATGGATCCGCTGAGCTATCTGCGTATTTTCTTCAACAGCGGAACGCCCACCGAGCCCAAGTTCACCGTGGGTGACCTGGGGGGGATTTTCCTCAGCCGCACGGATCCCAAGGATCCGATTTTGGAAGGAGCCCAAGGGGCCGCGGACCACGCCCGCATGGCCACCCGGCTCTTTCCGACGGATATCCTTCGCAGCGGCAAGAAGGATCTGATCATCGGCAATTACATCGGCGAAATCCTGCTCATTCCCAATGCCGGTTCCGTCCAGCGTCCCGACTTCAGACAGCCGGCGGACATTGGAAGGGCGACCATCCCCACGATGAAGGATTCCAACAAGAAGTGGGGAAATGTTTTTGCCCCGGCGACGTGGGACTGGAACCGCGACGGCAAGGAGGATCTGATCTTGGGTGAGGGGTCCTATTCCGCCAACAACATCCACCTCCTCATCAATCAGGGCTCCGGCGCGAAACCGGTCTTTGACGAGAACAATCGGTATGTCATCGCCTACGGCGACGGGCTCGAACAGCTCACCCCCACGGTTGTTGATTACAATGGCGACGGACATCCCGATCTGCTGGTGGCGGAACGGTCCGGAAAAATCGCGGTTTATCTCAACAAGGGCGAGCCCATGAAGATGGGCCAGGCCCCGGCGGAATTGCCGTTTGCGTCGTTCATCAGTTCGGCGAGCGGCAGCAGCCCGCTGTCCTTCAGCGGCATCTGCACGGTTTCGACCGGCGACCTCAACGGGGACGGACTTTTTGACCTCGTGGTCGGCAAGACCAACGGGCGCGTGGCCATCGCCATGAATGTCGGAACCAAGACGGAACCGAAATTTTCCGCCCCGGTGGAACTCAAGGGAGAGGCCGGCACCCCGCCGTTCCTGATGCCCTCGGGTTGGGATGTCGACTACGGGCTGAAGCGCGGCAATTTCTACGGCTACATCTCCGTGGTCAAGGCGGACGATGACAAGGACGCCAACCCCACGGAAGGCAAGGCCGTGCTCAAGGCGGGTTACATGCCGTCTCCCAACAAGGTCATGCCACCGCCCACCACCTACACGCCGGCCTTCCCCGGCTGGACGTTTAAGCAGCCCTCGTTCTGGCATGATGCGGAGCGGCAGATGTTTGGCGCTCCCGCCCGGTACTTCAATTTCCGCCAGTTGAACCGCTTCCGCCTGAAGGTCAACACCAACTACACCCTCACCTTCAAGGTGAAGGGCAAGTTCAGCGATGGTCAGGCATTCATTGGCTGGAGGGGTTTCAAGAAACTCAGCGAGGCGCGGGTGACGGTCCTCGACCGTGGAGCCGTCGACATGCGCCGCAATGAGGTGCACGAGGAAAACTTTGAGACGATCAAGTTCTCCGGCAGCCCGAACTGGGTCGAGGTGCGGAAGGATTTCAAGGTCGTCCTGCGCCACAAGGAGCTGCAGGATCTGAAGGAAACCAGCACGGCGCTGATCGATATCAGCTTCACGATGCCGAATGACGGAGTCGCCTATTTCGACGACTTCAAGCTTGTCGAGCGCCCGTAACGCGTGGCCGTGACCATTGGGACGGCCTTCGTCCTCGGGGCGGGCCTGGGCACCCGGCTGCGGCCTCTGACGGAGGAACGTCCGAAGCCGCTGGTTCCCCTTGTTCACAAGCCGCTGATCACCTTTGCGTTTGACCACCTGCATGCCGTCGGCGTGCGGCGCTTTGTGGTGAACACCCATCACCGTCCGCAGACGTACGACGCCATCCTGAACGGGAAAAACGGACGCGCGGAGTATCGGGGTTGCGAGGTGGTTTTCCGTCACGAGCCGGAGTTGCTGGATACGGGAGGGGGCATCGGCAACATCCGGGATCTCGTGGGAAATGAACCGTTCCTGGTCCACAATGGGGACGTCCTCGCCGACCTGCCCCTGGCCCGCCTCGTGGAGGCGCACCTTGCCTCCGGTCGGGCGGCCACGCTCGGTCTGCGAAGTTCCGGAGGTCCGCAGCAGGTGCAGTACGATCCGGCAACGGGCCGGGTGACGGATATCCGGCGGACGATCGGCGGCCGGAACGAACCCGCCTTCGTCTTCACGGGGGTGTATGTGCTCTCGCCGGAAATTTTCGCCCACATGCCCGCTCGGCGGATTTTTTCCATCGTCCCGGTGTTCCTCGATCTGATTCGAAAGGGGGCGGGGGTCGGGGGAGTGGTGTTGGACGACGGCCTCTGGTTCGACCTCGGCACGCGGGCGTCGTATCTCGAGGCTCATGATCTTTTCCTGTGCCGGGGCCGGCGGCTGTCCTATGCCCTTGACCGCCCCTGGCCGGTGGCCGTGGATCCGACGGCGTCCGTGGCCCCGGGGGCCCTCCTGGAGGGGGCGGTGGCCGTCGGCCCCGGCGCCGAGATCGGGGAGGGGGCTCGGCTCAGGAACTGCGTGATTTGGGAAAACGCGAAAATCGCTTCCCGCGCGCAACTCGAGGGCTGTATTGTCCGGGACGGTCGGTTCGTCGGGGGGTGTCACCGCGACGCCGACTTCTGAACGGGAACAATGAACCACGGACCTTCACCCTGCGGATCCGGGCCGGCGGCGTCGAGCGGACCCCGCTTGTTCTGTTGAACATCCGGCCCAATTAGTGTCCTGTAGGGATCTCTTCATGCTGCCGCGTACCGTCATCGATCAGATCATTGAACGCTTTCCCGATTACGCGCGGGAGGATTTCCATGTTTCGCCCTTGGAAAAAGGCGGATCCGGGCGCCGCTTCTATCGCATTCAGGCGGGAAACGGTCAGTCGATGATCGTGGTGAAATACTCCGGCCAGAAGGAGGAGAACCGCCACTATGTGGACATTGCGCTCTTTCTGGCCGCCGCCGGCGTGAACGTTCCGAAAATCTACTTCCACGATCCCGAGGAGGGCCTCATCTGGATGCAGGACCTCGGCGAGAAGGATCTCTGGGCCTTTCGTCAGGAGCCGTGGGGGGTGCGCCGGCCGTTGTACGAATCCTCCCTCGTCGAAGTCTGCAAAATGCACACCGCGGCCACCCGGCGGCTGGGGGGATCGCAACTGCGCCTGGAGCGCGAATTCAGCGACCAGCTTTACCTGTGGGAGCAGGGATACTTTTTTGAAAACTGCCTGCGGGCCCATTTCGGACTCGGGGAACCCGCCGTCCGGCGCTACGCCGACCTGCCGGTGTTTCACAACATCGCCCGTCATCTGGCCTCGCTGCCGCGTGTGCTCGTGCACCGGGATTTCCAGTCGCAAAACATCCTCGTCCGCGACGGACAGGCCTGGCTCATCGATTTTCAGGGCATGCGGCCCGGACTGCCCCAATACGACCTGGCCTCGTTGCTGTACGATCCCTACGTGACCCTCCACGACGACGAGCGTCAGACCCTGCTGGAATTCTACAAGCGCATCGCCCGCCGGGCCGGCATGGAGATCGCGGAGGATTTCGACGCCGTCTTTCACCTCTGCGCGCTGCAGCGCCTCATGCAGGCCCTGGGCGCCTATGGTTTCCTCGGGATCCAGAAGGGCCGCACGGATTTCCTGGCGCACATTCCCGCCGCCCGCCGTTCCCTGCGCGAAGTGGCCGCCCGCATCGACGGCCTCGATGAATTTGTCACCCTGCTCGACTCTTTGCCATGACCCTTAGCGACGCCGAGACTGTCATCATTCAGAACATCACCCCGCAGCTCGACCACGGCCGTTATGCCGTCAAGCGCGCCGAAGGCCAGGATCTCGTCGTCGAAGCCGACATCTTCAAGGAGGGGCACGACGTGGTTTCGGCCGTGCTCAAATGGCGGAAAAAGGGGAAGTCCGCCTGGCACGAGACGCCCATGACCCCGTTGGTCAACGACCGCTGGCGCGGCGTTTTTTCCGTCACCGAAATCGGCCCCTGGGAATACACGATTGAGGCCTGGGGGGACACCTTCAAATCCTGGCAGGAGGAGATTCGCAAGAAATTCGAGGGCGGCCTGCGCGACCTGCGCAGCGAGGCCCTTGAGGGCGCGGCGCTGGTCACGCAGGCGGCGGCCCGGGCGGGCAAAAATCCGGACGCCAGAAAACTGAAGGCCTTTGCCGCCCGCCTGCAGGAGGCCGACGCCGAGACAACCAGCCGGCTGGCCGCCGATCCCCTTCTGACCGCTCTCATGACGGTCTGGACCGACCGCTCGCTTTCCACCGAATACGCACCCGCCCTGCCGCTTTGGGTCGACCGCGAGCGTGCCGTGTTCGCCTCGTGGTATGAGTTTTTCCCCCGCTCCGCCGAAGGCAAGGCGGACGGCGGATCCACGTTTCGGGACTGCCTCGAACGCGTGGAGGACGCGAAGGCGATGGGATTTGATGTCATTTATTTTCCGCCCATTCACCCCATCGGCGAGACCAACCGGAAGGGACGGAACAATTCGCTGAAATGCGAACCCGGCGACCCCGGGGTGCCCTACGCCATCGGCAACCGCCGCCAGGGTGTCAACGGCGGCGGACACAAGGATGTCGCCCCGGAACTCGGCACGCTGGAGGACTTCCGCTGGCTGGTCGGAGAAATCAAGGCCCGCGGCATGGAGGTGGCGATCGACTTTGCCATCAACTGCTCGCCGGACCACCCCTATGTGGAGGATCATCCGGAGTGGTTTTTCAAGCGGCCGGACGGTACGATCAAATACGCCGAGAATCCCCCCAAGAAATACGAGGATGTTTATCCGCTGAACTTCCACAATCCCGACTGGAAAAACCTCTGGGCCGAGATGCGCGACGTGATTGCCTTCTGGTGCCGGCAGGGGGTGCGCATTTTCCGCGTCGACAATCCGCACACCAAACCGGTCTCCTTCTGGGAGTGGCTCATCGCCGAGATCCACGGGGAGTTTCCGGATGCGATTTTCCTCAGCGAGGCGTTCACGCGGCCCAAAATGATGCAGGTGTTGGCCAAGGCCGGTTTCACCCAGAGTTACACCTACTTCACCTGGCGCAACACGAAATACGAGCTCACGGAATACCTCACCGAGCTGACGCAGACGGAGATGAAGGATTATTTCCGGGCGAACTTCTTCACCAACACCCCGGACATCCTGCCCTGGTTCCTGCAGCAGAGCGGCCGGCCGGGCTTCCTCATCCGGGCCGCCCTCGCCGCCACCCTTTCGCCGGTGTACGGCATCTACAGCGGCTTCGAGCTCTGCGAAAATGCCGCCATCCCCGGCAAGGAGGAATACCTCGATTCCGAAAAATACCAGTTCAAGGGTCGCGACTGGAACGCGCCCGGAAACATCAAGGATTACATCGCGCGGCTCAACGCCGTCCGCCGCGCCAACCGCGCGCTCCAGGAGTACACGAATCTGCGGTTTCACCCCGCGGAAAACGACAATATCCTCTTTTTCAGCAAGGCGACCGCCGCCCAGGACAACGTCATCCTCTGCGCCATCACGGTCGATCCGGTGTATCCGCAGACCGCCTTCGTGCACGTGCCGCTGCAGGAGTTCGGCATCGGGGAGACCGAAACCTACCAGGTGGAGGACTTGCTCACCGGCGAGAAATTTTTCTGGACCGGTTCGCGCAATTTCATCTCTCTCAACCCCCACACCCGTCCCGCCCACATCTTCCGCCTCCGCCGCAAGGCCGGCCGGGATCAGGGCGAGGATGTTTTTGTGTAGGACGTTTTGTCCGGTGGGGAGGCGCGCTCGGCGGAAACCGACGCAGCCCACTCCCGCGGTTGGACGCCGGTGTATTTGCGAAACCACCGGGAGAAATAATTCTGATCGAGAAATCCCAGGGCGGCGCAGACGTCCTTCACCCGGCGGTTTTCCCGGAGCAGGCGCCGGGCTTTTTTGATGACGCGCGCATCGCGGTATTCCCGCAGCGTCTGGCCGGTCGCCTTTTTGAAAATGCGGTTGAGATAGTCCGTCTGATACCCCATCCGCGCGGCGATGGCGGTGATGGCGGGCAGCGGTTCCTCGGCTTTCCGCAGTTCCCGGTCGAACTGGTGGACAAACGCGGGCAGGTCGCCGGTGCGTGCGGGCAAAAGGTCCAGTCCGCGCAGCAGCGTGTCGAGGATCCGCAGAACAACCCCCGCCACCAGCAGGCGGCTCGAGGGATGGGTCGGATCGGAAAGGCGTGTGATCTCCGCCAGTTCCCGCCGGATTTCGGTCGACTCCGCCTGGGTCAGGCGGCCGAGGGAGGGGCCGCGCTTCACCGCGCCGCGCCAGTCGAGGTCAAGCACAAGACACAACGGCCGCCGTCCCGTGGTTTCCCGGAAACTGTGCTCGCAGTGCGGCGGAAGGAAGATCACCGAACCCGGACCGGTTTCCTGCTCCCGCCCCGCCACGGACATGCGCCCCCGACCGCTGAGATAACACAGGATCTGCGAAAAGGCGTGGGCGTGCCGCGCCAGTTGGTCGACCTCCGGAAGGTGACGGTTCAGACGCAGGCGGCGGATGCGCACGCCGGGCAGGCGCACGTCGAGTTCCTGAAGGAGAAGCGGACGGTAGTGTTTCAAGGGACGATGGGGCCCAGCCTCGGACGGCTAAAGACAAAAATAAAGTCGTTTTTGTGCTAATAATTGCCGGCGGCGTCATAACGGAAATTGCGCCCGGCTGCTAGGATGTCCCCCGATGTCACTTCCTCCTGTTGTTCTTGTCACGGGCTCCAGCCGCGGTCTGGGCCGCGGAGTTGCCGAATCCCTGGCCGCCGGTGGCTACAGCGTGGCCATTCACTACGCCAACAATCAACGCGCCGCCGAGGAAACGGCGGAAGCCTGCCGCAAGCTCGCGTCCGTCGCGGACCAGAAGTTTGCCATCGTGGGCGGCAATGTCGGCGTGGCCGCCGACCGCCGGCGGATCTTCGATCAGACCCTGGAGGCCTTCGGTCACCTGGACGCCCTGGTCAACAACGCCGGCATCGCCCCGCGCGTGCGGGCCGACATCCTCGAGGCCACCGAGGACATCTTCGACGAGGTGATCGCGGTGAACCTCAAGGGCCCCTATTTTCTTTCCCAACTCGCGGCCCGTCACTGGCTGGCCCATCCCGGCGCTTCGCGGCTTTCCACCGGCTACAAGCTGATTTTTGTCAGTTCCCTCTCCGCCAACACGGCCTCGGTCAATCGCGGCGAGTACTGCATTTCCAAGGCCGGCCTGGCCATGGCCTCGCAGCTTTGGTCCGTCCGCCTCGCCGCGGAGGGCGTGCAGGTGCTCGAACTCCGTCCCGGCATCATGGCCACCGACATGACCGCCGGCGTGAAGGAAAAATACGACAAGCTCCTCGCCGAGGGCATCGTTCCCCAGAAACGATGGGGCACGCCGTCCGACGTGGGCCGCGCCGTGGAAGCCATCCTGGCCGGGCATTTCCCCTTCTCCCAGGGGGATGTCATCAACATTGACGGCGGGTTCCATCTCCGCCGCCTGTAACCCTTTTCCCTGTCCACGCATGATCAAGATCAATCCGACGATTCAGCCCGCCGACCTCGCTCCCAAAATCCGGAAGCTCTGGGAGGCCTCCGCCCCGAAGATCCTCTCCATTGACGCCGCGGAAAAACCCGGCGATGCCACGCCGGTTTTCACCGTGGCCGGAAAATACACCGCCCGCGGATGGACCGAATGGACCCAGGGTTTTGTGTACGGTTCGGCGATCCTGCAATATGACGCCACGAGCGAGGAAAAATTCCTCGCCATCGGCCGCGACCGCACCCGGGAGCGCATGGCGCACCACATCACGCACATCGGCGTGCATGACCACGGGTTCAACAACGTCTCCACCTACGGGAACCTGCTCCGGCTCATGGTGGAGGGACGCATTCCGTTTAGTGCCGGAGAAAGGGATTTTTACGAACTCGCGCTCAAGTGCACCGGCGCGGTGCAGGCGTCCCGCTGGACCCGCATTGCCGGAGGCGGAGGGTACATCTATTCCTTCAACGGCCCGCACTCCCTCTTCGCCGACACCATCCGTTCGCTGCGCGCGCTGGCGGTCTCCCATTCCCTCGGCCATGTCCTCATGGGCGAAAGGGACCTGCGCATCTCCCTGCTCGACCGGCTGCTCCAGCACGCCAAGACCACGTCGGACTACGCGGTTTTCTACGGCGAGGGACGCGATGCCTATGACGAACGCGGCCGCACCGCGCATGAGAGCATCTTCAATCTCAACGACGGAAACTACCGCTGTCCGAACTCCCAGCAGGGCTACTCTCCGTTCACCACATGGACGCGAGGGCAGGCCTGGATCATCACCGGCTACCCCGAACAGCTCGAATGGATCGCCACCCTGGACGACAGCGAACTCGAGCCCTTCGGAGGCCGCGCCGCCGTCGAGGAACTTCTCCTCAAGCCGGCCCTGGCGACCTGTGACCACTACATTGCGGAAACCCCCGCCGACGGGATCCCCTACTGGGACACCGGCGCGCCCGGACTGCACCACCTCGGCGACTACCGCGACAAACCCGCGATGATCGAAAACGACTTTGAGCCCGTGGACAGTTCCGCCGCGGCCATTGCCGCCCAGGGGCTTCTCCGTCTGGGACGGTATCTCACGCAGAAGGGCGACACGCGCGGCACGCGGTACTGGCAGGCCGGGCTCACCGTCGCCAACACGGTGCTGGCCGAACCGTATCTTTCCACGGATCCCAACCATCAGGGACTCATTCTGCACTCGATTTATCACCGCCCGAACGGCTGGGATTACATTCCGCCCGGCAGCAAGATCCCGCGTGGCGAGTCGTCCATGTGGGGCGATTACCACGCCCGCGAGCTCGCGCTCTATCTCCAGCGCATCATCGAAAACAAACCCTATTACACCTTCTTCGGAGGCGTGTCGGACAAACGCTGAAACCCCTTCAACATCCCGAAACCATGATCATTTCCGATCTTTCCCAAATCGAAGGACGCCGCTATCCGGCGCGCCGCAGAACCCAGAACATCGTCGGCGGAGCCGCCCCCATCCAGGCCAGGAACTTTGCCATGGGCAATGTCACGCTCGATCCGAACGGCGGTCAGGTTCCCTGGCACAATCAGGAGCAGGAGGAGGTGTACTTCGTGATCGAGGGCACCGGGGAAATGTGCCTCGGCACGGAACGGCAGACCATCACATCCGGCCAGGCGGTGTACATTCCGCCCGGGGTTTTTCACCAGCTCACCAACATCGGCGACACCCCGCTGCGCATGATCTATTGCTACGGACCCGCCGGGGACGTCGCCCACTGGCGTCAGGAACTCGCCGGCACGCTGCCGCGCGCCGGAGTCGGCGACACCCCGCCGCTTCCCGAAGGCGCCCAACCGCAGTGCACCACGCCTCCGGCGAGTGCCGAGTGAAACGACCACCCGAAACCCAAAGACCCAATTCTTAAACTCAGGACTCAGAACCAATGAAGATTCACAAAGTCGGCATCATCATGAACGGCGTCACCGGACGCATGGGCACCAACCAGCACCTCATCCGGTCGATTGATGCCATCATCAAACAGGGCGGCGTCAAGATCAGCCCGACGGAAGTCATCATGCCCGAAGCCGTCCTCGTCGGACGCAACGAAGTGAAGCTGAAACAGCTTTGCGAACGCACGTCGGTCAAGAACTGGACCACCGACCTCGACAGCGTTCTGAAGGATCCGGCGTATTCGGTTTATTTCGACGCGCAGAGCACCCTCCTTCGCTACGACGCCGTCAAAAAGGCCGCCGAGGCCGGCAAGCACGTCTATTGCGAAAAACCCACCGCGATCACCACGAAGGACGCCTACGAGTTGTACAAGATCTGCCGTGAGGCCGGGGTGAAAAACGGCGTGGTGCAGGACAAGTTGTGGCTTCCCGGACTTGTGAAGTTCATGCGCCTGAAGGAAAACGGCTTTTTCGGCGAGATCCTCAGCGTCCGCGGCGAGTTCGGCTACTGGGTTTTCGAGGGCCACACCATCCCGGCCCAGCGTCCGAGCTGGAACTACCGCAAGGAGGACGGCGGCGGCATGGTGGTCGACATGCTCTGCCACTGGCGTTACGTGATCGACAATCTCTTCGGCGAAGTGAAGAAGGTGTCCTGCCTCGCGGTGACCCACATTCCGGAGCGCGTGGACGAGCAGGGCAAACCCTACAAATGCACCGCGGACGATTCGGCCTACGCGACGTTCGAACTGGAGAACGGCATCATCGCCCACTTCAATTCCTCGTGGAACGTCCGCGTCCGCCGCGACGACCTCCTGACCATGCAGGTCGACGGCACCAAGGGCAGCGCCGTGGTGGGATTGCGCGACGTGTGGATCCAGCACTACGGCAACACGCCGAAACCGGTCTGGAATCCCGACATTCCGCAGCCGATCAATTTCTTCGAAGGCTGGGCCAAGGTGCCGGACCAGGAGGTTTACGACAACGCCTTCAAGATCCAGTGGGAGCTTTTCCTGCGTCACGTGGTCCTCGACGAGCCGTTCCGCTGGACGCTCCTCGAAGGTGCCAAGGGCGTGCAGCTTGCGGAATACGGCCTCAAGAGCAGCGAGGAACGCCGCTGGCTGGAACTTCCGGAACTCGCCGCCTGAGGAACTTGCCGGGCGCACGCCTTTCCCTCCGTCCCCGTTTCGTCCTCCGGAACGGCGGACGGGTGGGGCGGGGTGCCTGTTCCGGCAGCCGTCTCGACACCACGACCGTCTCCATTTTAATTTGCCGTCATGTCTCCCGCCTTTGATCCCCAACTTGCCCAACGCATCGAATCCTGTGGCATCATCGCCGTGCTGGTCGTCGACCGTGCGGAGGACGCCGTTCCCCTGGCCAGGGCCCTGCTGGCCGGCGGCGTCAATGCCATGGAACTCACCTTGCGCACACCGGCCGCACTGGACGCGCTGAAGGCCATTCGCGCCGGGGTTCCGGACATGCTGGCCGGGGTGGGAACGATCCTCACCACCGGGCAGGTGAAACAGGTGGTCGAGGCCAACGCGGCCTTCGGGGTTTCGCCCGGGGTGAATCCGCGTGTGCTCGCGGCGGCCCGCGAGGCGGGGCTTTCCTTTGCTCCCGGCGTGGTGACGCCGAGTGACATCGAGGTGTCCCTCGAGCACGGCTGCCGGCTCCTCAAGTTTTTCCCGGCCGAACCGTCCGGCGGCCTGGCCTATCTCAAGGCCATGGCGGCGCCCTATGCGCACCTCGGGGTGAAGTTTGTTCCGCTCGGCGGACTCAACGCGAAAAACATGGCGACCTATCTCGCGGACGCCCATGTTGCGGCCCTCGGCGGTTCCTGGCTGGCCCCGCGTGATCTCATCAGGGCCGGCGAGTGGGACAAGATCACCGCCCTCGCCGCGGAGGCCGTGCAAATCATCAAATCCACACGCAAACAATGAAAACCATCGTTACCTTTGGAGAAGTCATGGGCCGGTTCGCGCCGGAGGGTGTCCTGCGTTTCCGTCAGGCGCTGCCCGGACCGCTCAATCTGACCTTCGGCGGTGCCGAGGCCAATGTGGCCGCCTCCCTGGCCCAGCTGGGGGCGAAGGCCCGTTTTGTCACGGCCCTGCCGCAGAACACGATCGCCGATTGCTGTGTGGGATTCCTGACCGGACTCGGAGTCGACACGTCCTGCATCCTCCGCACGAAACAGGGCCGCCTCGGATTGTATTTCTTCGAAAACGGCGCGAATCAGCGTCCGAGCAATGTCATTTATGACCGCTCCCACTCCTCGGTGAGCCTTTCCAAGCCCGAGGAATACGCCTGGGACCGGATTTTTGACGGGGCGGGCTGGCTGCACACCACCGGCATCACACCGGCCCTGTCGCCAACCTCCGCCGCGGCCGCGCTGCACGCGGTGAAGGCGGCCAAGGAAAAGGGACTCACGGTGTCTTGTGATCTGAATTTCCGCAAGAAGCTCTGGAACTGGGAGCCCGGCACGGATTCCCGGGCGCTGGCCGAAAAGACCATGCGTTCCATTCTTCCCTACGTCGACACCCTGATCGCCAACGAGGAGGACGCGGCCGACGTGCTCGGCATCCACGCCGCCGAGACGGATGTGGAGTCCGGCAAACTCGCCATCGACCAGTATCCGGCCGTGGCGAAGGAAATCGTGAAGCAGTTCCCCAACATCTCGAAGGTGGCCGTCACGCTGCGCGAGAGCATTTCCGCCTCGCACAACAACTGGGGGGCGATGCTTTATGATGTCGCCCAGGACAAGTCCTTCTTCGCCCCGCTGCGGAACGGCACCTACGAACCCTATCAGATCCGGAACATCGTCGACCGCGTGGGAGGCGGGGATTCCTTCGGCGCCGGACTCATCTTTGCGCTCAACACGCCGGAACTCAGCGCGCCGGAGCAGGCCATCGCCTTTGCCGTGGCGGCGTCCTGCCTGTGCCACTCGATCGTCGGCGACGTGAATTTCACATCCCGCGCCGAGGTCGAGGCCCTCATGAAGGGCTCCGGATCCGGACGCGTGGTGCGGTAAAACATCAACAGACACGCCCGGCGATCCCCGCCGGACGGGTTTCCGAAGGCTCCGCGGGCCGCTGTGGCCGCGCGGGGCCTTTGTTTTTCTCGAGCCCCAAAAAGAGGCCGGTCCGGCGGTGAAATGTTTTTTACAATCCGCCTGCCGCGGTGTTTTCTCCGGGTTTTCCATGAGCGCTCTCTCTTCTCTCTACGCGGATTATGTGATGCCGACTTACGGTCGGTTTGATCTGGACATCGCCCGGGGACAGGGCGCGCGTGTTTGGGATTTTGCGGGCCGCGAATACCTCGATTTCGGCGCCGGCATTGCGGTGTGCTCGCTGGGGCACGCGCATCCGGAGGTGACGGAGGCGGTCACGCGCCAGGCGTCCACACTGGTGCACACGTCGAATCTCTACCGCACCGAACCGCAGGCCCTGCTCGCCAGACGGCTCGTGGAAATTGCGGGTCCGGGGAAGGTGTTTTTTTGCAACAGCGGCGCCGAGGCCAACGAGGGCCTGATCAAACTCACCAGGAAGTTCGGCAGCGGGACCGGGCGTTACGAAATCCTGACCTTCCAGAATTCCTTCCACGGTCGCACCATGGCGGGCATCTCGGCGACGGGTCAGGAGAAGGTGAAGAAGGGGTTTGCGCCCCTCCTCGAGGGATTTGTCCACCTGCCCCACGGCGATCTTGATGCGGTGCGTGCGGCCATTGGGCCGAAAACCGCCGCCATCCTCGTCGAGCCCGTGCAGGGCGAAGGCGGCATCCATATCGCCAGCGGGGAATTCCTCCGGGGCCTGCGGGAGCTGTGTGATGCCCACAATCTGCTGTTGCTTTTCGACGAAATCCAATGCGGACTCGGCCGGACCGGAAACTGGTGCGGATGGAAGAGTCTCGCGCCCGAAGTGGTTCCCGATGGCGTCAGCTGGGCCAAGGGCATTGCCAACGGTTTTCCGCTCGGAGCGTTCTGGGCCTCGTCCTCGCGGGGACTCTCGGACCTGCTGGGACCGGGCACCCATGGCACCACCTACGGGGGAAATCCGGTGTCGTGCGCCGCCGCGCTCAGGGTGCTCGAGATTATTGATCGCGACCGCCTGATCGAGGGGGCGGCCCGGCTCGGGACGCAGCTCCGCGACGGCCTGTTGGGCCTCCGGAGCCCGAAGATTCGCGAGGTGCGGGCCGTCGGTCTCATGATCGGCATCGACCTGGCCGGGGACCTCAAGGCCCTCGATGTCGTCAAGGCTCTCATGGCGGAGGGACTGCTCACCATTCCGGCCGGCGAGCGGGTGGTGCGGCTGCTGCCTCCGCTCAATGTCACTCCGGCGGAAATCGACGAAGCCGTCGCGCGGATCGGACGCGTTTTGTAACGTCTTCGCGCACCCCCGGGGAGCCGGGGGGTCCGAGGGAGGAAGCGGCACCGGGCCCGTGATGCGGCCGGGGCGCCGTTTTACCCGATGAATTCGGCGATCTGTCCGGCCACCACGCCGAAACTCAGCCGTTCCAACGCGGCGTGCTGACTCCGTTCGATCTCACGCCGATAGGCCTGGTCGTCGGAGAGCAGTTCCTGCGCGCGGGCCGCGGCGTCGACCTGCGGGCCGGAGAGGGGTTCAAACGCGAGCCGATCCACCGCGCCGTCGCCGCCGACACAGGGCACGCGGGCCAGCAGGGCGTCGCCCGCCACCTGGCCGGGCACGGCGCTGCGGTCCAGTTGGAACACGAGACGATGCGAGGCCATCAGGCGCAGGTATTCGGGATAGGGCAGGGGGCCGTTGAAAATGCGGATTTCCCGGGAAATGCTGCGCAGCAGGCGCTCGCCGGCCCGGCCGTCGGTGTTGATGACCGTGACCGGTCCGAGCGTGCAGGCGATGGAAACGGCGAGCAAATGGTTCCGCGAGGGCACGGAAAATTCACGCGTCCCGATGAAGATGCCCCTCCGCTCTTCGGGGGGACGCGAAAAATCCCAGGCCTCGACGTCCACCGGATAGGGCGTCGGAAGGAAGGCTCCCGTTTTGCAGCCCGCCGCCCGGTAGAGCGGAACCAGGTCGGGCGTGCTGGAAAGGAACCCGTCGGCTTCGCGGCAAAGGACGCGAAAAAGGTCGTGCCGTCCGGCGTCCGCCAGAGCCTCGGCCACCTGGTGAAGCCCCGATTCCTTCCAGGACAAAAAGACCCGGCGTCCGCTTTGCCTGAGATGGCGAAGGGCCCTGAGTGCCTCCCCCAGACCGTTGCGCCGCAACAGCAGCAAAACCGCACGGGTTTCGTCCGGGATTTCGGACACCTTCCGGTAAAATCCCCCGCGGCAACAGGCGGCGTAGGCGTGGTAGTTGACCGGCGGATGCCCGGGATCCTGCGGGGATCCCGCGCCTTCGGGAAACGTCCGGGCCGGATCGCGGCCTCCGGGATTGAGAACGGCGAAGGGGCTCAATGTCCGTTGCGCTTGGCTTCGTCCCAAAGGGCGTTCAGTTCGTCCGGCGAGGTTTCCTCGATCCGGCCGCCGCGGGCCGTGACGGCGGCCTCGATCTCGCGAAAACGCGCGATGAATTTCCGCGTCGCCCCCGCCAGCGCGGTCTCCCCGTCCACCTGCAGCTTGCGGGCCAGATTGACCATGGTGAAAAACAGATCGCCGATCTCCTCCTCGGTGTGACGGGCGTCGCCCGAGGCAATGGCGTCCTTCAGTTCCGCAATCTCCTCCTCGAGCTTGGCCAGCACGCCGCCGGCGTCGTCCCAGTCGAATCCGACGCGGGCCGCCTTTTTCTGGGCGTTCTGCGCGCGCAGCAGGGCGGGCAGTCCGGCGGGCAGCCCGTCCATGATGGACGCGCGTTCCCCCTTCTCGGCCCGCTTGATCTGTTCCCACTGGCGCAGCACCTCCTTCGAGTCCCCGGCCGAGGCATCGCCGAACACATGGGGATGGCGGCGGATGAGTTTTTCGCAGATGCCCTCCACGACCTCCTCGAAGGAAAACGCCTGGCGCTCGCCCGCCATGTGGGCGTGCATGACGACATGAAGCAAAAGATCCCCCAGTTCTTCGCGCAGATTGGCGTCGTCGGCTTTTTCGATCGCCTCGACGGCCTCGTAGCATTCCTCGACGAGGGCCGCGCGCAGACTCTCGTGCGTCTGTTCGCGGTCCCAGGGACATCCGTCCGGCGCGCGCAGCCGGGCCACAATTTCTCTCAGCCGGGAAACGTCGCTCATATGCGCCAGAGGGAGCTGTTGCTCGGGCTGAATTCACTGACCTCCTCGGAGGTCTTGCGGGAGACGTAAATCATGAGACCGATGACAATGAAGACCGTGCCGAAATAGACGAGGCAGGCAAACCAGGAGGGCAGGGCATCGACGGCCAGGGCCTCGTAAAAGTCGGCGAAGGAGGCGATGGGCGCGTCGGCATGCAGGAAGATTTTGAGGGTCCAGGCCACCATGATGATGGTGAAAATGAAGACGTAGTTGCGTTTCAGCCGGCGGGCCACGGCCTCGAGTTTGCTGATTTTGAAGGAGGGGAGAATGAGATCCTCACAGACCAGACGGCGCCATTCGCCGTCGAGCAGGTTCCGGCTCTGCGAGATCATGGGCACAAGAAAATGGGACTCCAGCATGCGCACCCGTCCGCGAAAGGCGTCGTAAAACCGATACCGGCGCGCCTCGATCCACAGCAGCATCCACACGAAGGCCAGATTGAAGAAAAAGACGATGTGCGGAATGTTCTGAAACGAAAAGGCGACGGTGATGATCGAGGTCGTGGCGGTGATGGCCCACGTGGTCGTCACGTCCAGGCGCTGCCGCCAGACCATGATGCGGCCCAGCTCGCCGCGGTAAAAATGGACCATCGTGTTGACGTAACACGAATCCGTCAGGCTCGGCAGCGGCATGCCCGAGGAATCGTGACGCGGCGTGTCAGGAGGAGGCTCGGAGCTCAATGTCCGCGCTCCTTCTCCAGCAGGGCGGCCCGGGCCCGCTCCAGCTTCTCCCTCTCGCTGCGCGACAGGCTGCCGATGCCCTGCCGGGCGATTTTTTCCAGGATCGGATCGATGGAATCGTGGACTGTCTCGGCCTCGGGAAGCTTTTTCGCGCCCGGCACCGCCCGGAGTTTGCGCTCGGAGTGCTTGCGGCGGAAGTAGTCGCCCACCGAGGGGAACCGCACATTGTCCACGCCTTCAAAACGCAGCCAAAGCGCCGCCACCGCAATGCCCCACCACAGCGCCGCCAGGTGCGACCACGGGCTCTGCGCGATGAGGATGAGGGAATTCACGACCGCGAGGATCAATCCCAGCCAGCGGGCCTCGAGACCCCAGAAGATCTGCGCCCGCGGGTAGATCATGCAGAACGAAAGAAACACCGCCAGATTGATCAGACCGGCGCCGACATAGATGCTCGGAATGTCCAGCAAGGCCAGCGCGGTCAGCAGGGCCGGCGTCGCCAGAAGGAGCAGGATGCAGAGGATCGCAAAACCCTTCCGCCCGAGAAATTTTTCAACCTCCGATCCGAACCACGCAAAGAAAAACAGCTGGAAGACAAAAAAGAAGTCCGGCGGATTGACAAACGCGTAGGTGACGAATCGCCAGAGTTCCCAGGCGAAAACCGCGCCCGATTCAAAGATGAGCGCATTGTAAAGGGCGGCCGCGCCGACACTGCCGGTTCCGCCGCTCTTGATGACTCCGAGCAGAAGGGCGGTGACCACCATGGAAACGAACTGCACCGCGGCCAGAACGGTGGCGAGATAAACGGGAACGCGGCCCATCCACGTGATCGGCCCGTTGTGCTCATAACGTTCGGAGAACATCGCCTTTACCTTTTTCTACTGTACTCCGGGATGGCGCCGAAACAAGGAAAGATTCGGCGCGGCGAATTGCGCTTTTTGCATGGCCCTGCCGGCAATGGCCCTGCTAGAAAGGGGGACATTCTCCAACCAACCCGAATCGGAATTTTCATGAAAACATCCTCCTCCCTGGGGCAGAACCGTCCCGCCAATCCCGCTGTTCTCGAGTGGGTGAAATCCATCGCCGACCTCACCCGACCGGACGCCATTTTCTGGTGTGACGGATCGGAAGAAGAAGACCGGCTCATGCGCCAGAGCATCGTCGATTCCGGGGCCGGCCTCTGGCTCAATCCCGAAAAGCGCCCCAATTCGCTCCTGGTGCGCAGCGACCCGCGGGATGTCGCCCGCGTGGAGCAGCGCACCTTCATTTGCTCGCGGTCCCCGAAGGATGCCGGCCCGACCAACAACTGGGAGGATCCCCGCGTCATGAAGACCCGCCTTGAGGGGCTTTTCAAGGGCTGCATGAAGGGACGGACGCTCTACGTGATTCCCTTCTGCATGGGTCCCATCGGCTCGCCGATCTCCCAATACGGCATCGAGATTTCCGACAGTCCCTATGTCGTGGCCAGCATGCGCATCATGACCCACATGGGGGCCCGGGTGTGGGATCACATTTCCGGTCCGGACAGCTTCGTCAAATGCGTCCATTCCGTCGGGTATCCCCTCGACGGCCGTCCGGATGTCGCCTGGCCCTGCGATCCGGAAAACACCTACATCACCCACTTCCCCGAGGAGCGTCTCATCATGAGCTACGGCTCCGGCTACGGCGGCAACGCCCTGCTGGGCAAAAAATGCTTCGCCCTGCGCATCGCATCGGTGATGGGCCGCGACGAGGGCTGGATGGCCGAACACATGCTCATCCTCGCGGTGAAGGCGCCCGACGGCAGCAAGACCTACGTGACGGCCGCGTTTCCCAGCGCCTGCGGCAAGACCAATTTTGCCATGCTCATCCCGCCGAAGGAGCTCAAGGAGCAGGGCTGGGAGGTCACCTGCATCGGCGACGACATCGCCTGGATCAAACCCGGGCCCGACGGCTGGCTGCATGCCATCAACCCGGAAGCCGGTTTCTTCGGAGTGGCCCCGGGGACCTCCTATGAGAGCAACCCCATGGCGATGGACTCGGCCCGCAAGGACACCATTTTCACCAACGTGGCGCTCACGGACGACGGCGATGTGTGGTGGGAGGGAATGACCCCCGAGCCGCCGGCCCACCTCATCGACTGGAAGGGCCGCGATTGGACCCCGGGCCGGAAGGACGCCGACGGCAAACCGGTGCTTTCCAGCCACCCGAACAGCCGTTTCACCGCGCCGGCGAAGAACTGTCCGATCATCGACAAGGACTGGGAAAATCCCGAGGGCGTGCGGGTGAGTGCGATGATCTTCGGCGGACGGCGCGCCACGACCATGCCCCTCATTTTCCAGGCTTTCAACTGGATCCACGGCGTCTATCTGGGCGCGACGATGGGGTCGGAAATGACCGCCGCCGCCGCCGGCACCATCGGACAGGTGCGCCGCGATCCGATGGCCATGCTGCCCTTCTGCGGATACAACATGGGCGACTACTTCGCCCACTGGCTGGAAATGCGCGGCAAGGTCAAACACCTGCCCCGCATCTTTCACGTGAACTGGTTCCGCAAGGGGGCCGACGGCAAATTCCTCTGGCCCGGCTTCGGCGACAACATGCGTGTCCTCAAATGGATCGTGCAGCGCTGCGGATTCGGAGCGCATGCCCTCGAAACCTCCATCGGCTGGGTGCCCCAATACGAGGACCTCGACATGGAGGGCTTGGAGAACGAGATCACGCCGGAAAAATTCGCCGAGCTGCAGCGCATCGACCCCGAGGAATGGCGGAGGGAACTGCTCATGCAGGACGAGCTGTTTTTCAAGCTCTACTCAAGCCTGCCGAAGGAGTTGATTTTCCAGCGTGAACTTCTCATCTCGAGGCTGTAAGCTTCGGGGGCCATGAAAACCCTGTTGCGGACCGGGCTTCTGACCGGCGTCCTGCTGCTTGCGGGCTGCATGACGACCGGTAGGCTGCTCACTTGGGTTAATGACCTGGCGGTGGGCGCCTATCAGGCCACCGCCCGGCAGATCCGGATTGCCGATCAACGGGCCGCGGCGTTTTTCGACCGATTGACCCCCGCCGAAAAGAAGGCGTTGAAAGACGGGGGCATTCGTTATCTGGCCGTGCGCACCGAGGATCCGAATCCCGAGCAGATGAAACAGATCCGCCGCAACATGGCGAAGCGGTCCGGCCCCTATGGCGCTCCCGGAGGCAGCGCGCCCCGCAAGGTGTATTGCGTGATGATCTGGGACACGCAGACGCGCGAGGTGGTGGGCACAAACTGTTATGCCGTGCTGAAGCTGCCCACGCCGGGCGAACCGGCCCGCTTTGACACCTACATGACCCAATACGTCGGTTCTCCCTGATGAGTCGCCACTCCTTCGTTCTGCTTCTGGTCGCCGCTCTGCTGACGGCGGGTTGCGAAACGACGGCCTCCCAAAAGAAAGTCCTGCCGGACCTGGCGGTCGCGACGGTGACCGCCACCGAGGAACAGATTTTGCTCGGGAAGACCCGCGCCACGGCCATGATGAGCCGCTGGAGCGCCGAGGAGACGTCCAAATTCAAGAGAAGCGCCTCGCCGCTTCTGGCCGTCCGCACTCTGGGGCTCACCCCTGAGCAGAGCGCCGCCGTGGAGGCCCAAATCCCTCCGGGCACGCCGGCCGTCTGTGTGCTGCTCTGGAATGCCAGGGAGGAAAAGGTCGTCGGATCGGAGATCTTCGTGGTGACCCAGCCGCCGGAACGCAACCAACAGGCCCGCTTCTCGACGTACCTCGCCCGTTACATGGGCAGTCTGTAAGGGCCGGACGTCGCGCGACGCCCGCGGATGCCGCCGGGGGGATTATCGGTAGTTGACCGTTTTCGATCATTGCCCGGTCGGAAACCGAGGGGGCCGTTTT
>CALCJD010000122.1 GCA_937960895.1 uncultured Spartobacteria bacterium | reverse complement strand
AGTGGGCTTTGATTCGCGACGCCCGCGCGGACCCCGTGGTGTCATCCCCTCTCACCCTCCCGGTTCACCTTCCCTCAAAAGTAGAACGGAATGTTCTGCTTTTGAAACGCCTCCTTCTGCTCCTTCAGGAACTGGTCGGCCAGACGGTCGAAGCCGCCGGCGGCGCGAAATTTTTTCAGGAAGGCATTGATCCGGGTGCGGAGCTCCTCGTCGTCTTTCCGCACCGCCACAGCCCACTCCTCCTTCCGCACAGGCTCCAACAGGGCCCGGGTCGTGTCCGGATTTTGCTGGTGGTTCTTCCAGACACTCATTTGGTCATAGAGGAAGGCGTCCGCCTTCCCTTGGATGACCTCCAGCACCGCGGTGTTCTCCTTGTCCATCGACACCACCCGCGCGTTGCGGATGTTTTGCCGCGCCCAAGTTTCGCCAGTGGTGCCGAGACGAACCACGAGGGTTTTGCCCGGTTGGTCGATGTCCGCCAGACTGCGGGCATCGGATCCGGCATTGACCAGCAGGGCGAGACCGGTGGACAGGTAGGGATCGGAAAAACTGACCACCTCCCGGCGCTCCGGGGTATCGGTCATGGAACTGATCACACAATCCACCCGCCCATTGCGCAGGGACAGGACCAGTCCGGCAAACGGAATGTTCTCGATCCGCAGCGGCCGCCCCAGATCGGCGGCGAGCGCCCTGGCCAGTTCCACGCTCACCCCCACCGGCTGGCCCTGGGCATCAATGGTCTCAAACGGAGGATAAGAAAGATCCATCCCCACCACCAGCTCACGGTCTTGGCGGGGTTTGGCACAGCCGGCCAAGAAACCGAGGAGCAGAAGCATTCCCCAGAGAATTGTTCCACGTGGAACAAAGGAGAACATTTTTTGGGAACGAGTTGTGAACATCGTGGGAAATTCTGCCAGCAATTTGGAATTAGTCGAGTCATCCCCCGGCTTGCGCCCAATCCGCCCTTTTCTCCCCGCAAGATATTCCCATCCCGAATCGGCATGGAACAGCGATGAATACGTGCTGGAACACACCCTTTGTCAGTTGTTCACACCGTTAAGATGAAGGAGAAAAGGTCCAAAGGTTCTTCTCTTCATATCATCTCCCCTTTCCGAGGGCCGGATTCCCCCCCGAGGGGACGCGGTTCCAAGTTCCCGAAAAGAGGAAGCGATTCCGTTGCCCGTGTCGAGAGCGGGAGGGGATGGGAGCGTCTTCCGGGAAACCATTCCTCCGGCCATCCCGGACCGCGTGGTCCTTGCCATGCGTCGACCGGTCGGGTAGCTTGGGGCATGAAGTTCCTGGTCTGGTCCGTCTCAGCACTCCTGCTGGCCGCCACCGGGATCGCGGACGATCGGAATTCCATGATCAATACCCAGCTCCGATCACGCGGCATCTTCAACGAGAAGGTGCTCGCCGCCATGGCCCGCATTCCCCGGGAGGCCTTCGTGCCCGGGAATCTCCGCGCCCGGGCCTACGAGGATGGTCCCCTCCCGATCGGATACGGTCAGACGATTTCCCAACCGTATATCGTGGCGCTTATGACCGAGCTGCTGGAACCGGCCCCCAACCACCGGGTACTGGAGATCGGCACCGGATCCGGATATCAGGCCGCGGTGCTCAGCGGACTGGTGGATGAGGTGTATTCCATCGAAATTGTGGAGCCCCTGGCCGAACGGGCGGTAAAGACGCTCGCCGATCTGGGAATGACCAATGTCCATGTGCGGGCCGGGGATGGTTATGCCGGCTGGCCGGAGAAGGCACCCTTTGACTCGATCATTGTCACCTGTGCCCCGGATCACGTCCCCCAGCCCCTCGTCGACCAGCTTAAGGAGGGGGGGCGCATGGTGATTCCGGTTGGCTCCCGCTTTGGGGTGCAAAAGTTGATCCGGCTCACCAAGGTCGGGGGAAAGGTCCGGCAGGAGGAGGTCCTGGAGGTGCGGTTTGTGCCGCTGACCCGGGGTGGCGAAAGATCGGATTGACGTTCCCGGTTTCGGGCGGTAGGCAGCCGCGATGATCCGGCGGCTTTTTCTCGACCGACCCCAGGCCCCCGCCCCGTTGGCGGCCAAGGTCGTGACGTTTGCCGTCCTTCTCCTTCTGCTTTCCCTCGTGTGCACGGGGATCCTCTGGGGCACCACCCGCCAATGGCTGGCCGTGTGGGGATATCGCGAGGCGTTCTGGCAGGGATGGCTTTTGACGGTCGGACTATCGTCCGCGGCATTGATGGGAAGTAGCCTCATCGGGGTGATCGCCGCCCTGGCCCGACGGTCGGAAATTTTGGTAATTCGTTATATATCAACTATTTACGTCAATTTCGTCCGCGGCACACCGTTCCTGGTTTTGATCCTGCTGCTCTTTTACGGCGTGCCCCAGATCACCCAGCATGCGAGCCGGCTTTTTGTGGGTGTGCTGGCATTGTCGCTCTTTGCCGGGGCGTATATTGCGGAAATTGTCCGCGCCGGCATTGAGAGTGTCGGGCAAAGTCAGCGCGAGAGTGCGCGGGCCATCGGCCTGACGCGGACGCAGACGTATCGATATGTCATTTTCCCGCAGGCCATCCGGCACATCCTGCCGCCGCTGACCGGTCAATTTGCGTCGCTCATCAAGGATTCGTCCTTGCTGTTCATCATCGGACTGCCGGAGGTCACCTACACGGCGCAGCAGATCAATTCGGCGACCTACAGCACGCTGGAGAGTTTCCTGCCACTGGCGCTGGCGTATCTGGCGCTGACCCTTCCCATTGCGGTGTTGTCGAATCATCTGGAGCGGCGTTTCCGTTATGAAACCTGAGCGGCTGTCATGAGGATTGTCTGTTCGGCGGTTTCCAAACGATATGGCCCGCACCAGGCGCTTCGCGACGTGACGCTGGAGGCGTCCTTTGCGCACACGCTGGTGTTGATCGGTCCATCCGGTGGCGGCAAATCCACCATCCTCCGCATCCTGGCGGGACTGGAGAGCCCGGACACCGGCCGGGTTGAGGTCAACGGACGCTCCCTGGATTTTTCCGAGGCGGCGCTGGCGGTTTACCGGCGGCGGATCGGCGTGGTCTTCCAGTCGTTCAATCTGTTCCCGCATCTCACCGCGCGGGAAAACCTGCTGCTGCCTTTGGAAAAGGTGCACCGGTTTGCCGACGCGGCCGCGCGCGCGGACCGGGTGCTGGAGCGGTTCCGCCTGACCCCGCACGCCCACAAAAAGCCGGCGCAACTCAGCGGCGGTCAGCGTCAGCGCGTGGCCATCGCCCGGGCGCTCGCCATCGATCCGGAATTTGTCCTCATGGACGAACCGACCTCCGCGCTGGACCCGGAAATGACCGCGGAGGTGCTCGACGTCATAGCGGATCTGCGGGAGGCCGGGCAGCCGCTCGTGCTGGTCACGCACGAAATGGGCTTTGCGCGGAAGACGGCGGACTGCGTGGCCTTCGTGGCAGACGGGGTGGTGCGCGAGTGCCGTCCGGCGGAAGCGTTCTTTGCCAAACCGGAAACCTCGGAGGCCCGGAGGTTTCTGGAACGGATCCTGAAATACTGAGGCGGACGGAACGCGGGCTTCTTCGGTGGCGGAAGTTTTCGCTTCGCAAAGCGCCTGATTTTTCGCATTGAAGGCGGTCCCGTGAGCCGCGCTCCCAAACTCATTCTCGGTGTCGTGTTTGCCCGATGGGCGCGCTCGTCGGCCGGTCACATCTGCTCGGTGATGAACTGGGCGATCGGGTTCCGGTCCCTCGGCTGGGACGTGTGGCTGGTGGAAAACATCGCGTCCGAAAAGCTCACCCCGCCCGCCGCGCCCGGCCGGCCGAGTCCGGAGGAGCTTTTTTTCCGGGCAACCGCCCGTGAATTCGGTTTCGAAAACCGCGCCACCCTTCTGATCGACGGCGAGTCGCCCGCCTGCGAGGCCCTGCAGGACTTTGCGGCGGACGCCGAGTTGTTTCTGAATTATTCGGGTCAGTTTGACCGTCTCGACCTGCTGGGACCCCGCCCGCGCAAGCTTTATCTCGATGTCGACCCCGCGTTCACCCAGCTCTGGGTCGAGGTTTGCGGGAGCGACATGAATTTTGACGGTCACGACCTTTTCCTCACCGTCGGCACCAATCTTTCGTCTCCCAATGCCCTCCTTCCGAAGGCCGGCCGCGAATGGATTCCGGTTCCCCCTCCGGTGGCGGCTCCCTATTGGCGGGAGCGGCTGGGACACCTGGAACCGCCCCGTTCCGAGGCCCCCTGGACCACGATCGGTCATTGGTATGGGTATTCGGAAATGGAATGGCAGGGCCGCAAATACGGCGGCAAACGCGACAGTTTCCTGGCCATGCGGGAACTGCCCGTCCGCCTGGGCCGTGCCTGCGGCATTGCCACCGACCTGAATCCCGATTGGGAAGATTATGGGGATTTCCATCGGGCGGGATGGCGGCTTTTTTCCGCCCTCGAGGTGTGTCGCGACATTCCCACCTACCTGCGGTTCATCGCGGACAGCCGCGGCGAGATTGGCATTGCCAAATCCGGCTACGTCACGTCGCGCGGCGGATGGCTCAGCGACCGCAGCATGATTTACCTGGCGCTGGGTCGGCCGGTGATCCAGCAGGACACCGGTTGGACCGAGGTCTTTTCACCGGAGGCGGGATTGCTTCCCTTTCAGGACGTGACGGATGCCGTCGCGGCGGTGGAGCGGATCGAATCGGACTACGAAAATCATTCTTCGGCGGCGCGGGCTCTGGCGGATGAGGTGTTTTCCGCCGATCGCGTCCTCAGGTCCCTCCTGAATCGCCTATCGTGATCCGGAATCCCCTTGGAATGCTCCGCTATCGGCATATCTTTGGGGCAACATGAAAACACGCCTTCTCCGGGTTTCCGCATCCGCCGTGGTGGCGACGGTCTTTTCCGGATGTTTTACGACGATCACCGGTCCTGATGGAGGCGTGGTCGCCGCGGAAGCCGGACCCCGCCGCGCCGGCGTGGTGGTGGACCCGCCCGGACCCGCTTCGGTGGCCGTGGGCACCGTGGCGCCGCCGCGCCGCCGGACCGTTTATGTCGAGCCCGCGCCCGTGGTGGTGCGTGAACGTCCGGTGGTTGTCGCCCCGCCCCCCACCGTCGTTGTGATTCCGCGCAGCGCGCCGCGCGTGGTTTACCGCGGCAAACCGGCTTATTATTGGAACGGCAACTATTATCGTCGCTCCCGCGGCGGTTACGTCATCATTCGCTAAGCCGGCCGGAAGGCGTCTCAACCCATGGCGTCCCATCGAAGAAACCCGGCCGGATGCGGAACGCGCCTCTTCATCGCGCTGCTCCTCGGGCTCTTTGCCTTTGCCTCTTATTATTTCGGCACCGAGCGTTATGAAAATCCGGTCACCGGACGCGTTCAGCGCGTGGCGCTCAGCCCGCAGGAGGAGATTGCCCTCGGCCTGAATTCGGCTCCCGAAATGGCCCGTCAGCACGGCGGACTCCATCCCGACCGCCGGCTCCGGGATCTGGTGGAGCGGATCGGCGCGCGCCTGATCGAGGCCAATCCCGAACTTAGGCAAAGTCCCTATTATTTTCAGTTCCACCTGCTGGCCGATCCGAAAACGGTCAATGCCTTTGCCCTGCCGGGCGGGCAGATCTTCATCACTTATGGTTTGCTGCGTCTGCTGGACAGCGAGGATGAAATTGCCGGCGTGCTGGGGCACGAGGCCGGTCATGTGGTGGGACGCCATTCCAACGAGCAGATGGCCAAGGCGCAGCTGAGCCAGGCTCTCGTGAGCGCGGTGGTCATGGCGGGCGGGGAGGACTACGGTACGACGGCCGGCCAGATCGCGCAGTTTGTCAGCCGGTTGAAAATCACGGCCTACAGTCGCGGGGACGAAACCGAATCCGACGTGCTTGCGGTGCGCTTCCTGCGCCGGGCCGGTTATGATCCGGCCGCCATGATCAACGTCATGAACGTGCTCAAGCAGGCCGCCGGTGGCCAATCCCCGTCGGAGTTTCTCAGCACCCACCCCGATCCCGGGAATCGCATCGAGCGGATCAAACAGGAGATCGCCAAAGAGGCGGAACGTTGAAGCCCGGCAGCGATCGGATCTTCCCCTGAGGGAAGTTTTTTTCAATCTCCGCCGGTCCGTGCCCAAACCCAGACCGGCAGACTCAAACCCCCGCGGTCGCGTCGTAGCGCCCCCGTCCCCCCAATCTTCGGCGTTTTTCCATCCCGACGGAATCCCGGCGGATGGGACGGGCAAAATCCCCCGCGACAACAGCAGCCCGTTCCCCTGTTTCCACCACACCGCGGCAAATAGCGCCGCATAAAAGGCCCAGAGAACGGTGAACATCAGGTGAACAACCGTCTCAAACCGTTTGCCCCGCCAATGCCGCCAGTCGTAAACGAACCATTGCGCGAAGAGCCGGCAAAACCAGAAAAAGCAAAGCCCCCCTGCGACCAGCCTCCCCAGCGGTGAGGACTGCAGGAGCGTTTCCGGCCAGACCAGACAAAGCAGCCCCATCAGCACAAGGGTCAGGCAGAGGAACAGGCAATGGACCGTGAAGATTTGCCGGGTCAATAACGACACCCGGACCAGCTCCTCCTTCCATCGCAGGTGTCTGGCGATGGGAAGGTGCGCCAGGGCAAGGACAATGAGACTCAGTCCGGCCAGGCGCAGAAGGCCTTCCATCATGGTCGCGGTTCGTAACAAAACACGCGGAGGAACGGAGTGAGCGACAGCTCGCCCACCAGAAACAGAAAATCCGCCGGTTCCTCCACCCAGACGGTCCGGGAGAGAAAATGCAGAAAACCCGGTCCGTAGGCCAGCAGGTTGGCGGCGTCGCGCAAATGCTCGACCACCACAATGCGCCCGTCCGGTGCGCAAACCCGCTGCAATTCGGCAAACAGACGCCGGCGGTCCTCCGGGTCGCGCATTTCGTGCGCCGCCAGGAAGAGCAGGATGGCGTCGGCGGACGCATCCGGCAGCGGCCAGTCGTCACATCCCACCCGATGCGTGCCGGGCCGCGGCGGATGAAGGGCACGCGCCCGGGCGATGGAGGGCTCCGGATTCCGCTCGGAATCGTAGAAGTCGAAGGTGTGGATTTTGGCCTTTCGATAGAGAGCCCGCAGCCGATCGGTGGTTTCGTCGAACCCCGCGTGCACATTGATGATGCACTTGGGTTTCTCCGGCCAGAGGCCCGGGAGCCAGTCCAGGGAATAGAGGCCCGACCGATCGTAGACCAAATGGGAGGCCGAAAGCGACGCCGCGGTCTGCCAGACCGTGCCCGCCGCGGCGGCTGCGCCCGCCACCCGCAGGGCGCAGGGCACTTTCCGATTGGAGGCCAGCCAGGCGCCCAGCGCGGTCACTCCCGCCGCCGTGGCATAAGCCGGCCAGTTGAAGCGGACCACGTTGGTGACGCCCTGAAACGGCCCGCGCGGACGAACGGTCGGAACCACCGCCGGTTCCACCACGCCCCTGCTCCAGCGATACGGCACATCCTCCAGATAAAAGGCGGCGGCGAGGTGGGCATCATTTTCCAGGCCGAGGTGTTTGAGGAATCCCGCCTCCACCACATCGGCCCGCACCAAGGTCGGATGCCAGTTTGAGCGCTGACCCTCGATTTGCACCAGCGAGTCGGTCTCCGGTTCGTAGGAAAAGGTGAACGGCATCGGGCCGGCAAAGCGCCGTGCCGTGCGTTCGTCGGGAAAAATCGATTCGTCCGGCAGCTCGCCGTCCTCCAGCTGCACACGCACGAGAAGATCTGCGGTGCCGTCCTCCGAATCCACCGCGATGTCGAGATCCTCGCCCTCGCGACGTACTTCAACATGGGCCGGATGGTAATGGTAGTGGGTCATGGCATTGCCCAAGAGGCACATGAGCCGCCGGTCGGTGTCCGAACGCAGCACCTGCAGGCCCCGCAGCCGCCGGCCCGAAGCCGTCCGGCGCCGCACGAAGATCCGGTAGCCGGTCAGGAAAAAATCCTGGCCCAGCGCCGCGGGAAAAAATCCCGGACGCAGGTTTCGCGTCTGCACCAGGGCAATGGCCAGAAATCCCGTGTCCTCATGGAAGGTGTCGAGTTCCAGTCCCGGATGCAGGAAGGGCCGCAGCTTCTCGGCCGGCACCGAAAACGTCAGCGCCAAGGTGAAATCAAAGTGGGCCTCGACTGCGAACGGATGCCGTTTGAGCGCATGCCACATGACACTGTTTTAGCATTCTGCGCGCATTCGACCATCTTTGATTTGTGCGGAGGATCCGAGGCCGAGGGTCAGCCTCCGGCCTGTCCCGTTTCCTCCCCCGCCGCCGTCGCTTCGTTCGGCATGTCAGCGGTTCAGATTTTCTCCATCGCCGGGGTCCACCAGGGCCACGCTTTTTGATGGGGCGGACCGAAGGCTTCCTGTTCGAAACATCCCTTGCGTCCGGCGGAGGCCATGGCTTCCAGGCTTTCGCGGCAGTCTTCCATCAAAGGGGATTCCCGCAGGGCGGGCAGCAGGCGACGGTCGTGTTCGGTCAGCGGCGGCGAATCGTCCCGGTCGCGCCAGGACATCAAAAATGGCAGCACCGGGCGCGGACGGATTTCGCGAAGCGCGCGCAGGATGGCATAGCCGGAGACGTCGGTGTCCCCGAAATGAAAATGCGGCAGTTCCGGCGGCAGAATTTCCAGGAGGCGGCGCGTCGCCGCGTTGGGATAGGAGGTGGCGATGAGGAGCGTGTCGCCGGAATTGACCGCCATCGCCTGGCGGAAGGTGGTGCGGGCGTTTTCGATGCTGAGGATGCGCACGGCGCGGGTGGAGGCCCGTTCGGCGCGGACCAGATCGGCGATGGACAACGTATATTCACCGTGCAGGTGCTCGAAGGTCTGCGTGGTGCCGTCGGGGAAATGCAGACACAATCGTCCGTGCAGCAGCGCGCGGCTCTGGGTTCCCAGAATCCCCAGCGTTTCCAGGGTGGAGTCTTCGCCGAAAAGCAGACCGAGGGCGGATTCGATGGCGTGCTGGACTTTTTCCAAAGCCTTGGAATCGCCGGTCAGCGTCATGCTGGCATCGCCCAGTACCGTGCCCTCCGGCCAGTCGCGTTCCGTGAGGCCGCGGAGCAGGTTCAGGAGCCGCCGGACGGTTTCCGGTTCCTTCCAGAAGAACGGCGCGAGATTTTTTCCGCCTTCGAACGTCGCGGCGAGTTTGTCGCAAAGGTGTTCCCATGACTCCGGCCAGCGGGAATGCGGGGTCTGCCGCGCAGCCGTGACATGTTCCAGGGCCCGTCGTTGCCGCTCCCCCGCCGGCGTGCCGCCGCACGTGGTGACCAGCCAGGATTCCTGGCCGGGCGGCAGGACGATTTTTTCGATCAGATACTGGCGATACCTGTGGGTGCGCAGCTTCAGCCGACCTTCCTTTTCCAGCTGCCGCGCCTCCGCCTCGGCGGCCTTGCGCTCCACGGATCCGCGCACTCCGGCTTCATCGAGCAACTTCTCCCATTCGCGCGAAAACGGCCGGCCGGCCGGATCAAGTCGCTGCCCGCGCGCCGCAAACCACTGGCGGTAAAACTCGGCGAGCCAGGCGGGCGTTTTCACCCCAGCGCTTCGCGCAGGCGGTCGCGATCGACACGCACCACCCAGTTTTCAATGTGATTCACCGCACCGGTTTTTTCGTGGTAGCCGCGTTCCACGCGGCACTGCACGACGGTTTCGGCGTGTTCGATCATGGTGGGCAGACGGTCCTCCGGGAACGCCATCACCAGCTGCAGGCCGAAATTGCGGGCGAGCGCAAGGCAGTCGTCGATGCGGTCGCCGGAGAGTTTGCTGAAGGCCTCGTCCATCACGACCAGTCCGAGCGTGGGCGGACCGCCGCGGCCGCCGACGTCGTAAACACGGTGAAACGCCGCCAGCGTCGCCACGAAAAACGGCGCCTGGTTTTCGCCGCCGCTTTGCTTCTTGGCGCTCTTGTTGAGGGAAATGGCCGCTTCGTCGCCCTTGCCGGCGGGGCGGGCCTCGATGTCCCAGCGGTGGTAAAACCGGTAGTCGAGCGCGCGCTGGGCCTTCTTGTTGTCGGGATCGTCCACCGACTCGATGGCGGCCATGAGCTCCTCCTTGGCGCGTTCGATTTCCTCGCGCTGTGCCGCATTGAAAAGTCCCATGTCCTCGCCGGTGGGCAGCCCCTTCTCGACGAGCGCCCAAATTGCGCTGTGGGCGCGATCCTTCTGACTGGTGATCTGGTAACAGATCCCGCCGATGTCGTGGTTCATGGCCTTGTTGAGCTCCCGCTTGGTGCGCTCGGCCTCGTTGAGCTTGTCGCGCAGGATGTCGAGCACCTGGTGTTGCAGGCGGTCTTCCCATTCGAGGCGCGCGCGTTCGGCCTCGGCCTGGTAGCGCTCCAGCTCCTGTTCGCCGAGCTCGCGGCAGCGTTCGTCATACCGTTCGTTGTCCTCGTCGAACGGATCAAACACATCGGCCATCTCGGGGTGGGCGAGAAGGAATTGCTGGCGCGCCTCGTCGCGTTTGCGGATGGCCTCGGCGGCGCGGGACTGTTCCTGACTCGCCACGGTGAGCGCCGCTTCGCAGCGGCGGGCCCAGGAGGAATATTCGCGCCGGGCCTTTTGCAGGCGGTCGTTCAGTTCGGAATCCAGCACGCCGGTCAGTCGGGCCCGGCTCAGGTGGCGTTCGAGTTTGCGCTCCTCCTCCTCCTTTTCGTCGGCCGCGATGCGGTCGCGCAGTTCGCGAATGTCCTGGTCCACGCGACGCAGACGCTCGTCCAGGCGCACGGCGCGCTCGCGGGCGGCCCGTTCGTCGCTGACCAGCTTGTGAAATTCCTCCACGGCCTTCTCCCGTTCGGGGGTGGCGAGCAGGCGGATGGTTTCCTCCAGCGTCGCCTTTTCCCGCTCCGCCTCGGGCAGGCGGTGCAGGGTGTTGGCCACGTTGGGAATGACGGGATCCACCAGCCGGTGTTCTTCGGCCCGATCGACCCAGGCCCGCAGATCGGTCTGTTCGCGGCGGAGGATGTGAAGTTCCTCGCGCACGACATGCCGTTCCTCCTCGCGCATCTTGCGCAGCCGCCGCAGGCCCTCGACGCCGAGGGTGAGCTCGCGGGCGGGCTGCAGGAAAACGCGGCGCGGCGGATCCTTGAGCCAGCCGTCCCGCGAAAGCGCCCGCTCGTGTTCGTCCATGAAGGTCGGGTGTTCGACCGGCATGAGGTCGCCGACAAGAAAATCCAGATACGCCGCGGCGGTCTTGTGTTTGGTCTCGAAAAAGTCCCGCACGCTGCCGGGCTTGGCCTTGGCGCCGCGCTTTTTGAGTTCGTCCGGATTGACGAGCGGTTCGTCGGAGAGCGTGCGCCGGGCGATTTCCCAGGCGGCCTGAAAATTCTCGGGCAGGATGGCGTGGCGTTCCGTGGAAAGCAGGGATTCCAGCAGCGGCCACCACGATTCGGCCTCGGGTTTGACGTCGATGGTCCGCCCGAAGATCTCCGCCTTCAGGCCCTCGGCGCGCAGGGCGTCGAGCAACGGCGACGCGGTGGCGCGATCCTCGTCGTAGTTCTTCAGGTCGCGCGCCAGCTCCGCCTCGCGGCGTTCGAGGCGGGCGATTTCCTCGCGCAGTTTGGCAAGCCGGGCCTTTGCTTCGTTGAGCAGACGGTCGCCGGCGCGGGAAAGCCGACCCAGCATGGCCATGGCCCCGGCTTCGTCGGAGGAACGGAAGGATTCAAACACCGCCGTCGATTCCTCGAGCGATTCGAGTTCCAGGCGCTCCGCCAGCCGCAGCCAGTCGCGCCAGTTCATGGCGTGGTCGCGCACGAATTGCGACACCGACTTGCGCGCCTCGCGCAGGCGGGTGATCTCCTCCCCAAGCCGGGCGAGCTTTTCCTTGTCCTCGCTCAGGCGGGAAAACTGCGCGTCCTGGCCGACGACGAGCCGGGTTTCATCAAGCTGCAGGCTGAGCCGGTCGCGTTCGCGGATGGCCTCCACGCGGGCCTTCAGGCCGGCTTCGTTCTCCTCGATGAGCGCGCGCAGTTTTTTGTGTCCGGCCTCGACCTTTTCCAGGCTTTCCTCATGGAGCAGGGCGTCCCGCAGATGGGTCCAGAGGGCGGCTTCGCGGCGGTGGGTTTCGGCGACCCGATGCAGCTCGCCGATGCGGGTGAGGCGCGTGAACTGGTCGTGCATCTTTTCGAGCCGTTCCTTGGCGCGCCGGTGGGCATCCACACTGGCGCGAACGGCCCGCACATCCGGCATGCCGGCTTCGAGCAGGTAGTCGCGGATGAAGGCTTCGAAATTGCTCTCCGGCTGGAAGGCCATCGCCTTCGGCAGCGTCTTGTTCATCTGCTCGCGATCGAAATGGAGCGCGGACCGCTGGCGCATCTCCTCAAGATAGGTGCGCTGGTGCTCCCACGACTCGCCCCCGAGGTCGCGTTTCAGATGCACCCGGAATTCCTCCTCGGGATAAAATTCCTCGCCGTCGAGGAGCGGGTTGTCGCGGAGGAAATCGGACCGCTCCAGCCGTCCCGGCACCATGAACCACAGGGTGCGTCCGCGGGAGGTCGGACTGTCGAACTCAATGCGTGCGCCCCAGGTCTGCCGGCGCGGCCCGGATTCACCGGGTTCGAGCGGAAACTCAAACTCCAGCGCGGCGATGGTCACTCCGCTCGTGCGCAGATAACGTTCCTGTCCGTCCCGGCCCAGCGTGTTCGTGTCGCACAGGCAATAGCCGCGCAGGGTGCGTCCGCTTCCCGCCCCCGCCGCCGCCTTGTTGAACCGGCTGAGGTTTTCCCCGAGCATGACGAACTGGATGAGATCCAGCAGCGCACTTTTGCCCGAGCCGTTGGCGCCGGTGATGAGCGTGAGGCCGCGCAGGTCGATGAACTGACGGTAACCGTACCAATTGACGGCGATGATGCGGCTGAGAGTGATGCGGCGGGTCACGGGATCAAAGCGGTTGGGCCGGTTCGGACGGGGCCGGCGATTCCGCAGATTCGGTCGGCGACGCGGACTCCCCCGCGGGCGGCGGCGAGGCCAGGTCGACGCGTTCCTGCCACTGTTCGATGGAATCAAACGGAATGGCGCGAGCGAGCGACGGCAGGATTTCGATGACCAGATCGCCGGCGGATTCGGCCTGGTCGGGCCGCTGGGTGCGGATGAGGCGGTGGCGCTTCAGGCGCGTGAGGGCGGATTCGATCTGGGATTTTTCGGGCGGCTCGATGCGGTCGAAATACACCCGCAGCTTTTCCCAAAGATCATCCAGCCGCAGCAGGATGGCGGCGTTGTTTCCGGACGTCTGCGCCTCGTCCCAGACCCGCCACAGTGTGAGCAGAATGAGGGTTTCGTCCTTCGTGAAATTGCCAAGCAACTGGCACGACTCCGCGCGCGGACGCGCCTGCAGGAGGAGCGCCTCGTCGTCGACGATGAGTTCGAGCCCGAGCGGGGCCAGATAATCCTCCAGCCGGAACCGATGATGGTCGCGCGCGAGCAAAAACAATTCGCGTCCGCTGCCGGTGTCGCCGAGCAGAACACCGCGACCGAGCAGCTCCGCCAAAATGTCGCGCATGGGGGCGCGTTCCTCGACGGGCACATCGGCCCAGAAGCTGGGCCAGAGCGGATCGGTGCGTTCTTCGGTCATCAGGACGTGCGGTTTACGCCAAAACGGTCCAACAGCCAATCGAGTTGCCGGTCGCGGGGCAAGTTTTCCGGTGTGAGTCCCTGTCCGCGCCGGGGGGCCTCCACCTTCCAGCGGATGGTGCGGCCGTTTTCGTCCAGCGCGTGGTCGTAGGCCACCGTGGCCAGCAGGTCGAGAAGTTCGTCGGTGGTGGTGACGGAAATGTTTTCCGTGTCGGTCGTTCCGCCCTTCCCGGGCAGAAGTTTGGCAATCAATTTGGCCGCCCGGATGGGCGTGAGCGCAAGGCGCTGCCGTTCCCTGAGCGCCGCGAGTGCGGCGGCCTCGTCCTCCGGCGTGGACCGTCCTGCGGTGAAGGCGAGGTCCGCGGGAACACGGCGCCGGTGCATTTTCCAAAGGGTTTCCGTCCCGTAAAAAAACCGCGTTTCCGGACAGAGCGGACGGAAGTCGGGCGGCCTGTTGGCAAAGATCCGGAAATGCGTGCCGGCGTGCGCGGCATTGAGGGCGTCGCAATACGCCTTGACCAGCTCCGGCCGGCGTCCGCGCACCTCCGTCTGATACCGGTACCGTTGCTGCGAGAGCCGGTTGAAGGCCGCCATGCGTTCGTCGATGGCGCGGGCGATTTCGCCCAGTCCGCCGAGTCCGCGCTCAAGTTTTTCCAACGCCTCATGGGCGCGCCGCGAGGCCTCGTGGAGGTCGCAGGAATAGTGCGCGGCCAGCCCCTCGGCCAGCCGGTCGCGCGTGAGGGGATCGTCGCGATGATCCCCCACCCTCGCCCGCGCCGCGCGCAGCCGCGAAATGAGCCCGCCCTTGCTGAGCACGTCGTAGCAGACCATGTGCTGGCCCTGGGAAAATTCGGTGTAAAAAACTCGGAGGGTTTCGGCCGGGGATTCGGACAGACGCTGACGGTTCTCGAATCCGGCAATCAGTTTTTCCACCGAATAAAGCTGCGAAATGGCCAGATCGAGCCGCTGGTTCAAATCGTGCACCGTGCTGCGGATGGCATCCGGCGTCTGCTTCAGCGGATCCAGCACGTCCTCGCGTTCGAGCGTCTCACAGACCCCGCGCAGGGTGTCGGCAAAGGTCTGCAGCTCCGCCACCTCGTCCTCCACCAGCGCACGCAGCATGCCCAGCAGCAGGCGCAGACCCGGAGTGATGACGATGCGCCGGTCCTGCAACCCGAGGGTCTGCTCCTCCACCCAGCCGGCGGCGAGCAGCCTGTTCAAAAACACCCCGGCCTTCTGCCGTGCGTCGCGCAGCAGCGCGCCCTCGTCCTCCTCAAGCCGCGCCGACGGATTGGCCCGCAACACTTCGCGCACAATCTGCTGCGCCTCCAGCAACGGCAGGCGTCCGGCCAGTCCGGCCTCCTGCTCCAGCCGGCGCGCGCATTCGACATACACCGGCCCGGACGGACGCGTGAGCGGACGGAAAAAATCCGGCGAAACCGCACGCGAAAACCGTTCCGTGAGAGACGGCTCCGCATTCATCGGACAACGGAGAAAAGACGGACGGATTTCATCGGAAGCGGAACCATAAAAAGCCGCGGCACGTGGGGCAAGGCCGGCGTGAAAAGCTGAAACGCTGACAGGCTGAAATCGCGACGCGCTCCGCGCCCCGTGGCAGCGGGGAATCCAGTTTGTTCTTTTAACAGTGTGGATTTCGGGATAGCTTGGATTCCAAGCTCCCCCCCGTCATGAGCCCAAAAAGTCTCCTCGTTGTCGCCTCGTTGATCCTGAGCGTGGTCATCGGTCTGTTTTTGAGCCGGGGCGAGGGCCGGTCGGAGAAGGGCGGTGACCGGCGTCCACTCATCGGACTTTCGCTCGACACGCTGAAGGAGGAACGCTGGCAGGCCGATGCGGAGCTTTTCAAGAAGCGCTGCGCCGAACTGGGCGCCGACGTGCTCGTGCAGGCGGCCAACGGGGATGACACCCGTCAGATCAACGACGTGCAGTCGCTCATCAGTCGCAACGTGGACGTGATTGTCATTGTTCCCCACGACGGCGACGCCATGGCCCAGGCGGTGCGTGCGGCGCACGAGGCGGGCATTCCGGTGATTGCCTATGACCGCCTGATCAAAAACTGCGATCTCGATATTTATCTGAGTTTCGACAACGTGAAAGTCGGACGCCTGCAGGCGCAGTGGCTTCTCGACCATCTCCCCACCCCGGGCAAGGGCCGCATCATAATGGCCAACGGGTCGAAGACCGACAACAATGCCTTCCTTTTCAACCAGGGCGCCATGGAGGTTTTGCAACCCTACATCGACCGCGGCGACGTCCAGATCGTCTGGGAGGATTGGACGGAGGATTGGAAACTCGAGAACGCCAAGAAAATCGTCAACGCCGCCATCAGCAAGTTGGGTCCGAACGGTTTCGACGCCGTGCTGGCCGCGGCGGACAGCGTGGCGGCGGGTGTGGTGCAGGCGCTCAGTGAGGAAGGCCTGGCCGGCAAGGTGCTGGTGACCGGTCAGGATGCCGATCTGGTGGCGTGTCAGCGAATTCTGGCCGGGACGCAGTCCATGACCATTTACAAGCCTCTGAAAAAACTCGCGACCACGGCCGCCGACGTGGCGGTGAGGATGGCGGAGGGCAAACCGATCATTGCCACCCAAAGCGTCAACAACGGACTGATCGATGTGCCCTCCATTCTTGGCGACATTTATGCCGTGGACAAAACCAACATGCGCGAGACGGTGATTGCCGACGGATTTCAGAGCGAGAAGGCGGTTTACGGAAACGCGTCCTCGAATTGAGTCATGGCTCCCGTGCTTTCCGCGGAGAACCTCGTCAAACGCTTCCCCGGCGTGGTGGCGCTGAAAGGGGTCAGTTTTGACCTGCTGCCCGGCGAGATCCACGCGCTCTGCGGCGAAAACGGCGCCGGCAAATCCACCCTCATCAAAACCCTGTCCGGCATTCATCCGGCCGGCAGCTACGAGGGCCGGATCCGCGTGCGCGGTGAAGTGGCCTCGTTTGCCAATTCCAAGGACGCCGAACGCGCCGGCATCGGCGTGATTTATCAGGAACTTGCTTTGGTGCCGGAAATGACCGTTGCCGAAAACATTTTCCTCGGCAACGAACCGCGGTCCTTCGGATGGTCCATCGACTGGGACCGCATCTCCCGGGAATCCCAGCAGTTGCTGGACCGGTTCGGGCTCGCCATTCCCACGGACGCGGTGGTGCGCGACCTCGGGGTGGGTCACCGTCAGCTGGTGGAAATCGCCAAGGCGCTGTCCAAGCAAACGCAGGTTTTGATTCTGGACGAACCGACCGCCGCCCTCACCGAGCAGGAGGTGGAGGTGTTGCTCGACATCCTGCGCGATCTCAGGCAGCGCGGCATTGCCCTCGTGTACATCAGCCACAAACTGGATGAGGTTTTTGCCATTGCGGACCGCATCACGGTGTTGCGGGACGGACAGAGCATCGTCACGCTGGAGACGGCCGCCACGACGAAAAACGAAGTGATCCGTCACATGGTCGGACGCCCCATCGAGAACCTCTTTCCACGCCGTCCGGGAAAGGTCGGTGAGACCCGGCTGGTGGTCGAAAATCTCACCGTCACCGAAGGCGGACACACCCGGCTGGAGGGCATTTCCTTTGAGGTGCGGGCCGGCGAGGTGCTGGGTATCGGGGGATTGATGGGCGCGGGCCGCAGCGAATTGTTGATGCACATCTTTGGCGCCTACGGTCGCCGGACCGGCGGCCGTGTGCTGCTCGACGGACGTCCGCTCGGGCCGGGTCAGAGTCCCACGGAAAGCATCCGTCGCGGACTCGTTCTGGTGAGCGAGGATCGCAAGCGCTACGGGCTCGTGCTGGATCTTTCGATCGGTTTCAACATGGCGCTTTCCTCGCTGGAGGACGTCGCGGTGGGTCCGGGATCGTTCGGGTTGATCGACGACGACCGCGAGCGCCGGCGCAATGAGGAGTTTTTCCAATCGCTGCGGGTGAAGGCGCCCGGACTGGAAACGCCCGTCGGCACCCTTTCGGGCGGCAACCAGCAGAAGGTCGTGCTGGCCAAGGCGCTCATGACCCGGCCGGCGGTGATTTTTCTCGACGAACCCACGCGCGGCATCGACGTCGGCGCAAAGCTGGAGGTTTACGAACTGATGAACCGTCTCACCGACGCGGGCCAGGCGGTGGTGCTGGTGAGCAGCGAACTTCCCGAACTCATGGGCATGAGCGACCGCATCCTCATGCTGGCCGAGGGGCGGTCCGGAGGGACGTTCCTGCGCTCCGAAGCCACCCAGGAAAAACTTCTCGCCGCCGCGATGGGCGGAGAACCGGTGACTCCCTGAAATTTTATGTCCGAAGCTTCCTCCCGTTCCTCAATCAATGTGCGCACCCTGGCCATGCCGGCCGCGCTGCTGGTCATCGGTCTGTTTTTTGCCCTCAAGTCGCCGGAGTTTCTTTCCGCGCGCAACCTCTCGATGCTGGCCATCGAGGTGTCGATCACCGCGGTGCTCGCGCTGGGGATGTTTCTGGTCATTCTGCCCGGCCACATCGACCTTTCCGCCGGCAGCGGCGTGGGGCTGATCGGCGGACTTTCGGCGGTGTTGATTTTCGAATACGGCTGGCCGGCTCCCGTCGCCCTGCTGGCCGGACTCGTGGCGGCCGCGCTGATCTGGCTGGGCATGGGAACGATCATCGTGCGGGAGCGCGTGCCCGCCTTCATCATCACACTGGGCGGTCTGCTGGTGTTTCGCGGACTTCACTGGCTGGTCATTCACAACGCCACCATTCCGGTGAGCCGGGGCGGCGAGGCGAACCTGTATTCGCTGCTGACCACCTATTACCTGCCTCCGGTGGCCGGCTGGGTGCTCGCGGCGGTGATCATACTTCTCATGGCCATGGCCGCCTGGCGCCGGTCGCGCCGGCCCGGAGCGGATCGCGAGCGGATTTTCCTGCAGACCTTTGTGGTGGCGCAGCTGATCGTGCTTTTTGTCCTGGTCTGCAACGCCTACCGCGGCGTGCCCCTGCCCGCGCTGATTCTGGCGGCGGTGACGTTCACCATTTTCACCATCACGCGCCAGACGCCGTTCGGACGGTATCTTTACGCCATTGGCGGAAACGAGGAGGCGGCGGTCGTCAGCGGCGTACCGGTGGCGAAGGTGTCCATCGGCGCATTTCTCATCATGGGAATCATCGTGGCCATCACGGGTTTTTTGCAGACCGCCTATGCCGGTTCCAGCACCACCACGGTGGGCACCCTCATGGAACTCGACGCGGTGGCGGCGTGCGTGATCGGCGGCACGAGCCTGAAAGGCGGACGCGGCACGGTTTTCGGCGTCTTGATGGGCGCGCTCATCATGGCCGCGCTGCTTAATGGCATGACCCTCCTCGCGGTGTCGCCGGAAACAAAATACGTCGCCCGCGGCCTGGTCCTCGGCCTCGCCGTCTGGGCCGACGTGCGCCTCTCGCGAAAGTAAGCGCCGACGTGAGGAGGCGGGGGGGAGAAAGGCGGAAATCGGAGGGCGGAAACCTGGGTCAAAAGCGGAAACGCTGAAATGCTGAAATGACGCCACGGAGGCGCCGACGTCAGGAGGCGAGGGGTTCCGCATTGACCGCGGAGGGACCCTCGCTGAAGCGTGAATTCCACAAAGCGGAGGGTCAGCCGCCGGCCTGACCCCAAAATTTGGGACCAGCCGGAAGTTGGCCGTTCTCCCGGACGGGGCGTTGCCGTTTCGGCTTTTTTCCCCGGGTTTTCCGCATTTTCATTTGGTTCGCACCGTCGCGTCCCTTGAAAAGCGTCCCCGTCCTGCTTCTTTTGACCATGACCTTGGCTGCCGCCGATTCGACGTCCGGCGAAACATCCGGTGCTGATGCGATTCCCTTTTCCCTTTCCGACGATTCCGTGAAAACCGCGGTGGATCGCGTGGTGGCGGAGCTCGGTTCCGGCGTGGAATTGCTGGGTTTGGGGGAGGCGCTGCACGGTGCCGAGGAAATTCTCCGCCTGCGCAACCGTATTTTCCAACGTCTCGTCGAAAAACACGGGTACACGGCCATCGCCCTGGAAAGCAGCTTCCCGCGCGGGCGTGTCGTCAATGAGTACATCCACGGTCGCGGTCCGGCTTCCTATGACGAAATCAGGGAAGCGGGATTCGGTCATGGCATGGGCGCGCTCGAAGCCAACCGGGATCTGATCGAATGGATGCGCGCCTACAACCTCGATCCGTCGCATGCGGTGAAGCTGAATTTTTACGGCTTCGACATCCCCGGCGGAACCACGGGCGTGGCGGGTCCGCGTCAGGTGCTGGATTTTGTGATCGACTACCTTGGCAGGGCCGACGCGGAAAAGGCGGAAGACTGGCGAAAAAGAATTCACGACCTGATGGGCGCCGATGAGGATTGGGAAAATCCGGCGGTGTACATGGATCCATCCAAATCGATCATGCACTCGCCGAAGGCCGTCGCCCTGCGCGCGGCCACGGAGGATCTCATCGCAGAGCTGCGTTCCCGGGGTCCGGAACTGAGGGCCGCGACCGGGGAGGAATCCCATCGTGAGGCGTTGCAATACGGGGAGGTCGCGCGCCAGCTGTTGAATTTCCATGCCGCCATGGGGGCGCGCCGTCCGGGTCAGTCGCCCGCCGTTGTGCTGGGTACGCGGGACGCCCTGATGGCCGACACGCTCGGCTACATTCTCCAGCGCGAGCGGAAGCGCGGCCGGGTGATGGTCTTTGCCCACAACAGCCACCTGCAACGCGGAGAGGCCGTCTGGCCGGGCCAAAAATACTGGGGCACCAAGGAGGATTGCCGATGGTGGCCGGCCGGAGCCCACCTCGCCGGCACGCTGGGTTCGCGGTATGCGGTAATGGGATCCGCCGTGGGTGTTTCCAAGGAAAACGGCATCGGAGATCCGGAGCCAGGCACCCCCGAAGCGCGGTTCCTGGCATGGGGACATCCGGGGTTTTTCCTGCTTTTCCGCGGCGGGAATTTTCCGGGCGGGCCGGTTCGGTCCGGCAGCGCGCTCAATCCCACCTATGTTCCCCTCACCGCCGGGGCGCCCCGGCATTTTGACGGCATCGCCTTCCTGCCGGAGGCGGCTTACAACCGTGGCGGCCCGCCTCTGCAGTCATGGGACGCTCCGGCGGAGAAAAACGATCCCTGACGGGGCGGGGAATTGTGCCGGCGCGCCGGAATGCCCGAAGAACGGCTCCGCGTCCATCGGCGTGCCGATCGGGAGTTCTTTCCGTCAAGTTCGGTCACCCCATGTGTGCCGCGGGATGGAAGGCCGAGTGGGGCCGGATTTCCACGCGGGGCATGGGAACCACTTTTCCTTCGGAAGGCGGTTCGCCGGAGGGCCGTCCGCAGCGGGCTTCGTGATAGGCTTTGATCTCCTTGAGGAAACCGATGTCCTGTTGCCACGCGGCGATCTCGTAGGCGGAGCGCCGGACGTACTTTGCAAGCTCGTGATGTTCCCGGCGTATTCGCCGTCCGAGAAGCCAGACTTGGAAGCGATGCCAGTATTTCATGAGAAAATCTTCGCTCCAAATCGTCCCGCTGTCTGCCTCGTCGTGTTCGGGAAAGGGCCTGATGGATTTATCGGGAGCCTCACCCGAGGTGACCACCGTATGGAAACACCCGGGGAAAAAGCGGAAGGAGGAAAGCGAAAATGAAATCCAACACGCTGACGCATGAATTCATCAACGGGTGACGGGTCAGACCGGCTGACCCGATTTTTTTGATAAGCCGGAGGTCATCCCAAAAAAAATTATTGTTGGATGAAAAATGTTCCAATTTTAACGCAGATAGAGAGTTAAGATTTAGTCGCGCCATGCCTTTGTTGTAAGATAGACATAAATACCTTGTATTTCTGCGATGGGATACTTAGGGAAGGTTAATGCGCAAATTTCCGGTGGTATTGGCGTTTATGCTTCTCGTAGGCGGACCGTCGGTCCTCCGCGCCGCGCTTTTGATTGATTACAGCCCGGATACCACGGGAGCCGAGGTGTTGTACACCAACTTGACGAATTCCCTTGTAAATCCCGCCATCTTTGCCGGGCGGTTTACCTTGGATGAGGAGGCCTTCATTACCGGAGGAGCCATTTTTTCCTACAATTCCTACGGCGTGGTGGGAACTGCGGTTTGGTTTCTGATTTATGCGGACGAGGAGCCGGAGCCCGTGGTGAGTATCCTGACTGAACTGGATGTGGTCGACGACACGGATGCCACCACGGCCGAATGGTTGAACCGCAAGCATGCTTCCATTCCCGCAACCTATTTGCCGGCGGGAACCTATTGGTTTGGTCTGCCTGCGAACACGGACCCGAATTTTGTCCAGGGTACAGGATCCTTTGGGGACAATGAGATCCGAAAAAGCTGACCCATTTCCAGCCCTTGGGTGATCTACGATTGGCTGGGCAAGCCGTTTTTCCAGTTGGAGGGCGAGCCGGTGCCCGAGCCGGGCCCGGTCGCACTGCTCACAGTGGCCGGCTGCGCCATGGCATTTTGCCGCCGCCGCATCAGCGCACGCTGAAACGTCGCAAGCGTAGGCGCCGGAGAAAGAAAGGCGAAAACCGATTCGACGCACTTCGCGCCCCGCGTTCGGTGGAGGGACAACCTTTTAAATTCAGGTCAGATCGGCGGCTGACCCTCCGCTTTGTGGAATTCACGCTTCAGCGAGGGTCCCTCCGCGGTCAATGCGGAACCCCTCGCCTCCTGACGTCGGCGCCTCCGTGGCGTCATTTCAGCATTTCAGCGTTTCCGCTTTTGACCCAGGTTTCCGCCTTCCGATTTTCCCCCTCCCGCCGACCCGGGTCTTTTCCCTTTATTTGGCCAAAAAGGAAGGCCAGCATCGGCGGGACAATCCCTCTTTGTCCTTGAAGAACACGCCTTTATTCCGGACGGCTGACGGCCGCAATCATCTCCCGACCTTCCTGCTCATCGCCTCGCTGTTTCTGTTGTGGGGATTCTGCAACGGCATGATCGACGTGATGGACAAGCATTTTCAGGACAAGCTCCATCTGACGCGGGCGCAGTCCGCCTGGGTGCAATTTGCGCATTATCTGGGATACTTTCTTATTGCCCTGCCGGCCGGCTGGGTGGCGCGGCGGCTGGGATACAAGGGGGGCATTTTGACCGGGCTCGGTGTGGTGGCGGTTGCCGGATTCTGGTTTGTGCCGGCCACCTTCATCGACACCTTTTGGGCCTTCCTGCTGGGCGTGTGTCTGCTGGCCATGGGGCTCACCTTTTTGGAAACGGTGGCCAATCCCTACGCCACCGTGCTGGGTCATCGCGACACGGCCGCCACCCGCATCAACCTGGCCCAATCGTTCAACGGTGTGGGATGGGTGCTGGGTCCGTGGGTGGGCGGATTGTTTTTCTACGGAGGCACGGTGCAGGAAAATCACGAACGCCTTTTCATTCCGTATCTCGGCGTCGGCGTGGTCGTGCTGCTGCTTTTTGTGGCGTTTGTTTTTGTCCGTCTGCCCAACATTGAAACGGAGGACCTCTATGCGGAGGAAACCGCCGACGCGCCGAAACCGTCCATCTGGTCGATCTGGAAGCACGGGCATTTTGTCGGCGGGGTGTTGAGCCAGTTTCTCTACGTGGCCGCCCAGGCGGGCATCTTCAGCTTTTTCATCAACTACATGGTCGCCGACACGCCGCCGGTGCAGGGGGGAATCTGGAGCTGGCTGGTGGGTGGCGCGAGCGGGTTTCACGAGCAGCCGGACGGTCTCCGGTTTTTCAGCGAAATGGGGGCGACGAAGCTGCTGAGTTACGCCTTTGGTCTGTTTCTGCTGGGACGTGTGGTCGGGGCCGTCCTGACAAAGATCTTTCCCTCGCACCAGGTGCTCGCCGGATTTGCCGTGGCCAACATCGGCATGATGGTGCTGATTCTTCTTCAGCTGGGCTGGATTTCGGTGGTGGCGCTTTTCACCAGCTTCTTCTTCATGTCGATCATGTTCCCGACGATTTTTGCCTTGGGCATCTATGGACTGGGCACGCGCGCCAAGCTGGCCTCGAGCTTCCTGGTAATGGCCATCATGGGCGGCGCGATCATGCCCAAGCTGATGGGTTGGATGAGTGACCATTTTGGTCATGTGGAGGGTCATTATGGCCGCATCGTGGAAACGACCGGACACATCAATCAGAACCTCATGGCGCCCGGATTTGCGGTCCCGCTGGTGAGCTTCCTGGTGATTGCGGTGTACGGCTTTTTCTGGAAGTCGCTCTGCAAGGGAGCGGAGTGAAGCCGCCGGCCTGACCCGGAATTTAGGGACAAGCCGGAGGTTGTCCTTCCTCAAACCGAACGAAAGCGCGAAGCGCGTCGAACGTCCGTTTCCGCCTTCCGCTTTCTCACGTTCCCTCCTCGGAGGTTTCGCCGCCGATGAATTCGCCGATGGGGGCCAGCGGGGTGATGTGGTCGCAGACGATTTTGATGGTGGCCAGGATGGGCACGGCGAGCAGGGCGCCGGCGACGCCCCAGATCCAGCCCCAGAACATGAGAAAAATGAAAACCATCACCGGATTGAGGGTGAGGATGCGGCCCACGACCAGGGGGGTCACAAAGTTGCCTTCGAGGATGTTGAGAAGAAGGTACACGGCGGGCAGCAACAGGGCGTGGCTCAGGGACTCGAAGGTGAACAGGCTCACCAGCAACGTGGCGAGAACACCCACCAGGGGACCGACATAGGGCACGTAGTTCAGGACAAAGGCGAGAGCACCCCAGAGGAGGTAGTTTTCCAATCCGATGAAATAGGCGGCCACTCCGACGGCGACGCCGAGGGCGAGATTGATACCGGTGACCGCGCACAGGTAGCGCGCGATGCGCTCCTCGATTTCCCGGGCGATCTCGACCGCGCGGCGTTTGTCCTCAAAGGAGGGAATCATGCGCACAAGCTTCCGGAGAAAGACGTCCCCGGACGCGAGCATGAAATAGAGCAGGATGAACATGACACCGAGATTGGCGAGAAAGGCCGGCGTCTGGGACATGGCCATGCCGAGGGGCGTTTTTTCCTGCAGTTTGACAGTCCGGTCCTTGTCCGGATTCGTGATGTCCTCGACCTGTTGGGTGGCCTGCCGGACCTTTTCCCAGGGCTTCTGCAGGGTGGTGAGACGGTATTTCAGCTCGGGCATGCGTTCCGGCACGGTGCGGACCCAGGCCGCCGCGGGTTCGACAACAAAGGAGGCGGAAAATGCGGTGGCTCCGAGCAGCCCCGCCAGAACGACCCCTGCCCCGAGTCCCAGGGGAAAGCGCAGCCGGCGGTTCAGCCACCGCACGGGTGGGGCGAGGAGCATGCTCAGCAAAACGGCCAGGACGATCGGCAGAATGACGGCCTTGGCGAAGTGCAGGGTGTAAAGCAGCGCCAGCAGCATCAACACGGTCAAAGCCAGCGAACGAACACCCACCCCGTGAATCAGCAGGTCCCGCAGGGAGGGAGGGCGCGGAGGATCTTTCTTGCGATCGGGAGAAGGTTCGTCAGCCATGAAACGCCTCAGAGATCGCGGCCGGACCGATTGACGGCTGTAGGGACCTGTCCGACGGGGTGGTGTCCGGGGCATTTCAAAGAAAAGGATCGCGGCGGATGTCCGGTGGCGTAGACTTTCCCCATGGCCGCATCGCATCAGTCCTTCTGGCTTCGACGGGCACGGCGTGAAGCGTGGCGGTTCAACACGGGATGGTGGGTGGAATTGTTTCTGCCTTGGGTGGTCGGGCTGGGTGTTGCGTTTTCGGTGGGCATTCTGGCGCTGCGCACGGCCGGGGTGGATCCCCGCCTGGCGGCGATTCCCGCCGCGGCCGTCGCTCTTCTCGGCGCCGTGACCGCGCTGGTCCGGGCGCGACCAAAATTTCTCAGCGCGGATGAGGCCCTGGTTCGGCTGGATGCCGACCTGGGTCTGCGCAATCGTCTCACTTCCGCCCGCGAAGGTGTGGGGGAATGGCCTGCTCCCCGCGAGGACGCCGTGCTGGCGCTCCGCTGGAAGTGGCCGGTTCTGCTCCGGCCGCCCGCCGCCGCCCTGGCGTTGGGATGCGCGGCCCTGCTGGTGCCCCTTCCCGAATCCGCCGCCCCCGTCGCGAAGGCCGTGGCGGAACCGCCCGGATGGACGGCGACCCAGCAGCAACTCGACGCCCTGCGCCGGGAGGAGCTCGTGCAACCCGAGGCCGTCGAGCAGTTCCAGTCCGCCCTGGATGCCCTGCGCAAGCAGCCGTCCGACCAATGGTTTCGTCATGAAAGTCTCGAGGCCGGCGACAACCTCCAGATGCAGCTGGGTCAGTCGCTGACCGATCTGCAGAAAAACCTCGAAATGTCGCTGGGTGCCCTCGAAGCCGCCCGGGAGATCGAGGAGAGTCAGTTGCAGGCGCTGGGGCAGGACCTCGACCAGGCGCTCAAGGAGTCGCTGCAGGGTATGGAAATCGGCCGGCTGCCCCTCGATGAGAAACTGCTTTCGCAGCTCAAAAATCTCGATGTGTCCCAATGCCGGCAGCTGTCCGCGGAGGAATGGAAGGCGCTGAGCGAGCGATTGAAAGCCGGCATTGGCACGTGCTCCGGCGGTCTGTCCGACGGCGGGGACGCCGGCGACAGGCTCCTTGCGTTGATTTTGGACCAACAGGGCGGCGGGAAAATCGGTCGCGGACCCGGCACCGCACCGCTCACATTGGATGGACAGGAACCCCGGCTCAATTCGACGTCCCTCGAATCGGTGCGGAATGAGGATCTCTCCCACGCGGCCCTGGGGGATGTGGTGGGACTGGGAAAGGGGGAGCACAAGGTGGACAAAAACGCCGACTCCGGCCTGCAATCCGGCGGGGCGATGTCCACCGCAGGCTCCGGCAGCGAAGCCGTCTGGCAGCAGACGGCCACCCCGGCGGAGCAGAGCGCGCTCCGGAGGTTTTTTCAATAGCGGAAAACCCGCCCTGCGCTTCGCCGGTTACAACAGTTCCTGCTGGACGGCCGGCGGCGCGATGACCGCGGGGATGCGGTAATCAAGGGAACGCTGGCCCACGATGGCGTGGGCCAATGCGTCCGACGAGGCTGCGGCGATTTCCCCGAAGGGGATTTTGTCAGGATTTCGCGTTCGTTTCCGAGTGCGCGCAGGAGCTGGTCCATCACGAGTCCGACTTTCCGGGAGGTGGGACCAAGCTGAAAAAACTCGGCGATCAATGCGCACAGCGGAATGAACATCCGAAATCGCGGCGTGCCGGGAACGGAGACCGGTTCCGCGCGGTCGGCGATTTCCTCCAGCCATTCCCGCGAACCCGTCACCAGGCGTCCATGCCCCTGCGGGCACATCGTGCCGTCGTAATGTTCCTGGCACCGCCCGCACCAGTTCCGGAAATAGCGTGCGCGGAAAATCGAAACCTTCAGGCAGCCGATCACCTCGTCACGGCTTCCGCGCCGCAAGGCGGAAAACAGCGGAGCGTAGCCCGGTTCGGTTTCCAGCAGGGTGCATTCCCGGCCGATGTTTTCCAGCGAATGCGCATCGGAACAGGCAAAGAGGGCGTGTCGGTCGAGCGCGGAGATCCGCCGGCACATCGGCGGGATGGAGGTCAGTCCCATTTCGACAGCCAGCAGATGCACGGAGGAGTCGCCGAAAACCTCCTCCAGCCGCCGGTGCTGCATGATGCTGCCCAGGGTCGAAAAATAGGGATTGAGCACGTGGGCGGGCGCGAGATGACAGTCGTGTCCGGTTTCGAGCACCATCCGGAGCAGTTCCTGCGAGGAGAGGCGCAGGCGCGGACGTCCCTCGGTCAAATCCTCGCCCAGCCGTTCGAGCCGGCTTCGCAGAGCACGCACCGCCTCGAAGGACGGAAAATAGATCAGGTGGTGAATGCCCTCCGTTTCCCGGCATCCGCGCGGAGCACAATGCACCTCGGTGCTGAGCACAAAACGCAGCGTGCCCGGAAACGGTCCGGGCGTTTCCCCCTCCGACCAAAGCGCAAACCAGCCGGGCTCGGCCGGAATCAATCCTTCCTCCAGTTCCTTCAGCCACTCGGCCTGCAAACAATCGCCGGTGCCGAGCACATCGATGCCCTTGCGGCGCGCCGCGGCGGCGATGTTTTCCAGCGTCATGTTGGGCGACACGGCCTTCGCAAAACGCGAATGCAGGTGCAGGTCGGCGGCGTAACGCATGGCGTAGGATTGCGAAAATCCGGGGAGGCGCGCGATCAGAAAGCGTGCAGGCTGTGCCGGGGAAAAGCGGAAACATTTCGACGCGCCTTGCGCCTCGTTGGGTTCGGGGAGGGAAAATCGCCGGTCTGTCCCAGGAACTCGGGAGGCGGCGGCCGGCAGGCGCGGGATCCCCCGCGCAAAAAAAGGCCGGACCTTGCGGCCCGGCCTTTTCTCTGGGTCACCGCCCGGAGGCGGCGAAGGGGGTGGGAAGGTCGCGCGACCTTCCGGAATCAATACCGGTAATGCTCGGGCTTGTAGGGCCCGTCGATCGGCACGCCGATGTAGTCGGCCTGCTTCTGGGTGAGGCGGGTGAGCTTCACGCCGATCTTTTGAAGGTGCAGGCGGGCGACTTCCTCGTCGAGCTTCTTGGGCAGGACGTAGACGGCCGGCTTGTAGACATCCTTGTTTTTCCAGAGGTCGATCTGGGCCAGGGTCTGGTTGCTGAAGCTGTTGCTCATCACGAAGCTCGGATGGCCGGTGGCGCAGCCGAGGTTGACGAGGCGGCCTTCGGCGAGCAGGAAGATTTCGTGCCCGTCCGGGAAGGTGTATTTGTCCACCTGGGGCTTGATGTTGGTCTTCTTGATGCCCGGGTATTTCTCGAGCTTGTCGACCTGGATCTCGTTGTCGAAGTGGCCGATGTTACACACCACGGCCTGATCCTTCATCTTCTCCATGTGCTCGATGGTGATGACGTCGATGTTGCCGGTGGTGGTTACATAGATGTCGCCGCGGCCGAGGGTTTCCTCGACGGTCGTGACTTCATAACCCTCCATCGACGCCTGGAGCGCGTTGATCGGATCGATTTCCGTCACGATCACGCGGGCGCCCTGACCGCGCAGCGACTGCGCGCATCCCTTGCCGACGTCCCCGTAGCCGACGACCACGGCGACCTTGCCGGAAATCATCACGTCCATCGCGCGGTTGATGCCGTCGACGAGCGAGTGGCGGCAGCCGTAGAGGTTGTCGAACTTGGACTTGGTGACCGAGTCGTTGACATTGAATGCCGGGACGAGAAGCTTGCCGAGTTCCTGGAGTTTGTAGAGGCGGTGCACACCGGTCGTGGTCTCCTCGGAGACGCCCTTCCATTCCTTCACGATCTCGTGGAAGATGTAGGGATTCTCGGCGTGGATCTTCTTGAGGAGGTTCTTGATGACCTGTTCCTCCTGGGAGCCGGACTCGGTGTTGACCCAGTTGTCGCCATTCTCGAGCTCATAGCCCTTGTGCAGGAGGAGCGTGACGTCGCCGCCGTCGTCAACGACGAGCTGAGGTCCCTTGCCCTCGTTGTTGAGAATGGCCTTCCAGGTGCAGTCCCAGTATTCCTCGAGCGTCTCGCCCTTCCAGGCGAACACCGGCACGCCGGAGGCGGCGATGGCCGCGGCGGCATGATCCTGCGTCGAGAAGATGTTGCACGAGGCCCAGCGCACGTTGGCGCCCAGGGCGACGAGCGTCTCGATGAGGACCGCCGTCTGGATCGTCATGTGCAGCGAACCGGTGATGCGGACGCCGTCCAGGGGCTTGTCCTTGGCGTATTTTTCGCGGATGGCCATCAGGCCGGGCATCTCCTTTTCGGCGATGGAAATTTCCTTGCGGCCCCAGTCGGCCAGTCCGATGTCGCGGACCTTGTAGTCGGTGGATTTTAATGTGGCAGTGCTCATGAGGTGGGTTCTTAAGTTTTCCGAATTCAGTTTTGGGCGGCTTTCTGTCTGGTCGTTCTTGTCAGGGATTTGCGGAGGCCTCGATCGGGGCGGAGATTTCCCGCGCCTTCTGCACGCGCCTCCGCGTTCGGCTCCTTCGGCAATGTTCGAAGCAACGGAAAGCCCGGCGCGTTCGATCTGGTTCTTAAGATTTACGAATTTGCAGGCATGACCCTTGAAACCTAATAAATCTTGAGATTCGTTTCTCAGGCCGCGGCCTTCTTCAGGGCGGTGGCGCGGTCGGTGCGTTCCCAGGTGAGATCCGGATCGTCCTTGCCGAAGTGACCGTAGTTGGTGCTCTTCGAATAGATCGGGCGGAGCAACTGGAGCTGCTTGATGATCTCGGCGGGTTTGAAGCTGAAGGTCTTCAGCACGGCCTTTTCGATCTTCTCCTCGGGAACGGCATTCGTGCCGAAGGTGTCGATGTGGACGCTGACCGGCTCCGGATGGCCGATGGCATAGGCAAACTGCACTTCGCATTTCGCGGCGAGGCCGGCGGCCACGACGTTCTTCGCGACGTAGCGGCCCATGTAGGCGGCGCTGCGGTCCACCTTGGACGGATCCTTCCCGGAGAAGGCGCCGCCGCCGTGACGGCCGGATCCGCCGTAGGTGTCGACGATGATCTTGCGGCCGGTGAGGCCGGAGTCCCCCTGCGGTCCGCCGATGACAAAACGCCCGGTCGGATTGATGAGGAACTCGGTTTTGGGCGTGAGAAGATTTTTCGGAAGAACCTTTTTGATGATCTTCTCGATGCAGAACTTCTCAATCTCGGCGTGTTCGATGTCGTCGGTGTGCTGGGTGGAGATGACGACGTTGGAAATGCCGACGACCTTGCCGTCCTCGTAGATCACCGAAACCTGGCTCTTCGCGTCGGGGCGGAGCCAGTTGTATTTGCCGCTCTTGCGCAGGCGGGTGAGCTCGCGGCCGAGGCGATGGGCGAACATGATCGGCGCGGGCATGAGTTCCGGCGTTTCGTTGGTGGCGTAGCCGAACATCAATCCCTGGTCGCCCGCCCCCTGCTCTGCCGTCTTCTTGCCCTTGGCCTTGCGGGCGTCCACACCCTGGGCGATGTCGGGACTCTGACGCGTGAGGTAGTTGTTGATGAACACGCGATCGGCGTGAAACACGTCGTCGTCGTTCACATAACCGATCTCGCGGATGGCCTGACGGATGATCGCGTTGTAGTCGAAATTCGCCTTTGTGGTGATCTCGCCGCCGACCACCACCACGTTGCTCTTCACGAAGGTCTCGCAGGCGACGCGGCTGAATTTGTCCTGCGCCAGGCAGGCGTCGAGGATCGCGTCGGAAATCGTGTCAGCCACCTTGTCGGGATGGCCTTCACCAACAGACTCTGAGGAAAAAATATAACGGCGGGGCATATGTATAAAAATATTGCGATGTTTTGATAGGTTGGAATCCGGGGTTTGTCAAATGCAGCGGAGGAAAAGGGTGCCCCCGGGGGAACGGGGTTTTTCTCCATTCCGGGATTGCCGAAGTCCGGCGTCTCGGATGCTGTGGGGCCCGATGATTTTCCAAAGTTCCTTCCTCCGGGCGTGGGTCCTCGGGCTTCCGGCGGCGATTCTCCTTTCCGGTTGCGGGGCCACCGTCAGCACGCGGGTGGTATCCGGGGGGCCTCCGGTGTTGCCGCACAGTATCTTTTCGCTGCTGCCGAAGGAACTGACGGGCCGGAAGAATCCCGTCGAGCTGGCCCGGGATTTGGAGGCCTGGGCGGGAAAGGATCCGGAGCGCCTCGCGGTGGCGTCTGAGTTGGTTCTGAGCTTGGGGCGGCGTCCGTTCCAGGATCGGGAGGCCTTTTCGCTCATGGCGGTTCGTCTGGCTTGGGAGGGTCTGCAGGCGCGCCCGGGAAAGGACGCCCCGCTCCCTCCGCGGGCGCTCAAGGCCTATGACCGGGCGCTGGCGGTTTTCCTCGAGGAAGCCTCGCGGGAAATCGCCGCCGGGCAGCCGTTCACGGAGGAAACGCCGTCGGGTCCGATGACGGTGACGGTAAAATACCCCACCTCCGGTCCGGTGCGCGCGGGGTTTTTTGACGATTTCCTGGTGGCCGGGGACGTGAAGATCCGGGGATTCCGGCAGCGCGCGGTGGTGGAGGGCGCCGGGGTGGCCCTGGTGGGCGTGCGGGAGGCGCGGCCGTCGCGGAAGGAGGAGATGGAATTTCATCCGGGCCGGGGCCTTTCGATGGCGGTTTCGGCCGTGGCGCGGTTCCAGGGGAACAAGGCGGAAATCCGGATCGTCAATCCGATCCGCACCGAAACGGTCCGCCTGGCCGGGCGCAAGGTTCCGGTTGCGGCGGATTTCACGGCTCCGCTGGCGCTGTCCATCGGAGGCGTCAACGACCTGCTTCTGGGCATCCGCAATCTGCTGAATGTGTCGCTGGGGGCTTCCGATGCCGGGGTGTATCTGACGGAACCCTTCGATCCGAACCGCATTCCGGTGCTGCTCATTCACGGACTGAGCTCGACCCCGATCGTCTGGCGCAATGTGGTTTCCGCAGCCCAGGCCGATCCGGTGGTGCGGCGTCATTTTCAATTCTGGTACGCCTATTATCCCACGGGCGCGCCGTTGATTTTTTCGGCGTCATTGATCCGCGCCGACACCGAAATGGTGCGGCACCGGTACGATCCGCGCGGCGTTTCGCTCGCCAGCCGGGAAATCGATCTCATCGGCTACAGCATGGGCGGAAACGTGGCGCGCATCCTGGCCACGGACATCGGCGACCGGCTTTGGAAGGAGATTTCCAACGTGCCCTTTGACCAGGTCCGGCTTGATCCCGACGAGCGTGAACTCGTGCAGGACAAGATTTTCTGGAAACCCCTGCCCGGCGTCCGCCGGGTCATCTTCATCGCCACGCCCCATCGCGGGGCGCGGATGGCCGACGCCTCCTTTGCCCATTGGGCCAGCCGGTTCATCCGGCTGCCGGGCGACATCCTGGAAATCCAGACGCGGCTCCTTTCGGCCCTTGGCGATCAACTGCAGGGCAACGCGGTCCTGCCCGGACGCGTCACCGGGATCGACACCCTTTCGCCCCGGTCGCCGCTTTATCACGCCTGGGAGGGCGTGCCGCTCGCCAACGGCGCGCGGTTTTATTCCATCATTGGCGACCGCGGCCGCGGCAACACGCCGGACAGCAGCGACGGTATCGTGGGGTACTGGAGTTCCCACCTCGACGGTGCGGAGTCCGAACTGATCGTTCCCACCGGTCACGACGCCCAGGCCTATCCGGGAACGGAGCGCGAAATCCTTCGCATTCTCCGCGACCAGATCCGACGAAACGGGCGCGGGAAATGACCGCTGCCCCGCCGGAGGGACGGCAATGGGGAATGGCGAGGCCCCGACCCGGGCAGGTGGGCATCCGCGATTCGCGCTGCCACACGGCGGCCGGGATCGTCGGAACATCGGCCGGCAATTCCTTCCGCGGCCCGCGCGCGAGCGTCGCGGCGGGGAAGAGGGTGAAGCCGCCCCGGAGGACGAAATCGATGGTGACCATAAAAGGACGGTCCCGTCAGCGCATTCCCTCCCCGCTACCGACGGGACCGCAAAAAGGTCCGTCCGTGGTGAAATCCGATCCGGGGATGGGAATCGGTCAATCGTCGCGGCGTCCCATCAGCAGCGGCAGCAGGTGCCAGAGCAGATAGGCCAGCGAGGTGATGAAGGCCGCCACATAGGTCCAGGCGGCGGCATCGAGCACCTTCTTCACCGCGCCCATCTGATCCGGGGTGGCCACGTGGCCCATGCCGGCGAGGATTTGTTTGGCCCGGCGCGAGGCGTCGAATTCCACCGGCAGGGTGATGAGGTTGAAAATCATGATGACTCCCCAGGCGAGCGCCATGAGCAGTGCGCCCGTGTAGGGGCTGATCAGTCCGGTGAACATGCCGATGAGCGGCAGCCAGAGCACGACCTGGTTGGCGTAGGTGGTCACGCCGACCGCCATCATCCGCCAGCGCAGCGGCGCAAAGGCGATTTTGTCCTGGATGGCGTGTCCGCATTCATGAGCGGCCACGCCGAGCGCGGCGCAGGACGTGCCGTGATAGTTCTGGGAGGAAAGCACGAGCCGCTTGTGAATCGGATCGTAATGGTCGCCGAGCAGTTCGTCGTGGGCGACGATGTCGACATCGTGGATGCCGGCCCGGTCGAGGATCTGGGCGGCCACCTCCGCGCCCGTCTCGCCGGAGGCGGCGGGCACCTGGCTGTATTTCGCGTAGGCGGCTTTCACCCGTCCCGCCGCCCAGAGGGACAGGAGCATGGTGCCGGCAAAAAGAATCAAGGCTGGGATCATAGGATGGCTGCGAGTGGTTCCAACACCTGCATTAGCACCATCTGAAAAATTGACATCCGGGCCGGGGCGCCGGATTTTTCCGCCAGTTCGCGCAGCCTCTCCCGGGCCTGGCGCCGCCGGGCCGCAACCAGTCCGCGCGGGACATTGCCAATCGTGGCCAGCGAGGCGCGCAGTTTGGCCACCGCGCCTTCGCCGATCCGCCGGATCCACTCCCGGCTCCTGCCGAAGCGCGATGCCATCTCGCGATACGATTCCGGTGCCTCGTCGAGGAGTCCGAATTTTCGGGCGACGATCTGCAACTCCGTGTCGTCGAGTCCGTGCAGGCAGGCCGCCACCTCCTCGAGCAGTTCCCGGCGCGCCATTTCCTGGGCGGGATGATTCCCCGGATCGGGCAGCGCACCCTCCGAAACTTCGTCGAGGTTTTCGACCGAAAGACGTTCGTTCGCCATCCGCTCCACGACCCCTTCCTCCAGTCCCAGGCGTTCGGCCAGATCGGCCCAATCCGCGTGCCGTCCCAGCTCGGCGTTCAATTCCGCATGCAGGCGGTCCAGCTTGCGAAGCCGCTGGGAACGCCAGACCGGAATGCGCACGGCCCGGGCCTGCGCGGTGATGGCCCGGTGCATGCGTTGTTTGATCCACACGCTGGCATAGGTGGAAAAGGCCACGCCGAATCGGGGGTCAAACAACTCCGCGGCGCGAAGCAGACCGAGATTTCCCTCGGAGATCAGGTCGGCCAGCGGCAGGCCAAACCCCGAGTATTGAAAGGCGATGCGCGTGACCAGACCCAGATGGGCCAGGACGATGCGCTCCCGGGCCGCCGCGTCCCCCTGCCGGGCGGACTGGAAAATTTTCGCCGCCTCTTCGTCGGTCAAGGGCGGCTGCATTCGGACCTCGGCGAGATATCGTTCGAGGCTTTCAATGGTCAGGGAAGGCAAGGGATGCGCAGATGGCACGGGCGGGACATTAGCACCGGTTTTTCAGGTGACAACCGACGGGGAAGTCCGGGGAAAACAAACCGGAAATTCATCTGTCCCCCCATTCGGATCACACGCTTTCTTTGTCCGTGTTTTGTGGCTCCGGTCGCCGTCCGCGCCGTGTCGGGAGGCGCGCCCCCGTTTGACTTTCAGGATGTGGTTTCCCGGTCCAACGGCATTTACTGCCTCCGACATTACTTGCTGGTCATCAAGAAGTTCCAAAAACGCATTTTTTCGCGCCCGCCTGTTCCATTAGTGGAACGCCGTTTGGCGTCGGAGGGAGATGTCCCTTGCGGGCGGGGGATTCGACCGCTCCATTAAGGGGAAAACTGTCCCCAGCCATGACCACAAACGCACCCACCTTCAAAAGCCGGTCGCCGGGTCGGCTTTCCGCCACGTTCCTTGCGGCGCTGCTTGGCTCGCTCGCGGCCTCCCAGGCCATCAACTACACGTGGAACAACACCGGCACGGATTGGAACACGCCTTCCAGTTGGAATCCCGCCAGCGGCTCGGGGATTCCCAATGCCGGCGGGGATGTGGTCATTTTCAACACCCCGGCGGTGACCCAGCCGGATATCAGCTCCTCGATCAGCGTGTCCCGGATCACGGCCAACAGTTCCTCGGCGACGGGGTACACATTGACCAGTTCCGGTGGGGCGACATTGACCCTCGGGGCCACGGCCGTCGGGACCTCCTCGGCGATCAATTACCTGCCTGCGACGGGTTCGCTGACTGTGAACGCGCCCATCATCCTGGGAGCGGCCGGGGGATCCACACAAACGGTCAACGTCAATGCAGCCGGGGGCACGGTGGCGATCGGCGGCCCGATTTCCAGCACCCATTCCGTGCAGCTGCAGAAAACAGGCGCCGGCACGCTGATCCTTTCCAGCGCGGACAATTCCTATTCGGGGGGAACCCTCATCAGCGCCGGCACGCTTCTGCTCAACGGTTCGGGGGTTTTGGGAAGCGGGGCGCTCACCCTGGACGGCGGGACGTTTGACATCTCGGGCATCACCGGAAGCACCTACACGCATGCCGCCGCCCTCAATGGGGCGGGCACGCTGGTCGGTGGCGGCAAGACGCTCGAGGTGAGTGAACTGGCCGCGTCGGGCACCCTGCTGACCTCGCACATCACGCTGTCGTTGAGCGGCACGTCCGTCTTCGATTTTTCGAATCCTTCCTTCGGCGCCGACACCTACAGTCTGGTTCAGGGATCGATCAGCGGCACCGAAACGGTGATTTTCGGCGGCACACTTCAGCTCAATTTCGCCGGCGGTTCCTATGCCAACGGCTCGTCGGTGCAGATCTTTGCCGTGGACAACTACGTGGGGGCCTTTGATTCCGTGGTTTTCTCCGGTCTGGAGCCCGGCCAGCAGGCCGTGTTTGACGCCTCGACGGGAACGGTCACCGTGGTTCCCGAACCGGGCGCCGTGGTCCTGGTGGGTTTGGGATCGGTTTTGCTCGTGGGTCGGCGCCGGATGCGGCGCGCGACCCGGTAGGTAGACACCGGGCAAAAAAAGAGGACGGCCTGCGGGCCGTCCTTTTTTTTGTCCTGGTGCGGACCGCTCAGACGAGTTCGCTGAGCCGGGTTTTTCCGGGTCCGAGTTCCACGAGGTCGGAAATCCGCACGGGCAGGCCGGTGGCCAGCGAGCGGTTGGCGGCTGCACCGACCAGCATGGAGGCGCCGCCCTGTTCGTGTCCGGCATTGCGCCCCCAGTTCTCCGGTGGCGGATGGGCCGAGAACATCTGTTCCTGAAGGAGCGGATCGGCGCCGCCATGGCCCCCCTCGGGCATTTCCACCGGGATGTTTTCGGGCTGACCGAAGAGCTTCTGCACGGTGAGCGTGGCGCCGCGCGATGCGGTGGGTTCAAATTTCAGGTCGCGATCTCCGGTGATGATGTGGGCGGCGTGGTGTTCGGTGTATTCGAGACGTCCGCCGTCCCCGGTGATGGCGACACGGAATCCCTCGCGCGGACAGTAGGCGTTGAGCGAATAGCAGGCCATCACGCCGGTGCGGTAGCGGATGGTGGCGCTGACGGAATCCTCGATGTCGATGCCCGGACGGAAGACGTTTTCGTCCCGGATGTATCCGGTCTCGGCCTCGGCGTCGCGGTAGAGTACGCGCAGGGTGGGATCCCCCTCGAGGTTCATGCGGAACGGGTCGCCTTCCGATTCGGGCACGCCGGTGTAGCGCGGGTAGCGGGTCAGGGCCTCCTGGCCGCGCGCGCAGGCGTTGTCCTTTCCGTAAAAGACGAGATCGCCCAGGCAGAAGACGGTTTCCGGAATGGCGTCGATCCACCAATTGATGAGATCGAAATGGTGCGTGGACTTGTGCACGAGCAGGCCGCCGGAGAGGGCCTTGTAGCTGTGCCAGCGCCGGAAGTAATCGGCGCCGTGCGACGTGTTCAGCATGTATTCGAAGTCGACGTGTTTCACCGTGCCGATCTCGCCGCGCGCAATCAGCTGGCGCACGAGGGTGGCTCCGAGTCCCCACCGGTAGTTGAAGGTGGTGCGCACGCGCCGCCCGGTGCGACGGACGGCGTCCGCGATGGCGCGGTATTTTTCCGCGTCGGTGGTGAGCGGTTTTTCCGAAATGACCTCCGCGCCGAATTCCAGGCTGCGGATGATGAACTCGTGGTGCAGGTGATCCGGCACGCAGACGATCACGGTGTCGGGCCGTTGTTCCTCGAGCATGCGATCGAAGTCGGCGTAGTCCGGCACGGGATCGATGCCGTAGGTTGCGCACAGGCGGTCGCGATGCCAGCGCCGGCGGATGGCGCTGTGGTCACACAATCCCACCAGTTCGCAGTCCGCCTTCCAGGTGTCCACGATGGGATCGATAAACATGGGGATGCGTCCGCCGGTGCCGACGGCGGCGTATTTGTGTCGGGTCCTGTTCATTTGCGGATGTTGAGAAGAAGGTCGTCGAGGGTGGGTTCCGTCGCGGTGAGAAGCCGGACGCTGCCGTCGGCCATCAACATGTTCATGTGGCCGTCGTGCCGGTAATCGAGGCGGCCCCTGCCGCCGACACCCGCCACGCTGCCGCTGATGGCGTTGTATCCGGCGCCGTTGGTTTCGTGGCGCGATTCCACCAGCAGCGCGCTGTTCGAGGGCTGCGAGAGGGTCTGGAGCCGCGGGGGATCCGCCGTGGGAGATCCGCCGGCCAGATTCAGCGCGTAGGTGCGATAAGGAAGCTGGGAATACGTCTTTCGTGCCGAAGGGCAGATGAAGACGCTTCGTTCCCCCGCCTTGGGAAATTTCACGTCGAGCTCCCGTTGAACCAAGATCTGCCACGAGACCTGCGTGTCGGGGGCGAGGGGATCGGGATTCAACGAAAGCGGGAGGACGCCCTGGTTGTCCTGCGCGTAGGTTCGCAGTCCCAACCCCAATTGGCGCAGGTTGGCCACGCAGGTGGTGCGGGCCGCGTTTTCCTTCATGCGGCCGACCAACGGCACGAGCAGGGCGGCAAGGGTGCCGATGATCGCGACGGTGGCGAGCATTTCGATCAGAGAAAAGGCGCGAAGGGACGATTTCATGGTTCCGAGGGTGCGGAGGATTCGAGAACTTTCAGCGACCCATCCGGCCAGGTGAAGGAGGGGTCGATTTCGGTCGTGAGAACTTTTTGGCGGCGGGCCGTTTCGTTGTAGGTCAGCCAGGGGCGAACGGTGTGCGGCGGGGAATGGATCTCCACGTTCTGGAAGTCGGCGGTCACCCCCCTGCGGAGCAGAAATTGCACGAGTCCGTTGCCCCACACCCGCACATTGCGCGCGTACACAGTCGCCTCGCCGTTGAAGCCCAGACCGAGGCCCAGGTTGTCGTAAAAATCCGTGTCCTCGAGCCGGGTGACGGTTTGCTGGCCGCTCAGCATGCCGTTGTCATTCCCGAAAAACCGGCTGCCGCGCACCGTGCACCGGATGGACCCGTGCGCGGAAAATCCCTCGTCGAGATTTTGGCAGCCGGTGACGTTTTCGAAGATCAGGCCCTCGCCCTGTCCGTGAAGATTAAATCCGTCGTTGAGCGATCCGCTGGCGCGCAGGTTGCGGTAGACCTGATGCGAGGCATTGTGGATGCGCACGGCGAATTTGCGGGCGGAAATTTCCCAACCGTCATCGGAAGCGCCCGGGGCCAGCACCAGTTCGTGGCGGTCCGCGTCGTATGCGATTTGGTCGCCGAACCGTCCGGGCGCGGTCTCCGCCACGCGCCGTCCCCGGTGCCGCAGCACAAACGGCGGTTTCCCCGGCGGCGTGGCGCGGCCTTCGCGAAAGACCAGCGGGTCGAAGCCGGTGACTTCGTTGTCATTCCCTTCCACCACAATGGGGGCGTCCGCCGTGCCGCTCGCCGGAATGAAAAGTTCCTCGCGATAGGGTCCGCTGCCGGGCGCCAGTTGAAGCACATCGCCGGGACGCAGGGCGGCCGCGGCCTCCCCCAGGGTGGAATGGGCCGCCGGGTCGCGCGGATCCACGACGAGCGTCGCCGCCGGAAGGGACGACACCGCAAGCAGTCCGGCCAGACGGAGGATTTTCATGGAGCCTCCTCCGTCACGGTGACCGCCTCCGAGTGTTCCACCACGACCGGTTTGTCTGCGGTGAGCCCCTGCAGCGAACCGGTTCCCGGTTTGCCGACCAGATTGGTGGAGCCGATGCGGTTTCCCCTCACCTCGACGTCGCGAGCCTGCGCGATGTGGATGGCGGGTCCGCCGGTTTCCCCGATGGTGTTGCCGACGATGCGGATGGACTCATTCCGCATTTTTGGGCGCGGCGCGGCGGGCGTTTCGCCGCGATGAAAAACGGAGATCGCGCCGGGCACATGGGTTTGCGGCAGGTGCATGATGGGGTCAAATCCGACGCGCCGGATCGTGTTGTTGCGCACGGTGACATCCCGCACCCAGCCCGCTTCGCGGAAGAAGGTGTATTCCGGCCCAAGGGAAATCGCCGCCTGCTTGATGTCCTCCAGGGTGTTGCCCTCGACCAGACCGTGCGAACTCATCAGACGCAGACCGCGGCCCCGGTGGTGGTGAAAATGATTGTTCCGGATGACGTAACCCGGCGCGGCGATGGCGGGAATTTCGAGAAAATCCCCCGCCTGCACGCCGAGGGGACCGGTCACCTCGAGGCGATAAACCGTGAGTTTGCCGCGTTTGACCGCCTTGGACTTCCAGACCTTTGCCGCCAGGGGCGAAAAGTCCTCCGGCGGATTTTTCTCGATGGCGAACGAGGCCACCTTCGCGCGGCCCTTCCCATCGAAGGAATCCGGGGCAAGTCCCAGCACCTCGTCGCCCGGTTTGATGACCGAGGGAAAGGCCTCCCGGCCGTAGGGGCGCAGCAGGTAAATGACGTTGCCGTCGACCCGCGCCACATAAAAGGCGATGCCGTGAAGGTTCACGGAGTCATCGCCCATGTGGGCGAAGTCACAGTTTTCGATTACGGGTCCCTTGCGGGCGTAGGCGTAGTTCATGCCGTCCGCCGAGGTCGAAAGCAGGCGCGGCACCGTCGCGCCGGGCGGCTTCGGACCGCGCGTGATCCTGTAGCGAAAATAATTGTCCCCATCCATGAACCGGCAGATCACCGCGATGGACGGCGCGCTCCAGAAGGTCACGTCCTCGACGCGCACGTTTTCACAGCGCTCGATGCGCAGGCCGCGCGCATTGCGGAAATCCAGCACGAGATAGTCCCCCGGTGACAGTGCGGCCAGGGTCTGCTTTTTTTCCGGGGAGAATTTGAGCACGCCCCTTCGCGCGTCCAGGGCCTGCGCTTCGTTGGCAAAGATGTCCGGCGCCGAGGTTTTCCAGTCCAGCGTCTCCGGGGAAAACGCCAGGGCGCGTCCGCCGAGATGATGCGGCGCGAGGTCCGGGTATCCCTCCTGCACGGTGAAGGTCACCTCGCCCTTTTCCGGATCGATCGTGTCCACCGTCGCCTGGGTGAAAGGCAGGGGGTCAAAATCCATGGTGAACCCGCGCAGGGTGAGCCCGTGGCAGTCGGTGACCAAAAGGCCGCCGTCCCGCAGGTCGGTGAACACCAGCGTCGCCCCCGTGCCGTCCAGCGTGAAATCGGAGAGTCCGTCCAGTCGCAGTCCGCGGGCCAGACGGTGTTCGCCGGCGGGCAGCGTCACGGTCTTCTCCCCGCGGGCCACGGCGGCATCGATGAGCTGCTGCAGGTCCCCGGCGGAGGCGGCGGGCGAAACCAGGATCATGAAAAGAAGGGGGAGAAATTTCACTTTGCGGTGCCCTGGAGGTAAAACTCCAGCACCCATGGGGAGACCTGGAGCGTTTGGCCGTCGGCGCTTTCCACGCGGCGGACGGACGGCTGGCCGGCGTTCTCGTTGGACGACTGCAGGCTGAGCGCGCGCGCGTCCAGCGGTTCTTCGAAGCTGAGCAGAAACCCGTAGGTGGCTCCGGCTTCGAGCGCCGGTTTTTGATCGCCGAGATCGAAGGAAAGGTAGGTGTTGGCCGGGGAGACGACCGCCGGCATCGTGCCCTCGAAGGTCCCGAGGGTGCGGGTGATCTTTTTCGCGGCCCGGTCCCATTCGAACACCGTCAGTCGGAACGGCGCGGCCTTTGCGCCGACGCCCGTGCCGCTTTGCAGTTGCAGGGTCAGGCGGTCGAGGACAAAGGGCGAGTCGGCCGTAAAAATCTGCCCGATGTCGCGCCGGCCGGCCGCCGGGGTGTGACGCCATTGGTAGCCGATCGCGCCGCTGTCCGGAACCTCGAGCATGAGGACGACGTCCTCGGTGGGCGGATTGGGGGCGGCGGTGACGGTGACCTCCGCGCGCAGGACGAAGGTGCCGGCGGCGAGGAGTGCCAGGGAGAGAAGGGGCGTTTTCATGGGAGAGTCAGGGGACGGGAACTTCGGTGTTCACGGGTTTTCCAAATGGGAAGAAATCGGATGGGGACGGGTCGCCGGCCGCGCGATGGGCGCCGTCCATCACGGCGCGGATTTCCTCCCCGGTGATGTCGCCCAGCGTTTTCCTCCGTGCGTGGGCCAGGGCCGCGGCCGTTCCCGCCGCCTCCCCAAGCCCCATGCAGGTGGGCATCACCCGGAAGCTGCCCGCCGCCTCGTGCGTCGCGCTGATGCAGCGGCCGGCCGCGGCGAGGTTGTCGAATTCCTGCGGCAGCTGGCACTCCCAGGGGATGCCATACACATGGCCGCGCGCGGCGACCTCGAACTGCGTGCCGGAACCCTCGGGGTGATGCACGTCGATGGGATAGGCGCACAGCATCACGCTCGATGCCGGAATGGAACAGGAACGGACGTCGTTCTCCGTGAGCACGGCCCGGCCCACAATGCGGCGCGACTCGCGCACGCCGATCTGGGGTCCGGTCTGCTGCAAATAGGCGCTTTCGAATCCCGGCACATAATCGCGGAAAAACCCGACCACTTCGCGCGCCTGCCGGCGTCCTTCGATTTCCGCCCACGTGTTTTCGAAGGGGTCGCAGGCGCTGCGTCCGTTGACGCGCGTGCCATTGACCGTCACCCGTGTCGGATCGCAGGGCATCGACCAGAACAACGCGATGTTCTCCCGCGGAATGGTCCAGTTTCCCTTGGCACGGGCCAGTTTGACCGCGGCGGCGAACTGATCGCCCTCCGCGACATAACGCCCCGCAATCAGACGGTTTCCGGCCGCGCGCCAGGCGTCGGGATTGAAGCCTCCCAGCTGCACGACCATCGTCATCGGCTGCGTCTTGCCGTCCGACCGGCGACCGTGGGTCATGGCCACCCCCGCGAGGGCGCAGGCATCGGCGTCCCCCGTGGCGTCAATCAGATACCGGCAGCGAATGCGAAAGCGCGCCCCCTTGCCCGTCACGTTCACCAGCCAATGGTCGTCTTCGCGACAGACCCCGGTGAGGATGGTGTGAAAAAGCAGACGGCCGCCGGCTTCCAGCACGGTTTCCTCCATGCCCTGCTTGCAGGACTCGGGTTCGAAATAGTCCGCCCGCGTCACATCGTCATGGTAATGCGCGCCGCGCCGGCTTTGCTGGCGCACGAAGGCCCGATACACGGGCGCCGCCAGATCCACGCCGTTGGCAGGATAGTTGAGATAACAACTCAATCCCGCCGCCGTGCCCATGCCGCCCAGGAATCCATGCCGCTCCACCACGAGGGTCGGGCATCCGCCCCGCAGCGCCGCCACCGCCGCCCCGTAACCGGCCGGGCCGCCGCCCACCACGAGGCAGGGAATCTCAAGATCGCGACAGGGAAAAGTCATGGCTCCATTTTCCCGCGAAAGCTCGGGGCGCACAAGGAACGGACCCGAAATGGGGCCACCTCGGTTCCACTAATGGAACAAGCGGAAAATACCCGGCATTGTTTTTCCGGGTCCGATGCGGTTAGGTACCGCCGTGTCCCCTGTGCATTCCAGGTCCACTCCGCTCACGCAGGGCATCGCGTTGATCCGGCTCATGGTGCAGTCCGGACATTCCCTGGGCGTCACCGGCATCGCCCGCACGCTGGACATGCCGAAATCCTCCGTTCACCGGCTGTTGCAGTCGCTGCAGGAACTGGGCTTTGTGCAGCGGCTCGAGACCGGACGCTACACCTTGTGCGCGGACATCTTCGATTTCATTCACGAGATCGCCCTGAACTTCGGGCGCAATTTCCGGCTTGAGGATCAGCTGCGCGCCGCGGCCCGCCGCCTGGATTGCAGCGTCTACCTCAACATGCTCGGCCGCCGCGACACCTATGTGATCTGCGCCGCCGGCGACGAGGGAAACACGGCGCGGCTCGGCATTCATTCGCGGGCCTACGCCTCGTCGGCGGGGAAGATTCTCATTGCGCAAAAGGATCCCTCCGACTGGCTCGACTACGCGCCCGATCCGGCCGAAAAACCCACCACGCCGTTCACCACCCTGAGCCGGACCAAATTCCTGGCCGAACTCCGCAAGGCGAAAAAAGCCGGACTGGCCTGGAATCATCGCGAAACCAGCCTCGCCCATGTGTCCCTCGCCACCGTGGTCCGCGAGCCCTTCATTCCCGTGCCCCGCCTCGCCGTGGCCCTCGTCTTCCGACTCGAGGACTTCGAAACGCGCGACCGGGCCAATGTGGAAAAGGACCTCCTGGAACTGGCATCCGAACTCGAGCGGGAACTCGGATCGCGCTGAGCGCCCGCCAAGTTTCCCCTAGGAAATCGCATCAAGGCATGCGCATTATTTGATGCGCTTCCATGGCTTCCATCGTCAAATCCCTCCGCGCCCTGTCCGATCCGACGCGACTGCGTCTGCTGCTGCTGCTCGTCGAGGAGGAACTGACCGTGGCCGAGCTGCAGGACATCCTCGGCATGGGGCAGTCGCGCATTTCCGCCAGTCTCGCGTTGTTGAAGCGCGAGGGGCTGGCCAGCGACCGGCGGGTGGGCAAAAACATATTTTACTCCGCGCGGCCGGAGTCGGTTTCCGTCCTTCGTCCCATTCTCGACGCGGCCCGGAAGGAGATCGAGGAGGCGGCGCGCGACCAGGCCGGGCTCACCCTCGCCCTGCGCAAACGCAAGGACAAGGCGGCGGAATATTTCAACAAGCTGGCGGGAAAATTCGGCCGCACCTACATCCCGGGCCGGTCCTGGCAGGCGCTGGCCCACGGCCTGCTCCGCCTCCTTCCTCCCATGGTCATCGCCGACCTCGGGGCCGGCGAAGGTACGCTTTCGCAGTTGCTGGCGCGCTCCGCGAAGAAGGTCATCGCCATCGACAACTCCGAGAAGATGGTCGAATTCGGAGCCAACCTCGCGCGCGAACACGGTTTCAAGAACCTCGAGTACCGCCTCGGCGACATCGAGGATCCGCCGGTGGATCCCGAGAGCGTGGATGTCGCGCTCTTCAGCCAGGCCCTGCACCACGCCGCAAGTCCGGCCCGCGCCGTCAAGGCGGCCCACCGCATGCTCCGCGACGGCGGCCGCATCATCGTCCTTGATCTGGCCAGCCACAGCTACGAACAGGCGCGCGAACTCTATGCGCACGTCTGGCTGGGATTTTCGGAGGTCGAGCTCCATCAGATGCTCCAGGCCGCCGGATTTTCCCGCATCGAGGTGAGCGTGGTGGCGCGCGAAAAACAGGCGCCACATTTTCAGACCCTTTTGGCCACGGGGGTTCGCGCCTGAATTTCTTGCTGTTGGAGCAGGTCCGTACGAACGGAGTCGGCGGGGATTCCCGCCCGTCAACCATTTGACGAAGCGGCTCTCCGGGCCGACGGTACCTTCGGTGACCCTGCTTCGCATGCCTCTGATGACGATGGCTGCGATTCCCCTCGCGGCCGCGCTGGCGACCACGCCGCCGGTTCAGGAACACCCGTCGACCCGGCGGCGTCCGGTGCCTGTTTCCGTGGAGCAGACCTCCAGGGGCTGGCGGCTGCTCCGCGCGGGCTGGCCGTATTTTGTGAAAGGCGCCTGTGTGTGGGGCGAAAACGTGCGTTTCCGGGAACTCCGGGCCGCCGGGGCGAATTCGGTGCGGACCTATCATTCCAAATATGCGCGCTGGACGCTGGATGCCGCGGAGCGTCATGGCATGACCGTGTTGCTGGGCTACGAGATCAACGGCGAACACCACGGTTTCAGTTACCTGAGCGAGCGGGATGTGGCCCGTCAGCGCGAGGCCTTTCTGGCCTATGTCCGCAAACACAAAAACCATCCCGCGCTGCTCGCCTGGGGGATCGGCAACGAGGTCGAGATGGGTGTCGAAAATCCCGTTCACCTCGAAGCGATGTGGAAGGAGCTCAACCATCTGGCCCGCCGCTGCAAGGAGATCGATCCCTTCCATCCGACCGCCATCATTCTGGCCGGGGCGGGTGACGAAAAACTGGAGGCCGTCGCGAAATGGTGTCCGGACGTCGATCTGATTTGCTTCAACATGTATGGCGGCCTGCGCCATCTGTCGGCGCGACTGAACCGGATCGGATGGAACCGTCCGTATCTCATCACCGAATTCGGCGCGCAGGGCTGGTGGGAGGCACCGCAGACGCCTTGGGGGGCTCCCATCGAGGCGACCAGCACACAGAAGGCGAGGGAGTATCTGAGTTCCTACGAACGCGGCGTCCTGGGCGACCGCCGGCGCTGCCTCGGATCATATGTGTTTTTCTGGGAACCCAAGCAGGAGGCCACCGCCACGTGGTTCGGCATGTTTCTGCCCGGCGGCGAACGCCTGGAGATGGTGGATGCCATGACCCAGGCCTGGAGCGGACGGCGTCCGAAAAACCGGTGTCCGCAAATCAAAAAGCTCGAGTTTGTCGCGCCGAAGGAACGGTATCTTCCCGGCGAACCGATCCGCGTGAAGCTGGCGGTGAGCGATCCCGAAAGGCAGCCCCTGGGCGTCGCCTGGAAAATCTTCGAGGAAGCCCCGCCGTTCACGCCGGAGAACGGATACGAGGCCGTTCCCCGCGGACTGCGCGATCAGGTGGTGACCCCGCTCGAGGATGGGGCGGTTTTCCCCGCTCCCGGACCCGGCGCGTATCGCATCTTTGTTTTTGTCTACGACGGACACGGAAACGCCGCCACGGGCAACCTCTGTTTTCTCGTGTCCTCCCCCGAACCCGGACAGGTGGATATCGCTCCCCCCACCCCAGCCCCGTAGGCGGGGGAAAAGCGGAAGGCGCGGAAGGAGGAAAGTGAAAACGGAATCGGCGCGTTGAAGCGTGAATTTCAACGAACGGAGAATCAGCCGTCGGCCCGACCCAAAAATTGGGGACAAGCCGGAGGGATTGTCCCTCCCGCCCAGTTCCTAACCCCGCGGGCGGCTGGGCAGGCGGGTGAGGTCGAGGGTGTATTCGAGCAGCGTGCCGAGGCAGAATTCGAGCGTCACCTCGCCCGTGCGGAGCTCCAGCTCGGGGGCCTCGGGGGTTTCGTAGGGCGAGCTCAGCCCGGTGAACTGCTTGATCTCGCCGGCGCGGGCCTTCTTGTAGAGTCCGCGCGGATCACGCGCCTCGCAGACCGAGATGGGGGCGTTGACGTAGACCTCCGCAAAAAGCACCCCATCGCGCTGGCAGGTTTCGCGCACCCTCCGGCGGTCGGCGCGGAACGGGGAGATGAGCGAGCACAACACGACCAGTCCGGCCTCGGCCATGAGCTTGGCGGCCTCGCCGGCGCGGCGGATGTTTTCGGACCGGTCCTCGTCCGAGAATCCGAGATTCGCACACAGTCCGTGCCGCAGGTTGTCCCCGTCGAGAATGAAGGTGGCCAGACCCTTGCGATGGAGGAGTTGCTCGAGGCCGGTGGCGAGGGTGGATTTGCCGGATCCCGACAATCCCGTGAACCAGATCACCGCGCCGCGATGGCCGAAATGTTCCGCCCGTTCCTCGCGGGTGACCGGACTGTCGGTCCAGGTGATGTTGTCGCTGGCGACGACGGGGAGGCTGGACTGGTAATTGGCTTCGCGCACGATGCCGCCGCCGCCGATGCGTTTGCCGGTGACGATGACAAAGCGGCCCGTTTCGCTGATGCGGTCGTGGCGGTCGAAGGCGACCGGTTTGCGGGCGCGGATGCGGACGTCGGCCACCTCGTTTTTGTGCACCAGGGTGGGTGAGCCCGGCAGGGGTTCGAGCGTGGAGGAATCCAGCACGCGGGTGATTTCCACCAGGCGCGCCTCGACGCTTTGCGTGCCGAGCTTGAGGGTGAAGGGCACGTTGATGGGAAGCGGTTCGTTCTGCAGCCAGAAGAGGCTGGCGTGGATTTCGCGGCCCTCGGCCGGGCCGTCCTCCGGATGCCCGCCGATCTGTCCGCGTTCGACAAAAATCTGCTCCTCAAGCGTGAGGGCGACCGATTCACCGACGGAGGCGCGGGTGGGCGGGACGGGGGCGTTCCATTCCTCGATGGATTTCACGCGGCTCTTCTTGCCGTCGGGCCAGAACATGATCTCGTCGCCCACCTTGAGATGGCCGGCCTCGATGCGGCCGGCGAGAATGCGGCGTTCGTCGAAACGGTAGACGTCCTGGATGACAAAGCGCAGCGGCAGCCCTTCCGGCGGGGCGGCGATTTCCAATCCCTCCAGCGCTTCGAGAATGGCCGGACCCTCGTACCAGCCGAGTTCGGGGCAGGGCTTTGTGATGTTGAGTCCGTGTTTGGCCGAGATGGGAATGAAGTGCTGCGGGGTGATGTCCAGCCTGCCCAGGAACCGGGTGTAGGCTTCGCGTACGTCCTCGAAGACCGTCCGGCTGAAATCCACGAGGTCCATCTTGTTCACCGCGACGACAATCTGGCGGATGCCGAGCAGCGAGAGCAGGTAGGCGTGGCGTTTGGACTGTTCCTGGATACCCTCGTGGGCGTCGATGAGCAGGATGGCGGCGTCGGCGGTGGCCGCGCCGGTGACCATGTTCTTCAGGAACTCCTTGTGGCCCGGCGCGTCGATGATGACGTATTCCCGGCGCTCCGTGCGGAAGGGGAGCTGGGTGGTGTCGATGGTGATGTTTTGCGCCTGTTCCTCGAGGAGCGCGTCGAGCAGGAAGGCGTATTCGAACTCCATGCCCTCCGCCTCGCTGGCCTTGCGGATCTGCTCGACCTTGCCCTCCGGCAGCGAGTTGGTGTCGTGAAAAAGCCGTCCGATCAGCGTGGATTTGCCGTGATCGACATGGCCGACAATGACGATGCGCAGTTTGGGTGATGAACCGTTGGTGGTCACAGGAATCCTTTCGCGCGGAGTTTCTGCATGGCGTTGCGCTCGTGGTGATCCTGGGCCCGGCCGGCGCGCTCGCTGGTTTTGGTGACGAGGAGCTCGGTGATGATCTCGGAAACGGTCGACGCGGTGCTTTCCACCGGCTTGGTGATCGGCCAGCAGCCGAGGGAGCGGAAGCGGTAGAATTTCCCGTCCTCGCCCCGGCGCGCAAAATACATCCTGGGGATCGGAATGTTTTCCCGCTCGATGTAACGCCAGATGTCCACCTCGGTCCAGTCGAGGAGCGGTTGGACGCGGATGTGCTCACCGGGGTCCACCGCGGTGGTGAACTGGTTCCAGAATTCCGGCGGCTGATCCTTGTAGTCCCACTCAAAATCGGCGTTGCGCGGCGAAAAATACCGTTCCTTCGCCCGTGTCGGATCCTCGTCGCGCCGGATGCCGGTGATGAGGGCGTCGAATTTGCGTTCGGCCAGGATCTGCTGGAGGGCGACGGTTTTCAGCTCATGGGTCACCGTGACCGGATCGTGGGTTTCGTAGCCGATGGGGGTGGCATAAGCCCCCCGCCCCGCCCGGGCGTCCTCGTTGATTTTGACGATCAGATCCAGTTCGTAGAATTTCCGCGCCCAGTCCCGGAAATCGAGCATTTCGGGAAATTCGTAGGTGGTGTCGATGTGGAGGACGGGATAGGGAATCTTTCCACAGAAGGCCTTTTTGGAAAGCCAGATCAGCACATTGGAATCCTTCCCCATGCTCCAGGGCATGCAGAGGTTGGAAAAGCTGTGGTAGGCCTCCCTCAGAATGTAAATGCTCTGGGCCTCCAGTTCGTCGAGGTGATCCATCAAAGCCCCTCATTAAGATGGCACCGGGAGCGCTTTCGCAACTAAATTCTCCCTCCATGAACGCCACCTTTCATCCAACCGCCTTGCAAAAAATCGGCGCGGAACTCGCCATTGCCTGGTCCGACGGTCGGGAAACCTTTCTGCCCCTGGAACGCCTGCGGCGCGCCTGTCCCTGCGCCTCCTGCGGGGGGGAGCCGGACGTGCTGGGGCGCGTCATTCGGCCCGAGGTGTCCCTTACGCCCGCCAGTTTCGACCTCCTGGCGTGGGAAACCGTCGGCGGCTACGGGATTCAGCCCCGGTGGGGGGACGGACACCGTTCGGGAATCTACACCTACGCCTATCTGCGGAAACTCGGGGAAACCGCCCCGCAGGACCCGCCGTCGGGGAACTGACCGGAGGCTCCCCCGCCCGCCTCGGGAGGGGACCGATGGAAATTCGGTGGCCTTTGGTGCAAATATTCCGTTGGCAAACGCCGCGGGAGGCGTTTATCTGCATGACTCTTTCCGTCCGATGAATATCCACGAATATCAAGCCCGCGAACTCTTTGCCAAATTCGGCGTTGCCACCCAGCCCGGGGGCGTCGCCTTCACTCCCGAGGAAGCCGAACAGGTGGCGGCCAAACTCGGTGGAAAAATTGTCGTGAAGGCCCAGATTCACGCCGGCGGACGCGGCAAGGGAACCTTCAAGAACGGTTTCAAGGGCGGTGTCCATCTTTGCGACACCCCGGCCGAAGCCCGCGAAATTGCCTCCAAGATGATCGGTCAGGTTCTGGTGACCCACCAGACGGGTCCGGACGGCAAGGAGGTCGGCAAGGTGTTTGTGGGCGAAGCCGTGGACATCAAACGCGAGCTTTATTTTGCCATTCTCCTCGATCGCGCCACCGCGGCGCCGGTGGTGATCGCCAGCACCGAGGGCGGCGTGGACATCGAGTCCGTCGCCGAGAAAACCCCGGAAAAGATCCTCCGCATCGGCGTGGATCCCGCCCTGGGTCTCCTGCCCTACCAGACCCGCAAGATTGCCGTGAAGCTCGGCCTCACCGGCAAACTCATGTCCCAGGCGACGAAACTTTTCACCAATCTTTACAAACTCTTCATCGACTGCGACTGCTCGCTGGTGGAGATCAATCCGCTGGTGGTCACCGCCAAGGACGAACTCCTCGCCCTCGACGCGAAGTTCGGCTTCGACGACAACGCGCTCTACCGTCAGCCCGAAATTCTCGCCATGCGGGACAAGACCGAGGAGGACCCGCGCGAAGTGGCCGCCTCGGAATACGCGCTCAACTACATCGGCTTGGACGGCAACATCGCCTGCCTCGTGAACGGCGCCGGCCTGGCCATGGCCACGATGGACATCATTCAATACGCCGGCGGCAGCCCCGCGAACTTCCTCGACGTGGGCGGCGGCGCCACCAAGGACCAGGTGCTGGCGGCCTTCCGGATCATTCTCGGGGACAAAAACGTCAAGGGCATCCTGGTGAACATTTTCGGCGGCATCATGGACTGCAACATCATCGCCACCGGCATTGTCGAGGCGGCGAAGGAAATCGGTCTGAAGATTCCGCTGGTGGTCCGCTTGGAGGGCAACAACGTCGAGGCCGGCAAGAAGACGCTGGCCGACAGCGGTCTGTCCCTCATCACCGCCGACAACATCCTCGACGCGGCCCAGAAGATCGTCGCCGAGGTCAAGAAAGCCGCCTGAGATGCCGCTCAAGGTTGCCGAAATCGCCTTCTCGACGTATCCGGTCACGGACATGGCCCGGGCCAAGGCCTTTTATGAAGGCGTGCTCGGACTGGTCCCGACCATGGATCACGACATGGGCGAGGCCGGCCACTGGGTCGAATACGACATCGGCGGCGGAACCCTGGGTCTCGGACGCTACCCGGGCTGGCAGCCGGCGAAGGACGGCTGCATGGTCGGTCTCGAGGTGGAGAATTTCGACGAGGCCGTCGAACATCTCAAGGCCGCCGGGGTGACCGTCACGATGGGACCCTTTGAAACGCCGGTCTGCCACATGGTCATGATCGCCGATCCGGACGGCAACACGCTCTGCATCCACAAACGCAAGTCTTAACCCCTTTCACTCTCACTTTCACTGTCACCTCACGATGGCCATCCTCGTCACACCAGAAACCAAGATCCTCATCCAGGGCATCACGGGCAGCTTCGGCGCCCGCCATGCGCAACTCAGCCTCGATTACGGCACGCAGGTCGTGGCCGGTGTCACACCGGGCAAGGGCGGCCAGCTTTTTGCCGACAAGGTTCCGATTTTTGACACCGTCGAGGAGGCCGTGAAGGAAACCGGCGCGACCGTGTCCGTCGTGTTTGTTCCGCCGCCGTTCGCCGCCGACGCCATCCTTGAAGGCGTGGACGCCGGTGTGGACCTCGTGGTGGCCATCACCGAAGGCATCCCGGTCAACGACATGGTGAAGGTCAAACACGCCATGCGCGGCACGAAGACCCGCCTCATCGGACCCAACTGTCCCGGCGTGGTCACGCCCGGCACGGGCCCGAATTCCCACGGCGGCTGCCGCATCGGCATCGCCCCCGGCTACATTCACAAAAAGGGCAACGTCGGCGTGGTCTCCCGTTCCGGCACCCTCACCTACGAGGCGGTCTGGCAGCTGACCACCCGCGGATACGGACAGAGCACCTGCGTCGGCATCGGCGGGGATCCGGTCAACGGCACCTCGCACCTCGACATCATCAAGATGTTCAATGACGACCCCGAAACCGAGGCCATCATCATGATCGGCGAAATCGGCGGTACCGCCGAGGAAGAGGCCGCCGCCTGGGTGAAGGAGCATTGCAAGAAGCCCGTCGCCGGATTCATCGCCGGCGCCACCGCGCCTCCGGGACGCCGCATGGGCCACGCCGGCGCCATCGTCAGCGGCGGCAAGGGCACCGCGGCCGCCAAAATCCAGGCCATGCGCGACGCCGGCATCGCCGTCGCCCCGACCCCGGCCGACATGGCGGACACGCTCATCAAACACTGGGGCAAATCAGCCCGTTACGACTCATGAAAACCCCGGGATCCGCCTCGAACGCGGTCCCGGCGTTTTTTGTGGGGCCGGAGGGGCGGCCGCCGGCCTCTCCCGCCCGTTTCCGATCGGACCGAAAACCATCCTCCGGCGGGGCTTTCCTTTCAGCCCTTGCGGTCCTGCTCTGTCTGACCGGAGGGATTTTTCCCGTCCTCGCCGCCGGTCCGCTGACCCTCGCACCCGGCCCCGCCGGACGGCTGCATGTTGCCGATGACGACCGCGTGTTTCTCACCCTCACGCCCACCGCCGCCAATCAGCGGTGGAACTTCACCCGGGCCCGGTCGGACGGCAAAACCCCGGAGGGGGCCGGGGGGTTTCTGCTGACCGTCGACCAAATCCCCCTCGCCGGCACGTTGCGTGTGAAGGCGGCCGAACCCGGCGCCACGGCGGAATACCTCCTGCAGGCGCGGGAGGCGGTGGCTTTCAACACTCTGGCCGTGGCGACGGATTTCGAGGTTCCGGCCCTGGCGGGAACGGTGTGGCAGGCGGATGACCGGCGCGGGGAATTTCCGGCCGGGTTTGGCGGGACGCATGTTTTTGCCGGCACCGTGCGCCGGCTGGTGATCCGTCCGCGCGGAATGCCGGAGCTGGCATTTTCGTTTCCGCAGCCCGCCATGGTGCTTCTCCAGGACAATCGTCTCTGGGGCGACGCGAGTTTTTCGCTCCGCATCGGACGGGGTGCGGGGTCGATGGCGGCGGGGGAGGCGTATTCACTGACCCTCACCCTGGAGGGCGCAACCTTCACGGGCAAACCGCCGGCCCCGCTCGAGCCCGTGGTCATTGCGGCCAATGAGGAATGGATTCCCCTTCAGCCGGAGCTGGAGATTGTTCCGGGTTCCGCGCTCGATCTCTCGACGCAGGGATTCGTGCAGGGGCCCTGCGGCGCGAAGGGGCGGGTCATTGCGACGCCCGACGGCCATTTCGCCTTTGCGGACGAGCCCGGCCGGCCCCGGCGATTTTATGGGGTCAACCTGTGCTATTCCGCGCAGTTTCTCTCCAGGGACCGGGTCGACCGCCTCCTCGACCGGCTGGTGCGGCTCGGCTACAACACGGTTCGCATCCATCACTACGAATCCGGCCTGACCACACCCGGCGATCAGCCGGGGTTCGACTGGGATCCGCAAAAGGTGGACCAACTGGACTATCTCATGGCGGGCTGTGCCAAGCGCGGGCTCTGGCTCACCACGGACCTCTACGTGTCCCGCCCGGTCGGCGCCGCCCAGATCGGGCGGGAGGGCGGCCGAATCGAAATGGACCGTTTCAAGATCCTCGTGCCGGTGCATGAGGGGGCATTTCGGGACTGGGCGGCCTTTGCGCGGAAGTTTCTCGACCGCGTCAATCCCCACACCGGCCTCCGCGTGGCCGACGATCCGGCGCTGGCGTGGATTTCGCTGATCAACGAAGGGCCCCTCACCAATTTCTGGGGTGAAATCTGCCGGATGCCGGAATGGCAGGCCGCCTGGACGAAGTGGGTTCGCGGACACATGCCCGACCCCGCAATCCGGGAGCGCATTCTGGGCGCCCCGGATGCGGAAGGACGGCTGCCCATGCCGCCGAGCCTCGCCGGGGACACTCCGGCGTCACGCCTGGCCGGGGTGTTTGTCGCCGCCATGGAAAAAGCGTCCTACGAGCGGATGCGGGATTTTCTCCGCAACGACCTCCGCTGCGAGGCGCTTCTCACCAACATGAACAACGCCGCCGCCCGCGTGCCGGTGGCACAACTGGCCCGCGCGGCGTTTGACTATGTGGACGAACATTTTTACGTCGACCACCCGCACTTTCTCGAAAAACCGTGGCGGCTCCCGAGTTCCTCGCCAAATGCCAATCCCATTCCCGCGGGGGTGCCCGGCGGCGCCAATGTGGCGGCGGCGCGCCTGTTTGGAAAACCTTTCACCATCACCGAATACAACTACGCCGGACCCGGGCGGTTCCGCGGGGTCGGCGGTATTCTGACCGGCGCCCTCGGCGCGCTGCAGGATTGGGACGCCATGTGGCGGTTTGCCTACAGTCACCATGCCGGCAACCTGTTCAAACCCGCCCCCATGGGATATTTCGACCTGGCCAGCGATCCCCTTAATCAGGCTGCGGACCGGCTGACGCTTTTTTTGTATCTGCGCGGCGACGTGTCCCCGGCCGCGGAACGCCTTGCGGTGGTGCTCACGGAGGCGGACTGGCAGAACTTCGACCGTCGGCGGGATGTGACCCTTCTCCAATCCGCCGCCTGGCGCGTGCAGGTCGGCACGGTGGTGGTTCCGGAGGAGCGCCAAATTCCCGCCGGGCTCACGCCCCTGCCCGCCGATCCGGTTGAGGCCGGACCGGTCATGACGGCGGTCCTCGCGAAAGCGCGCGAAAACCAGGTGTCGATCAACACCCGGCAGGCGGTTCTGACCGTCGACACCCCGCGCAGCGCGGGCGGGTATGCGGAAACGGGCGGGTCCATCACGACGGCCGATGTGACCGTTGACGAACTGACCCATGGCGCCACCGTCTTTGTCAACAGCCTCGATGCCGCGCCGATTTCCACGTCCCGCCGGTTGCTGGTCACCCACCTCACCGACCTGCAAAACACCGGATGTCATTACGCCGAACGCGCCAGGCAGACCCTGCTGGACTGGGGCCGGCTTCCGTATCTTGTTCGCGCCGGGTCCGCCCGCGTGCGGCTTGCCACGGCCCGGCCGGAAAAACTCACCGTCTGGGCCCTCTCTCCCGGCGGCCGTCGGATCGAAAAGGTGCCATCCCGCGTTGCGGAAGGACGGCTGGTGTTTACGGTTGACGTTCGGGGCGCGGACGGCGCGCGGATGCTCTACGAGATCGCGGAGAAGTGATGCGATGGGGGATTGATTCCCCCCGCAGGGCTGACCTACAGTCCCGGGCCATGGGGAAATTCTCGGGACTCGCCTTGTTGTCCGCGCTGGCCCTGTGGTTGACCGGCTGCGCGTCCGGCGATCCGCGCCTGCAGGGAACCTGGAAGTCGAACAAGGTTCCCATGCCGGTCGAAATGGTGAAGGTCACCAAGACGGAAACGGTGCGCGTCAGCAAACGCAGCAAAAAAACCAAGAAGGTCAAACGCACCGTGATGGTGCCCAAACCCAAATCCGCGCCGCGCTACATCGACATCGTCCTCCGCTGCGAAGGCGCCCGGCTGACCTTTGAATTCCCCACGTCCGGGGGGGAAGGCCCCCGCCGGATCAGCGTTCCCTACAAAGTCGCCGCGGCGGATGACCGTTCGGTGGTCCTCGATCTCCGCGAACCCTTTTCCAACACCACCGAGCGTGTCCAGATTTCCTTCGACGGTCCCAACCGCTTCTGGGTGAGCCCCGCCGGAGGAGAAGGATGGAAGGAATACTACGTGCGCGTCCCGAAGGACGGGTGAGGGAGGAAAGGTGGAAATCGGAAGGCGGAAACCCAAAGGAAAACGCTGAAACGCTGAGATGGCGTCCGGCCTGTGCCGAATTTTCGGGTCTGGCCGGCGGCTGGCCCTCCGTTTCGTGGGAGTTCCCGCATCAGCGTGTTGAATTCCGTTTCCGCCTTTCCTTCCCCGCCTCGTGACGGCGGCGTTTACGTGATTGCTTCGGCGTTTTCCGCCGCGGCCAACCCTCCCTGCGGACACGGGGCGTGTCGCGCGGCGCGATCCCGGCATGTCAGCGTTTTCCTTTGGGTTTCCGCCGTCCCCTTTCCGCTTGTTCTTCCTCCCCGACCTCCCCTCCGCTGAGCAGGTTCCACAGGCGGGCGGGATGGGGAGATTCCTCCGGTTGGGGCTGACGCGCTGGACGCCGGACTTTGGAAGCCTGCCGCCGCTTGCGCCGTTTGCGGGTTCGGCGTTCCTGCCGGCGCATCTGCAGGCGTTGCTCGCGGGCGCCTCCCGGACTGTCGGCGAAGGGTCGGGTTGGTTCCCGTTCCCCGGTGTTGTGGGGTTCCGGGGCCACGGCCTCGGCCAGGCTGGAGAGCACCGCCGAAAGCTCCCTTTGCACGGTTTCGAGAGCCTCCCGGAGGTGGAGGGCCCGTTCCAACTGTTTGAGCGTGGGCAGCATCATGAGAGTGTCGGCCGATGAAAGGTCTTCGTTTCCGGGAGGCGGACCGGTTGTCGGGCGGATCCGGCGGCGTGGACCGGCCGCCGATCAGGGGATTCCCCGATGGGGACGGACACCGTACAAGCTTGCTTCTGTCCGGGGTTCTGCCAGATTGAAAGGAACCCATCAGGCTTATGTCCGAGACAAACAACGAGAAAACCGTGGCCAGTAAAAAACTCGAAAGCAGCGCCGAACACGCCCGCAAGGCTCTCGACGCCGCCGCTGAAGCCTCCAAGGCGGTTGGAGAGACCGTCAAAAAGCATGCGCAGTCGGTTCTCGAGACCGGGCGTGAGCACCTCGCCGCGGCCGCCAAGGATGTCTCCGAAGCCGCCTCGGCCAAATACGAGGAAATCCGCGGTCAGGCCCAGCATCTCGCCGAAGAATACAAGGGCCGTGCAAAGACTGTCTATCAGGATGCCACGGCGAAGGCGCAAACCTTCCAGAGTGAAACCGAGAGCTACATCCGCGAGAACCCGCTCAAGGCGGTGGGCATCGCGCTGGGCATCGGGTTCGTTCTTGGAGTGATCTTCCGTCGCTGAATCCGGAGCCCATGCCGGATCCTGTGCTGCCGCCCCGTGAATCGGGGGGGGAATCCAACCGCGGCATCCTGGCGGAGCTGCTGAACTTTCTTTCGTCCCTCGGCGAACACCTCCAGGCCCTGCTGGCCCTGGCCGGTCTCGAGGGGCGCGAGGCGGCCGGCATTTATCTTCGCGCCGTTGTCGCCCTCGTTGCCGCGCTCATCCTCCTGCTGGTCGGATACCTTCTCGCCGTGATCTTCGTGGCCTTTGCCCTCGCGGCGTTGTTTCACTGGGACTGGATCTGGATTTCGCTGGCCCTGGCCGCGGCGCATTTTCTGGGCGTGGCCGGCTGTCTGTGGTATTTCAAATCCCGTGTGAAATCGCCGGTCTTCACCTCCACCTCCGCGGAGTTGAAGCGGGATTTTGCCGCTCTGAAGAATTTCAAATCATGACCAGGGAGCAACTCGTCGCCGAACTCGCGCGCACCCGATCCGCCCTCGCCCGCGATCGCGCCGCCCTGGCGCAGGAGCTCGATCTGAAGGCCAAGTTCAACCGCGTCGTGGCCCGCCATCCCCTCGCCTGGTTCGGTGGAGCGGCGGCGGTGGGCTGGATCCTGGCCGGACCCAAGACGCGCACCCGCACCCGGACGATCGTACAGCCGGCCGAGCCGGGGTCCAAACCCCTTCGGAAGGAAAAAACGGCCGCCCGCACCGGTTTCGTGGCGGTCCTGATCGGACTGGGACGGTTCCTCTTGCCAGTGCTCAAGCCGGTTCTATCTTCCTACGCAACGAAATTTCTTGCCGAAGCGGTCGGGAAAATGGCGCGATAAGCCCCCTTCGATCTCCCGATCGATTCGCCCCAACCACCATCGATTCTTCCCTTGAGTTCCGAATCCCTCGCCCCCACTGTCGAAGTTGTGGAACAAAACGAAATCCGCACGCTCGATCACGTCGACGAATACCTGATGGTCGGCAAGGAGTCGGCGGCCTCCGACATCCACCTTGCGGTCAATTCCCGTCCCATCTGGCGGCGGTTCGGCAATCTGGAACCCATCTGGCTGCAGGCGCCGGTCCTGACCGCCGTCGACACCGAACGGCTGGCGATGGGATTTCTGACCGACCGTCAGAAGGAGATCCTGGCCGAGCGCGGGGACGTTGATTTTGCCTACGCCAACTCCTTCGGCCGCTTCCGCGCCTGCGTGGTCAAGCAACGTCTCGGCTACGACCTCACCTTCCGCATCATCAACAGCAAGGTGAAAACCATGGACGAGCTCGGCCTCCCGCCGCAGCTCAAGCTCCTCACCCAGTACCACAACGGTCTCGTGCTGGTGACGGGATCGGTCGGCTCCGGCAAAAGCACCACGCTGGCCGCCCTCGTGGAGGAGATCAACACGACCCGCCGGGATCACATCATCACCCTCGAGGATCCCATCGAATACATCATCCCCTCGCGGAACTGCCACGTCACCCAGCGTGAGGTGCACACGCACACAAGGTCCTTCGCCGCCGCCCTCCGCGGCGCGCTCCGTGAAGACCCCGACGTGATCATGGTCGGGGAAATGCGCGACCTCGAAACCATCTCGCTCGCCATCACCGCCTCAGAAACCGGACACCTGGTGCTGGGCACCCTGCACACGAGCAACGCCGCCCGCACCCTCGACCGCGTGCTCGACGTGTTTCCCACCGACCAGCGGGACCAGATCCGCATCATGGTCAGCGAATCCCTCCGCGGCATCATCAGTCAGCAGCTCGTGCCGCGCGCCGACGGCACCGGACGCTGTCTCGCAATGGAAATCCTCATGAACAATCCCGCGGTGGGAAACCTCATCCGCGAAGGCAAGACCTTCATGCTGCCGGGTGTGATGCAGACCGGCCGGAAGCAGGGCATGCAGCTCATGGATGATTCCCTGCAGCAGCTCTACGAAGCCGGGCTCATCACCGCGGAGGAAGCCTTCTACCGCGCGGAAAACAAGACCCTCATGCGCCACGTCATCAGCGGCTGAACGGCCTCGTCTTTCTCTCCATGGCTTACATCGACCATTATTTCAAAGTCCTGATCGAGTCGGGGGCCTCCGACCTTCACCTTGCCGAGGGCCAGCCTCCCAAGGTGCGCCGGCACGGCGAAATTCTCCCCATCAGCGACGAGATCCTCACGAAGGAGCAGATGTCCTTCATGTTGAGCGAAATTTGTTCCCCTTCCCGCTGGCAGCGCTACGAGGAGACCGGGGATCTCGACTTCGCCTACGAGATGGACGAGGAGAACCGCTTCCGCTGCAACTACCTCAAGCAGACCGGCGGATACGGGGCCGTCTTTCGTATCATTCCGACCAAGATCAAGACGCTCGAGGAACTCGGCGTTCCCTCCGTCATCAAGTCCTTCGGCGAAATGCGCGGCGGCATCGTGCTGGTCACCGGTCCCACCGGATCGGGCAAAAGCACCACGCTGGCGGCGTTGATCGACTACATCAACACCCGCTACGCCCGGCACATCGTCACCATCGAGGAGCCGATCGAATTTGTTCACCGGAACAAAAAGAGCATCATCACCCAGCGCGAGGTGCCCGAGCATGCCGTCACCTTCCCGGCCGGACTCAAGGCCGCGCTGCGCGAGGACGCCGACATCGTGCTCGTCGGTGAAATGCGCGACCTCGAGACAATCTCACTGGCCCTCACCGCCGCCGAGACCGGCCTTCTCGTCTTTGGCACCCTGCACACGAACAACTCGCGCAAGACCGTCGACCGTATGATCGACGTCTTCCCCGCCGACCAGCAGGCGCAGGTGCGCACCATGCTGGCAGCCTCGCTCCGCGGTGTGGTGGCCCAACTCCTCCTCAAGCGCGCGGACGGCGGCGGGCGTGTCGCCGTGAACGAAATCCTCGTGGCCAACAGCGCCGTGTCGGCCATCATCCGCGAGGGTGCCACGCAAAAGCTCCAGGACGTCATTGTCGGCGGCAAGGGCGAGGGCATGCAGTTCATGGACGATGCCATCTGGGAGCAGCTTGTCACCGGCGCGGTGTCGCCGCACGAGGCCTACATGAAGGCCATCGACAAGCAGCGCTTCAAACCCTTCCTGCCCGAGGAGGAGGCCGACCTGGCCAATTCCGCGGGCCTGGTGGACGACGGGGCGCCCCGCCAGGACAAGGGGAAAAAGGTCACCCTGCGGCATTGACGTGCTGGGCCGCCTGATCGGTCTGGTCTGGCGTCACCGCTGGCGATTTTTCCTCATTCTCGCCCTCCAGTCGGTCCTGTTGGTGCTGGGCCTGGCCGGGCTCGCCCTGGCCGGCATGGGCGTGGACGTGATTCGTTACGAAATCGAGAGTCACGTCGCGCCGCCGCGCTGGCCGCTGGGCGTTCATCTTCCGCCCGAATGGCACGGCCTGCCGCTTCTGGCCGGTCTGGCCGCGACCATCACCGGGCTGGCCCTGGTGCGGGCCTTCCTCAACTACGTCTACGGGATCTCCGTGGCCCGGCTGGTGCAGGGGCGCATTGTGGTGCAGTTGCGGAGCGATCTCTACGACAAGCTGCAGCGGCTGGATTTCCGGTTCTTCGACTCCAACGCGAGCAGCTCGCTGATCAACCGGCTCACCGGCGACGTCCAGTCGGTGCGCCTGTTTGTCGACGGCGTGATGATTCCCTCCCTCATCATGATCCTCTCGCTGGGGGTCTATCTGGCCTACATGCTGTCGATCCATGTGCCGCTCACGCTGGCCTGCCTGGCGCCGATGCCGCTGCTCTGGTTTCTCTCGGCGGCGTTTTCCCGCCGGGTCTACCCGAAATACCGCCAGGCCCGCCGGTTGTACGACGGATTGGTGCTTTGGCTGAGCGAGTGTCTGCAGGGCGTCGGGGTTGTGAAGGCCTTTGGATTCGAGCGGCGGGCCACGGAGGTCTTCGAGGAAAAAAACCTCGCGTTCTGCCGGCAGCAGCGCGCCGCGTTTTTGATGGTGAGTCTTTTCACGCCCACCATCAATTCCGTCACCCAGTCCACACTGATCATCCTGCTGGGGTACGGCGGCTGGCTGGTGATGCACGATGCCATTCCCCTCGGCGCGGGCCTGGTGGTATTTTCCGGACTCCTCCAGCAGTTCGGCGCCCAGGTGGCCAACGTGGGCGGCATCATGAACAGCGCGCAGCAGAGCCTGGCGGCGGCGGGACGCGTGTTTGAAATCCTCGACGCGCCGCTCGCCGTGCGCAGTGCGCCGACGGCGCGGCGGCTGGAAGCGGTCCGCGGCGAAATCGCCTTCGAAAATGTCACCTTTTCCCACCGGGGCGGGGAGACGCCCTCCCTGAGCGAGGTGAGTTTTGTCGCCGCCCCGGGACAGTGCATCGGCATCATCGGGCCCACCGGAAGCGGCAAGTCGTCGTTGCTCAGCCTGGTGCCGCGTTTCTACGATCCGCAGTCCGGCCGGGTGTGCGTGGACGGACACGATGTGCGCGAGCTCGACCTGGAGACGCTGCGCGCCTCGGTGGGGGTGGTCTTTCAGGAAAGTTTCCTTTTTGCCGCCACCGTCGCGGAAAACATCGCCTTCGGCCGTCCCGGGGCCTCGCGCGGGGAAATCGAGCGCGCCGCCCGGCTGGCGGCGGCGGACCGGTTCATCGAGACGCTGCCGGAGGGATACGACACGGTGCTGCGGGAGGGCGGACAAAGCCTCTCCGGCGGTCAGCGTCAGCGCCTCGCCCTGGCCCGTGCGCTCCTGCGGGATCCGCGCATCCTGCTCCTCGACGATCCCACCGCCGCGGTGGACGCGCACACCGAGCAGGAGATTCTCGCCGGAGTGGAGCGGGCCCTCGAGGGGCGCACCGTCCTGCTGGCCACCCACCGCGTGGCCGCCCTGCGCCGGTCCCACTGGGTTCTTGTGCTCGACCGCGGGCGCATCGTCCAGCAGGGCCGCCCGTCCGAACTGGTCCGCCAGCCGGGTTATTACCGCCGGCTGGCCATGCTGCAACACGACCATGAAAGCGACGCTGCCTGAACCCGAGCACCGTCAGCCGCTCAAGCTGGCGCTGCTGCGGCGCGTGTTCCGGCAAACGCCGGAGGCGCGACCGGTGCGCAACGTTCTCCTTGTCCTCACCGTGCTGCGCGCCATCCAACTCCCGGCGCTGGCCTGGGCGCTGGGTGCGGTGATCAACGGTCCGATCGCCAGTCGCAGCACCACGGGGCTATTGCTGGGAATCGCCGGCTACACCGCGCTCCTGCTGGCGACAAACGTCGTCTTTCACTACCGCATCAAACTCGCCCTGCAGTTCGGCGAGGCGGTCGTGAGCAGGCTGCGCGGCGATCTTTTCCGCCACTTCATGCGCATGCCGCTGCAGTTTCACCACAATCATCGCGTGGGAGGATTGATCAGCCGGCTGACGTCCGACATCGAGGCGATCCGCGCCGGCGTGCAGGATGCGCTGTTTGTTTCCGTCGTGCAGGGCGGCCAGATGATTGTCGCCGGCCTGCTCATGCTCTGCTACGAGCCGATGCTTTTCCTCATCGTGGCGGCGGTCGGTCCCGTGCTCCTTTTTCTGACCCGCCGGTTCCGCAGGAGCCAGAGCCGTGCGCAGCGGGCCATCCAGGAAAGTTTCAGCCGCATCACGGCCAGCGTGAGCGAGGCGGTCGGGGGGATCCGGGTCACGCAGGGATTTTCCCGCGAGGAACAGAATGCCGGCATTTTCCGCGAACTGGTGGCCGACCATTCCCAATACAACATCGGAGCCGCGCGCAATACCGCCATCTTCACGCCGCTGCTGGAATTGAACGCCCAGTTTTTCACCGCCGCCCTCCTGCTGGCCGGCGGCTGGCGCGCGCTGAATCCCGAAATCGGCATGCCCATCGGCGACCTCATCATGTTCCTGTTTCTCGCGACCCTGTTTTTCCAGCCCTTTCAGGTCCTGGGAAACCAATACGGCACCGCCCTTGCCGCCATGGCCGGTGCGGAGCGCGTGTTCCGGCTGCTCGACACGCCGCCGGCCTGGGAGGATCCCGCCGACGCGCGGGCGCTCGGACCCATCGCCGGCCGCGTGGAGGTGGAAAACCTCACCTTTGCCTACGGGACGGGAAACCCGGTGCTGGAGGACATCTCCTTCACCGCCGAACCGGGCATGTCCGTCGCCCTCGTCGGTCATACCGGCAGCGGAAAAACCACGCTGGTGAACCTGATTGCGAAGTTTTATCTGCCGCGGTCCGGCGTCATCAAAATCGACGGACATCCCACCACGTCCATCCGCACCGACTCGCTGCACAGCCAGCTCGGTGTGGTCACGCAGCAGAATTTTCTCTTCACCGGGACCGTCCTGGAAAACCTGCGCCTCGCCCGGCCGGAGGTCACGGAGGCGGACGCCCTCGCCGCCGCGGAGCGCCTCGGCTGCCGGGATGAAATCGAGGCCATCGGACTCCATACCGTCGTGGCCGAACAGGGGCGCGGCATTTCGCTGGGCCAGCGCCAGCTCGTCTGCATCCTGCGCGCCATGCTGGCCGATCCGCGCATTCTCATCCTCGACGAGGCGACCAGCGCGGTCGACAGCCTCACCGAGGCGAAAATCCAGCAGGCGCTCACCGAACTGCTGCGCGGCCGCACAAGTTTCATCATCGCCCACCGCCTCAGCACCATCCGCAAGGCCGGTCTTGTGCTGGTGTTGGACCGCGGCCGCATCATCGAACGCGGCACGCACCGCGAGCTTTTCCGCGCGGGCGGGGTGTATGCCGGGATGTACCGGCAGTTTGCCCGGGGAGGCGGCGGGCCGGCTCAGAGATCCGAAGCGTGAGCGGACGGCATTGCGGGGCCGTCGTCCGCACGCCGGCTTGACCGGACGGCGCATCCCGGAAATGCTGCGCCATGCCCTCCGCCTTCGTCCTCATCGACGTAAGCAATTCCTTCACCAAGATCGCCTTTTCCACGCGGGAGCGTGTGGGGCGTGTGTTCCGGCTGCCCACGCCGGACCTGACGCCGCGCCGGTTGCGCGCCGTCCTCAAACAACGTGCCTTCCGCCATGCGGTCGCGGCCACCGTGGTGCCCGCCAAAAAGGCCGTGGTTGCGGAGGCCGTGGGGGGCGAGGTCTGCTGGGTGGGACCCGACATCGAACTGGGGGTCGGCATCGACTACCCGGATCCCCGCTCCATCGGAGCCGACCGCCTGGCCAATGCCGCCGCCGCCGCCATCCTTCATGCCGCACCCTCGGTGGTGGTCGATTTCGGCACGGCGGTGACCTTCGATGTGATTTCCGCCGACCGCAGCTACATCGGCGGGGTGATTGCGCCCGGGCTGGGGGTCATGACCGAATACCTTCACCGGCGCACGGCCCAGCTTCCGCTCATCGAATTGCGCCAGCCGCCCCGCGCCGTGGGCAAAAGCACCCGCGAGGCCATGTTGTCCGGGGCGGTGCACGGTTACCGCGGACTCATCCGCGAAATCCTCGAGCAGATCCGCCGCGAACATTTTCCGCGCCGCAAGGCCCGGGTCATCGCCACGGGCGGCGACGCCGAACTCATCGGCTCCGGAGTCGCCCTGTTTGACGTCATTGATCCGCGCCTGACCCTGGAGGGGCTGCGACTGATTGGCGGACTGAATTTTCCGGCGTCGGCGCGTCGATCCACCCCGTCTTCCGCGTCAGCGCGGTGATTCCCCAGGCCAGCGCAAACAGGACCGACCCGCAGACCACCATGGCGGCGGCGGCGGAACATTCGAGCCAGACGGAAAGGTGATATCCCGTCGCCGCGCTGGCGACGGCGTGCAGGGCCGTCAGGACCATGCGCGTGGGCAGGTGTGTCGAAAGCTGGGCCGCAAACATCGCCGGCACGATCAGCATCGCCACGGCCAGGATGGCGCCGACCGATTCGAAGGCGCTCACCACCACGAGGGACAGCGCCGTCATCAGGCCGTAGTGCCAGACGGTGGTTTTCATGCCCATGGCGCGGGCCAGTCCGGGGTCGAAGGAGGTGAGGAGCAGTTCCTTGTAAAAAAGCAGAATGCCGAGCACGAGGACCAGGGTCACCGCCGCCATGCGCAGCACCGGCGGGGGACCCAGTTCGAGGCCGCCCAGGACGACCGGCGGGTCAAACGGAATCAGGGCAATTTCGCCGAAGAGGACACACTCGGCATCGATGTGCACCGGACCGGCCGCCTCGGCCGCGCTGACCAAAGTCACGCCCAGCGCAAAAAGACTGGTGAACGCGATGCAGATGGCGGCGTCCACCTTGACGCGGGTCTGCCTTTGAATGAACTCGATGATCGCCACCGTGAGCAGTCCGGCCAGAAGCGCCCCCGCGAACATGACGGGGGTGTTGACGGTGCGGAAAATGAGAAACGCGACCACCAGTCCGGGCAGGATGCTGTGGCTGATGGCGTCCCCCACCAGGGCCATGCGGCGAAGCAGAAGGTAGTTGCCCACCAGGCCGCAGGCGATGCCGACCAGCGATCCCATGAGCACAATCCAGATCGTCAGCGGAAACCCCGTCGTCCAGGGCTCGATCACCACGCGGTGGAAATCAAAGGGCGGGACGAGTCCGTTCATGGCTTCGGAACGTTCGGCCCCTTGCCGTAGTCATCGGCGCGCCCGGGGATGAGGCGGCCGTGCGGGTCGCGGTGGGCGTAGTCGAGACGCTTCTCGAGCTGCCTTACGGTGTCCTCGCCGAGAATGTGTTCGATCTTCTCGGCATCCTCGTGGACGTGATCGACGGCGAAGTTCGCGGCGTGGGTGAGATAGAGTTCCCAAAGGCGGTGATTGCGGACGATCTCGCAGGCGCGCTTCCAACCGTCGGGCGTGAAGACGACCGCACGGCGGTCCCCGGTGAAGGAGACGAGACCGTGAGTTTGCATCCGGCCGAGATCCCGCGTGACGTCCTCGATGGATTCGCGGCGCACCTCGGCCAGGTGCCGGATGGGAATGGTTTCGCCGCGAAAGCCCTCCTGCTCGAGCACGTGATACATCGCCTTGAGCAGGTTTTCCCGGCCGATCCGCGCGGAGCGGGAACGCCGCCGCCACCACTTGGCCAGCACGCCGTGGCGCGGACCGAAAAAAAGCGCCCCCAGAAAAACCGCCGTGGCCGACAGCACCATCAACGGTCCGGTGGGAAGGTTGCGGCCGACAAAGGAAAGAAACGACCCCACCACCCCGGTCGTCACCCCGAACACGGCGGAAAGAATCAGCATCCAGCCGAAGCGGTCCGTCAGCAGATAGGCCGCCGCGGCGGGAATCACCAGCATGGCGGCCACCAGCACGACCCCCACCGCCTGGAGGGAGGACACAATGGCAAATGCCAGGAGCAACATCAGAAGGTAGTGGAACACCTGGGTGGGAATGCCGGCCGACCGCGCGAAACCGGCGTCGAAGCTCGTGACGAGGAGTTCCTTGTAAAAGAGGCCCAGCACCAGAAGCGTGAGCCCCGTCACCACGGCCAGCAACTGCACGTCCCCGGGACCCAGCGCGGCCGCCTGGCCGAACATGAACTTGTCGAGGCCGCTTTTGTTTCCCTCGGGCAGGTTCTGGATCATGGTGACCAGACAGGCGCCGACGGCAAAAAACGACGCCAGCACAAACCCCAGCGCCGCGTCCTCCTTGTGTTTGGTGGTGTGGCGCAGCGCCTGCACCAGTCCCGCCCCGAGCAGTCCGGCGATGGTGGCCCCGAGAAAGATGGCCAGGGGATCCTTTTTCATCGTCCAGAGAAACCCCAGCGCCACCCCCGGCAGCACCGCGTGCGAGAGGGCGTCGCTCATCAAGGCCAGCTTGCGCACGACCAGAAACGAACCCATCAGGCCGCAGCAGATGCCCAGCAGCACGGAACCCGTCAGGGCAAAGCGCAGCGAGGGATCCTGGAGGGTGAAAAACCGGACGGCGCGCCCGGTGAAGGTGGTTTCGGTCAGTTCGCTGATCCGGGCCGCCCACGCGCCGTCGGGAAGCAGAAAAAACAGCCCGAGAACCAGGAGGACGCCGGCAATCCGGGAGCGCGACGCCGCGCGGGCCGCGCGAACGGGGCAGCTCCCTCGACAACGGCGGGCCGTCATTTTTCCTGACTGCCGAGGCTTTGCACGACCTCGGAGAGAATGGTGAGCCGTCCGCCGTAGGTGGTCTGCAGGTTCTCGGGCGTGAACACCTCCGCCGTGGGACCAAACTTCACCAGCCGCATGTTGAGAAGCATCAGCATGTCGAAATAATCCCGGGCCGACGACAGGTCGTGGTGCACGACCAGCACGGTTTTGCCGCGGTTTTTCAGATCCTGCAGCAGGGCGATGATGGCGGCCTCCGTCGCCGCATCCACGCCGGCAAAGGGTTCGTCCATGAGATACAGGTCGCTCTCCTGGGCCAGCGCCCGGGCCAGAAAAACACGCTGCTGCTGGCCGCCCGACAGGTTCCCGATCTGCCGCTTGGCGTAGGGCAGCATGTGGACCTTTTCGAGGCACTCGCGCGCGATTTCGCGGTCCTTCGCCCCGGGGCGCTGACCCAGACGCAGCCGGCCGTAGCGGCCCATCAGGACGACGTCCATCACATTGACCGGAAAATCCCAGTCGACCGACTCGCGCTGGGGGACGTAGCCGACGCGCCGGCAGTTTTCCCGGTAGGGTTTGCCGAAGATCTTCACCCATCCGCCGGCCAGGGGCAGCAGGCCCATGACGGCCTTGATGAAGGTGGACTTGCCGGCGCCGTTGGGGCCGATGATGCCCACAAGCTTCCCGGCCGGCACCGCAACGTCGATGCCGTAGAGCACGGGCTTCTTGTGATAAGCCACACTCAGGTCGTGGACCTCCAGCGGGATTTCGGCGTCCGTCATTTCAGCGCGTTGACAATGGTGGTGAGATTGTGGCGCACCATGCCGTCATAGGTTCCGGTGTCAAAGCCGTCGCGCATCTCGCCCGGCTTTCCCATCGCGTCGGAAAACAGCTCGCCGCCCACCTTCACGCCGGCATCCTCGGCCACGCGGCGGATGGCCGCGGGATTCACGCTGCTCTCCACAAAAATCGCCTTCACCTTCTGCTCCTTGAGGAAATCCACCAGGCTCGCCACGTCGGCCAGCGCGGCCTCCGACACGGTCGAGATGCCCTGCAGCCCCACCACCTTGAATCCATAGGCACGGCCGAAATAGTTGTAGGCATCGTGGCTGGTCACCAGGATCCGCCGCGATTCCGGCAGTTGGGCGGCCGTTTCCCGGCACCAGGCGTCCAGCGCCGCCAGCTTTTCCCGCAGGATGGCGCCGTTTTTCTCGTAGGTTTCGCGTCCCTCCGGATCGGTTGCGCTCAGGCCCCGGACGACGGTCGGAACGGTCTCCGCCCACAGGCCCACGTCAAACCAGAGATGCGGATCGTAATGGCCTTCAAACTCCGCCGGCTGAAGAAGCCGGTCCTCCGGCACCGATTCCGTCACCGCATACACCTTCCGGCCCGAACGGCCCAGACGCGCAAAAAGATCCGCCATCCGGCCCTCCAGCTTCAGGCCGTTGTAAAAAATCACGTCCGCCCGCGACAGCACCGCCGCATCCTCCGCGGTCGGTTTGTAAAGATGGGGGTCCACCCCGGGACCCATCAGCTGCCGCACGTCCACGCGGTCCCCGCCGACCTGGCGGACCAGATCCGCCACCATGCCGGTCGTCGCGGCCGCCTTCACCACCGGCTCCGCCTTTGCTGCGCCGGTCAGGGTGAGCATGGCGAGGCCTACCGCCAAAACCAAACGCATCAACGTCATCATCGCTCCGATACGCCCACGGCGGTGTTGGGTCAACAATTAAAGTTTAACATAACAAACTCTTTTGTCGTTTCGGCTGGAAATGACCCCGTCGCCGGGCTAGAGGGGGGAATGCCCCGCAAGTCCCGCTCCGCCCCGAATCCCCCCGGCCGACGCGAAAAGCTCAGCGCGCATCACCGGAGCGGATTGACGGAAAGCGCGGAGGATTATCTCGAGTGCATTTCCAATCTGATCGACCGCAACGGGTACGCCTCCGTTTCCGACGTGGCCGATGCGCTCGACCTCATCCGTCCCAGTGTGTCCCTGATGATCAAGAAGCTGGCGGATCTCGGTTATCTGCGTCGCGAGCCGTATCGGGGGTTTGTGCTCACGCCGAAGGGCGAGGAGGTGGCGAATTCCATCCAGGAACGCCACGCCGTGCTCACGGATCTGTTCCGCCTCATGGGCTTGAGTCCGGACGAATTCCATGCCGACATCGAGGGCATCGAACATCACATCAGCGACGCCGCCCTGCCGGTGTTCCGCCGGCTGACCCGGCACCTCGCCAAATATCCGATGAAATAATCCCGGGCTCCCTTTCGGTCGCGCGCGACAGGCGGAGGCCGTCCCGGATGTGGAAGCCGCCGGTCGGGGGGCGGCACGAACCCCGGTCTCCGCTTTTCAAAAAGGCCCTCAAAGGTACCCGCTCTCGTCGTAGTCCCCGTCCGTTCTCCAACGCCCGTTCCGGCGGGCCTGGCGTTTTTTCCGATCGCGAAGTTCCCACCGGGCGATGGTCATTTCCCGCTTCCGGCGGTTGGCGCGGAGTTTTTCGATTTCCTCGCCGAGCTTCAGAAATCCCTCCAGGCGGCGGGCATCCAGCGTTCCCGCGGCCACGGCGGCCTGCAGGGCGCAGCCGGCATTGCGCGGACCGTGCCGGCAGTCGGGAAATTTGCATTGTCCCGCCAGTTCCCCGATGTCGGCAAACCGCGCACGCAGGGTGATTTCATCGGTCCACATGTGGACTTCGCGAATGCCCGGATTGTCGATGAGGATGCCGCCGCCGGGCAGCACCATCAGCTCCCGCACGGTCGTGGTGTGGCGGCCCTTGCCGGTGATTTCGTTGACCTCGCCGGTCCATTGGTAGTCGTCCCCGAGCAGGACGTTGATGATGGACGATTTTCCGACCCCGCTGGAGCCGACCAAGGTCGCCGTCACTCCCCTCCCGAGTTGGGCGCGCAGCGGCTTGAGGGAGGATTTCCGGGTGACGGTGGTGAGATGGACGTCGGCCTCCGGGTTCAGCGCGCGGATGGCGTCCATCGCGGACTGGTTTTGCTCCGCGGAATGCAGGTCCGCCTTGTTGACGAGCACGACCGTCCGCGCACCGCTCAGGGCGATGAGGGCGAAATAGCGTTCCAGGCGGCGGAGATTGAAATCGGCCCCCGCATCGGTCACCACAACCACGATGTCGACATTGGCGGCCAGAACCTGCTGTTCCGTGCTGCGTCCGGGAGCCTTGCGCGAAAGGCAGCTCCGGCGGGGCAGGCGGACGCGGATGACATTTTCGTGGTCCTCGCTGTCGCCAATTTCCACTCCGACCCAGTCGCCGACGGCGGGCAGGTCGGCGTCCGTTTCCGCCTCGTGGTAAACCCTGCCGCTCAGGACGGCTTCGTATTCGTCGCCGTCCCCGGTGAGCACGCCATAGCTGATGCGGTGATCCCGGATGATCCGCGCGGGCACCCAATTCTTTCCGGCGCAGGACGCCCAGGCTTCGGCGAATTCCGCGTTCCAGCCGAGATCTTCGAGGGTCATGCGGTTTCTTCCTCCGCCAGGGAATCCATGATGAGGCGCAGCATTTCACTGCGTCCCGTCCCCGTGCGCGAGGAGGTGATGAGGGTGATCGGGTCGTCCTCGGCGATGTCCTTCATGCGCTCGAGGAAGGCGCCGACCGCCTTCTGCGCGGCGGTCTTGGAAAGTTTGTCCGCCTTGGTGAACACCAGCGCCAGCGGCAGTCCCTTCCCCACCATCCAGCGGATGAAGGCGAGGTCGATTTCCTGGGGTTCGAGGCGCGAATCGATGAGTACAAAGGTGCAGCGCAGGGTCGGGCGGGTGCTCAGATACCCGGAGATGAGCCGGTCGAATCGCAGGCGCTCCGCCTTGCCGGCCTTCGCGTAGCCGTAGCCGGGCAGGTCGACGAGGGTCCAGCGTTTGTTGATCGTGTAAAAATGAATCAACTTCGTCTTGCCCGGCGTGGCCGAGACGCGCGCCAGGCCGTTGCGGCGCGTGAGCATGTTGATGAGCGACGATTTGCCCACATTCGAACGGCCGATCACGGCGTATTCCGGCAGGGCGGGCGGCGGACACGATGCGAAGTCCGGCGCGCTGGCTTGCAGTTCGGCACTTTGAATGTTCATCACTCGGCTCCTTTCACAGGCGGATCATTTGGCAAAGGATCGTGCGGGAGGCGACTGGAAAAGCGGGTGGGAGGTCCGGTCGGAGGGCGCGCACCGGCGTCAATCCCGGGATTCCTCCGTGGAAACCGGTCCGGCTTCCGGCGCGGAAAGCGCCTGTTCCAGCGCCCGCCACGCGAGGGTGGCGCATTTGACGCGCTGGGGAAACCGGCGGACCGCGGAAAACACCTGAAGGTCGCCGAAGTTGGCGGGCGGCTCGGGCGGCTCCTGCGCGACCAGCATTTCGCGGAAGGCGTGGGCCATGTCCGCGGCCTCGGTCCGCGACCTGCCCTTCATTTTGACGGTCATCAACGACGCCGAGGCCATGCAGATGGCGCAGCCCTGACCCGTGAATTTCAGCGCCTCGATGCGGTCGGGGGAAAGTTTCACCGCAAGTTCGACCTCGTCGCCGCAGGAGGGATTGTCGCCCTTCACGGTGACGGTGGCGTCGGGCAGCGGTCCGAAGTTCCGCGGACGCTTGCTGTGATCGAGAATGATTTCCTGGTAAAGCTCTTCGAGGTTCATGCAAAAAAGGCGTGGATTTTGCGCAGGATTTCCCCCATGCGCTCGACCTCCGCGGGGGTGTTGTAGAAATAAAAACTCGCCCGGCAGGAGGCCGGCACACCGAGCTTGCGCAGGAGGGGCTGGGTGCAGTGGTGGCCGCCCCGGAGGGCGAGTCCGTATTGGTCGGCCATGCTCACGACATCGTGGGCGTGGGCGGATTCCATCACAAAGCTGACCAGTCCGGCCCGTTCGTCGCGGGGACCCAGGATGCGTACGCCGGGGATGTCCTCCAGCACGGCCACGGCCTGACGCGCAAGGTCGCGGTCGTGCTCGAAAATCCGGTCGCGTCCCATTGCGTCGAGGTAGTCCGCCGCCGCGCCGAGGCCGATGGATTGGGCGATGGCGGGCGTGCCCGCCTCGAAGCGGTGCGGCGCCGGTTTGAACTGGCTTTCCTGAAACTGCACGCTGGCGATCATTTCGCCGCCGCCGTGGAAGGGTTCCATGCCTTCGAGGATTTCGCGGCGTCCGTAAAGCGCGCCGATCCCCGTGGGGCCGCACATCTTGTGTCCGGAGAGCGCCAGGAAATCGCAGCCGAGTGCGCGCACGTCCACAGGCAGGTGTCCGGCGCTCTGCGCGGCGTCCACCAGGGTCACCACGCCGGCCCGGCGGGCGCGGGCGCAGAGTTCCGCCGCCGGATTGATGGTTCCCAGACTGTTCGAGATGTGGACGAAGGAAAAAATCTTCGCCCCGTCCAGCAGGGCGTCGAGGTTCGAGAGGTCGAGCAGCCCGTCCGGCGTCACCGGCACAAACCGCAGCGTCGCCCCGCGCCGTCGGGCCAGCAACTGCCACGGCACGAGGTTGCTGTGGTGCTCCATTTCGGTGAGCAGGATGACGTCGCCGCGGCCGATGTTTTGGTCCCCCCACGCGCGGGCCACGAGGTTGATGGCTTCCGTGGTGCCGCGGGTGAAGACAATTTCCCCGTCGGTCGCGCCCAGATAGGCGGCCAGCCGCGTCCGTGCGCCCTCGTAGGCCTCGGTGGCGCGGTTGCTCAGCTCGTGGAGTCCGCGGTGGACGTTGCTGTTGTCGCATTCGTAATAGCGGGTGAGGGTGTCGATGACGGACCGCGGTTTCTGCGACGTGGCGGCGTTGTCGAAATAAATGATCGGGTGTCCGTTGACCTGCTGGTCAAGGATCGGAAAATCGCCGCGAATGGCCTCCCAGGCCCTGTCGTCCGAAAGATTCACCCCGTCAACCTAATGGAGAAAGCGGCGCGCGGAAAAGGGGGGATTTTGCGGAAGGTGGACGGACGCAAAAATCAGACTTCCCACCGTTCGGGCCGAACGGTATTCCCATGCGGCATGGAGATTGTGAAGACCGAGGCCAATGGCGTTACCACCCTCAAGCTGAAGGGGGAAATCGACTTGCATGCCTCGCCGGCTCTGCGCGCCGAACTGCAATCCTGTGCGGCGGACAAGACGCCGGTGCTGCTTGTGGACTTCACGGACGTCGAATACATCGACTCCTCGGGACTCGCCACCTTCATCGAATACGTGCGCGAAGCCGCCCCCTTCAAGGGGAAGATCGCCCTCTACGGCCTGAAGAAAAAGGTCCGCACCATCTTTGACCTCGTGCGCCTCAACGAGTTGTTCACCATCACCGACTCCGCGGAGGCCGCCCTGGCTGCCCTGGCGGCCCAAAAATAATCCCGTCACGTGGCCGCCCTGCGCAGCTACTTCGCCTTCAACGCGCAGATCCTGTACTGGATTTTCCTCGCCCCCCTGCGTGGCAAGAGGCTGTTCAACGTCAACGAGGTCTTTCGCCAGATGGTCCGCATCGGCGTGCAGGCCGTGCCCATGACCGCCATGACCTCGTTCAGCATCGGCCTCACCCTGGCCATGCAGGGCGCCTATCAGTTGGCAAAATTCGGCGCGACGTCCTATGTCCCCGACCTCGTCGGCATGTCCCTCCTGCGCGAACTGGGTCCGCTCATTGTCGGCGTGGTAGTCATCGGCCGCAGCGGCTCGGCCATCACCGCCGAACTCGGCACGATGAAGGTGTCGGAGGAAATCGAGGCCCTCGAGGTGATGTCCATCAATCCCATCCGCTTCCTCGTGGTGCCGCGCTTCCTCGCCATGCTGGTCATGCTGCCCGCCCTGGTGATCTTCGGAAACTACATCGGCTTCGTCGGCGGCTGGAGCATTGCCCATTTCTCCCTCGACATGAGCACGAACGGCTACATCGCACGCCTCATCGACAGCGCCCGGCCCATCGATCTGTATTCGGGCATGATCAAGAGCTTCGTCTTTGCGTGGCTCATCGCGACGATCTCCGCCAAGGCCGGACTCGATGTCACCGGAGGCGCCGAGGGCGTGGGCCAGTCCACCACAAGGTCGGTGGTGGTCTCCATCATCGCCATGCTCGTCGCCAACGCGGTCATGACCGCCATGTTTTTCTTCGCCGGCTGAGTGATGGCCGAGCGCCAAAGGCGCGCCCCTTCCCTAGCCCGGTCCGAAGGGCCGGGGATGCAAGGCCATGGAGGCATGCAGCCTGAAGGCTGCGATAATCCCCTGTATCGCGGCAGGCCGCGGCACACGATGCTGAGCAGACCCGGCCATTCGGGCCGGACCGGCGACAACTTTCTGCTCCAACGACGAACCGATCCGTTCTTCCCCGCGCGGCGCTTCCCGGAGGAAACCGCCGCGTTCCGGCGTGTTTCGATGGCGCCCCGCCCGAAAAAATTCTAAGATTTTTCCCCCGTCCCCGTTATTCTCTTGTATGAAAGTTCTTCCGATTTTTCTTCTGCCCCTGGCCGCGATGGCGGCGCCTCCGGCGTTGACCATTTATAATCAGGACTTTGCGGTGGTGCGCGACTCGGTGCCACTTGACCTCAAGGCGGGGGTCAACGAGGTGAGTTTTTCCGGAATGACCGCGCGCGCGGAGACGGATTCGGTGATTTTGCGCGATCCTTCCGGCAAGGTGGCGCTGCAGATCCTGGAGCAAAGTTATCGCAACGATCCGGTCTCCCAGCAGTTGATGCTGTCGCTCTACGAGGGGAAGACGATCGATTTTGTGGTCAAGGAGCCGATGAAACCGGACGTGGTCGTGCCGGGAAAAATCATCCGCAGCGGCTACGGCGCGGGCGGACAAAATCCGTCCCAGCCGGTCATCGAGGTGAATGGCCGGCTCCAGTTCCAGCTGCCGGGCATGCCGGTGTTTCCCGCCCTCGGGGACGACACGATTTTGAATCCGACCCTGTCGTGGAAACTCAACGCCGCCCAGCCGGCGAAGTTTGATGCCGAACTGGCTTATCTCACCGGTGGTCTGTCGTGGAAGGCCGACTACAATCTGGTCGCTCCGGAGTCGGGCGACATCGTGGATGTGGTCGGTTGGATCACCTTTTCCAACAACAGCGGCCGGACGTTCAAGGACGCCAAGATCAAACTCATGGCCGGCGACGTGAACAAGATCCAGCCCGTCCGGCAAAAATTCGAGGCCGCGCCCATGGTCGCCGCGAGGGCTTCCGGACCCATGGAGGACGTGGTCACCGAGAAGGCGTTCTCGGAATTTCACCTGTATACCATCGCGCGGCCGGTGACGCTGCGGGATCAGGAGACCAAGCAGGTCGAATTTGTGCGCGCGCAGGGGGTGAAGGCGCCGAAGATTTACGTTTATGACGGCGCCGCCAGCGGGTTTGGCGTGTTTCCGCGGGTGCGCGGTCCCGGCGACTACGGCGTTCCGTCCAACAAGAAGGTCTGGGTGTTGCGAGAGTTCAAGAATTCCGAGGCCAATCACCTTGGCATTCCCCTCCCCGCCGGCCGGCTCCGCTTTTACCAGCAGGACGACGACCAGTCGCTCGAGTTCATCGGGGAAAACGAAATCGACCACACGCCGAAGGACGAAACCGTCCGCGTGTATCTGGGCAACAGCTTCGACCTCGTCGGCGAACGCCGCCGTACGGAGTTCAAGGTGAACACCGCCAACCGTTGGGCGGACGAGGCCTTCGCAATCACCCTGCGCAATCACAAGAAGGAACCGGTCGAGATCCGCGTCGTCGAACACCTCTACCGCTACGACAACTGGGAGATCACCCAGAAGAGTGACAACTTCCGCAAACTCGACTCCCACACCATCGAGTTTCTCGTCACCGTGAAGCCGGACGAGGAGCGCACCGTGACTTACAAGGTGCATTACAGCTGGTAGCGGATTTGACGGACGCCGGCCGGCGGTTCGTTTGCGGAAGTCCCCCCTTTCCCGCCGGAGGCGGCACCGTCCGCCCGGGCAACGCGTGCCGCCCACAAAGCCTTGTTTTCGGCCGGATTTTGCCACACATTGCCGGGCCGGGAAAACGGGAGAACAGGAAGAGCCAATGATCGATGACCCACTCTGGTTTTGCGTTCGAGCCAAACCAAAGACCGAGCGCACGACCAGCCAGCTGCTTCGCACGGAGGCAGGCATTGAAGTCTTCTGTCCTTTTGTGCGATTCGAGCGTGCGCGCCGGTCGGGGCGCCTGTGGGTCACCGAGGCGATGTTTCCCGGTTATCTTTTCGCGCGATTCTCCTATCCCGCGCAGCACCGCCTGATCCGCGCCACGCATGGGGTCACCCAGATCGTGTCCTTCGGCGGCGAACCCGCCGTCGTTCCCGAGACCGTGATCAACGAACTCCGCGCCTCCGTGCGGGACGAGGAAACCGTCGTGATCGAGGCCGGCGTGGAGGTCGGCGAGGAGGTTAACGTTGTTTCCGGTCCGTTCCAGGGTGTGCGCGCCGTGGTCACCCGCGTGATGCCGGCCCGCGAACGTGTCGCCATCCTGCTTGAGGTCCTCGGCATGGAGCGCGAAGTCGAAGTGGCCGTGAGTTCGATCATGCCCGACGTCACCCACCCCATGATCCGCGCCGAGCGGCGGAAGGAATAGATTTTCCCGCAGGGTATCCCGTACCGGCTGGCCGGGGATTCGATCGAAATTCCGCCGGTGACTTTGGCTTTCCTTTGACGGATCGTTCTGTTCTTTCTGCTCCTGGTTGTGATCCGCCTCCTCCACTCCGCAGACTGGCAGCTCGGCGCCCGGTTCCGCCAATTCGGCGCCACCGCCGGTGCGCTTCGCGCCGCTCGCCTGCAGGCGCTGCAGCGCAGCCTGGAGCTGGCCCGCGACCGGCAGGTGGATGCCTTTCTCATCGCGGGAGACCTCTTCGAGGACAATCAGGTCGGGGACAGCCTCGTCTCCGAAACGTTGGATCTCTTCCGGAAATTCCCCACCGTGCCGGTTTACATCCTGCCGGGGAACCACGATCCGATTTCCGGTCCGGAGGCCGTCTGGAACCGGAAGGTCTTCCTCACCCCGCCGCCCAATGTGCACGTGTTCCGCGAACCCGGCGTCGTTGACCTCGGCCGCGCCGCGCTGCTGGCCTCGCCTCTCGCACAAAAACTCTCCACCACCGACCCCAGCGCCCGCCTTGTCGAGCTGGCCGCGGGCGTTTCCGCGGACAAAATCAAAATCGGCATCACCCACGGGGCGCTGGCCATCGAGGGAAAACACGAGCCGAACGACTTTCCCATTGCGCTCAACGCGGCGTCGCGGGCCGGGCTCGATTACCTCGCCATCGGCCACTGGCACAACTGGCTCGCCGACACCGACGGCGGACGCATTGTCATGCCCGGCACGCCGGAGCCGGACCGGTTTTCCAACGACCGCAGCGGACACGTCGCCTATGTCGAAATCGACGGACCCGGACAGCTCCCGCGCGTCGAACCCGTCAGGGTGGGCACGCTGACCTGGCGCACGCTCGGCCTCGATTTTCTTTCCTACGAAGCCTCCCGGGCGTCGTTGGACCAGGCCCTCGCGGACCTGCGTCCGCACGCCGACAAAACCGTCCTGCGCATCACGCTCACCGGCAGCGTTTCCCCGCACACCCTCGCGGAAACAAAGGCGGACCTCGCCCGGGCCGCCGAAGGATTTTTTCACTGTCAGATCACCGACTCGACCCGCATTGCCCTCTCCCCCGTCGAGCTTGCGGACCTGCAGGCCCGCCATCCGATCCTCGCCCAGGTGCTCGCCGACATCGGCCGCCTGGAAGGTTTTGCCACCGGGTCGATGTTGGGCGACCTTCCCGGTGGCGCCGCGCCGCTTTCCCTCGCCGAAGCCCAGACCCTGCTCGCGCCCGCCCGCATCGACCTCGCCCAGCTTACGCCCGAGTGGTTCGCCCAGCTTCGGCAGATGCTTTTCCAGACCCTGCAGGAGGTGGCGTCATGATTCTCCATTCCGTGGAGCTTTCCCATGTCGGCCGCTTCCGCGAAATGGTCCGTATCGGACCCTTTTCCCCCGGCCTCAACATCCTCGCCGCGCCCAACGAATCCGGCAAATCCACCTCGATGCAGGCCGTCGCCCGGGCGCTCTTCGACCGCCACACCACCAGGGGCGAGGAAATCAAAGCCCTCCAGCCGGCCGGCACGTCGCTGACCCCGCACATCACGGTGGAATTCGAAACCCGCGTCGGACGGTTCCAGATCGCGAAGACCTTCCTGCAAAAACCCGAGAGCCGGCTCTCGCAATTCCGGTCCGGATCCTGGGAACTGGTGGCCGAGGCGGACGAAGCCGATCAGCGCGTGCAGGCCCTCCTGCAATCCTCTCTCCCTGGCCGCGGCGCCACCAAGCCGGAACACTGGGGGTTTCTCGGATTTCTCTGGGCCCGCCAGGGCGAACCCGCCACCTGGCCCGCGTTGAGCGACGGCGAGGTCGGCCAGCGCATCCGCGCCCGCCTCGCGCGCGTGGAGCTGGATCCGGTCATCGAGGCGCTGCGCCTCCGCCTCGCCGCCACCGCCGAGGCCATCATCACCACCACCGGACAGCCCCGCACCGGCGGACCGCTCCGCACCGCCGAGGACGATCTGGCTTCGATGGAAGCCGCGCTCGAGGAGATCCGCCGCACGCGGGAAAAGCTGGAGGAAACCCATCGGTTGTTCCAGCAAAGCGAAGCCCAGGTGCTCCGGCTGGAAAAGGAACACGCCGAGCAGGCCGCCGCCGCCGCCCAGCTGCGCGAACAGGCTCTCGCCGCGGAACGCCTCACCGGCGAACTCACCGCCCGCCGCCACGCCCTCGCCACGGCGCGGGAGAAATTGACCGTGATCGCGAATGACGCCGAAACCCTCGCCCGGCTGAAAAACGAACGCCAGGCCATGGAGGCCTCGCTCACCAAAACGCAGGCCGCCGCCGCGGAGGCCGAGCGCCTTCTTGCCGAAACCCGCTCGCGCCTCGACGCCCGCCAGGCCGAGCAGGCCCCGCTGGAAAAACGCCTCCAGGATCTCCGCGCCGCCCACCAGCGTTTGCAGGGACTCCTCAAACTGCGCCGCCTCCATGCCGAGGCCGAGGCGCTTTCCCGTCAGGTCGAAAAAGCCGAAGCCGCCACCGCGGAACTCGCCGCCCTGGAAACCCGGCGCGCCGAGTTGCCCGCCATCACGCCCGCCCAGCTTCGCAAGCTCGAGGAACAATCCGAAGCCGTCCGCACCCTGCGCGCCCAGATGCTGGCCCTCGGGCTCACCGTCGAACTGACCCCCGACGCCGACACCGCGGTGGAAAATCTCACCGATCCCGCCGCCGGACGTCAGGCGCTTTCCGCCGGTCACCCCCACCGCCTGCAAAGCGCCCGCGACCTGGACCTTCGCCTCGAAGGCTGGGGACGCATTCTCATCCGCTCCGGATCGCAGGACGCCCAAAATGTCGCCTCCGACCTTGCCAAAGCCGAGACGACCCTCGCCGAAACCCTGCAGCAAATCGGCGTCCCCCACCTCGACGCCGCCCGCGACGCCGTGGCCACGCGGAAGGAACTCGACGCCCGGATCAAGGCCGCCACCGCCGCGCTCGCCCCCCACCTCGGCGACCACAAAACCCTCGACGCCCTGCGCGAAACCGCCACCACCGCACGCCGGCGCGCCGAGGCGCTGACCGAATCCCTGCAGCCCACCGCGGACGAACTTGCCCGTTCCCTCACCGACCTCGAAACCGACGAAGCCGCCCAGGCCGAGGCCGTCCCCGCCGCCGAAAAATCGCTGACCGAATTCACGGCCCAGCTCAACCGGCTCCGCGCCGAGGAACGCGCCGCGGTGGAAAAGGTTCAGGAATCCGCCCGGCTCGCCGCCGAGCACGCCGCACGCCTCCGCGTGCTCGACACGCAAATTCAGGACCTCGGCGCCCGGTATTCCGAAGGCCTCGACGCCGCCAAAACCGCCGCGCAGATCGCCTTTGCCGAGGCCGAGGCCCGCGTGCTCGCCACCGAAAAGGAACTGCCCCCGGACTTCGAAAAACTTCCCGAACGCACCCGCCGCGCCGCCGCCTCGCTCCAGCAGATCGCGGACGAACTTCAGGCCCGCCGCACCGAACGCGACCAGGCCCGGGCCATTTTGCAGACGCTGGGCGGACAGGGACTCTACTCGCGCGAAACCGAACTCGAGGAACGCAAGGCCGAAGCCCTCCTCCGGCGCGATGCGGCCCGCAGCCAGGCGTGGTGCGCCCGCGTGGCCCACGACCTCATCGAGCACCGCAAACAGGCCGCCACCAAGGCCGTCCTCACCCCGCTCGAAGACCGCCTCACCGCCGCCTTCGCCGACCTCACCGGCGACTCCACCCGCCGCGTCTTCCTGGACGAACACCTGCAAATCGCCGGCATTGGACGCACCCGGGACGAATGCCACGGATTCGATCAACTGTCGCAGGGTGCCAAGGAACAGCTCCTCCTCTGCCTCCGCCTTGCCGTTGCCGAGGAACTGGCCGCAGACGAACCGCAGGTCCTCATCCTCGACGACGTCCTGGTCAACACCGACCCCGTCCGCCAGGAACGCATCCTCGACGTCCTCAGCGCCCGGGCCGACCACCTTCAAATCCTCATCCTCACCTGCCACCCCGACCGCTACCGCGGCGTCGGGTCGCC
>CALCJD010000121.1 GCA_937960895.1 uncultured Spartobacteria bacterium | reverse complement strand
CCTTCACCTCGGCGGACCAAAACATTACGTCGCCCCGGAGGACTGGCACTTCCGCGCCCTTCGAACGGTCAAGCCGGGCTTTGGGCTACAAACAAAAGCGGCGAGCAAAGCGGCAAACCGATCCGGAAGCCAAACCCGGGGGAAAACCAACTTCGCTCGCCAACGGCAATATTGGCCGATAGCGTCCTTTCGTCAAGTCACGGACGGAGGAAGATAAAGGCTCGATCCCTTCCAACGCCGCACTTGGATGCAATCTTCGGAGACGGTTTGAGTCGTGTGCTCCTATCACGAGTGGGTTGCTCCGCAGATGAGTCAAATCAGATTGCGACGTTGGCGGTCGGTTTGCTGACGGCCCATTTCCCCCCAGCCCGCATGAGGACATTTGTTCGGCTGCGGGAGCCACCGGCTCCGGTTTGCTCTGATTCAGCAGCCCGATTTTGGGCATATTGGGGCATAAAGTTTTAGGGGCGCTCCGCTATCCCAACTCTTCCCAACCGACCTCCAAATGCCCCGAAAAGTGGGGTTTGGATTATACATTTGGATTATACTTTTGGCGTTTTTTTCGTCGTAACTCGTTGATTATCAGTGAGTTACAGTGGATCGCGAAGGATTCGAACCTTCAACCAAAAGATTAAGAGTCTTCTGCTCTACCATTGAGCTAGCGATCCATTCCCTTGGAAGGGGCGACGAATAAACACCAGCTTTCGAAATTTGGCAAGCCTCTGATTGAAAAAATCAGGCGGTATTTTTTTCGATCAGTTTTTCGAGAACGTCAATCCGGATGGGTTTGCAGAAAAAGTCGTCCATGCCGGCCTCGAAGCAGCGTTCGCGGTCCCCTTCCCCGGCGTTGGCGGTCAGCGCGGAGATGGGGGTGCGGCGGGCGCCCCCCCTCCGTTTTTCGATCTCCCGGATCCGCCGGGTAGTTTCAATGCCGTCCATGCCGGGCATCTGAATGTCCATGATGATGAGGTCGAACTCGTCCTCCTGGAAGGCGTGGATGGCCTGGCTGCCGGACTCGGCGAGTTGGGCCTCGGCGCCGGCTTTTTCGATCATCCGCCGGATCAGTTTGCGGTTCACGGAGTCGTCATCCACGACGAGGATGCGCGGCTTGCGCAGGCCGCCCCGCGTGCGTTTGGCGGCGGGCACGGGATTTTCCGAGGGGAAATCCGGCAGGCGGATCGGGATGGAGAAAAAGAAGTCCGAGCCCTTGTCCGGCGCGGTGTGCACTCCGATCTCCCCGCCCATGGTTTCGACCAGACGCCGGCAAATGGAGAGTCCGAGCCCGGTGCCGCCGTAACGCCGGTTGCTGCCCACCTCGACCTGGCTGAACGGCTTGAAGAGGCGGTCGATCATTTCCGGCGGGATGCCTGAGCCGCTGTCCACCACGTGGAAGACCAGGAACTCGCCTTTCGGGCCGGTTTCCCGGATCACCTTGATGAGAATGAAGCCCTCCTCGGTGAATTTGACCGCATTGCCGATGAGGTTGACGAGGATCTGGCGCAGCCGCACGTCGTCGCCCATGATTTGGGGTGGCACATCGGGGGCGATGCGGGCGACGAGTTCGAGGTGGCGTTCCCCGATCGCCATGATGAAGAGCTGGCTGACCTGATTGATCAGCTCCTTCACGGCGACGGGCTGGCTCTTCATGTTCAACATCTCGTTCTCCATGTGGGAGTAATCGAGGATGTCTTCGAGGATGCGCAGGAGGGCTTCGCCGCTTTGCCGCAGCGTGACGACATAATCCCGCTGCTCCGGATCCAGATTGGTGCGTTCCAGGAGGGAGGCAAATCCGAGCAGCCCGTTCATGGGCGTGCGGATCTCGTGTCCCATCATGGTCAGGAACTGGCTCTTGGCCCGGTTGGCCACCTCGGCGCCGTCCTTGGCGAGGCGCAGTTCGTGCATCACCTGCTTCTGCTGGGTGATGTCGGAAAAATTCAGGAGCACGCCGTCCCCCAGGCGCACCACCGTGATGCGAAACCACCGCGTGCCGAGCGCGGCGCACTCCGTGCTCTGCTCAGTCTCGTAGCGCGTGCCGGTCACCACAACCTGGATGCACTGGGCCAGAAAATCCGGGGAGAAAAACAGCGGGAACTCGCGTCCCTCGGCGGCCTCCTTGCGATCAAAGGACTTCAGGATGTAGACGGCGGCGGGATTGGAGAAGATGGTGCGGAAATCCTTGATGTCGCCATTGGCGTCGCGGACCGCCTCGCCGGCCACGATGCCGTCGACGGCGGAGTCCGAAATGCTTTGCAACAGGGCCGCCATCTGCTCCCGGGCGCGGGAGGCCTCCCGCTTTTGCTCGCGGTCGGTCACGACGAGGCAGGCGAGCGGCACAAACAGGCACAGGGCAAGTATCCCCCATCCCAACACCGGCGCGGTCGCCTCCTTTTCACGCTGGGCGACAAAGAGGGGCGACTCCACCGTGAAGATTTTCCAGGTTTGGTGGGGGGTGGCCAGCGGATCGACGTCGACGGTGAGGGGCACGGAGTCAAAGGCCACCAGTCCCTCTGAGGAGAAGGACACTCCGGACGGGAGAACCTTCATCTCGGCCCATGCGGTCGGAAAAACCGTCGCCACCGTGTCCATGCCGGTCGCGGCGTCCCCGCCGGGCCCCCGCACCCAGCGGCCATCCGAGGTGGCCACGTAGGTGGACGATTTCCGCTGGGCGTCCGTGCGGGCCATTTTCTGGAAAAGATGGTCCGCCAGAAAATCGATCACCACAAACCCGACGATCTGCCGGGCCTGGTCCGCCAGCACCGGCATGCCGACCCGCAGGATGGGCGTGCGGCCCTGACGGGAATTTTCCTCCACCTTCCATTCGATGGTGGAAATGAACCGGCCTGGGGTCAGGGAAAACACCTCCGGCATCCAGGGTTCCTCGGAAAGGTCCCGCGGGGTCTCCGCAGTGGTGTCGCGAAAATAATATCCGCCGGTCCGCGGACGGATCCGCTTGATGTTCACATATTCCCGTCCATCCACCGCCACCAGACGCATCTGGTCAATGGCCTGCCGGGTGCGGGCAAAATTCAGGAACTCCGCGCGCAACGAACTGTCCGGAACGTAGTTGCCCCGTCCCTCGGAAGTCATCCGGCTGGAGGACAGTTGGGCCAGGGAGCTGGCCACGCCGACCAAGTCATTGAGCTCGCCGCGCAGAACATATTTTTGCTCCGCCACGATGCGTTCCTGCTCACGTTCCAGCGAGGAGCGCGTTTCCATCCGAAGACGCACATCGAGAAGCCAGGATAGCAAAACGATGACAACGCCCACAATCACGGCGGTGGCGATCGCTGTGGGGGAAAGGCGCCTCCACGGCTTTCCGAGTGTGTCAGCCCCTAACATTAATGCGTGATTTAAACACATTTACGAAAACAAAGACAACCTCCTTTCTTTTGGGGCGCCCCGTGGGAAATTCCCTTGACGAGGACGGAACCCTGCCTCATTTTCACGGCAATCTTATCGAGAGTGGCAGAGGGACTGGCCCTGTGAAGCCACGGCAACCGGTCGGAAAACCCGTTTTTTCCGGCGTCCAGGTGCCAAATCCAGCTTCGGCACACCTGTGCCGGGGGCAGATGAGATGCGACAGACCTGATTTGGCGGCTCGTTGTTTCTCCTTCTGGCACTCTCGCATGGAGAAACACACATGAACGAAGACCGTCCTTTCTTTTCCCATCTGAAATGTCGCGAGTGCGGCCGCCTTTACGCCAAGGAGGCCCTCCATATCTGCGAGTTTGATTTCGGCCCGCTCGAGGCCGCCTACGACTATGAGGCCATCAAGGCCAGTGTCAGCCGAGCGGCCATTGAATCGCGTCCGCGCTCGATGTGGCGGTATCGCGAATTTCTTCCCATCGACGGCACGCCCACCGTGGGAACCCAGGTGGGTTTCACCCCGCTCGTGAAGGCGGACCGCCTGGCCAAGGCGCTCGGCGTCGAAGAACTTTACATCAAGAACGACACGGTCAACTACCCCACCCTGTCCTTCAAGGACCGCGTGGTTTCCGTGGCCCTCAGCCGCGCCCGCGAACTGGGCTTCAAGGTCGTGGCCTGCGCCTCCACGGGCAATCTGGCCAATTCCGTCGCCGCGAACGCCGCCGCCGCCGGTCTGACCAGCTACGTGCTCATTCCGGCCGATCTCGAGCAGAGCAAGGTGCTGGGCTCCCTGGTTTACGGCACCAACGTCATCGGCATCCACGGTCCCTATGACCAGGTCAACCGCCTGTGCTCCGAAATCGCCGGCAAATACGGCTGGGGCTTCGTCAACGTCAACCTTCGTCCCTATTACGCCGAGGGCTCCAAGAGCATGGGCTTCGAAATTGCGGAGCAGCTCGGCTGGAAACTGCCCCGTCACACCGTGGTGCCCATGGCCAGCGGCTCCCTGCTCACCAAGATTCACAAGGCCTACAAGGAATTCATCCAGGCCGGCATCCTCGAGGACCAGCCGTTCTCGATCCACGGCGCGCAGGCGGGCGGATGCTCGCCCATCAGCGAGGCCATGAAGAAGAACACGGAAATCGTCAAACCGGTGCCGAATCCCCAGACGATCGTCAAATCGCTGGCCATCGGCACGCCGGCCGACGGCTACTATGCCATCCGGTCGATGAAGGAAACCGGCGGCCAGGCCGAGGACGTGACCGACGACGAGGTCATTGCCGGCATCCGTCTTCTGGCCGAGCACGCCGGCATCTTTGCCGAAACCGCCGGCGGCGTGACCGTCGCCTGCGCGAAAAAACTCATTGAACGCGGCGCCATTCCGCGCAACGAAAGCATCGTGCTGTGCATCACCGGCCATGGCCTCAAGACCCAGGAGGCCGTGGAGGGGCACTGCGGCGCTCCGCGTCTCATCAAACCCAGCCTGCGCGAATTCGAGGCCCTCGTCGCCGACGAACTCGCCGCCCTGCCTTCTTAATCCAAACACCATGCCTACCACCGTTCGCATCCCAACCCCGCTCCGGAAACTGACCGGAGAAAACGAAGTCGTCACCGCCGAGGGAGCCTCCATCGGCGAGATTCTCAACAATCTGGAGAAGAGCTATCCGGGCCTCGCCGAGCGCATCTGCGACGAAAACGGCAACATCCGCCGTTTCGTGAACATCTTTCTCAATGACGAGGATATCCGCTTCCTGAACGACAAGGAAACGCCGGTCAAGGACGGCGACGAGATCAGCATCGTCCCCGCCATTGCCGGAGGCTAGGAGACTTTCAGCGGTTGAGGGTTGATTGTTGATGGGCGATTTGTTCTATCAACCGTCAACTCTCAACTCTTTTCCCATTCGATGACGCTTACCGAAGAACAGAAAGCCGCAGTTTTGCAATGGATCGCCGACGGCGCAGGGCCGGCCGATCTTCAGAAACGTCTCAAGGAAGAGTTTCAACTTTCCCTCACCTACCTTGAGACCCGTCTTCTGGCGGATGATCTCAAGGCGAAATTCGTGGAGCCCGAACCTCCGCCCGCCCCGGCGGAAACTCCGGCTCCCGAACCGGAAAAACCGGTGCCGACCGGCAAGGTGAGTGTCACCATCGATCAGATCACCCGCCCGGGGGCCATGATCAGCGGACGCGTGACCTTCAGCGACGGGGAAAACGCCGGCTGGTACCTTGATCCGGCCGGCCGCCTTGCCCTCGATCCTTCCACGCCGGGCTATCGTCCCAGCCAGAAGGACGTGATGGATTTCCAGATCGAGCTCGA
>CALCJD010000120.1 GCA_937960895.1 uncultured Spartobacteria bacterium | reverse complement strand
CGTTCCAGCCGACCACTCCCGATCCGGGATGGACCGAGGGCGGGAAAGGAGACGGAACGAAGCCCTCTTCGGCGCGCGCCATCGACCAAAGTCCGGCAAAAAGAAACAGCAAGGCGCCGCGTTTCATGAGGGACTCAGTTGTTTGACACGAAGAATTCCCTGGTCATCGACCTGAAGAAGAAAGCGAAACCTAAGACCCTGTGGGAGATCGACGTCATGATATTCGCTTGGAACAAGAACAGGCACCGCCGTGCGACCGTCCCCGATGCTCACGGAAACAAGTCGGCCCGACGGAGCCCAGGCGAGCAGGGCGAGAATTTCTCCCTCCAGCGTGCAGGTATTTCCACTCAGTCCACGGGCACCGGACGAATAGGCGGCGACATCAAAGGGGGAGGCGGTTCGAAAGGGATTCGTGGCCCGCACGAACAAGAGCCAGCCCACGGCCGCAGCCGACCCGATCAAAACCAGCAGGGCCGCGCCAAGACGAAGGAAGTTGCTGCGACCGGGCATTTCCTGAGCCATACCCGTCGATCCGGGAACGAGAAAGCCCAAAGTTTCCCCCTCCCGGCCGCCCTCGGCAAAGGCGGTTGGATCCGCTTCACACGGACCCATCCAAAAATAAGAACGCTCTTAGATTCGTTTACCGGCTGTTTCAGTTCACCGGAAGACACCCTTCGGGTTTTCCAAACCCATCCGCCGGTCCCGGAAGGGGAAAACAGGCCCTGTTTGAGGCCGACGGATTCCTGCCCCGGACTCCTGACCGAAGCCCCAACAAGAGATCCCATTCATAGAGAGTAACTTCCATAAATCCCATCCATTCTGAGGCTCAAAGAACGCCTTGGACACCCTCAGAGAAAACGGGGAGCCTCCTCAGGAAAAACCTGAATTCGGCGCTCGAAGACGCGTGTTATCGCTATGGGTATGAGATGGGAAGATCGTCTGGTTTGCGCGGAAGGATTCGCGGAACTCCACATGTTTGACGAAGCTCTGAAGGAGCTCCGCGCCATTGAAGCTCCCAATCGACGACAGGAAGCGGTCCTGTTTTTGAAATACCAGATTTTTGCGGCGCGGGGAAAATGGAAGGCGGCCGCCCTGGTGACCCGATACCTTGTCACCGAATACCCGACCCGTCCGCTGTATTGGCTGGCCAGCGCGGCCTGCGCGCGGCAGCTCGGATCGTTGGACGCCGCCGAGTCCATTCTCACCACCGCGTGCGACCTGCATCCGGACAATGGGCCGATCTGGTATGCGCTGGCCACATGCGCCAGCCTTTCCGGACGTCTGGACGATGCCCGCCAGTGGGCCTTCCGGGCCATTCAGCACGAACCCCGTCTGCAACAGCGGTTCATCGACGATCAGGCGATGAAGCCAATCTGGGACACGATTCCCTGAATCGCGTCTGCGGAGCCCGGCGGCGCCCGCTTCCCTGAAGCCACGCCCCGTCAATCCAACCGCGCCCGACCACCCCAGGGTTCTCGATTGAGGTCATTGCCTGTCGGCGGAAATGACGAGCTCCAGCCGGGCGACGAATTCAATTCCGGGCGGAATCGCAAGCGATGCACCCGGGCGTCCTGGCCGGAGGACTGCGACAAGTACAAATCTCCGTCCCGGCGAAACGCGGATTCCAGGGATCATCCTCCTCCGCCAACAGGAGGCTGATGGCGGCGCGTGCCAACCGGCGGCGGCGCTTAAAATAAACCCGTTCGAAATTGAGCCCCACCCCCGTGGGGCGAAGTCCGCATACAACTCATCGGTCAGAACCGGAAGCGGTTCGTTCCATTCACTTCGGCGAGCGCCCGCAGGGGGCGACAAGTTTTTGGACAAATGGTTTGGGCAGCCACGCACCACGCCTCGCTCCCCACGCGCGGCAGCAAGGGGCGGGCGGGATGACGGGACAAAATCTCGCGCAGGGATTCCCGGGTCCACGATTCCCTCAGCAATTGGAAGGCGCCTTCTCCAAAGGGGGGAGCATTCATTCGGGGACAGGCGCGACAGCCTACACCGGTGCGCAAAGCGCCAGCAAATCGTCGACGTGCGCCGTGGCCAGGGCCTCCACGGTGTCGGCGCTGCCGTAATAAATTTTCACCTCTCCGGAATCCTCGAGAATCATGCCGCCGGGAAAGATGACATCGTTGCGGAATCCCTTGCGTTCATAGTCGGTCTCGGGCGCCAGGAGCGGTTCGCGGCAAAGCCCGATGACCTTGGAAGGATTTTCCAGATCGAGGAGCATGATGCCTCCATAATATTTTTTGTGCCAGGCGGGCTCCCAGCCCCCGTAGTTGACGGAGTCGTCGCGCCAGACGGCGTGGAACGTGGTCAGCCATCCCTTCGGGGTTTTCACCGGCGGGGCTGCCGGTCCGGTCTTGTCATTGGCAAAGGGCACCGCCTCCACGGGAAGCACCAATTCGTGGCCGCCCCAATGTTTCAGGTCCGGCGACCATCCCGACCAGGTGTCGAAGCGGTCCCGTCCGCGGCTGTAAACCGGAAACGGGCGCTCGAGGCGAAAATACCTTCCGCCGATCTTCTCCGGAAAAAGCACCATGTTGCGGTTGTCGGGAACGCTGAGCGACAGAATCTCGAAGCGGGAAAAATCCTCCGTCCGGGCGATGCCGCCGCGAACCCCGTGGCGGGTGTCCATCGCAAAACAAAGGTGGACCACCCCGTCGATCACGGTGAGGCGGGGATCATACACACGGAGAATTTCCTCATCATTGACCTGCCAGCACGGCTGCGGCTCGACCTTCCATTTGATGCCGTCGTCGCTGAAAGCCAGTCCGAGAGCGGTGCGGAGCCGGGGGGGATGCGGGGCGCGCCCCTCCTTGAACGGACGCCAGTCCTCCTCCGTGCTGCCGTAATCATTGCGAAAGACCATCACATAACGGCCCTCGTACTTGGTGACGCCGGCATTAAAAATCAAAGAGGCGTCATACGGGATGTCGGAAGCTTGCAGGATGGGATTGGATGCGTGGCGGGTAATCATGGAATGAACGTGCGTTTTAACGCTCTTTCGTCCGTCATAAAGGCAAAAGCGGGTTCAACGGGAAAATGCCGGCCGTCCGGCCGGGAGCGAAGCTGCCCCGGTTCCTACACGCAGGCGGGATTGCCAAAGATCTCCGCCACCGCGTTCTTGAACCCGAAATAGCTCGCCTTGGGTTCCCCCTCACGGTCGAGCAATCCCCAGGCGGTCTCCGCGGGACAATCGGGATCGAGGCACTGCCAGCACTTCCGGGCATCCCGCCAGTTGTAGTAGGTGGCCCCGAGCACATAGGGTTTCGATGCAAAGATTTTGAACGCCTCACGGATGTATTCCGACTGAACCTCCGGCGTGTGTCCCTCCCGCCAGCCGAAGCGCCATTTTTTGAGTTCGCAGGGATAGGCTCCGCTGGCGGCCTCCTCGGGCGTCATCATCTCGCCGGCGCCGGAGTAGCCGAACTCCTGCACAATGATCGGCTTGCCGGTGAGGGCATAAAATCCCTCCAGGTATTCGTCCCAACTGTCGGGGCCACCCTTCCGCCAGGTGCCCGGATAACTGTCGATGCCGGCGTAGTCCACGGGAACCTCCGGATCCCCGTAAACATCCCGGGCGATGGTCACCCCTTCGTGGGCCTCGGTGTTGCCGTCCACCTCGCCCGGCAGCGACGGAAACAGCGTGATGTTGATGCCGGTTTTCGCTTCGGGCGCCGCCTCCTTGACGCCACGGATGCCCTGCTTGAGAAACTCCCCGCTTTGCGCCAGCGAGAGCTGCTCGCGAAAGATCCAGATGTCGAGCTCATTGCCCACCTGCCACCAGTCGATGAGACCCTTGAACTCGCCCGCGATGAACGCGCAGATCCTGCGATAATTTTCGAAATACTCCGGCGTCCCCTGCCTGCCCAGGTGGTCCTTGAGATCCCGCGGGGTCGGGGTCAGGCCCATGATCCGGAATCCCTCGGACCGGAACCGTTCAATGCGTCTTTTCGCCTCCTGAAATCCCTGCCCCTGCGGTTCGCCGCGGATGAAGGCCCGGGCGTCAAAATGCACATCCCCGCATCGCAACCACCCGGTGCCCGCCTCCTTCATGAGGAAGAGATCGCGGTCGGTGAGTTCGGGAAGCCGGGCGGCAATGCCCAGCATGAATTCGTTTTCGTTTCGGAATGACATGGAATAGGGAACGATGACGAAACTTCGGTCACTCGGCGGGCAGCGCCTGGAGTTCGATGTCATCGATATCCAGCACCGGCGTGTCCTTCGCGAAGGAATGAATCCAGACCTGGGCCAGCACTGCCCCTTCCGGAGCCGTGTCCGTCACGGCGTAACGTTTCCATTCCCTGGCATCGCACGGTATGGCGACATACTTTTCCTTTTTGACCAGCTTCTCCTTCTCGTTGAGGAAACGGAGATAAACGCCCACCTTGCCCGAGCCGGAGACACCCCGCGCCCAACAGCTCAATTCATATTTCGTTCCCGGAGTCACCCCCACCGGCAGGGAAAACAACCCGCTTCCCGCCTCGGGATTATCGTCGGTGATGCGAAGGCCGGCCTTCCCCGTGCGGGCGGCCTCCTCCGTGACCCAACTCATGTTGTGGTCCCGCCGCACCGCCCAGTCCGTGAAGTCCTGTTCGAAACCGGGGTTGGAGATTTCCTGGGCCACGGCCCCGGACATTCCCACCAGCAGAACTGCAAGAAAACCGCGCATAAGATTATCGCCGACGGCGGAAAGCGCCGAGCCCGGCCAGACCGAGAACCGCCAGCATCGCGGCGGAAGGCTCAGGAACCACCGTCAACAGTACATCGTGATTGACGGTATCAATGGAAAGGGTTCCGGTGATGCCCCCCCCGAAATCCACAAAAGCGTTGCCGATGGATCCGGCGATGGTCGAACTGGCATCAAAGAGCACGTAGATCCCCGCACCGAAACCGGCACCAAGGACAAAGGTGAAATCCTCCGCATCAAGAACCCCGACATTCAAAGCTCCTTCGCTGAGGCTGGTCAGCGTGATCCGGTCGCTGGATTCCACACCGTTCAGATTGAAAACATAGGCTCCGGTGTCGTTGCTCGAAGCCGAAAGGTTAAGTCCGTTCAGAAAGGTCAGATTGCCGGCTCCCCCCTCCATCGTCCCGGGGGAAAGTTTCGCGCCGGCCGCGAGGGTCGTTGTTCCAACAATGACGCCGGTCATCACACCATCCCCGGCTCCGCCGAGAGTGCCTGCGTTGACTTGGACAGCACCGCCACCTCCCAAGGTCCCGTTGATGAGAAGTGTTCCGGCATTCACTTCCATCGTTCCCTGCACGGAGTTGTTTCCGCTCAAGGTCAGGGTACCGGCACCGATTTTCTTCAGAGTGAAATTATTGTTGGTATTGATGGAACCTTCAAACGTGCTCGTGGCGTCGTTATCGCCGATTTCCAAGGATGATTTGCCCGAATTTCCATAAGTCACCACCCCGTTTCCCCACAGTCCATTGATGGTTCCATTGTATCCCCCGGCATTCAACCGAAGATTCCCATAGACATAGACGTCACCGGTGCGATCCCCATGGGGAAGAAACCCGCTCACAACCATGACGCTGGCCAGAATAGTCGTGTCACCGGTGTAGGTGCTGGCTCCATTGTTGAACACCAGGTTTTCATCGTTTCGATTCCCATGAATGGTGAGTCCCCCGGTTCCAGCAATGGCTCCATTGATCATGTTTCCGCGCAAGTATCCGATGATTCCCTCGCTTGAACCGAAATCGAGATTCACATTGATATCGCTGTTGCTCCCCGTGGTTCGAGTGAACAGAACCGCCCCGCTGGTAACCGTGAGTGTTCCCGTGCCGGAAATGGATCCCCCAGCTCCCGCAAGGATCAGGGAATTTACCGTCGCATTTCCATCAATCACCGTATCGGAAGTGGCCGTGATACGAACGTTGTTGGTCGGATCCCCGTCAAAGGAATTGGCGAACTCAGTATAGCTCAAGGGACGGAGACCATTTTCCGCAGTGTAGGTAACAAAGGTACTTCCAGAGTCACTGATGGTCAGCCCCCCCACCAACCAGGGTATGATGCTGATATTGGTGGTTCCCGCGGCTCCACCTCCACCGATCATCTCCGGAGCAGAACCGAGAATCTGAATATTGCTGCTTCCCCCCACCGCGGAAGCAATGGGATTCACCCCGAGATTGTCGCCACGAACCAGCAGAGTCCCTTTGTTTTTCCGCTCCAGACTGCCGATCGTCAAAAGGGTGTTTGCCGAGCCGGCATCGAGGGTCACGCTGTGGTAATTGTTACCGGACCAAGCCGGACGAGCTCCCCCTCCGTCGGTGACCAGCGCTCCGGTAATCGTCTCCACCGTGTTAACATTATTGCCGCGCACCGAAAGTTTGCCGCCGGATACCAGCGTCACGCTCTCGGCGCGAACAGCTCCCACATTTCCATTGGTGCTGTTGTCAAATTGCAATGTCGCGTTCTGACGCACCGTAATATGGGAATTGGCCGCATTGCCTGTTGCCCGATTGAACCGCACCGTCCCCCCACCACCGGACGGACTGGTACCGGAAATGATCAAATCCCCGCCGGAAATGGTGTTCCAAATCGCGAGAGTTTTCGACGAAGCCACTGTGAATACCCGATTCCCACCAAGATCAATGTTCAGCGCCTGATCGGCGGCATTGCTGCCGATACTAATCGTCCGATTGCTGACCGGACTCACGAAAATGTCACCTCCCAAAGTCACCGCGCGATCCCCGCCTTGGCCACGGAGTGTCACATCAAAATTGCCCGTATAAAGGAAGCTCCACCCTGTGGTCAGAATCGTGTCTTCGCCAAACATCGCGGTTTGCTCCGAGGTGATCGTCAGCGAGGAATCCCAGATCCCATTGATATCCTCATTCACCCAGTTCTCCCCATCCAGATAATCGTACGGACCCGCACCGGTTCCGTTAAATCCGGTGACCTGCGCGGAAAGAGAGCCCGTTGCAGCGAGAAAGGCACTCAAAAGGAGGAATTTAGACGATGAGTTCATGACGCAATGGGAGGATTTGTTAACAGGCTAAGATATCTCTCCGGTGATGCAACCGGAAGATTCCGCAATAGATTGCGAGAAAATCTTCCCTCACCGCGGAGTCAGCGGCGCGGTGGCGGAACGGGCACGCTGGAGGGATTGCTGCAGAACGCGGGCAAATTCCTCCGGAAAAACCAATTTTTGGGCGGGCGGCCGCCGGAATTCATAGGTCCGAGTCTGGTCCTCCCATTGCAGTTGGACGGGCAGACGGGTTTCCAGATCGACGGCGGCCGTGGCGGTGACAAAGGCATCCTCGGAGAGGTCGGCGTCCGGAACCTGAAAACCGTTCCGGGGATCCTCCAAAATGCCCCGTTGCACCCGGGATTCGAAGATCAGGCAGGGTCGGCCCTTGACGGGTTTGATTCCCCGGAAGTTCTCCTTTCCGATCCAGCTGAACTCGGGAAAGTCGCCCAATTCGTCCGGACGCATGACGCCGGTCTCGAGGTGGATTTTTCCGTCGAACGCATTTTTCCGCAGCCGCGTGCCCGGGGCTTCCCAGATTTCCTCCTTTTTTCCGCCCTCAAAGACCATGGTTTCCTGACGGATTTCCCCCGTTTTCACGGTGGACAACTGCGTCACCCGCGGACGGGGGGTCGTTCCGGCGGGGCTTCCTCCCAGAAACTTCGCCATGGCCGGATCCTGCTCCGCCATTTTCGCAAGGGCTTTCTGAAATTCCTGCCGGCGGGACTCGGCTTTTTCGGGTCCTCCCTCATACGTACAACTTACCTGCCAGGCGCTGAATTCGGGAGCGGTTGATTTGATGAGCGGTCCGGGCGGCAACTCCGCCGACGTTCCTCTCTGCGCCAGGGCGGTAACGGGGACGAGGAAAAATCCGGCGAGAAGAGAAAGTGGGGTTTTCATTCCGTGACAAGCTCCAGTTGTTGATCGATGACCTCGCCGGTGAAGCGGTCGATGGCCACATGCAGCCAGTAGCGTTTTTCTCCGGTGACCACAAAACCGTCCAGGGGTCCGCCATCGGTGGGGAACGAACCGCTTTGCGCAATGACATCGATCAGCAGGTTCCAGGTGCGGGTGGTCCCGTTTTGGGCGAGCGCCCGGATGGCCGCTTCGCGCTGCCGGGGAATGAGCGCCTTGGGCGTGCCGCGGAGAGAGGCCGTCTTTCCGATGTCGGCGGAGAATCCCGAGTAATACATGTCGGGATTCGGATCGCCGGCCAGATCCTTCCCCTGCTCGGGCGCCCAGCGTCCGACGAGATCACCAACATTCATGAGCGGGCCCTGGCGGGGCGATCCGGCCACATTCATCGTCCTGGCCACAAGGGCCTCGGCGAGCTGCCGGGCTTCGGTTCCGGAATAGACCTGGGCGGGGTTGGCGGGATCGACCGTTGTTCCGGCCAGAACGGCCTGCAGGACCGGAATCTGGCGGGTGTTCAGGTTCACGCGGCCGGCGACCATGCCCTCGGGGTTTGCCGGTTCCTCGATGCAAAAGACATCCAGCAACGCGGAGTCGCCGCTTTCCGGGAAGGCAAAGGTCAGGTTTTTCCACGGCTCGCCCCGGAACACATGGCCCAGTTCGGCCACGGATTGGAAGGGCCGGTTCAGCACGACGGGACGGCTGGAGAAATTGTTGGTGGCCATGGGCAGGCCATGAAGATTGTCGAAACCGCCTCCGCTTTCGGGATCGGTCGCATAGCCCCCCATGGCGCGGCGCGGCACGCCGTCGGGATCCCGGTTGAAGCGGCGGTTTTCCGTTCCCCCGCCCTCCTGCCGGGTGTCGCGCGTGCTGTTTTCCGCCCAATATCCCAGTTGCATTCCCCGATAACGTCCCCAGGTCGATCCCTGTGCGTAATTCGAGTTGTCCGCCCCGATGAAACCGCGATCCGAACTGCTGCTGATCGGCGAATGATGCAGGCCATATCCGATTCCCGTTCCGCCGCGGAAGGTTTCGTAGGAATTTTCGGCGACGTTCACATCGGGAACGAGGTTGATGTATTCCGAAAAGCCGCTCGCCCAGCGCTGGGAGCGGGGATCGGTGCGAATCATGCCCATGAAGGATGCGGACTCCAGATTGTTGTCGTAGGCCACATCGATCATGTTGCGACCGAGCCGATTGGAAAAACGGTTGGTCAGTTCGGCGATGGCTTTGGCGTCCGAATTGACGCTGCTGCCGTAGAGTTTGGGTTTGTAGTTGGTGACCGGCTGCCACGAATAGGGGAACCGGTCATAGGGCACCCAGCTCGAGCCGTCCTGATATTCCAGAATGAAATTGATGCCCGGCGCCGGCCCGGTGAACTGCACTTCTCTGGCGTAGGTGTATTGCGACGGATCGGACGTTTTGGGCCACTTGGCGGGAAATTCGGTCAGCACAATGCCGATGAGGTTGACCGACTGATCGACATCGGCCTGGGCAAACGTATTGCCGGCGGCCTGGCTGCCGGCCGGCACATTGGCTTCGCCGAGGCGGGTGGGCTGACGGAAACCCGGCAGCCCGGCCCCCTCCCCTGCGAGGAAGGTGATGAAATTTGCTCCATCAAGCAGCGAATCGAAGTTCACCACCGGCGCCGAATCACTGGGCAGGCTGAACGACTGACCATCCAGAAACCAGAGCGTTCCCTGCGGACCCTGTTCCGGATCCTGCAATTCCGGACGGATGCGGAAGGTGGTGGGAGCGTCGTCCGGCCGGCGTCCCGCCGGATCGTGCGGATTCCAGACGACCGGCTGCAGGAGCCATCGCACCACGGAGAACGAGGGGAAGGAGGGCCGGTTCCGAACCGCATACAAATACGGCAGATCCTCAATGCCCGCGACCTCCTTGGCTCCCCCCTGAATGTCGGCGATGCGGATGCGCGTGGGATATCCGTCGGTATCCGCCTGGTCGATGATGTTTGCCCCGATCTGCAGGATGTGCAGATCGGTGTAGGACGAATTGACGAACGGGATGTGGGAAAAGCTTCCGGCCAGATCGTAGCGCGACACGGCGGCTGATTTTCCAAGGCTGCCGACCTGGATGGCGGCCTTGAGCAGCTCAAAAAAATCCGGTTCCCGTCCAAGCGCGGCCACTTCGTCCAGACGAAGGATGCCGGCTCCACCGTGATCATAGGTCCACGGCTCGGCGGGACTGCCCCGTGAAAGTCCGAAATTGCGGTAAATTTCATCGTTATCCGATTTGGCAGCCGTGGTGGCGCGCTTCAACAACTTCAACCGGGACAGGGGAAACCGGTGTTTGAGCAGTGGATCCCCCTCGTTCGCCACGGTGCCGTCGGGCCGGGTGAAGGCCTTTTTCACCCGCACGAGCGGAAAAGGCGGATTGATGTCGGTGGCGCGGTCGGCGTTGCGGTCGAGATTGAATTTGTCGTTGCCGCGGCCCCAGGGACTGCTGTTCGTGTTCAGGTTCGCCCGAACCCGCGGCCTTTGCGGATCCGGCACATAGGCGGGCTGCTCCAGGGAGCGGGAAAATGTTCCCAGATATTGAAGGGAGTCCGGGGGAAGTCCGATCCGATTGGCAAACTGCAGGAATTGCTGGCGGCTGGTAAAAAGCTGATCGGTGCGGGTCGCCCCGCCGGCGGTCACCTCGGTGTCCGGTGTCTTCAGAAACCCGTGCGGATGCCTCACAACAAGGTCGTGAAACCGCAGCGCCGAGGCCGCATCGAAGGAAAAATTTGGAAAGGCACCCCCCGGTTGCGCGGAGGCGAAGGTCCTCCATCCGGCGAGTTGGTCAATCTGGGATTGGCTCAATCCTAGAACCGTCAGGTCGGCAAAGGCCGGGCTGGCCTTGCCACCCGATCCCCAGGTCACCGGATCGTCGGAATCCGGGGAGGGATGCTCGGCTTCCACGGGGGTCTGGGCGGGGAACCCCGCCACGTTGATGTCGAGCAGGCCGCCTTCATCATAGATGGCAAAGGCATAGCGGCCAATGACGGCGCGGCTGGCCTGGGTCAGCACGGTCGGCCCCTTGTCTGTGACATACACCCAGTCCGGCACCTCGAACTCGGGAACGGGATCCGTCCCCCGCTGGGAGGGATCGGATCCGAATTTCGCCGGATCGCGCGGAATCAGATGGTGCTTGTTCCAGCGGGCCGCGCTGACATACCGGCCGTTCCGCGCGGGGGTGGCGGAACTGGCGGCCGAGGCGCGGCTGCCCACCCCGGGCGACGCGACGGAATCCGAGCGCACACTGCGCCGGACCAGGTTGGGAATGGGATCAACCCCGCCGGTAATCGGAGGATTCCCGCTGCGTTGCGGCACCATGTGAGCATGGCTTTTCGGCAGATAAATCCTCTGCGTGCCGGCCATCACCACATCCGAACCCTCGGCAATTTCGCGTTTCAGGTCGGACACCGTCAGCGCCAGTGCGGAGCGGGCCAGGGTGTCGGCTTTGAACTCATTCACCGCGCTCTGGGACAGTCCGCGAAAGGCCGTGGCCTTCACAAAAAACGCCAGCGCCAGAACGCTGAGGAGCACGATGAAAAGCAGAACCACCACGATGGCCGCGCCGCTTTGGCCGTTCCGGGATGGGGATTTCGTCTTCATGAGTCGAGGGGAAAACACCGGGAGAGAATCCGCACCGCACCGCCGCTTCGGCGCACGAAATCGTCCGCGTCCACGGTCTGCTGCCAGTCCCGTTCCAAGGCCCCGAGCGTGGACATGGAGGCGGGTGAAAAGTCCCGCAATTTGGCGGCAAGCGCCCGCACTTCGGCGGGGGTCACCCGTCCAATCACCGACGGATCCATCACGGCCATGACCACACAAATCGCCGCCACGTCCCGCAGACCGTTCGCCTCGGTCGGCGTCGAAGAACTCCCCGGCCGGTCGCTCAGCGTGCCATCCTTCAGGAGGTGGAAATATTCAAACCGGATCACCCCGGGACCAATTTCCTCATAGATGTCCGACTCCGCATTGCCCACCGCGTCGGGACTCAGCGCTGCGATTTCCTGATGAAAGGCCACCGGCGACTCCCCGCTCCCGTCGGGAGCCCAGCCGAGCGCCTTGCTGGCGCGCTGCAGGCCGCGGTAGTCACCGTTCCCCTCCCCCATCCGGTAGGAAACCACGGACAGGGTGCTCGGGGAGCCGGTCGAAGGATAATACCCGGAGACCTCCGCCAGAAAGGCCATCCGGTCATTACCGTCCTGCTTCCCGAGGAAATATTTCACATCGTCACGTTTGAGCATCCGGGAGAAATCCAGAGCCAGGCGGCTGAAAATCATCCGCCCCTGCGCATCGGCCTCCTGCTTTTTGTTGCTCATCGCCGTCAGGGCCGTCGCGCTGGAAAGCAGCTGGGAAATGATGAGTCCGAGCACCAGAAAGACCACGGTGGCGCAAAGCAGCTCGATCAGGCTGAAAGCCCGGGAAGAGGTGGGACGGGCGGAACGGAGGGCGGGCATGAGGTCAATTCCGATCGAGGGCCACAAAGGTTTCCACGCGTCCCGTGGGCTGCGGAGCGGCCGCCGGCCAGCTCGCTTTCACATGTGCCAGGGTGGCCGCGTTGGCCGCCCCGTTGGGAAGAAAGGTGACGTCCACCCGATAGAGCGAGGACGGGCCGGGCGAGGGTCCGTCATGGGCCGCCTCGCTGAAATACCGGGTGCCGCCGGAAATTTCCGCGGTCACCGGATTGGCGGGAATGGCAAATCCAAATTGCGGCGTGGTGGCGGCCTGCCCGCGCGGACTGGTGACCGGACAGGAACGCAGATCCGTGACGACCTGGGTCAGGATTCCCGTTGCGACCGTTTCCTCACTGGACTCGAGATTGCCGCGCAGGCCGGCCGGCAAAAGGGAGAAAATGGCCACGAGGCAGAAAACCGCGATGCCCAGGGCAAGGCAGATTTCCACCAGGGTAAAGCCGGATCGGAACGCGGTCCGCATGAGGCATTATCGGCGATAAGTGCGCACCTTTCCACCAAGACCTGAAAACTGCACGGCGGCGACGTTGGGCTGGGAATCCGCAACCTCATCGCCCTGGGTGGGAATCAGGCCGATCTCCCCCAAACGCCGCGGGACCGACTCGCCGTTCACCGTGGCCTCCCCGCTGGGACTGAAGCGGATCGTTTTGTGGAAGGTGTAGGTGCCCGCTTGGAAGGGATACGGCGTCCGGGCGGCGCTTTCGCTGCTGATCCGGCTGCCCTCGGCATCCTCCCCGGTGTAGGGAAGGTCGGGGCGGCCATCGAGCCGACCGGTCTCTCCCATACCCGTCGGCGCCCCCACGTCGGCGAGATGCAACCGGGAAATCTTCAGCAAACGCCCCACCGGACGCAGGCGATCGGGCGGCAGCATGGCCGCCGCCGAACCGTCCTCGAAAATCCGCGTTCCGTCCACGGAAGCCACCGTCGCCACAACCACGCGGCCCCTGCCGGTGAACGGAGGCAGGGTCGAGGACGCCGCCCCGGTGGCCGATTCCTCATAAAACCCCACCCAGACATAGGTGTTCTTCGCCACGGCATAGGCCCGCGCCCGATCCAGGGCCAGTGCAACCTCATCCACCGCGCTGTGAAAGTCCCCGCCCCCCTTCAGGCCGTTGATGGCGGGAACCGAAATCGCAAGCAACAGGGACATGCATCCCATCACCGTCAACAGCTCAACGAGCGAAAAGGCGGAACGACGACAAAAACGACGAAGGATGATCCGATTGAGATTCATCGGGGAGAGCCTCATCATGAGCCACCATCCCGCCGACCGTGGCCTCCCGCAAGGACCCGTTGGCGCAATAGATTGCGCAACGTCAGCCTGTCCAGACGCGCGAAAGGCTCGGACCCGGCCTCCACTCGCCTTCCACCATCATGGTGGAGGAGACTTCGGGAACCCCGCGCTCGCCGCGCTGCAATTGTCCGATCACCAGATCCACGGCGGTCGCCCCGATGCGGTCCGGCCGCTGGTCCACCCCGGCGATTTCGGGTTCCTGATCATTCCAGCTGCCGGCCACGTAATCGATCTTGCCGGGGAAATACCCGCTGCGGCGCAAATGAACCAACACGCCGGGTTCGGCGCCGATCAACACCTCGATTTTCTCCTTCCGGCACCAGTCGGGAATGCCCGGAGCGGTGTCATCGTCCACCACGAGGCAGGACAGTTTCAGGTCGGCAATGGAGCGCTGGCTCAGGAGAAAACCCGCAAGCCACAGGTCATCCACCCGCTTGCTGGTGTCCTTGAAAACACAAAATCCGATGCGCCGATAGCCCAGCCGCCGCAATTCGCGAATGCAGACCAGGATGCCGTGAAAGTTGTGGGACGAGACCCGGTGCAGATTGGGACGCAGGAGCGAATAGCCCACGGTGATGCAGCTGAACTTTTCCCAAGCCAGCGAGATGTGGCTGCGGGCGCGCGGAAGCGGGGCGACAAAGACCGCGGAAATTCCGCGATGGTAAAGAATGCTGCTCAGGCGTTCCCCGCTCATGCCCGGTTCGCCCAGCCAGAAGTTTTCCAGTTGGTAGCCGAGTTGCTCGGCGCGGGCCTGGGCGCCGTCAAAGAGACGTTTGTAATAGGGATTCTGCCGCCAGCCCAGCCGGCTGGAGAAGCGGGTGACAAAGGCGATCGTGGTGACGTCGGTGCCCTTGGTGCGTCCCCGTTTTCGGGAGGCGAACGCCGAGAGCAGCGGATCCGGAGCGTATCCCATCGCCTGCGCCACGGCCCGCACGCGTTCCCGTGTGGCGGCGGGAATCTGGGGGTCGCCTTTCAGGGCCCGGCACACCGTGGAGGCGGAGACTCCGGCCTTGGCGGCCACGTCAGCCATTCGCAAGCGCATGTTCCTGACCACGGAGGCTAGGCGAAAGAAGGTTTCAGCGCAATTTTTTGCCTTCGAAGGTTTTTCCGGCCAGCGCCTCCTTGGCGGGCTGGCCCCAGAACGGTGTGGGGGTGTAGTTCCAGTCGGACAGCATCACGGGAGTCGCCCAGGTGTGGAAGGACCATCCGGTCCAGTTCAGCCGGTGTTTTTGAATGACGGCGAGAATGTCCGGCACCCAGGTTGCGGGGTCCTCCTGCACCTCCGGCGGGAGAAAATCCATTTTCTTCACATCCGCCCCCACCTCGCCCATGAAGATGGGGTATTTTTCCGCCGCATTGAGGAAGGCTTTCTGCCAGCCCTTTTTCCATGGATAGACATGGGTGGAATACATGATGCCGTTGCCGGAGGGATCCTCCAGCGCGTAGCCTTCCAGAATCCCGGAGAGATCGTAGGCCCAGTCGAGTCCGCCCGCGATGATGACGTTCTTTGCGCCGGTTTCGCGAATCACTTCGACGAGCTTTTGCATGCCGGGGGATTCGTACCCCTGATTCGCCTTTTTCTCCGCGTCGCTGAGGAAGGCGGATTCGTCCACGCCCTTGGATTTCTCCTCCACAAAGCCGCCGTTGCGCCAGACCTCCCAGGAAATGCCGTGCGGCTCGTTGATGATGTCGAAGAGCACCGCCGGATGATTCGCATATTTCGCGGCGACTTCCTTCCAGAACCCGAGCTGTTCCGGCTTCACGGCGCGGAACCGGTGATTGTCGATCACCAGATAGGCGCCACGATTGGCGGCCGCATTGACCGCCGAGTCGACGATCGCCCGATAGGCGGCGCCGCCGTCGGTCTGGCCCTTGCCCTGACCAAACCAGAAGTCGTCCCGCACGGCGAGCCGCACCACATTGGCCTTCCAGTCCTCGATGGCCACCTTGGTGGATTGGACCGCCCCGTGTCCCTCCGGGATGATCTCGAGTCCGGGAATCGCCACCCCCTGCAGCCAGACTTCGTTGCCCTGCGGATCCACCAGACGATTTCCGGAGACCTTCAGCTCTTTGGGCCATTTTTCCGGACGGGGAGCCTCGGGCGGCGGATCCTTGGGATAATTGCGCGGTTTGTCGTCCGCGGGCAGGGAGGAAAGCGCCGCCGCCAGGAGAAGCATCACCGGAAGAAAACCGATCCCCTTCCCCGCCGCACGACCTCCCCGGCCCGAATGAACCCCGTCGAACCCGGTCACCGTCTCAGCGCAGCTTGCCGCTGAATTCGAATTTCTTCCCCGCCAGGGCGTCCTTGGCCGGCTGCCCCCAGAACGGGGTGGGCGTGAAATCCTTGTCCAGCAGCATGCGCGGACTGGCACTCGGGTGAAAACACCAGCCGGTCCAGTTCAGGCGATACTTCTGGATGAGCCCGAGAATATCGGGCACCCAGGTTTCCCAGTCCTCCTGGTGTTCCGCCGGAATGAATTCCATCTTTTTGGCATCGGCTCCCACCTCGCCGAGCAGGATCGGATATTTCTCCGCCGCATCGAGCAGGTACTTCTGCCAGCCACGCTTCCAGGGATAGATGTGGCAGGAATACATGATGCCGTTGCCGGTGTCGTCCTTGAGGCCGTAGCCGTTCACAATGCCATCGAGCTGGTAGGCGTAATCAAGCCCGCCGACCACCACGATGTTTTTCGCGCCGGTCGAGCGCACCGCATCCAGCATGGCCTGCATGCCCGGCGACTCATAACCCTCGAGCTTTTTCTTCTCCTCCGCACTGAGGAAGGCTGCCTGATCCGCCTCGATCCGTTTGCCGACAAATCCCCCGTCCCGCCAGACCTCCCACGTCGTGCCATGCGGCTCGTTCATCAGGTCGAAAAGCACGGCCGGATGGTTCTTGTAGCGCGTGGCGGCATCCTTCCAGAACTCGAGGTATTCGGCCTTCGGCGCCCGATATTGATGCAGGTCGAGCACCACATACGCCCCGCGGTTGGCCGCCAGCATGATGATGCGGTCGACAAGGTTCCGATAGGCTTCCCCGCCGTCATTGGAATCCTTCTGACCAAACCAATAGACATCCTTGACGGGCAGCCGGATCACGTTGGCCTTCCAGTTCTCGATGGCCTCGATGGTGGCCCGCTCCACCTGCTCGCCGCGGGGGTTCCACTCCAGGCTGGGAATGTTCACCCCCTGCAGCCAGACTTCGTTGCCCTGCGGGTCGACCAGACGATTTCCGGAAACCTTCAGCTCTTTGGGCCATTTTTCCTTCTTCGGCTCCTCCGGCGGCACCAGGGCCTTCTTCGCCTCCTCGGCCGCCTTTTGCGCCGCCGCAATCAATGGCGCCGGATCGGTCGGGCGGACGCGGATGTCATCCAATTCAAAGGTTCCGGCCTCCACCCGAAAGAGCGCCGGCATGAGCGCAAGGGTCACTGCGCCGTCCGGCACGAGGACGCTCTTTTTCTTTTCCACCCACTGTCCTTTGGTATCCCCGCCGGCCACGGCCGCTCCGGGCTGCTTGGGCGTCTTCTTTCCGGCGGCGTCCAGCGCATCGATCATGATGCGGGCGTCATACCAGGAATTGGTCCCCTTCTTCAGGCCGGTGATCCGCTGACGCCAGGACAATTCCACCGCCTGCGTCCCCTCCGGCAGGTCGAACGTGCGATACACCATGACCATTTCGCCCGGGGCTGTGGAGGACAGACGGAGATAATGATTGCCCTCCTCTTCCTCCCACGAAATGCCGGGTTTGGCGCGTCCCCATCCATCGGGGAATCCCGCCCCCTTGGAGTCCGTCTCGAAATCCCCGTTCGGAACCAGCGAATTTTCCTTCTCAAGGGTCCGGGCCGCCGCCTCTTGGCGTTTGGCGGCCATCTCCGCCAGTTTGCGCGCCCTTTCCGCCTCGGCCGCAGCGGCCTTCTCACGAAGTTCCGTCGCGTCAATGACCTTCAACGAAAAATCATCGAGGTCAAAAATTCCCGACTCCACCTGAAAGAGCGTCGGCATCATCACAAAGTCCGTCGCCCCCTCCGGCACCAAAAACTGGATGGTCTTTTCCTGCCAACCGTCCGTGGACTTGCGCACGTAGGGCGCCCCGGGCGCGCCTTTCACAATCTTGTCCGAGGCATCCCGGAACTCCATCATGATGCGCGCGTCAAACCAGGGCTTGGGACCCGGACGCAAATCCGAGACGCGCTGGCGCCACGACAACTCCAGGGCCTGGGCGCCCTCCGGAAGGGGAATCTTGTAATAAAGCAGGGTTGTCTCGTTCGGCCCGGGGCTCGTCAAACGAATGAAATGGTTGCCGTCCTCCTCCTCAAAGGACGCCGAATTCACCCGCGGCCAGTGATCCGGCCACCCGTTTCCATCCGCGTCCTCCTCCATGTTGCCGTTTTTCAGGAGCGACGGTGTGTTCGATGAGGCGGCGGGTGCTGCGTCCTGGGGATAAAGCGGAGTGCTGAAAACCAGAGCGGCGAAAAGAAGCGGGGCAAAACGTTTCATGAAGGGAAAATCCGGAGGAGTTGGGACCGTAGGCGGCTTAAACTCGCCCGAGTCATTCGCTATGTCAATACTATACTTTTGTAGGAGATTTCCCCGAAAAAATCGGCCAAAAATCGATATGCTAACGCTTTATTTCTTCACAGGGAGGCCTGCAACAGGTGAGGACGTTCCCGGTATAAGGTGACGATCAATTCGCCAAACAGCGTGTTGGCCCAGGCGAACCAGGGCCGGGTAAAATCGGCGGGATTCCCGGCCAGAAACGATTCGTGCATGAATCCCGTTCCTGCATGGCAGCGCTTCAGTTGACGAAGACAGGAGCGGATTTCTTCGTCGCTGTCGGAGGTCAGCGCCTGCATGACAATCGCCATGGGCCAGATCGTTCCGGGCTTCGTGTGCGGACTTCCGATGCCGGAGAACTTTTCCCCTTCCACAAAAAACGGATTGTCTCGGCTCAGACAGAAGGCGCGGGTCCGCAAATACAGCGGATCGTCCTTCGTGCAGAATCCCAGATACGGCAACGCCAGCAGGGACGGCACATTGGCATCGTCCATGAAATGGACGCCCCCCAGCCCGTCCACTTCATACGCCCAGATTTCGCCGTGGAGGGGATGTCGCACCCGGGCCAGAGCCTGCAGGGCCTCGAAGATTTCCCGGCCGAGTCGGGAGGCCCGCGCGGCCAGCGCGGCCTGGCCCAGTTGTTCGAGCAGCGGAACCACCGAGTGCAGCGCGCCGGCCATCATGGCGTTGGCCGGCACCAGAAAGGGAAAGCGCACCATGTCGTCGGACGGACGGAACGCGCAGCGGACAAGTCCGCAGGAGGCGCTGACTGCCCCCCGTCCTTCACGGGGCAGCGTGGTGCCGCCCGGACGCGCGAAGGAATATCGGGACCGTATTCCTTCGCCCTGCTCGATCTCGAGTACATCCAGCACGGCCTCCACCGCCGTAATCCACCCCTCGTCAAACGGCTCCGCGCCCCCGGTTTGCGTCCAATAGCCGTGCGAAAGCCGCAGGAAATACGCCAGGCTGTCGAGTTCCCACTTCCGCTCGTGCACCCCGGGACGCATTTCCGTGAGATCTTCCCGCCAGCGCCCCAGCACGGGCTCGCGATAAAAGGCGTTCGCATAGGGATCCAGACGAACGCAGGCCGCCTGTCGGCGCACCAGGCCCTCCAGCATCGTGCGCAGGGACGCATCGCTGCGGGCCAGCGGCAGAAACGGCCAGACCTGGGCGGTCGAATCCCTCAGCCACATGGCCGGGATGTCTCCGGTAATGACAAAGGTGTCGGGTGGGTTGTCCGACGCAAACGCAATGGTGGTGTCCAGTGTGTTCGGAAAACAATTGCCAAACAGCCAGGCCAGTTCGGGATCCCGAATTCCGGCCGCCACCTCTTCCATCAGCCGCTCGACCGCCGGACTGGAAAATCTTCTCTTTTCCAAAGCCGGACGACAGGACGGAAAATCCTTCGCCGGCCCGTCCGCGTTCCGGATTTCGTGCCCGCAAGCGTTTTTTGACATCATCAAAGGAAGCGCAGAGGGAATGCGGATGCGATGTGATTTTTGTGCGCCCCCGACACCGCCGCGCCAGCCCTATTCAGAAACTTTGCCAAGACCGGCCTGTCACGTTGCGGCGAAAAACTGTCAGCCAGACTCCCGCCAGTCCCAGCAACAGGATCCCGGACGGTTCCGGGACGGCGACGATCTGCACGGAATTCAAAAATCCCCTTCGCTCCCCGCTGGCTCCGCCGGAAACGGCAAGATTCAGGTAATCTCCGGGATTCAGCGTCACGGTGAACTTGAGGTAATTTTCATTCACCTCCCAGCTCAGGACGGCATCGGAGCCGTTGGCATAGCTGAGGGAACCCGTCAACGAAAGAGTCACCGCGTCAAAATCCCCGGCGGTGGCCGAAGTGCCGACATAGGCAATCTGGGAATACGCATTGCTGGTGTTGGTGTTGCGCGATGTCAGATAAATTTCGTAGGTGCCCGGCGCCAATCCCCCGAGCTGGAACCCGACAAAACGCAGGCTCCCTCCGCCGGAGCCGGTGTAAATGCCGTCCTTTCCGACGGAGGTCCCGGCGTAGACGTCCGTGTTGGTGACATTTCCCAGGGCGTTGTTGCCACTCGGGGTGTTTCCCAAACCGACGATCGTCGAAGTCTCCGTCGTGGTCGCGCCAAGATCGAGGGTGAGACCCGCGGCCTCCGTTCCGTCGGCATAAAGCAAGCCGGAGAGAACATCCGCCGTTTGGATCCGGTTCCAAACCGTGCCGGTGAAGGAGGGAACCACCGTGTGATACGGACTGTTCGCTTGCGATGCCCCCGTCACCGTCGTGGGTCCGAAATCCAGCATCAACACCTGGGCCTGTCCCACCGCGCCGGGGAGCAGCGAGGCGGACACCAACAGCAAAAGACGGAGCGTTTTCATCGAAGGGGATTTTTCTCGTGCCGGCCGCAGACAAAAAACCTGCTGCGCCGCTGCCGAAAACTTCCGTGCCCTCCCGCAAATCGCAAGGGTCGACGATTGCTTAACTGTGATAAAAACTATATATTTTTGACATGCCTTTTGCGCCTTCCCCGACCGTTGAGCCGCGGCTGCCCCTTCGCGAATGGGCGTACATTCACACCCAACTGCACTGGATTTACGACCACGAAGTGCCCGCCCGGCATCGCGATCGCCCCGTGGACAAACAGCATGAGGGATATTCCGCATGGTTTCTCCGCCGGGGCGGGGTCGTGGTGGAATCGGCGTCGGGGGAAAAATTAAAGGCCGGTCCGGGACAGTGGCTCTTTGTTCCGACGGAAAGAATTCACCAGCGTTTTTCCCACGATGCCCGCATCCTTTCGTTGCGGTTTCTCTGCCAATGGCCGTCCGGCGAAAACATCCTGTCCGGTCCGGCCGGAATGGTTCTCGACGGTTCGGAGATGCCCGCCCTCGAGCGCCGGGCCGTGCAGCTCGAGCGCCTCGTCCGCCGGCACCTTCCCAACGCGGAGACGCACTATGCCAGCCGGTTTTCCGACTATGAGCATTTCCTGGCCTTCCACACCATGTTCCTCCAATGGTTGAGCCTGTGGTTCAAGGCCCAGAAGGCCCACGGAACGGGCCTGTCCCGACTGGCGGCCGACGACGACCGCCTGTTGCAGGCCATGCGCTGCCTGAACACCGCGCCGCTGGACAGTCCGCTGCCTTATGAAACCCTCCGCAGGGTCAGCGGGCTCGGCGAAGCCCACCTCAACCGTCTCTTCGTGGCGGAATATGGACTGACCGTGCGGAAGATGTGGGATCGACGGAGGTTGAACTTTGCCCGCACCTGTCTGGAAACCACCCGCATGCCGGTCAAGGAGGTCGCCTACAACCTCGGCTTCCGCTCCGACTCCCATTTCATGAAATGGTTCAAGGAGCACACCGGATTCCGCCCCAAGGAATACCGGCAGCACCACCGGCAGATCGATCCCACCCAAAAGACGGAAAAGGCCTTCTGGGAACGCGGAAGGCGGAAAGCGAAAGGCGAAAACGTACCGACGCAAGGAAGCGGACTTCATTTGTCGTCCAAAAAAGAACCACGCTGAACTCCAACCCACCGGAGGGTCGGCCCCCGGCCGGACCCTCACTTTGGGACAAGCCGAAGGTTGTCCCTTCTTTAGCGGCGGCGCCGCAGGGCCAGAACCATCAGCCCGCCCGCGGCCAGCAGACAGGTTCCCG